>CADAZU010000031.1 GCA_902792535.1 uncultured Bacteroidales bacterium
GTATGCGTGTTGAAATAACCGGCGATCCATTGAAAAACAAATAATCCTATTGTAGCAGGCACTAATAACTTGCGGGTGCGACTTTTGAACCACTCTTTCCCCGAATGAGCATCCAATGCGTACCGGGCACTGATACCTGCCAGCAAGAACAAAAGAGGCATAAACCAAGGATAGAGCAGATACATGATTCCATCTTGGTACTGAGGACCTCCGAAACCACCTATTCCGCCTACTACACCTTTGCCGTTATAGTAGTAAATAACATGGTAAAAGAGTACCAACAGTACGGTCACCCAACGCAAATTATCTATCCAATGTTTTCGCATGTTTTCTTATGGTTTATAATAACTATCTTCCAATATCTTCTGTGCATCTCCTTCCGCCATCAGTTGCTGGATCGCCACTTCGGGATGATGCTCTACTCCGCTCACGATGATCTCGTCGCCCTCTTGGATAAAAGCTTCTCCAAAGGAGAACGCCAGCGCGTTGAGACTGTCGGTCGTGCCTTTGGTGAAGAGATCTCGTCGGAGCTTTTTGCCCCGATGAAGTCCGCCACGGCTTGCCGTGCTGCCTCGTGGTGGGAGGTAGCGATCTGGCTCAGATGGTGTACGCCGCGGTGGATATTGCTGTTCCAATGCGTATAAGCCTCCGCGATGGCGTCTATCACCGACTGCGGTTTCTGGCTCGTTGCCGCATTATCAAGGTACACCAGCTGACGCTTGTGTACGGTCTCTTTCAATATTGGAAAATCTGTTCTGTTCATTTGAATTGCTTTTGTTCCACGTTATACTCATAGCCGCTCTGCCGCAGGAACTCCTTCATCTCCTCCGGATCGCGGCCGAAAGAGGCGCAGAGGTCCTCCAGGGTCTCAAACTCATCGTCCCGCAGCAGCATGTTGACCGCCGAGACCAGCATATGCGGATTATTCGGTAACTCACTCATGGTTTATAATAACTTTCTTCCAAAATCTTTTGTGCATCGCCCTCCGCCATCAGGTCCTGCAAGGTGACCGCTTCGTTATGCGCCATATAGCTCTCTGCGATGCGCCATCCGAGCCATATACCGAGCCTTCCCGGTGCGTCCTGGGAGATCTCCGAAGTGAATGGTCCGTCGTTGAGGTAGCCCGTCAGGATCAGATTCTCGGTCTTGAAGAGGTCCCTTTTGTCCATCACCAAGTGCCATATCTCCCGCTCATTCCGGACACACCATTCCCATTGCTCTTTGGTCCAGCCCATGACCTCATATCCGGGCAGTTCGTCGAAGATCTGCGAGGTGAGGTACATCACCTTGCCGCGGTAGATCATCTGGTCCAGGAGGCGGCTTTTGGCGCTTGTATAGGGTAGTGTGCGGAAGAGGAAGGCGGAGACGACATCGACCGGAATACACTCCTTGCGCATCGTCTGTTTCTGGTACTCATACACGACGCGGTTGTAGTACTCATAGTCGCTGCCGAGGTACATGTCCGCGCCGATGCCGACCAGTTCCTCGCCGAAATAGATAGGCGTTTGGAAACCCGAAACGAAGAGATACAGGGTGGGGATCTCCGTTTCCGGATAGAGCCACTGAATGCGCCCGAACGCCTTGCCCAAAGACCGCTCTATGTCGCTCACGTCGGCGAAGAGAGTTTGCTCGCGGGCGTTGGTGGCTTTGAACCCATACAGCGTGTCGTTCAGAAATGCCGGCAACGCCTGCTCCAGGTACGCCGTGTCCGCACTCGGAATACCCAATATATCTTCGACCCAAAGCGGCATAAAGACTGGATACTCGTCGTACAAGACGCGTATGTCCTGCGCCACCGTCGCTTCGTGCACGTTCATCAGCGCCTTGTCAAACCGCACTATCTCCACTTCTTGCGGCTCTATCTCCTTCGGGAAATAAGTTCTACCGCGATGGCAGGAGATAAAGGCAAGTGTGCATAATAAAACCAGAGTTTGCAGGTATTTGTTTCTCATTTGATTTATTTTTTGTCTCGGTCTTGTCTCGGTCTTCTCTCGGTCATCGGTCGGTCATTGCTCCGTCTTTGATCTCAATCACGCGGTCGGCAATGCCAGCTAACTCTTTGTCGTGGGTGACGAGGAGGATCGTCTCGCCATATTTCCGTCGCAACTGCAAGAGCAAGTCGCTCAACTCCTTCTTGTTCTTCTCGTCCAGACTGCCGGTAGGCTCGTCCGCCAGAATAATATCGGGGTGCATCATGAGCGCCCGTGCTGCCGCTACACGCTGTTTCTCGCCGCCGGACAGCTCGTTCGGCTTGTGCCCCATGCGTTCCTTGAGACCAAGATCCGTCAGCAACTTCTCCGCGCGAGGACGGTACTCCGATTCTTTCTCACGCGCAATCATCGCCGGGATACAGACGTTCTCCAGCGCCGTGAACTCCGGCAAGAGCTGGTGGAACTGGAAGATAAAACCGATATGTTTATTGCGAAAAGCCGCCAACTCTCTGTCATTGAGCGCAAACACATCGTTGCCCTCAATCATTACCTTGCCGCGGGTAGGGCGGTCTAGCGTGCCGATGATCTGGAGTAGGGTGGTCTTGCCTGCGCCGGACTTGCCGACGATAGCGACGATCTCACCTTTCTTGACACGCAGGTTTACCCCCTTCAGCACCTCCAGCGCACCGAACGATTTATGTATGTCTTGTACTTCTATCATAATTTCACTCACTCATTCACTTCCAATTTTCGGTCGCCATTCTCCTGTGGCACGATCTTCACATGCACGGTGTCCTCCGGCAACAGCGCCTCAATCATCTCCGGCCATTCGATGAAACAGTAGTTGCCGGAGTAGAGGTACTCCTCGGCGCCGAAATCAATCGCTTCGCGGATGTCCTTCAGGCGGTAGCAGTCGAAATGATAGACCTCGCCTCTATACGGCTGTTCCACGTCATAGACATTGACGATGGCGAACGTCGGGCTGTTCACCACATCCATCGTGCCCATCGCTTCGCACAGCGACTTGATGAAAGTGGTCTTGCCTGCACCCATCTGTCCGTCGAACGCATACACCCGATGCGGCTCCGTCGTCTTCAAGATCTCCAACGGACTCACTTCCTCCCCCTGCTCGTTGAGAAGGAAAAGACGCTCTTCCTTTGTCTTTTTTATCGTATAAATACTCATCTTCGTTAAAAATATTTAATTCTCAGGGCGTTATTTGTGCCTGAAAATACTCGTAAAGCATTGATCCTCTGTTGGTTCCGAGCAATTCAATCCACTCTTCCTTTTTCGCCGTTCTAGCGCGTTTCACGGACCCGAAATGACGCAGTATTTTTTGCTTGGTTGCAGGTCCAACTCCTTGTATATCATCGAGTTGGCTATGAATCTGCGCCTTGCTGCGCTTCGATTTATGGTACGTGATCGCGAATCGGTGCACTTCGTCTTGGATGCCGGTCAGCAGTCGGAACACTTCGCTCGTCACCGGCATGCTGATCTCCGACGGAGGAAAACCATAGAGCAGCGTCTGTGTCCGGTGTTTGTCGTTTTTCTTAAGACCTGCGATGGGGATGCTTAGCCCCAGCTGATCCTCTATCGCCTCACGAATCGCGTGCATCTGTCCGAGACCTCCATCGGCGATGATCAGATCCGGCATCTGTCCTCCTTCGTCAATCAGGTGTTGGTACCTTCTCCTTACCACCTCGCGCATGGATCCATAATCATCCGCTCCCTCTACGGTCTTGATCTCAAACCGTTTATAGTCGCTCTTGCTCGGTTTCGCCATCCGGAAAACCACGCATCCTGCCACCGCGTTCGTGCCTTGTATATTGGAGTTATCGAAACAATCGATCCACCGCGGCAGGGTAGGGAGACCCATCATCTGTTGCAACTCGGTCAAGATCCTCACTCCTCGCTGCTCGGGGTTCAGCTTGTCGTCCTGTTTGAGCCGATCCATCTTATACTGCCGCACGTTCTGCATTGCCAGATCCAGCAGCTTCTTTTTGTCTCCGCTAACGGCTATATTCAGGTGCAGCGTCTCATCAAAAACCTCCGGAATGAACGGAACAATCACCTCTTTTGTTCGACTCTCCAGCCGTTCTCGTAGCTCTATCATTCCGAGTGCCAGCAGCTCCTCTTTTTCTTCCTCCATCTTTCGTCGGTATTCGATCGTCTGACCCTGTACGATAGAGCCGTTATGTACGTGCAGCATAGAAATATATACTTTCTCGTCCTGCTCGTCATAACCGAATACATCGATGTCTCCGGCGTGCGTGTTCGTTATGATTGTCTTGCTCTTGAACTGCTCTAATAATTCTATCTTCCGCTTAATCTCTGCTGCCTCTTCATACTTCATTTCTGCCGATTTCATCGACATTTCTTCTTCTAGTTGGCGACCGATCTCGTGCGCGTCCCCTTTAATCAACTTGCGTGCCTGGTCGATCCATTCCCGGTAGTGCTCGCTACCCGGTCTCATCTCGCATATACCGCAGCAGTTATGAAGATGGTATTTGAGGCAGACGCGAACCTTGTTTTTCTCGATGGATTCGGCAGAAAGCGGGATGTTGCAGGTACGTATAGGGTATAGTTTATGGATTAGTTCCAATACCAGATCCACCGTATTGCCGAAACTGTATGGACCGTAATACTCCCCTGCTTTCTTATTGATCGTCCTTGTCTTGAAGATTCGGGGGTAGGGTTCTCTCGTAATGCAGATAGAAGGGTAGGACTTACCGTCTTTGAGTAAGATGTTATAGTGCGGCTTGTACTGCTTGATCAAATTGTTCTCCAGCAGGAAAGCATCTTGCTCGCTCTCCACTACGACGTACCGTATGTCCGCTATATGGGCTACTAACTGGCGCGTCTTGGAGGATTGATGGTCTTTGTTGAAATAACTATTCACCCGCCGGTGCAGGTTCTTAGCTTTACCCACATAAATGATCTGCCCGTCCTTATCGAAGTACTGGTACACGCCCGGACTCTCCGGTATGCGTTTTAATAACAAGGCTATATGATCATTCTTAGCACTCATTCCCTAAACCTTCACTCATTCATCCACCTCAATGCTCAGCAGGCAGTTAATGTCTTCTGCCTTGCCTTTGAGAAACTCCATTCCGTTCAGACCCTCTAATTCAATGATGCAATTAACGTAGATCTTCTTTACACCCAACTTCTTCACCAATTCGATAGCAGCCGCCATAGATCCGCCAGTAGCCAGAATGTCATCGTGGATAAGCACCACATCCTCCGGTTTCAATGCATCCTTGTGCATCTGGATGGAGTCTTCTCCATATTCCTTCTGGTAAGTTACTGACACGGTCTCTGCAGGCAGTTTGTTGGGTTTACGGATTGGCACAAACCCTGCCCCCAACTCCATAGCCACCGCCGGAGCCAATATAAAACCCCTGGACTCGATACCTACCACTTGTGTAATACCCAGACCCTTGTAGCGTTTTACAATCTCATCGCGCATCCACTTCAGACACTCCGGCTTAGCCAAAGCAGTAGTAATGTCTTTGAATTGAATACCCTTGATCGGAAAATCAGGCACATTGCGGATCGCTGCAATTACTTCTTTTGCTGTCATAAAATTATTTACAATTTAGTTATTTACCATTTATTCATTCGTTGCGTGTTCCACGTGAAACATTCTAAGTTAGTTTGTTTACAAACTAAAAGTTCTATTTTATCGTCCCATTAATACCAATAACACACTAATATCATTAGGACTCACGCCCGGTATGCGTTGGGCTTCGCCTATAGAACGCGGACGAATACGGCTCAGTTTCTGGCGCGCTTCGGTGCTTAGACTCTGCACTTCTTCATAATTGAAAGTCTCCGGTATGCGGATCTGTTCCAGCCGCTGCAGTTTTGCAGCCTCTTGTCGCTCGCGTTTGATATAACCTGCATACTTGATCTGGATCTCACAACTCTCCACGATCTCATCGGACAAATCGGCCATCTTGACCTTTAATTCGGGCAGGACTTCTGCTAACTCCTTGATCCCTACCTGCGGACGTAATACCAAATCACTCATTTTGCATCCTTCATGCATGGCACTACTACCGATACTCTCCAGCCAACCGTCGATAGTTCCTTTACGCACTGTGGTTTGCTGCATATACCCGATGAAATCGGCGCAACTTGTTTGTTTTTGTTTCAGTAAGTTATACCGATAAGCGTCTGCTAATCCCATCTCATAACTGCGAGCGGTGAGTCGTTCGTCCGCATTATCTTGGCGCAGTAAGATTCGGTATTCTGCTCTGGAGGTGAACATGCGATAGGGTTCATCCACTCCTTTATTAACCAAATCGTCTATCAGTACACCGATGTAACTCTCGTCTCTGCCCATGGTGAACGGAGCGCCTCCGTGCACGTTAATATGTGCATTCACTCCAGCTACCAATCCTTGACCTGCCGCCTCTTCATAGCCCGTCGTGCCGTTGATCTGACCGGCAAAAAACAGATTTTTAATCTGTTTGGTCTCTAAGGTGTGGTGCAGTTGGGTGGGGTCGAAGAAGTCGTACTCTATCGCATAGCCCGGCCGATACATCACTACATCTTCCAATCCCTTAATGGTTTTTAATCCGGCTAACTGCACTTGCCATGGCAGACTGCTGGAGAAACCATTGACGTAATACTCGTTGCTATCTACTCCTTCGGGTTCCAAGAAGATCTGGTGGGCTTCTTTATCCGCAAAGGTCACAATCTTAGTCTCAATACTTGGACAGTAACGCGGTCCGATGCTTTTGATTTGTCCGTTGAAAAGGGGAGAATCTGCTAATCCGGCACGTAGGGCTTCATGTGTGTCCGGGTTGGTATATGTGATCCAACAAGGCATCTGTTTTAATCCTCTTTGGACAGTGTCCAGATAGGAAAATTGATGCCAATCGTTGTCTCCGTCCTGACGCACCAACTCTTCAAAATGAATAGATCGCGCATCGATACGAGCCGGTGTGCCTGTTTTCATGCGGTCGGCTTTGAAACCCAGCGAGACTAACTGCTCTGTGATGCCATAAGAAGCCGGCTCGGAGGTACGTCCGCCTTTGATCTGTGTCTTGCCGCAATGCATCAGTCCGTTCAGAAATGTACCGTTGGTCAACACAACCGCTTCGGCACTCATCTCAATACCCAATGCGGTCTTAACACCGCATACCTTATTATCTTTGATAATAAGAGAAGTCACTATATCCTGCCATAAATAGAGGTTTTCGGTATGCGAGAGGGTATGCACCCACTCTTCGATGAACCGCTTTCTGTCGCTCTGACTCCGTGGGCTCCACATTGCCGGACCTTTGCTTTGATTTAGCAGCCGGAACTGGATAGCACTGTGGTCAGTCACAATACCCATCTGTCCTCCGAGCGCATCGATCTCGCGTACTATCTGTCCTTTGGCGATACCGCCTACAGCAGGATTGCAACTCATCTGTGCGATCTTATTCATGTCCATTGTGATGAGTAGCGTCTTGCTTCCCATCCGTGCGGCGGCGCTGGCGGCTTCGCATCCTGCGTGTCCGGCTCCTACTACTATGACGTCGTATTTAAAATTCATTTCTTTTTCCCTATTGTTTTCCCTCTGTGCGCCCATCTCCAAATGCCGCTAAAACTGGCGGAACTGATCGTCCGGAGTCCGGGCTGAAAAGCATTCTCCAAATGATTGCGATACGTGATCTCATTGGTCTGCGGGTTTACCAATACACCAATGATGTCAAACCGCGGTGTTTTTTCGATTTTCCTATATTTGATATACGCATTGGCGGCAACTGTTATTCTGCGTTTCTTATTCTCGTCCACATATTCTTCCGGCATCTTACCACCGTAGGTGGTAGTGCGTGCTTTGACTTCCGCAAACACGATCTCCTTCCGGCTCTCGGCAATTAGGTCCACTTCCAGATGTCCCATCCGCCAGTTGCGCTCCACGATGCGGAAACCTTTCTTCTCCAGCATCCGTGCCGCTTCTTCTTCTCCTATGATTCCTATTGGGTCTGTAACAAACATCGTTTATCTCAATTGCTCCATACGCGCTGCGTCCAGTCTGAGCAGGATAAAAAGCAGCAATGTGAATCCCCATAACGAACTACCTCCATAACTGAAGAAAGGCAGCGGAATACCGATCACCGGCAGCAATCCCAATACCATACCTACGTTGATCGTCAGGTGGAATAGGAATATGCTGGCTACGGCATAGGCGTAGATCTGGGTGGACACATTCCTCTGCCGCTCTGCGATCTCGATCAGTCTCAGGATGAAGAACAGATATACCAGCAGCACACCTAATGAGCCCACAAATCCCCATTCTTCGCCTACGGTACAGAAGATGAAATCGGTATCTTGCTCCGGCACAAACTGCAGTTTGGTCTGTGTTCCGTTCAGGTATCCTTTGCCGAAGAAACGCCCTGAGCCGATGGCTATACGTGCCTGGTTGACGTTATATCCTGCGCCCGCCGGATCCTCTTTCATACCCAGCAAGACCTCGATACGGATCCGTTGGTGGGGTTGCAGGACATGGGTGAAAACGAAATCGCAAGCCTGGGTATACCCGATGCAGAAGACGCTGAATGCCGCTACGATCAGTAGCATGTACTTGCGCCAGTAAACGCTGACAAACACGGTGTATAGCGCCAAGGCGACCACGACACCCATAGAGATCCAGTCGAAAGGTACGTTTACCCAGATATTGATGATCAGGCATATACCATAAATGACAGCAACACTACCGGTCAGGATCAGTAGCTGCCAGCGCATCCTATGCTCCTTACAGATGAAATAGATCTCTACCGCTGTCAGTAACAGCATACAGCTCAAGATACCGACGCTACCGGTGCCTAAAGGCAAAGCCAGCCCGCCCCAACGGATGCTGATAATAAACAGTGCCACAGCGGCTACACCCATCCATAGGACATAACCGCTCATTCCTTGGCGATAGAATACCAACAGGAATGCAGCAAAAACGAGTGCCGAACCGGTCTCTTTCTGAAGCACCATAATGATGAGTGCCGGCACTCCAATGAGTGCAAAAGGTACGATGAGATCGCGCCAAGTTCGTATTTTGTAGTCGTACCGACCCATGTATTTGGCGATAGCCAGAGCCACTACGCATTTGGCAAACTCCGCCGGTTGCAGACTCACGGGACCCAGCGAGATCCAGGACATGGATCCTTTGATGTCGTGCGCCAGAAATGGCGTGGCGAGGAGCAGCAGTAGCATTGCGCCATAGGCGAAATACGCCAGCACATCGTATGTCTTATAGTCGATAAGCAGCAACACAGTGCCTAAAACGACGGATCCGATGATCCAAACGAACTGTTTTCCGGCGCGGTTGGAGAAATCGAAGATGCTGGTTTGGTCAAACGTATAGCTGGCGCCATAGATATTCAGCCAGCCAAAGATGACTAAGGCTAGAAAAAGACCGATTGTTATCCAATCGACATGCTGCAATATGTTACCATTTCTTGACGCTCTCATTCAGTACACTACCGGCTATACGTTGTTTTAAATCTTTGCGCTTCATGTTGCCCGTCAGATATTGCTCCATCATCATGCTGGCAATAGGTGCTGCCCAAGTAGCACCAAAGCCGGCATTTTCTACCACCACAGCTACGGCGATCTTCGGATCGTCCACCGGAGCAAAACCGATGAAGATAGCATGGTCGCGGCCGTGGGAGTTCTGCGCCGTACCGGTTTTGCCTGCCATGTTTAGACTATCGATGGCATAATGCCGACCGGTACCAAATACCATTACTCGATGCATGCCGTCTTTGACGGTCTCGAAGTGCTTTTTCGCTATGTTCAGATCATGCCGATGAGTCAGCATGGAGTCGTTTCTATTCAAATGCGGGGAGATATAATACCCCTCGTTGGCTATCGTTGCCGCCTGATTTGCCAGTTGCAGCGGAGTCACCAGGATCTCTCCCTGACCGATACTGAGCGAGCGGATGGTGATTGCTTTCCATCCCGTCTTGCCGTAAAATCGGTCGAAATATTTGGTGCTCGGGATACTTCCGGAAGACTGTTCTCCTACATCGGAGTCGGTGAACTTCTGCCCTAGACCGAACGTCATGACGTCGTTTCGCCATATCTCATACCGCTTGCGGAAATCCTCGTTTTCCTTGCCATATCCGTCTTTTTGCAACACATCGCGGAAGGCGCACCAGAAATAGGGGTTGCAGCTTTGTTCGATCGCTTTGTCCAGCGCCACGGGCGAACCATGGTGGTGGGTGCATTTGATTGGCGTGCTGCCCGGACCGGAACAAGGATAGAGGGTGTTAGGGGTAATGCCGCCTTCCTCCAGACAAACGAGTGCCTGAATGGTCTTGAATGTCGATCCGGGAGGATAGGTGGCTTGCGTAGCGCGGTTCAGCAGCGGTTTGGTTTTATCATTGAGCAAAGCATTGTAGTTCTTGCTCCGCTCTTTTCCCACCAATACCCTGGGGTTCCACGCAGGATTGGATACCAATGCAAGGATCTCGCCGGTCTTAGGCTCTATCGCTACTGCGCTGCCGATTTTTCCACATAATAATTCTTCCGCTAACATCTGTAAATGAATGTCCAGCGTGGTATAGAGATCGGTACCGGCTACAGCTGTTTTGTCCAGATTGCCGTTCTGGTAACTGCCTTGCATGCGCCCGCGCGAGTCGCGCATGAGCACCTCCATTCCTTTCTCCCCGCGCAGTTGCTTCTCGTATGTCCGCTCCAGTCCGTCGCGACCGCTATAGTCGCCACGTGTGTAATAATTGTCGCGGTCAATATCGTTTTGGTTCACTTCGCCAACCGAACCCAACACATGCGCTGCGGCTTTGTAGGTATAGTCGCGCAGCGTGCGCTTCTGAATCTGAATACCGGGGTAGAGGAATAGGGACTCTTGCAGCGTCGCAATATCTTCTTTCTTCAGCTGGCTCATGAACACTTGCGGAGTCCAGCGGGAGTAGCCGCGGTTCTTGCGTTTGTCTTTGATCTCCTCCAGACGGTGGTCAAAATCCTCCCGACTGATCTGCAGACACCGGCAAAAACCCAACGTGTCCCAATTGGTACCCATGTCACGCATGGTCATCGTGATCTCGTAGATAGGCTGATTGAAGACCAGCAGCTCGCCATTGCGGTCGTAGATCAGACCGCGGGAAGGGTAAATAGTCTGTTTGACCAAAGCGTTGTTGTCCGCTTGGTCCTTTGTCGATTGATCAATGACCTGGAGATAAAACAACCGAATTATATACACCAATACCACACCAACAGCAATGCCGCTGATCACATACCGGCGTCTATAAAACTTGTCGTTAATCATCTGTATCTCAAGGCGTTATAGCCTATTATAATAAGAATTGTAACCGTACTGCTAACGATCGTTTCGAGTGCCACAAACCCTATATGGTGCCAACTCCAGGCTGCCAATAGGAAGATCGTCAGATGATGAATCAGCACCATTATTATCACGTATTTCACCAGCGCCTCCATGCCGATCGTATGCAGGTTGATCTGTTCGTTCAACCGGTCTTTGTCGCTTACGATAGCGCCAATCAGGTAGGGACGGATGAACATTACCAGAATGCAAGCAGCGGTATGTACGCCTAATGAATTGCAGAAAATATCCATGATTATTCCGGCGGCGGCACCCAATATCATATCTACGCTGTGCGGCAATGTGATCGGCATCATCAGCAAGCATAGCACATAGATATACGGATGGCATGCACCCAGTAACTGCAGTTGGTCAAACAGCAGCACCTGCAGCGCCATCACCAGAATATATCGTCCTATCTGTTTAGTCCAATCCATGCTCCAGTTCCTCCAATTCGTTCTGCGCGCTGTTCTGCACTACCTCTACGTATTTCAACCGCTTGAAATTGGTGTTCAGCCGCACGCGGATGGTATAATACGAATCCCCCTGCTTCAATACGCTGTTTTCCACGATTCCAACGGGTATTCCTTCCGGGAAGACGGGACTTAATCCGCTTGTTATGATCGTGTCTCCGGGGTTGACTACCATGTGCGCCGCTACATCTGCCAATAGGGCAAACCGGCTGTCTTTGCCGTCCCATTGCAGCGTGCCGATATAGTCGTTTTTGGCAAAACGGCAACTGAGATTGGTGTGCGTATTGATAATAGGCAGTACTACGCTGTAGTTTCTGCCTACTGTCCGCACAATACCCACTGCGCCGTCTTCGTTTCGGATACCTTGACCGCGGTAGATACCGTCTTTGCTGCCTCGGTTGATAGTCAGGTAGTTATGCAGCCGGTCGGTCGTCATCTGTACCACTTTGGCGGGCACGTAATGGAACGTATCACCTGTTTTTGCCGAATCCATCGAGCAAATCTGGTTGCGCAGTGCAGCATTTTCTGCCGCCAACTGTTCGTTCTGGCTGCGCAGACTGAAATACGATTTGATCTCGCTGATCTGCTCGTGCTGCCATGCAATAGCGTCGTTGGCGGTACTCATGATACTGCTCCGCGGATAGACGTTGTTCCAACTAAGCAGCATAAATGCAGCAACTTCCAAGGCGATGAACACGAGGAAGTTGCTGTAACGCACCAGTATTTTCAGCAGAGTCTGCATCTTTTGCTATCGCTTAGCGCAGCAGGAAGCCGAAGTTATTGACGTTTTTCAGTGCTACGCCTGTACCGTGAGCCACGGAGTGCAACGGATCATCGGCTACGTGGAACGGAATAGTGATCTTATCTGTCAGACGGCGTGCCAAACCGTGCAGCAACGCGCCGCCGCCGGTCAGGTAAATACCGCGTTTCACGATATCCGAATACAACTCAGGCGGCGTGGACTCCAATGCTTGCAGAATAGCGCCTTCGATCTTGCTTACGCTCTTCTCCAGGCAGTGAGCTATCTCCTGATAACTAACCGGAACGGACATCGGCAGTGCCGTCACTTTGTTCGGACCTACAACGACGAAATCGTCCGGTGCATCCTCCAGCTCCGGCAGGGCGGAACCCACCTGGATTTTGATACGTTCTGCGGTCGGTTCGTCGATGCGCAAGTTATGCATGCGGCCCATGTATTCGATAATATCTTGGTTGAAATCATCGCCTGCAATCTTGATTGATTTGTTGGACACGATACCGCCGAGCGAGATCACAGCGATCTCCGTTGTACCACCGCCTATATCTACGATCATGCATCCCTCCGGGCTCTCAACGTCCAAACCGATACCGATAGCCGCCGCCATCGGCTCATAAATCATGTAGATGTCGCGACCGCCTGCGTGCTCCGAACTGTCGCGCACCGCGCGGATCTCCACTTCGGTCGAACCCGACGGAATACAAACTACCATGCGGATAGACGGAGAGAACAAACGAGCCTTTTTCGGAATCATCTTGATCATTCCGCGAATCATCATCTCGCAAGCGTAGAAGTCAGCGATCACACCATCGCGCAACGGACGCACCGTACGGATCATATTACCGCCTTTACCAATCATCTGTTGTGCCTTGCGTCCGACGGCAACCATCTTGTTGTCCGCCATTGAGATAGCTACTACCGAAGGCTCATCCACTACGATCTTGTCATCGCACATAATGATCGTGTTCGCCGTTCCAAGGTCAATCGCAATCTCTTGTGTAAAAGAAAAAAGTCCCATATTTTATCGTTTGTTTATATTTTTTTCTGCCACTGAATCGGGGTTTTATCGGGGTTTTATGCTGGTTGTATCGGGGTTTCATGCTGTTATCGTATTCGTTTAAACATGAAAAAGCGTGCAAAGATACAACTTTTTTTTTACATATGCAAGCGCGCGCGTTTTTTTTAATGAAAATTTATGCGCAGCACGTACGCCCGAAGCCATGCATCGATGTCTTCGATCTCCGGATGTACATGCTTTCGGACGATCTGGCGGCGGTGGTAAATGGTCTGTTTTTGTACGTTCAGCAATATACCCATGTCGCTGTCCGAAGCACCGATAATACTGAGGATTGCAAACTGCATGTCCGATTCGGTCAGTTGCGGATATTCCTTGCGCAAACGGCTGATCGCTCCGTCCAGTGCTTCATCCACCGATTGGATCAGCTCGTCTATACTCTCTTTGTTCATCGTCAGCTGTTCGTCGCGATAGGTCTGCAGCCATTTCGGAAACTCCACTTCATTGCCTCGCAGCCGTTGCAACTCGATCTCGCGTGTCAGGTTCACTTTTTGCTGCAGCCGCTCCAGCGCCAGCTGCAACTGCTGTCTGTACTTGGCTTGAAGCGCTTCGATCGCCGCATTCTGCTCGCGCCGACGTTGCTGCCAGTACCGCCATAATACGACCGTCAGGGTGATTGTGAGGGCTAGTAATAACACTAGAATGACGGACACCGTTCGTTGCCATTGCCGCTCGCGTCGCGCCTCTTCTGCCAACTGCTGCTCCCTTGCTACGTCATAGTGCAGCGACAGCGCATACGTCCGTGCTCCGGCGTCCCGCTGCAACTCCTCTATCTTGCGGTCGTACAAATCCAGCAATTCGTCATAGGCTTCTTCTGCGTTTCCCTGCCGCCATAGGATCTTGCTCTGGAAATACACATAACTCTGCTCGAACCAATAGGCATATGCCGAATCCTGGGGATGCAGATATTCCAAATAATAGGCAGCAGAATCGGTCTCTCCGCTCGCCAGATACATCCCTATGATCTCCGCATATCGGGTGGTCACTCCATATTGCTCCGCCAAAGTACGACAGGCATTCAGCAGCCCGGATTTATTCTCCGGTTCGCAATATTGGTAGTAGTATGCCGCAATGTCTTCCGCCAGCATTTTATTCCCGATGGAATCGGCAAAAACTGCTGCTTTTCGAAACCAAAAACGAGTGGAGTCCTCGTTTCCTCCCATGATCGCATTGGTGCGGGCTATGTCCCGGTAGGCGCAGGTCAGAAACAGCGCATCTTCTTCGGGGTCTAACATCGGAATGGATTTCTTGTAATACTCCTGCGCAATGTCGTACAGCATCTCGCTCTCAGAGGTGTTCCCCAGATGAAACCAAGTCAATCCTAACAGCCTCTTCCGCCTTGCCTGGTCTTCCGGCCGCAGTTCTGACGGGGCTATCCGTAGTAGCGCATCTTCCGCCTGCTTCAGATAATAGGTGGATTCCTCATAATGGCTGGCATGATTGGAGGACGTTCCGGAAGCATAATATCGCTCTGCCTCTTGCAGCCGTTCTATGCTCTCCGAACCCCAAAATCGGCAACTCGGCAACAAGAAAATCAAGCCTATAAAGGCGGCTTTCCAAAACCGTACAACTATTTTTCTGCGCATATTTTTTAAGTATTTGAATTTCAGTATTTTAAGGAAACACTATATCGTGGCTCGTACAACTGCAAAATTTGCGGCATTCATAAAAAAGCAGTACCTTTGCACCGGATTTAAAAATGTATTTCGCTTGCAAAATTAACACAATTTTTTCATATGTGCAAATTTAAATCATATCTTCTTGTATTTTTGTGCTTTTTGGGCACAATGAATGGTCGTTTATGTGCAGCACCGCGGCTCGAAATCAAACCGACTGCCGATGCGCTCTGTACTTCCAATCCTTTTATTTCGTTCCTGATCGACTTTGAGGATGACGGTTCGTTCGGTACCGGCAATAGGTATATCTTCGAGTTCTCTGTGGATGGCGCGAACTGGACCCAAATCGGTAGAACGAGTGACGCTAACTACGGCTATGCCCAGCGACCTACGAACTTACAAGAAGGTTGGTATCGAGTGTCGGCAGCGCGATTGGGAGAAGAGGACCAACCCGACAAATGGATCTCCAGCGAGCCGGTTTATATGGAGAAGATAGAAGGGGGCTGCACGCCCTTCCGAAATCCTTGGCCTGACGAGATCTCCGATGAAGTCTGTCCGCGGGGAACAATACTTTTCCGTGAGGACTTCGGCGGCAATGACCCTTCCGATCCGATCACCAGCCCGGATCGATTAACGACCATGAGTACTCGCTATAGGCAGGTCTTTAATGTGATCTCCCGGGTTTATAGCGGACTTTATGTGGTCGCCAAACATGGCTGGCAGAACAATCTCAATACCAGTACTACCGATAATATGTATTCCCAATGGTTTATCCAGGACGACCATACTTATCCGAATGACTATACCCGCGGCTACCTCTTGGAGGTCGATGGAATCGGAGGAAATGATGCGTTTTATTCCACTACGTTCCCGGTCTGCCATGAGTTGGATCTCTCTTTCTCCGCCTATGTGGCGAATGTGCTGGAGCCCGGGCATGATTTTACCCGCCCTAAAGTGCGTTTTTTGATCCAAGATGAATTGACCAATGACACGATCTGGGAGCAATCCACCGGAGCGATAGAGCCTGCTCCGAGATCCTATAGACAAACAGGAATACCCATTACCATGTCTTCTCCCTGGCATCTCGTCGGAGCTTCATTCCATGTGCCCGAAGGAGTCAGCTCCATCCGGCTCTCTATCTTCAATGATGAGCATAAAACCGGAGGTAATGATTTCGCAATGGACGATATAGAGATCCGACTCTGCAAACCCGAAGTGTCCATCCTTTCGGAGCATGAGATTTGTATGGATTCATCGTATGTTTTCGAGGCGGAAGTGACTGCAGAAGGCGGTTTCAAAGCACCCTATAACTACCTCTGGCAGTATGCCACGGACAGCCTGCAGTTCAATAGTGACGGCTGGACCAATGTCACCTTGGGTGAGGAGCTTTCTTTTGATTCCGTCAAGCTGTCCGACACCGGATGGTACCGCCTTTGCGTTACCTCGGAAGGCGTTGATGTAGAGACAGAACTCCACTGCCGAGCGATGAGCGAACCGTTTCATCTCACGGTGAATGACTGTACGCCGCCATGCCCGGAACTGCAATTCGCCGAGGTCGATACCATCGTCTGTGACACCCTCATGCCCTTCCTCTGGCATGACACTTTGGTGACCGAGCCGCGCTCCTTCTCTATTCTTTATCATAATAAGTACGGGTGCGATAGTGTGCTTGTGACATACAACCTGCAGACGGAGATCTGCTGCCCCGACCTGCAGTTCGCCGAGATGGACACCACCGTCTGCGACACCCTTATGCCGTTCACGTGGAGGGGACTGCTTTTTACGACTCCGGGAGAGCAAAAAACAATGCTTTACGACCGCCGAGGCTGCGACAGTCTGGAGACGACGTGGAAACTCGCAACCGAGGTCTGCTGCTACGATTTGCAGTATGCACCGGAGGACACCGTCGTCTGTGACACCCTCATGCCTTTCACTTGGAATGGCTTGGTCTTTGCCGATCCATCGGTGCTCGAAGTGATGGAACTCAGTCCCCGCGGATGCGACAGTATTCTGCATATATACACCTTGGACACCGTCCATTGCGAGCGACTCTATCCTCTTATCGTCAATAAATACAACTGGCAGCTGCTCTGCGACAACACGGTGCTCCATCGTTTGTTCTCCGAGCAAATGCCGCTGGCTTTCCAGTGGTACAAAGACGAAGCGCCTGTTTGGGGTGCTACCGGAGACGACTATGCGGAGCAGAATGAACTGCATGGCGTCTTCCAGCTGCGCGTCACCCTGACCGGAGACCAGATCATCTGGTCAAACATTCTGGAATTACTCGATGAAATCGAAGAAATCCCCATTCATGTGCACATCTATAATGGTCGTGGAGAAGAGGTGACCGAAGAGCAAATCACCCGTGGCGTCTATCTCTATCGCTTTGAGCAAGGCGACGCTATATGGACCGAAAAAAGACTGATTCCATGAAAAATATCTATCCCATGAAACATATTGCAATGAAGATGATCTTCCTTCTTCCTTTCATCTTTCATTTTCATCCTTCCTCTGCGGAGCATTTGTTCGAAGCCGGTCTTCGGGCTGGTATGGCGTCGTATCGTGCGCAATGTCTCTATGTCACGCCGACGCCGAATATGCATGCGGGATTCCAACTCAGCTATGCCTACCATTCCTCGTATGTGGTCGGTTTCCGTCTTGCCGCTACGTTGGACCGCCACCGGATGGGCTTCAGTCAGGCGGACTATACCGACACCTATTCGGTCATTGATATGGAGAACGCTCCAATGCAGGTGGATTACTCGATCGGGCTTTTGAGCGAGACATACACCACATGGTCGGTCGGTTTTCCGCTGCAACTGGCGCTCACCAAAGATCATTTTGCGTTCTATCTGGGACCCAAGATCGTCTTCCCGCTTCAGTCCCGATGGACCGAAAAAGCAGAGAAAGCAGTCCTGTCGGTTTATTATCCGGAGCAAGACAACAGGGTCTATAA
The DNA here is from genome assembly GCA_902792535.1 of uncultured Bacteroidales bacterium. GTDB lineage: Bacteria > Bacteroidota > Bacteroidia > Bacteroidales > Paludibacteraceae > Colicola. The sequence continues at coordinate 18,140 of CADAZU010000031.1, forward strand.
TTCCTATCCTCTGGCGGCATCGCCTTCTTTCCAAGAGGAGCAAAACGGCGTAACCCAACTGCCTCCTGTTCACTATTGGATTGCCGCGGAGATCAACTACGACATCCCTGTCCACACCGGTCTGCGCACCAGGTCTTACCTCTCCGTCGGACTCTATTTGGACTATTCGCTCTCTTCCGTCGCAGCCGATCCGTCGGACCGCATATCGCTCCTTATGCTCTCCGACACACGCGACGGTTTTCCGCTCCATCGGATCATGACGCCGGTCGTCTCCGCTTATCGTCAGGGACGACGACTCGTCTCTTCCCGCCACCCCTTTAATTTTGGTATCAAGATCGCATACCGTATAGCGCCGTATAACCCCCACCGTCAGGCGTACAAAATATGTCATTGCAATGATTGATAGCGTTTTAATTTGCATATATCGAAAAATAATAGTACCTTTGCAGCGAATTACCCTATGAGACGTTTCCTGCACATATTTTTCTGTTGCTGCATCTCTTTGCAGTCCTTTGCCCAGTCCAAAGAACCGCTTCTTCTGACCTGGGGCACAACGGAGGTCCCGGACAGTCTCAAGAAGACCAATCCCGAGCGCCTCGCCTATCCCACAGCCTTGGAGGATGAGGTGCCGGTTATATACTGCGACGGCGACTTGGAGGAGATCGGTCTGTTCTCTGTCAGCGGAACCCGCAAAGTGGCGTTCTCGCCGGGAAACCTGCAATGGACCTCTCTCGGCACACACCGCTGTGCGGATGGTACGATCCATCCGGGCACATGGCGCTTTGCACCGAACCAATGGGAGTTCATCGGTCAGGACAATTATAATATTTCCGAGACGTATACAGGTTGGATTGACCTCTTCGGATGGGCTACGAGCGACTGGCCTGGCAGCGGCATAGCCGCCTATCATCCGTGGAGTACATCGTACACGGTCGATTCCTGGCGGTCCACCAATACCGGCATGAGTGGCGACTATAAATACTGCGACTGGGGACAATACAACGATATTAAGAATGTATGGTCAACCGACTCTGCCGGCACATGGTACACGCTGAGCCGGAGCGAATGGGAATACCTGTTCACAGGCAGAAAGAATGCTGAGGAACACTATGGTCGCGGCAGAGTGGCAGGCATAACGGGTATGATTCTGCTGCCGGACGAATGGGAGTTGCCGGACGGACTGACTTTCGTCAGCGGTGCCTCCACTTCTTGGGACGATAATTCTTATACCATCCGCGAGTGGCGGCAGATGGAGGGCAACGGCGCCGTGTTCCTTCCTTTGGCTGGCGTGCGCGGCACTACCTATAATCAAAACCAAGGCGTTTACCGCAGTTCTACAGGTATTACTTATACCCAGAGCAGTACGGCTTGGTCACTGAGTTTCGACGAGACGCATGTCTCGAAAGCAGACTCACGTATGTTCGGCTATAGCGTCCGCCTCGTCAAGATCAAAGAACGTCTCGTCGCTTTCCCTGTCGGCGGAGGACGTTATGTCCGCTTTGCGCCGGGGAACTTGCAATATAGCACTGAAGGAACGCACCTCTGTGCGGACGGGACGACCCAACCCGGCACTTGGCGGTTTGCCGAACACCAGTGGGACTTTGTGGGCGATGCGGAAAACGGAAATGTCTTCGATTCCAACGGAGAAAAATGCAATAATAACTTGCGTGGAGAGGACTACACCGGCTGGATAGACCAGTTCAGCTGGGGCACCTCCGGCTACAACGGCAAAACGCCCTGGCTGACGAGCAACAGTAATACAGATTTCGTATGGGGATTGGTGAATGGCGCGGCGGCGCATGGCGATATAGACACCACTTATTACGACTGGGGAGCCTATAACCAGATTGGAGACGACGCTCCGGGTACATGGCGTACGATCACGAAAGCGCAGTTTGATGTCCTTACCCGCAGTAACTCGCTCCAAGGGCTGGCTACCGTGAATGGCGTGGAAGGGCATGTTCTCCTGCCAGACGAGTGGATCCTGCCGGATGGACTGAGCTGGACGGGGCTGCCGCAGGACTACGACGTGAATGTCTATACTCTGGAGGAATGGGAACGGATGGAGGCGAACGGAGCTGTCTTCTTCCCCAAGACCTACCAGTTTGCGCCTACGAATCCGAATTTAGCTATTTTTGGCCATTACTGGACGGCTACAGGGGCAACGGGTTTGAATAACACCCCTGTTACGACGAGTGCGGTGGACATATTCTTCAGCCCCTATTACTATAATATCAACCGTAATAACACCTATCGTACGAGTAAAAGTTGCGTGCGACTTATTCAATATGTCAAATAACGTCCGGAAAATAGTATCCTCTTTGTACTTGGTACTTGGTACCTTCGTCCCTTGCCTCACGGTTTCAACCGGACGGGCAGAGGCGCAGGAACTTTTTCTGACATGGAACACTACGGAGGTAGCGGAAAACCAGCGTCAGATGAATCCCGAGCGTCTGGCGTATCCGGACGAACTGGCAGACCAAGTGCCGGAACTGTTCTGTATCGGCAAACTGCTGTTCCGCGTCAGCGACACTTGCCAGGTGCTCTTTGCGCCGGGAAACCTGCAATACAATGCCGCGCAGGGCACACATCGTTGTGCGGACGGTTCTACTGCCAACGGATCTTGGCGTTTCGCTCCGAACCAATGGGAGTGTATCGGTTCCGCCAATGGCAATATCTCTTCCTCGTACGACGGATGGATTGATTTGTTTGCGTGGGGAAGCCTGAATGCCAAGATACCTTTCCCCGGTGAACATAAGAATATAGCCGGTACGAACTACGACTGGGGTGTCTGGTGCGAGATAGGCACCGATGCACCGGGTACGTGGCGTACCTTGACTCGCGAGGAGTGGGATTACCTGTTCAAGAGCAGAGAAAATGCCCGACAATTATACGGTTATGGAAGTATTGAAGGTATGAATGGATTAATCGTTTTGCCGGATGAATGGGAGCAACCCGTCGATGTCTCGTTCGGGCTTAACTACAGTAATTCTTATACGGAGACAGAGTGGCGTAAGATGGAAGCTGCAGGAGCGGTCTTTCTTCCCTATGCAGGCAGCAGATATTTTAACGGCCACTATAATCTGGTAGAACGGGTGGGGAGTTACGGGTACTATTGGACGGCTTCCTGTACCAACATGAGCGGGTACGAAGACTATAGTATGCAACTCATGTTACCCGGACCGGGGTGCGGGGTCGGTCCGCGCGGTATGGGCAGGTCCGTCCGTCTGGTGCAAACAAAGCGAATAATCAAACCATAAAAGATATGCAATATGTCAAATAACGTCTGGAAAATAATATGCACTTGGTACTTGGTACTTTGTACCTTCGTCCCTTGCATGGCGTTGCAGACCACCGAGGGAACGGAGTTCTGGGTGACGTTCCTCAATAATTACAGCCAGCCTGTCGGTTCGACGGAGATGACGCTCAAACTGATCGCCTCCTCCCGTCAGGATGCCTCGCTGACGATCACGAATCCGCAGACCGGATGGTCGGTTTCATCGGATGTTTTCGCGCACCAAGTAACCGAGATCACGATCCCGCACGACCAGGGTTATACCTATTCTTCCGAAACCGTGGAGCAGCGCGGACTGAAGGTCACTTCCTCTGCGCCCATCTCGCTCTATGCCTCCAATTTTGTGGCGCATACCTACGATGCCACAATCGTCCTGCCCCTCGAAGCGCTCAGCAACGACTATATCATCCAGATATACGAAAACAACCTCATGCCCAAAGAGTTCGGTATTGTCGCTACCGCCGATGGGACAAACCTGACGATCACGCCTCATGCGCGTACACGCGATAATAAGGTGAAGAATGTACCGTTCACGGTCACTCTCAATGCCGGCGAGACCTACCAGGTGATGTCTGCGGACAACAGCAATGATTTCTCCGGTTCGCGCATCGTGTCGGACAAGCCTGTTGCGGTCTTCAGCGGACATGTCTGTATCAATGTGCCGACCGGTAACCCTTGGTGCGACCATATAGTAGAACAGCAGACGCCGGTAATTCTCTGGGGCAGACAGTTTGCCGTAACCCAGACTGCCGGTCAATCCGGCGACCGCGTCATGCTCACGGCGGCGGAGGATCAGACCCAAGTGCGCGTCAACGGTGCGCTGGTCGCTACGCTCAACACCGGCGAGTCCTACGAGTGGCGGCTCACCGACCGCTCCGAGTGGGTGGAGACCTCCCAAGCCGCCGCGTGCTATCTCTATCTGGAGGGCGCGAGGGATAACAACATGACCGGCGATCCCTCAATGGTGCATATTACGCCCGTGGAGCAGCGGACCAAAGAACTGACCTTCGCTACCTTCCAGACCGACGAGTCGCGCACCCATTACGCCAATGTGGTCACCACGGTTGCAGGAGCTGCGGCGATGCGCATGGACGGACAGAGCGTAGCTTCTTTCTTTGAACCTCTCAACGGCAATTCCTCCCTCCGTTTTGCGCAGATACCCGTGGTGCACGGCACGCATACCTTGGCTACAACTTCCGACGGTTTCATCGGACATATTTACGGAGTAGGCTACTGCGAGAGTTACGCCTATAATATGGGTCAGGCGGTAACGCCGCTCACCGGTCTGATCGTTGTGAACGGCAAGCCGCGCAGCGAGGTGGATTATAACGATGAGTACTGCTATCTGCAGCCCGTTGCTTTCCGTCCGAACACCAATATCGACTACCTCGCCGTGCATTGGGATTTCGGCGACGGCAACGAGAGCGACACACCCGAACCGACCCACCGCTATGCCTCGCCCGGGGACTATTTCGTCACGATGTATGTCACCGGACCGGATAACAAAGACACGGCGCGCACGACGCTGCATCTGACGGACGTACTGCATGAGTCGCTCAACATAGTCCTCTGTGAAGGCGAGAGCTACACACTGAACGGCATTGCCTATACGGAGACGGGCACCTATTCCCAGACCCTCACTTCCGCCGGAGGCTGCGACTCGATCGTCTCTATCCACCTGCAGGTCAACGACACCTCCGTCCTCTATGACACGATACGTGCTTTTGCCGGAACCTCCGTCTCATGGCATGGACGCTGGTATCGGGAATCCGGCAACTACCGCGACACGCTGCAATCCCAAGCCGGCTGCGACAGTATCATCCAACTGACGCTGCTCTTGGTGGAACCCGTTCAGGAGATGTATGACACCATCTGCTGGCAACCCACTTACCGCTTCATGGACTATGACTATCCGATCCCGCCGATGGACGGACTGGACCCGACGCAGTATTATAACTACACGGTCGAGTACCGCGATGTGGTGGAGTGTCTGACCTATAAGATGCACCTCGCTATCATCAATGCCGCCGACGGCGAACAGATCATCATCCATGACACGATCCAACAGGGCGAGACCTATACTTTCTTCGGGCAGACCCTGCGTAAAGAAGGCACTTATACCCATAGCCTCTCTCTGGCGTGCGAGTGTACGAGAACCTATATCCTCTATCTCAAGGTCCTCTCGTACCCGATCTTGGAAGAGTCCGCCGTCCTCTGCCACGAAGACACGATCCTCTTCCGCGGGCACGAATATACCGTTCCGGGCGTGTATAACGACACCGCGTTCTCGCTCACCGGCATCGACGCCGTCTATCGGCTGAACCTCTCCGACGGACGCAGTTTCAGGGATTTCTCTATTATCATCACCGCCGGAGATCCTTTGCCGCCGCCTTTGGGAAATATCACCGAATCCGGCACGTACCGTTTTGTCTATACCAACGCTGCAGGCTGCGATAGTATTGTCACATGGTATATCGGCGTCAACGAGCGTTGCATTGTGCCCCAAGAGGAACATGTCTCGCTCTGCGCGGGAGAAGTCTATGAATGGCATGGACGTGAACTGACAGAACCGGGCGAGTACCACGACACACTCTGGCATTCGGCGCCCACCGAGTGCGACACAGCCCTTGTGCTCTACCTTGATCTCTTGCCCAAAGCCTATAACGACACGTCCATTACCCTCTGTCCGGGCGACTATTGCGAGATAGGAAACGAGAAACTCTCCGAGCCGGATAACTACACCCTTACGATGCGCGCTGCCAACGGCTGCGACAGTGTCGTCTCGGTTCGTCTGACTTGGCTGCCGGATTACAGAGACACCACCTTTGCTACCATCCATTATGGCGATTCTATACAATGGGAGAACGAATATTTCTCCGATTCCATCGAGCATATCCGCGGATTTGTGGCGTCCAACGGCTGCGACAGTCTGCGCATCTTGAGTCTCACTATCGACTATAGCCTCACGGTGGAGCAGGAGTCATGGGAAGGCGGCTGCGGAGACGGAGATTTCTTCACGCTCCATCTCTCCCTTTCGCGGATCGTGGATTCGGTGCGGTTCGCTTTCTCCGACGAAGCCAAAGCAGCAGGTTTGCGCGATTCCATCGTCTATATCCATGCCAAAGAAGCTGACATCTTGATTCCCCATGCCGGTGTACGCGCAGGATCCTATACCTGCGAAGTAAGTTTGATCCATTCCACCCAAACGCTCTATACCACTTCCTTTGCGTTCACGCTCCTCTATCCGGCTTCGGTCATGGAGCAAGCGTGGAATGATGTGGTGGCGATCCTCACGCACGATTTCAACGGAGGATATGATTTCACGGCGTTCCAATGGTTCGAAAACGGGGTAGCACTAACCGGAGAGAACCATTCCTATCTCTACCGTCCGCTGATCATGGGCGGCGAGTACAGCGCGTTGCTGACCGAAGCCAACGGAACGCAAGCCATGACTTGTCCGCTGATTGCGACTTTCCAAACGGACATCAGTCTCTATCCGACGATCCTCAATGCGCGGCAGGTGATCCAATGCCATGTCTCCGAAGACGCGGAAATGTGGATCTACGACGCGCTCGGACGCCTGATCCTGCGTTGTGCCCTAACCGTCGGAGACACCTCCGTCCTTGCGCCCGGTGCAACAGGCGTCTATATAGCCCGCGTGATCACAAGAACTAACAAAAAAGAACATACCTATAAACTGATTGTAAGATGAGATCCTCTTTCCGACATATAGCCTTTAGGATGTTGTGCCTCCTTCCTTTCATCTTTCATTTTCATCCTTTCTCTGCTCAGCACTATGTGGGACCTGCTCTTACCGGCGGCTTGGTGCAAACGCTTGACGACCTTCCGCAGACGCAATCCCGACTCTCCGGCGGAGGCGAGATAGGCGTGGCATACCAATACCAACACGGCCATCTGTTGCTCCACACGGGACTCAATTATACGCTCCAATGTCCCATTCAATCGGTTGATAGTCAGTGGCTTAACCGGAATATGATTGACACTCGCGGAGTGGCGGTCACGTATCGCGGTCTGTTGGATAATAGGTCAGACCAACTCTTCCTCCACCAACTCTCAATCCCCTTTATGGTCGGCGGTTCGTGGTCGGGTTTCTATCTGCTGGCGGGACTCAAGTTCTCTGTCGCTGTGGCTGCCCAAGCGCGTGAGACAGCAGCCCTCCGCACAGCCGGAGACTATAACGGACGTTACTATGAATGGTTTGAAGACATGCCTAACCACGGCTACCATGACTTCGAACCCGTCCGCTCCTACCAAAACCTTATGCTCAACCGCTTTGATCTGCGGCTCGCTGCCGAGCTGGGCTACACCTTCCGTCTCAACATCCAACCCACCCATTATAACCCCCGCCTAAACCCCCATTCCGCCTTTGCCCCCGCTCCTCTCCTCCGCCTTGGTCTTTTCGCCGAGTACGGAATGATCAATATGCTTTCAGCTTCTTCAGACCTTCCGCCCCGAACCACCGCCGATTGGTCGCAATACCTTTCGGTAAGTCTGACCCACATCTACGCATCGGACGAAGCAGCCAAAGCGCGTGCCAACATGCTCTTTTTCGGCATCCGCATGACCCTTCTTTTCCCCGTCGCCCCCTCCTCCGACCAGTACAAATGCCGCTGTTTGCAGGTATGGCGATGACCGCGTACAACTATTTGTGGCTACCGTTTTTAGGAGTTGTTGATTATCAACAAACTATGAATAACATAAAATCAGTATCGTACAACTATAAAATTTGCGTATGTGCGCGAAAAGCAGTAATTTTGCACCGGATTTGATAAAAAGAATAACGAATATGAAAAAGAGTTGCTTTTGGTTGATCTTGGGTCTGGCTCTGGTAGCCGGCAGGAGTTTTGCAACGGTCTATACCGGCAGTGTGGGACCGGAGTTGACGTACACGCTGGATTCGGGGACCGGACATCTGGTGATCGAAGGCCGCGGAGCCATGACCTCGGACGCGTTGAGTAATTATCCGACGAGGGAGTATGTGAAGACCGTCTCCTTCCCGGAAGGACTGACTTCGATCTGCGCGAACGCTTTTCACGGGTGCTATAACCTGCAGTCGATCGTTCTGCCGGACAGCGTGGTCTCTATCGGTGCCTATGCCTTTCAGGAATGTACCCGAATGACCCGCGCTGATCTGGGCAAAGGAATCAAGACGATTGACACCCAGGCGTTCATTTTTTGTACCGCTTTGCAGAAGGTCAGATGGTCAGATTGTCTCGAATCCATCGGGGATATGGCTTTCTATAATTGCACCAACATCGGCGACACGGTCTTCTTCCCGAAGACCTTCAAGACGATGGGCTGGGGCGCTTTCGGGTCGGAGAACTACAATAGTGATTCCAAAGTGATGGTATGGGAGGCTATTCACGCGGATGATTTCGTCCGGTATGAATCGGACGTGCCGGGAGAGAACCATTTTACCCATATCATCTTCGGCGACTCGGTGGAATATATTCCTAAGATGTTGTGCAAGTTTATGTACAACGACACGATTATTCTACCTCAGACGGTAAAAACAATCGGCGAGAGTGCTTTTACGAATTGCTCCTGGTTGCAGAGTATCAACATTCCGGAAGGCGTAACGAGTATCGGCGCAAGTGCTTTTGCGGGTTGCAAGAAGCTGAAACAACTCATTCTGCCGTCCGGACTGCAGGAGATTCCGGAGCAGTTATGCAACCTTTGCGGAGCCTTAGACTCCGTCAGACTGCCGGCAGGACTGACGATTATTCCCCAGAAAGCGTTTAACGGCTGCTCGTCGTTACGATCCATCAAAATCCCTAATTCGGTGACCAATATCGGCAATGATGCATTCGGAAATTGTCCGTTGGATACGGTGGTTTTTCCATCTTCGCTCAATGTGTTAGGTGATGGTGTGTTCAACCAACTGCTTCTGTCATCCAGCCCGAAACATCTGGTTCTGAACGACAAACTGGTAGCAACGGGCATGAGTACTTTTGCTAATTGGAGCGATCTGGAGACCATTGTGATCGGCAAGAACGTGTCTATTTTGGGTCAGGACTGTTTCTTGGGTGACTCGCTGGTGAAGGACATCACCTGTTATGCCGCCCAGCCGCCGCTGATCTACGACGCTACGTTTGACGGCGTGCCGGACACGGCAGTTGTGCATGTGCTGTCCGGCAGCGTCGCGGCATACAGAGCTGCGCAACACTGGTCCCGTTTCCGCATTGTGGCTCTGGACGGCGAAGAAGTGGTACAGAAGAAAGTGACGGTGGAGGCGGCAGAGACGACGGCGGATTTCACATGGCCGACAGACAGCGCGGCGCAGTCTTACCAGATCGATATTTACAAGGACGGAGCGGTCTTCTGCAAACTGACGCTGGGTAGCCGAGGGCAGTTGCTGGGGATCAATTTCTCTGCTCCGGGCAGAAAAAATAAACAAATGGTAAATGGACAAATGGTCAATGCTTCCACCCTTTCGTTCAAAGTGACTGGACTGGATGAAGCCTCGCGCTATACGTACGTGCTCTCCGTATTAGATGCGCAAGGCACACCGATCCATGTCTATGTCGGCGATTTTGCAACCTTGGGTTATGACGGCGATCTGAAGATGCGCAGACACCGACCGGTATAGAGACCGAAAGCGAGAGAAGTTCTTACTCCGTCATTCTCCGAAACGGACAGTTGTTGTTCGTGACCGAAGAAGGTGTATTTGATGTGCTGGGCAGACGAATTGAGTAGAAAGTCACATACATCCGGCATAGAATATCGGGTTGCCGACGCGATCATCACGGGATCATCTCCCGACCATCACGGGATCATCACGCGACCACCTTAGGACGACAATACCCCCACAATAGGAGAACGACGGCTCAAATCATAAATAACCACGAGTTACCCCTTACTTGCCTCTTATTTGAGTCTTATTTTACCCTTACTTGTCCCTTACTTAAAAATACCAAGTGAAAAAAGGAGCAGGCTTGCGTAAAGCAAAAAGGAGCAAGTGAAATTAGCAGTCGTTCAGCAGTCATTCTCGTTACCTGTAGGACTGCCTTGGCAGTCTGAAAAACCGGAACGATAACCGTACCCTTGGTTAAGAAAAGGGAATGCAGGCGGGGAACCTAAGCCGACCGAGAGAACAGACCATCGTGTACGTAACCGTTGCATCTGATATTTCGTCATTGATATGCGTAATGCTGCTTCTCCCCGTCAGTTTATACACCCTGTCTCCGTTGGCATCATAGCCATAGAAGCCGGCGTTCGTGTTGTCCACTACCATTCTAAGACGGTTCTCATCGTCCCAGTCATGGAAACGGACAAAATCCATTTTGCAGTTCATCAGTTGAGATAAATTACCATTACCATCCCAGAATAGTTGAGTACGTATCTCACTTTCTTGGTCAAAGATCACTCGCGGCTGATGGGTCATGTATTTTAAGTATTGCATTCTTGCGCTAAAAACTTGGCGTATTCTTCTCCGTCCATCTTCTGCGTAATACGAGTACCTTCATACTCAACAAACAAGCCATTATGGGATGCCAATTGATCTAAATCGGTGTTAAAAACAGCCTGCTCTCCCTGCAAGAAATAGAAACGAGGACTGTTTACATAAACATAATAATCGTACCCAAAATGAATGTATGTCTTAGACTTTTTATGATACAAAACACCATATATATTTTCTCGGAGGATTAATGGAATTACATATTGTATTTCGTCCAAAGACAAAGACATGTTATTATCAATTTTCTCATACCATTCTCTTAGTTTTCCATTTCTATCGTAAGTTGCACGGACAGGGAATTTTAAATCGCTAAATTGAATAATTTTAACTTTATGGGCATGTACATACTTAAATAATTTGACAAAGAAATTAATATAAGACTGCTCGGTTTTTTTGTATTCTTTATATGTGAATATTTTACCTTGGTATACACGACCAATATCAGACATGGAAGTCCATGAGTTGCTCCATCTATAATTTTTCTCTTTCAATATAGGAAATGTATTTATGGTCCAATTATCATTCATTATTGTAAAATTTTAAAATTCTATGGGAAGATTTAAATTAGTCTCCAATTCTCTGAAGATTTTCGTCATACGTTCCGTCTCTAGTCTTATTTGTCCCCGCTAATGTGACATCTTTGCCATCAGGATCAACGAATTTTACTGGATTCCACCCACAATAAGCGTAAGGAGATATATTCGGGTACTTATCGGCTAACGGATCAACGGATAGCCACGTGCCAGCTTCCGACCACAAGTACCTCGCTCCAAACGCATAGTAGCCTGTTTCCCAGTCTCTTTCTTTGCCTGTGAACTTATACCGTTCATCGTATCTTGCCATCTGTTGCTTGCTGGTTCGCCAGCAGTTGCCTGTACGGCAGTAAAAATCAAAGATCACTAAATTCCGCTGCAGAGATGCAAAAGCGATGAACTATGTTCGAACTTTTCTATATTTCTGATTAGGAGCGTTAGGCCGATCGGGTTCAGTCATTTCCAATACACCAATGTCTATCAATGGTTGGATGTACTTTCTTCGTGACCTTGATTGATTGTAAACTCCTATTCTATTCATTATTTCTTGTGCCGTTCTCGGAACGGAGCAGAAGTTCACAATGTCCTTTTGTTGCTGTGTCAGCCGAACTTTAGGTTGGTGCTCTACTTGGTGCTCTACTTGGTGCTCTACTTGGTGCTCGGTTTGGTTTGCTACTTGGTTATTTTCGTTGGGCTCTCGTTGAATGGTAGTAACAAATTCTCGGATGGTTTCGTTATTCTCAAATTGTATGTTTGGCGTGTATAGCAGTGCGCGTGTGATTCCACTACCGGCACCGGTGTAAGGCAACAGATTGATACCATGATTGAATAGCAGTTTATTTCTCGGAACAGATACTCCCTGTTTGATACTATCCAGTGTGACTCCTTCCGGTAACATGCCGGGACTGTGTATTTCAATACGATTGTCAAAAATGAATACCCGGAGCGGGGCTTCTATGACATACGAGCGATGCAACAAAGAGTTCACTACCAATTCAGAAAGACTTGTAGCAGACACCTCTAATTCTCCAGGACTATTAAACTCAACCTGCATCTGCTTTTGGCGCAGGTTTCGAGTCAAGAAAGACATGATGTATTTGTAGAGGTGGACTATGTTTCCGTCTGCGTCACTTCCACTTTTGTCCCTAAACTCCGTCCCGCCGATGCTGTTTCCCACAAAGCTGATACATCGCACGGTAAATGCTGGTAGCCAGCGTTGCGGATTTTTTCCCATCAGCATCAATGCCGCCAGAGTCAGTCTGCCATCCGGAAGAATTAGACCATTGTTCCGCAAGATACCTTCTGGCGTTTGGCTGAGTAGCCCTGCGAGTTCGTTGAGAGGCTGTTGTTGGAGTTGGATAAAAGATAATTCTTGCCGTTCAAAATCATTCCTAAAACGATTCTGCAAGTAGTTTTTGACGGTATTTTCGTCCAAGTCTCCGAAACTTGTGCCATCTATCGGCAGGCTGTCGGGATGAATCTGTCCATTCTCCATGAGCATAGACACGATTTCCGCGCTATCGAACACTCTGCGCTTGTCTGAACCTTGTTTAAGCCAGATAACGCCTTTATTATCACGATAGGGTTTGTTTTTACCTTCCTTGATGATTGCGACAATGACCTTTCCGCTGTCAACGGGTACATTTTCGATTTCAAGTAGGATTTGAGGAACTACGCTTTCTGAAGCCAAACTACCTAACAAATTGGTAGTCTCTTGGAGTTCGGAAAAAGAAAGTGGATTGATAGCACCCGTTTTGTCGTTGATACCGATTATTATCATTCCCCCATGGGCATTACTCAATGCCGCCATCTCACATGCGACGTCGTACTTGTTGTCGCGTGTGACACGTTCCTTGAATTGAACCGTGGTTTGCTCTCCATTATCTCTAATGCGGATAATATCTTCTTGGGTCAGACTCATAGGTATTTTATCGTGTGCCGTGTACCAAAAACGCTGCAAATTTACTGCTTTTTTCTGAAATACACAAGGGAGATGGACATTTTTTAATCATTTTCACTCAGCAAACAGACATTCTCCATATTGGATTGCATCTGCTTTTCTCTCGTTTAGCAGTCATTCTCGCGACCATCTCATGACCATCTCGCGACCCTCCTGTACGTCCTAATACGGTGCTTTAACTCCGAATTGCCTATTACTTACCCCTTACTTGCCTCTTACTCGCCGCCGGGGATGCGGTTATAGCGTTCATCCTAATCCGTAGTAGGCGAAGCCAAGGTGATCACTATGGGTATAATAGATTTCGTATTCCTCTCAGTTCACTCTATAGTTGTTCAGAATTGGTTTTAAGAGTAAATCCTGCTTGGAAAGGATCTACTCAATTCGACTGCAAAGATAATACTTTTTTGTGTGCAGCCTAAATCTAACTTTATTAATGACGCGAATCATACCATCCAATTAGATAATTATTCTTTGCCCATAGTATAGCGCAAAGTCTCCACGCAGATTGTTTCTTATTGCGCCCTAATTCGTATACAGAAATTGGTTTTTCCTCTTCTTTGTATATGACATTCCCTATTTGTCGAAGTTCATAATCTTCTTCAGTATCATTTACAATCGGTTCACTCCTTAATTGCAAATCAAAAACCTTCACTTCCTTTGGCGATGCATGCCAAATAATATCCTTACTATGTATATCCGTAGTTGTAAATATCCAAACCTTCCACACTTGTTCAATTGTATCTTGTTGCTGGTTATATTTTAACCAATGATATTCGAATACATTTCCTGCACAACATGGTGGTTCTAATATACAAAATGGGGATTCCAATCGGTTTGAGTGATATATACACTCTCCAACTCTCTCTATACATTTACCGGAGCGTAGATATACAAATGTAAAAGGCGATTCTGTTCCCAACTCCATACTGCTACGTGTGACGATAGAATCTATGACGCCATTATTTAGTCTGAAACACTTTGATTCTGGCTCGCATACTAATGGAGAAGTCAGAATTTTATAGTTTAGATATAAATCTCTCTGACCATAGCAACTTTCAAAGGCAGAAAGAACCAATAACATTAATAATATTTTAATAGTTCGCATTTTGATCGTCTTTAGATGGTTTAACTATAATTTCTTGTAATTTTGCGGTAGATGAATCTTCAAAGACATCTGGGGTTTCATTCACTGGTCTATAAAAGAATGCGTTTTTACCTCTATAGTAGTTTAAAGAATAATTCTCACGGCGTGTAGAACTAACTATTGTTCCGTCATTCTTTTCGTATCTAGTAGCATGAAGCACCGTAACCGTATTGTCTTTTTCATTGTAACCTTCTATGATTCCGGTATGACCGGCCCATAAAACAATGTCTCCTGCTTGAGGGATGTCACTTTTTATAAACTTCGTTTCATCGCTCATCATATTAGCCAACATATCTCTTGTACTATGACTTTCAATTGTTGATGTAATACCATCGCCAGCCAAAACTCTGCAAACAAATTCAGAACAATCCATAGTAGCCAAAGCCTCTGGACTTGTAGCTGTCCTTAAATAATAGCCTTTGTCTTGATTGTATGGAATCTTCTGCTCTGCCAACTCTCGCGCTAAAATAACACGATCTTTAGGCCCTCTTCCATCCGGATCAACGTACTTAATCGGATTCCATGCAGCGTATGCATAAGGAGAGATATTCGGGTACTTATCTGCCAGCGGATCCACCTTGGTCCAGTGGTACAACAGCGGCATATAGTACCTTGCTCCGAAATAGTCATACCCAGACTCCGCATCCCGTTCCTTGCTGGTGAACTTGTACCGCTCGTTATATGCTGAGCATGAGTAGGAAAAGTAATATGGAAGGATAGAAAAACGCATGTATAAAAAGAAGACTATTCTAATGAGTGAAAACGACACTCCAACTCTTTGATACGCGCTATCAATGTAGTGAACGGTAGTTTTTCGCCATATATCATGGTCTCGCACATCTGACGGTAATCTTCTTCCCAACCTGCTATGAATTTGTCTGGGGGACAGAGTACAATGCTCTTGCGAAAATCCGCGGAATAATCAATATTCTGCATCGAAGTGAATATAGATCGATGATGTTGCACGCTTTGCCACAAGTCATTGTCTTCCATAGCTTTCTTGGCAAAATCCAAGTCCATCATCCGCTCCAGATCATACAAATGGCGTGAACGGCGTTTGGCAACAATCGTGTCGCGCTCAATGGAGAATAACTCATGCAGCAGACATGCTTTCTCTACAAAAGTCTTCGCTGGCGCAGCCGTCACAATTTCGGGATTTACGAGCGAGGTGTTTATTGTAGGAGAACAGCTCTCTATCATGCTTGTTATATGACAAGCGATAGTGGGTTCCATGAGGGAACGTGCACCGACCTCAAGCACAACTTCGTTTTTCAAGTAACTATATCGGTCCGCTAACAATAACGGATATTTGACAAAGATGCGTCTTGGCTCCGGGTAGGTGGAGTCTCCTTCTCCATCCGGTTCTACTTCAAGCGCAAGTGTTTGCGCCAGTCCGTATTTCTCTAATCCCTGTTGAAGAGCGGGGGCTAACACATCCTTTACATAAAGAGACGAGCGTTTACGCAAGTTCTTCAGCTGTTTTTTAGTCAAGTCTCCGCTTAATCCGTATTTAGCAGGGTCGATGGCAATATCTATATCCTCGGAAAAGCGTTCAATCAAATTGCCGATTTTAGACAAGGATGTGCCGCCCTTGAAAAGGATGTTGGCATCCAAATCGAGGTCGAACAAGATTTGAAGAATGGTTGTCACCCACATATCCTTTTCTATTGCGGCAGCTGGTAGGTGGACATTCTCTTCAGCGTTACGCAGTACCAAACGCTTTTGTTCATCTGTTAATGTATGAAAATTATTCATATAGCTCTGTTATCTGTTTTTTTACCCATGTGGGCATTAGTTTCATATCCATTTCAGATATGCGTGGTTGCTGATTAAGCAGTCGCTTCAAGGTCATAAGTTGCTCTTGCGTCAGATTGTCTTTGCCAATCTCTTTGAGAGCGATGGAAACCAACTGTGCAAATGAACTCTCAAAAGCAAAAGTCTTGGGGGCAGCATGCTTGAAAACAATACTCCTGCCGTTTCGGATTTCCACTTTCCTTCCCTCGCCATTAGTCACATATACGGCATTCATAGGTACTTGCGTGCTTAATCCTAATTTGTTGATGGCATAGGCACCGGCAGGGGCGATAAGCGTTCTGTCACGATTGGCAAGACAGGTAGCGATTTCATCGAAAGTGGGATATATAACTCCTAATCCGAGTTCCGTTTCTATCTTTGGATAACAATACACTCCTCTTGTCACCCGGATTATATGTCCGTTTTCAGTAAGCCTTTCAATGGCTTTTTGAACGGCGGCAGCAGAACCATAGTGGGCGAAACGGGCAGGAGTGAACGCGACACCCCTTCCGCTCTTTTTTAATGATGTTAATATCTTATCCTCAATAGATTGCATTTACTTTTTGTTTGAAATTTGTCGCAAATTTACTGTAAAATTTCGACATACGCAAATGTTCTGACAAAAAAATTCAATTTAACATTCTTTTTTTTACATTTTTAGCATAAATGATCACGAGTTGCCCCTTACTTGCCCCTTGCTTGCCTCTTACTTGCCGCCGTCCGTAAAATATAAGTAATGCCAGAAAGTATTATCCGATTTATCAAAGTCCTCTAAATAATAGCAGCTCATAGAATATTGTTCTCCGAGTTCTTTTAGAAAAACATTGTCTGCAAAGAAATCCCATTCAAAATTCTTCATTAAAAAGATTTCCGGCGGAGTGTCTATCGTGCAAAATAATTGCCTGTTTAATGCTTTTGGATAAGGACGTGCGCTATGAGTTGTATTGAGATAAAAAACTAACAAAACGTGTATATTACCCATTTTTGAACATTCAGTAACGGCTTGACTATAACATCTCCACGCATGATCTATCCAATTATTCTTAGGACAATCTATTTCAATAAGTTCGTCGATATGATAACTGTCTTTTTCTAATGAGCCACGAGAAAACTCATTAACCCATTTTGCGATTCTATTGTTCAACATTCCATCCATTTTGTTTTAGGTATTGTTTTTGTTCGTTCGTTAATTTCCCGTTTCCATGCAACTTGCTCGGAGAGATTTTCTGCATAAGATGAGGCTAAAGCCATTGACAGAATCAAGCCCAATGATAAGTTAGCGATAATGTTTTTCATATTTGTTCGTATTTTGATTTTATAAATAAACTACAAATCATCAATATAGTTAGTAAACAAAGACCATTCTTGTGCTGTCTGGAAGAGATGTTTGCTTCCTTTTGGGATATGTACAGGAATATCATTTTTCACTCCCTCAAATACCGGTAGCGAGTTAATATCTCCGGTGAGTACGGGTGGTTTGGGAGAATATACATATATTTCTTTTAGTCCTTTACATCCTCCAAAAGCAAAATATCCAATAGAATCTACGCTTCGCGGAAGAATAACGCATCTAAGTCGTGTACACCCTTCAAATGCGCCATCTTCTATAGTTACAACATGTTGGGGTATCTCAATACTCCTAAGACTCCTACATCCTTCAAATGCTGAGGATCCTATTCTTTGCAAACCATCAGGTAACTTTATTGATCGCAAGGATTTACACGAACGGAAAGCCCTTTCATATATATGACTAATTTCGTTTGGGAGTTCTATATCTTGCAGTGAGATGCATGAAGAGAATGCTTCGCTTATAATGAATTTTAGTTTGCGAGGAAGGCGAACTTCTTTCAAATATTTGCATCCCCTGAAGGCATCAGTTATATCGGTTACATAATATACTTCTTTATTAAGATAGATACTATCTGGGATATATACTTTCCCTGAATATAATTTAAGCCGTTTTTTATACCCGTCAGGTGGGACTACCAATGCGTTACCCTCATGGACTTGATATATGATGTCCTGAATCTCTATCTTTGGTGAAACTTGAGCATACAATGTTCCAATGCAAAGCACAAAAAAGGATAATACTGCATTTTTATAATCTCTTTTCATTTGTCGATATTTTTATATTGTTGTTCACATTGTTTTAAAAATTGTTCTAATCCTTCGCCTTTCAATTTACTTTGTACAAACCTTGTCATGGCGCCTTCTTCTCCACTAATTGTCATTATCTGTTTACCTTTGTAAAAAACATTCCAATTGCCACCATCTTTAACATATTCATTTCCCTTTTCATTTATAGCGACCGGAGCTGTGGCTGATATTACTACAGAGCCGGATACTTCTTTTATCCCTGATAATTGGCGAGCAATAGAATTTTTCCCATTTCCGGCATAGCAGGAATAAAGTATGAAAACAGAAGAATGGCTATTTTGGGCTGAAAGATATGGACTACGTTCAAATATTGCATACAATTTGTCAGGGCTATTAATAAAAGCAAACTTGTCATATATACCTGTTCCTTCGCGGTTCCCGTGTGCAAATAGTTCAAAAACATTGTACCAATCAAGAGCACCTATTGATTTTCCTCTTATAGCCATCCCCCTTTCCAAATGACGGGTTGTTGTTAACATCTCATTTTTGGTAGTTTGAGATAATGATTTGTTTTTCTTAATTTGCATTTCAGAAGCAAGCCCGCCGACAATCCACTCCCTTCCATCCGGGTCGACATATTTCACCGGATTCCACCCGCAATACGCATAAGGAGATATGTTTGGATATTTGTCTGCTAAAGGATCTACCGATAGCCATTTTCTTATATTATCAGTATGGTTGGTTCTATTATAATCCAATGTTTCTTGGTATTTCTGCATGTATTCTTCTTGCGTATAAGCATAAAAGCCCATTTCTTCGTATGCCTTAATTTGTTGCTGTATATAATCATACTCACGTCCAAATACGGGGTCATTTCGCAACTCGGCAATCGAACGGAAACCTTTGTTCCACGCCTTCTTCTTCATCTGATATTCCAGATCTCCTATTCTTCGGGAGTGCAGGTTATCCGCGTAATGGTATTGTAGCCCCAATGTATAGCATTTTCGAACAAAATCATTGGAGTAAAAGCCCGTCTTCCGCTCATAGACACATAATAAATCGAAGAGGCATTGTACAACCGTTTCTTTGTTGGTGAGATTCGTCATATATAGCCCGCTACGGATGGCATTTTCATTCACATGAAAACTCTCCATTATAAAGGAGGAACGGGAATATGTACCGGTCGTTGTTTCGTAGTTCCACCATTTGCCTTCAGCATCCTGATGCCGTATATAGAGATGAAGCGGGGCTAAAGCAATGTATGCCTTTGCGCCCACTTTGTCGGCGATGAGCTTATATAGATATGGCAGCGAGTGACATGTGCCCATACCGGTTTTTAGCAGATTGGTTACCATACCGCCGGTCAGCCCCACATCTTCTATCAGCGACATCTTGTCGTACTCAAAAGGATGATAATTATTAAGCGGGCATGCCTGTGTGTAAAAAAGATATATCGCGTAATTGAGCGCAACATCAGGTGTCGGAGCAGAAACAGCGGGAGAGAGAGCCATACGTTGGACACCGAAAGCGATGCGCTCTAACTCCGCAAGATAGGCGGAATGATTCAGTTGACCGTCATACATACAATTCTCCACCGCAAAAACAGCTTCCGCAAAGTCCAAAGGGCGCTTATCCGATAGCATATCCTCTATCATCTTATATGCTTGCTCATAGCGATAATGTCCCTCATAGCGAGAGGTATCATTCTCATCCCATGCAAAATTAGCTATCGGGTTTTCCGATTGGAACACATACTGCGGCTTGGCATACACGTTAATGGATACCAGATACAATAGGGGCAAAAAATATGTATGGTAGTATTTCATTAACAAGATTAATAGTGATAGTTACATATAAATAATGTATTAGTTGTGGTATCTATTACCACGACTGTCTTCTCAAAAAAATCATTATGGAGTTGTAATGTATCTTGCATGATTATTTTGAAATAACCAGCATCGCTATTACAACATTTCTCATATTCCTGCACTAAAGAATTATTAGATAGATAAGATGCGCTTTCTAATACTACGGCTTTCAAGGATGAATGTTCGGATAAAGAATGCCATCCGGTCCAATTTACTACACTATTAGCTAACACATATTTTTCAACAACATACCATTCTCCGATTGCGTTAGATTCATACCTTTTTGATGAGATGACGCTGACCTCACTGACACACAAAATGTCTAAGAGGTGTTTCTCATACTTATTCACGCATGAAAACATGCTGATAAGAAAGATGAATAATACTATATGTATTTTATTTGACTTTTCCTTGTCCATAATAATATATGTTAAATGGTGTTCCCTTTCCAGCAACCATCGAACCTATTTGAGTTGCAATATTTCTAAACCCTCGCCCCCTTTGCATATCAAAATCATAAATGTCTAATAGCCCATTTTTATTGCCTATCCTCACCGTTCCTCCATTATCTATCAAAGTTACCTGAATAGTGCCATATACCAAACCTGTTTGGATATTAAGATTTTTAGGATCTAGGAAATTAACATGTTTAGAAGATCCAATGGCAGAAAAATCAGATTTCGAAAGAGGAGATAAATCAACTTTAGCAGCGTCAACGTACAACGGATTACCATTTCCATTTCGATACCAATTATTTGCCTCAGAAAGATTTAATTGCCCATCCCAGTCTGGTCTATTTGATAGTCCATTATAGTTTTCCTGCATAGAGTTTCTATTTTCTTTATTCAGAAATTCAACCCCCACATCAAATCCTTCAGCTACATCTTTTTCCATTCCTTGTGTAAATAACTTTGAATCCATAATAATCGGATTTCCTTGCAGTCCATTTTCGTCTGTACCAAGAAGATTTCCATCCAAATCATAGACCGGCCTCATTCCATCCGGATCGACATACTTCACCGGATTCCAGTTGCAATACGCGTAGGGGGTGATATTCGGATACTTGTCGGCTAAGGGATCCACAGACAGCCATTTGCGGATGTTATCTGTAATAGGCGGAGACACCTCCGGCGCAAACGAATCAAACGGCGTCTGTGCGTATGCATAGATACCGAGCAGCCAAAGGGTTATTAATGCTATTCGTTTCATGGTGAGGAATTTTAAAGATGTTATTGTATATTCGTCGGAATAGGTACCGCCCCGATAATCTGGTTGTTAACTATTATCTCAATGTACAAGACGGAGCTCGGCAACGCGCTGATATCGATGGGACTCATGCTGGACAAAGTAGAGAGGTACTTAGCTGTATTGTCATATAGATAAAGGTAGAATATCTGCCCGTCAGGAAAACCATTGACGGTAATCTTTTTACCGGATGGATCTAATACAATGCTTGTCTCTGAATCGCCATTTGTTGACGTAACATCCAAAGGAGAATCATGTGCTATCGGATCATGAGGAAGACCATGTATCTGGATTTGCGACACCGGCTCTGCATCATCTATTGTGAAATAGCATATACTGTCCTGCCCTATAGAATCCGGCTTAATCAGTTGCGGAAGTAGTCCGTTTTCATTTGTGACTATCAATCGTAAGGAATCCACCATACCTATTTCTGATAACGATAATTTAAGAGAGATAGGTCTCCCGTACCGGACGGACTGCCGCATACGCCATGTACATTGCAGCGAATATAAGCCATCCGGTTCGGGACTCCAATCTAGGGAACCTCCATCATCGCCGAGTAATATATACTCACCGGGCAGTAGCGTATCTGCGGAGAGTAACATTTGTGCATTTTCTTTCGTTTCTGATACATTGCTATACCATCCATATAGTGTATCATTCCCGACTCCTATCACATGATGGTAAAAATCCTCATCTACTCTCGGATTCCACAACGTATCGCCTACCGGAGACAAATAAGGAGCGTAATCCAGCGTAATACCATATTTAAGAGCAAGGTATGTTTGAAATGAACCGGACGCAAGGAGCGGTACCTTTCTGCCAAAATAAGCAATCTCTTCTATTTCTATCGCGGCATGGATCGTATCCGTCAAAAGACTTGAACTATCCCGCTTATACACTACTTGTTCTCCAAACCGCAAAGTATGTGTTTTGGTACTATCAATATGCACACCGCTATGGTAAGCGTAAACACACCAATGAGAGAAATCTGAAGAATTATGAGAAGATATTGTACCAAACGGAAAAATATAAATACCATTAGTTAGAACCGCGAAAGAAACAGTATCATCTTCCGTAAAACTCCAAAGACATTCGGTGCTATCCGGCTGCAAAGAACGTATGACGGCATACATTGCGTATTCGTCTGTCCATGAGATACTATCCTCAAAGGGAATCTGTATCATTGTATCCTGTCGATGCCAGACCTCCGGATATACGAAATACGCATCATCCGGCAATGAAGCAAGCATAGCAATAGGTATGCAAAGAAGCATGTAGATGATGAGTTTGCGCATAGTATAGGGATGAGTTTATAGTACCACGAATTGACCTATAAGTGCCCCTCCGGCGGTTTCTATACGGAGTACGTACACGCCTGCGTTGACGATTTGCTCACTCAGCGTGGAGGTGAATCCCCGGTTAACTACTACGCTTCCTGTAGAAGCATTGACTACAACCGCCTGCGCAACAGGGATAGCTTCTTCCTGTTTGAGGACGGTTAATGAGTTGCCATTGATTGTTGCGCGGAAGTTGTTGGGGCGAGGAGGTGTAGGAACTGATTGTTCAGGATCATCTAATGGATTGTCACCTGGGAGAATACCCATTTCTACCACTTCCGTTAAAGGAATCTCCATTTCTTCTGCGCGTAATGCGCACGGCAGCAAGATGAGCAACATCAGCGCCGATGTAAGTAAAAATTTTCTCATTGTAATAGAATATTAAGTTTAACATTGGGCGCATAAATCAATGCGCCGCCAAACCAGTTTGATTTGACGGCACAAAATTACTGCTTTTGGGCGAAGTGACCAAAAATAAATGTGGGAATTTGCAAATGCAGAACACACACAGAATCAGCAAGTTGATACAAAATCAATGTGGGAATTTTTGGTCGGATTACTTCTCGACAGCCAATTTAAGCAGAAAATCATGTAGATTTTTGCCTGTCGTGCCTAATTTTTTTGCTGTATGGTCTTTTAGTTTTCCTACTCCATTTAGGGCGTACGGAAGAGTTTGCGCTATCTCATTTCTGCTCAATTCAAGTAGTACAAGAATACATAATCGGGTTTCTGTCTCATTCAAAATATGCCGGTTACGTAATTTTGAAGCCAACATATAGAATTGTCTGTCGATAATCCGACACATGGCATCAAAATCATTCCATGCCAATGTATTTGCCCGTTTGCTATCGTTTCGCAATAGTTCGCATTTTTCTTTTATTTCATTTTCTATGCGTCGTTGCTCTGCCAAATAGCGTTCAGACAATTCGTCTTTCTTTTCCTGTATAGTGTTGGCGGTTTTCTCCAAGACTTCTATCTTTTGGGTGAGTAGTTCTTGCTTTTTACGCTTTCTATATACGTATGCACCAATGATACATGCAATAATAGCCACCGTTGCAAAAATGGCATACAGCCACTGTAAATCCGGCTTGCGATCCAAGTCTTGCTCTAATAGCTGAACGGCTTGGGATAGTTTTCCTTGGCGAATAGATAATAATTTCTGAGTATCAGATCTTTCCGCTGCAGTCTTGAGGACTGAT
>CADAZU010000032.1 GCA_902792535.1 uncultured Bacteroidales bacterium
ACATCTTGGTGACCAGCTGCCTGTTGTACCAGATGGATGTTCATATTATGGTCATCAATCATCTCGGTTATACCGTCATCCTTGAACGAATAGAGTTGCATTTCTTGCGGCAGGTGGAGTGCTTCACGTATCTTCATCCAGTCTTTCTTATACTTGCCGTGATAAGCCGGAGCCTCAGACGGAACATACTCGGTGCCTAACAGGTAATAATCCTGCGGATACTTCTCCAAATGCATAGCTTTGAGACGTTCAATCAGTTCAGGTGATAGGGGCGCAGCACGCTCAATATGCGTCTTCGCTTTCTCTACCGGAATAAGGATGTAACCTTCGTCCAGATGGATGTCACGTAGCTGAATAAGCGCAATCTCTTTCGGTCGGATGAGCGAGTAGTAAATGAGCATGCAGACGAGAATGTAGTTCGCCATGTTTTCTTCGCAGTAGTCGAAGATCTGACCACGAACTTCTGCTGGGATCAAACCACGGCGTTTCTCTTCTTTCTGCTTGGTTTTAATACGCTCAAACGGGTTCTCTTTGCAGTAGCAATGTTCCTCGAACCAACTGAAGATGGCGCGATACTTCTTGAGGTAGGTGTTCCAAGCGTTAGCAGACAATGCTTTGCGTGGCTGTTTCTTTTGCGCCTTTGCCTTTCGGATCTCTTCCTCTGTTGGTTCCGTAAAGAGGAAGTCCATGAAGCGAACCGCCAAAGCATGGTTGAACATCGAAGCCGGACAGTCTGGAGAATGCAGTTCTTCAACAATCCAGTTGTTAAGGATGCCAAGAACTGATTTGTACGCTACCATCGTCGATTGACGTAACTCGCGTTTCTTGATACTGATGAACTCTTCGGTAGCTAAGTTCATCGGCTTAAAGAGGGAAGCATTCTGCTGCTCGATAAGCGGAGTCCAACCACCGGCTAATTTAAGATTGATGTCTTGCACCATCTTATCCGCATAAGAACGGAAGTCGTTAAGGCGTTTAAAATTCTCGCGTACACCATTTAATTTGGTGCGTACACGTTCTAACTTGTTTGTGACTGGGGAATACACGTAGTACAGAATGTACCAACCATTGGTGTCGTGTTTCAGTGTCGCGGGTTTGTAACCCAAAATTTCTAAACGATTTTTCATGTTTTTTAAAAAGCGCTGGCACCATTACTGATGTCAGCACTTTTTAAGTCATGAAAACTTTTTTGACCCGATTTTGACACGGCCTTTTTGCGTCAATACCTCGCGAGGCCAGTATTTATCGGACTTTGTTGCTCAACCAGGACTCGAACCCAGACAGACCAGACAGACAGAACCAGAATCTGTAGTGCTACCATTACACCATTGAGCATCGCGTTCGGCAACAAGCGTGCCTGTTTTTCGAAAGCGTCAAAACGTCGTTTTTCTCGATTGACAAGCGCTCTCGATCGAAAGCGGGTGCAAAAGTACTGCTTTTTTCTGACATGTGCAAATTTTTCTGCATTTTTTTTGAAAAAACTTGCATATTTGGGGATTTTTTTGTAATTTTGCGCCGTTTTTTGTGTGCATACATATACGCACACGTACGAAATTAATTATGAAAGAGTATATAGAAAAAGCAGAGCATATCGTTATATTGACGCACATGGCACCGGACGGCGACGCGATGGGTTCGGCGTTAGCGCTGTGGCACTATTGTAAGGGACAAAGGGACAAAGTACAAAGTACAAAGGAAGTAACGGTGATTGTGCCGAATGCTTTTCCGGCGTTTCTCGGATGGATGCCGGGGGCGAAGGAAGTGAAAGTTTACGAGCAGGAGAGTGCCGCTTGCGACAAACTAATCGCGGAAGCGGATCTGTTCCTTTGCACGGATTTCAATGAGCCGAAACGCATCGGTCCTGTGGGTGAGAAGTTACTCGCAAGCAAAGCACCGAAGATTCTGATCGACCACCATATAGACCCACTCCTAACCTCCCCGGAGGGAGAGCAAATATGGGCGGAGGTTCACTCCCACCCTGAGGCAAGTTCGGCTTGCGAGATAGTGTATAAGTTGATTACAGGAGTCAACCTTGAGATCGCGACCTGTATCTATACCGGTTTGATGACCGATACGGGGAATTTCAGTTTTAATTCGACCAACGCAGAATTATACGACATCATCGCTTCTCTTTTACGCGCGGGCGTGAAAAAAGACGAGATCTACAATGCCGTTTTCAACCAGTTCAGCACAGACCGAATGCGGTTGACGGGCTATGCGCTATACCGCAAGATGCGCATTTATCCGGAGTACCATCTGGCACTCATCACTCTTTCCGCCGACGAACTGGACCAATACCACTACAAGACAGGCGATTGCGAAGGGATTGTGAACATGCCGCTGCAGATCGCGGATGTGTATTACTCCGTTTTCATGCGCGAAGAGCGCGCCAAACCCGGCACACCCAAACCGCGGATACGTATCTCGTTCCGTTCGCAGGGCGACAGACCGGTGAATGTATGGGCAGGAGAAGTATTCCACGGCGGCGGACACGCCAACGCTTCCGGAGGCGAAGTGCTCGGCAGTATGGGGTATGCCGTCAAACTATTTGAGCAAAGCTACGGGAAGTATTTGAAGATTTGAAGATTTGAAATTTTTTAAAAAAAAGATATATGAAAAAAACAATTTTATTTTTAGCCGCAGCCGCCATGAGCATGCATATCATGGCGCAGAGCGAGACGCTGATGACCATCAATGGTAAAGCAGTCAGCGCAGAGGAGTTTCTCTACATCTATGAGAAAAACAACCAAGCCGGAGCAATCGATCCGAAGAGTATGGACGAGTATCTGGACATGTTCATCAATTTCAAACTCAAAGTAGCCGAAGCCGAAGCACAAGGCATTGACACGACGGAGAGTTTCAAGAAAGAGCTGAAAGGTTACCGTGCGCAGGCTACGCCGAAGTACCTGCAGGACGAAGCAGCGATGGACAGTCTGGTTGAGTTGAGTTGGCGTCACATGGCGAAAGACCGCCGTGCAGCGCATATCGCGATCCAATGTCCGATGAACGCAGACAGCGCACAGGTGGCAGAAGCACAGGCAAAGATCGACGAAGCCCGTGTACGCGTGACGACAGGGAAAATGAAAACCGAGAGAAAGAAAGTGAAAGGCAGATGGAGAACGGTTGAGAAACGTCAGCCGGTAGAGGCTTTTGACGCTGTTGCCCGCGAAGTGAGCACCGACCCGAACGTACAAGAGACCGGCGGCGAGTTAGGTTGGATCACTCCGTTCCGCTATGTTTATCCCTTGGAGGAGGCTGTATATAACACGCCGGTGGGAGAGATCAGTGAGGTTTTCCGCACACAATACGGTTTCCATATCGTGCTGGTGGAAGAAGAGCGCGACCACATAGAGGTGAAAGCCAGCCATATCATGAAGATGGTTCCGGCTGACAGTCTGGACGCTATCAAACACGCAGAGATCGAGAACATTCACAAAGAGTTGACTCCGGAGAACTTCGCCGAGGTAGCTAAAGCCGAGAGCGAAGACCGCGGCAGCAGTATGCGCGGCGGTGAGTTAGGATGGTTCGGCAAGGGAATGATGGTGAAGCCGTTTGAGGACGCTGCGTTCAGTATGGGCGTTGGCGAGATCAGCGCGCCCGTTCGTTCCCAGTACGGATGGCACATCATTTACAAAGAGGGTGAGCGCGGAATCCAACCATTGGATTCGATGCGCGCGCAGATCCAGCGTCAGGTGATGCGTGACGAGCGCGCCATGGAAGCGGACAAGAGTTTCGTTCGCAAGACCCGCGCAGAGTACAAGTTGCCGGAGACGATGAGCGACGCAGAGGTGAAAGCTTATGCAGACGAACATCTGGAGCAGAAATATCCGGAGTTGCGCCATCTGGTACAGGAATACCACGACGGTATTCTGCTGTTTGAGGTTTCGCTGCACGAAGTATGGGACAAAGCGGCAAAAGACACGGTTGGACTGGATAAATTCTTCAAAGCGAACAAGAAGAAATACAATACTTGGACCGCTCCGCGGTGGAAAGGTTACCTGATCCAAGCCAAAGACAAATCCAGCATGAAAGCCGCGAAAGCGATTATCAAGAGCGCCGAAGCAGACTCCGTACAGAGCTATATCACCCACCGCGTGAACTGCGACAGCGTGACGTATGTCAAAGTGCAGCACGGTCTGTGGGAGCAAGGCAAGAACGGAGCGATCGACAAATACGGACTGAAAGACAAGAAAGCGACCTTCACTCCGAACGAGGAACTGCCGATCGTGGAATGCGTCGGTAAGAAACTGAAAGCACCGGAGGTATGGAGCGACGAGAAAGGCAAAGTGACGACTGACTATCAGGATTATCTGGAGGCAGAATGGGTGAAGAAACTGCGTGAGAAATATCCGGTTGTGCTGAACCAAGAGGTTTGGGAGAAAATCAAGAAGTGAAGAAGTACGCGGCGTACATATTGATCGTCGGGTTGCTCCTGTGTCTATACGGGTTTCTGCACGTGCGTCCGGTTCGTTGGGATATGACGGACGACAAGCACTATAGCCTGAGCGAAGCGAGCAAGGCGTTGCTGCGTCAGACCGATGCACCGATCGAAGTGACGCTGCTGTTAGACGGAGATCTGAATGCCGGATTCCGGCGGCTGAAGAAAGCCACGGAAGAGACGATAGAGGAGATGGGAGTGTATGGAAACCTCTCCCTAACCCTCCCCTCAAGGGAGGAAACTAAATTGCAAGATTCTCTGGGTTTGCGACCGATTGTGATTCATGAGCGGGAGCAGAACGGCAAGACCGCACAGACGACCGTTTATCCGTACGCGATCATGCAGTACAAGGGGCGCAAGGCGGTAGTGACGCTGCTGAAGAACACGCGGGGTCTGAGCGGCGAAGAGAACCTGAACGCCAGCATCGAGCAGTTGGAGTTCGCCTTCATGGAAGCCTTGCACCTGCTGCAACAGAAAGAGACACCGCGGGTTGCAATCTTGGAAGGACACGGCGAACCGGACGAAGCGCACACATACGACCTGATGAGTGCGTTAAGCAAGTATTTTGCGGTGGATCGTGGAAGCATAGATCCCGTCAATGTGCATATTCTGGACGGGTACAAGGCTGTGCTGGTTATTGATCCGCAGACGGCGTTCAGCGAGCAGGAGCGGTTCATCATCGACCAGTATATCATGCGCGGCGGAGCGATACTATGGGCGGTGAACGGTGTGCGATTCAGCGAACAAGCGCTGCAGAGCAACGGTTTTACCCCTATCCTGCCCTTGGAATTGGGGCTGACGGATATGCTGTTCCGCTATGGCGTGCGCGTCAATCCGGCGTTGGTACAAGACATCCAGTGTCTGCCGATTCCGGTGAACGTGAGCAACGATCCGCAAAGTCCGAACTTGCAACCGATGCCGTGGACGTATGCGCCGCTGCTGCTGACCAGTCAAGGCAGTCCGATCACGAAGAACATGGGACAAGTGATGAGCACTTTTGTCAGTCCTATTGACGCCGTGGGAGGCGAAGACGGGATTGAGAAACGGGTGCTGCTGGCTACTTCTACCGCCAGCCGCGTGACCGCGACGCCGGGTGAAGTGGATCTGAATGATTTGAATCCCGACATGGCTGCTTTCCAATACCAATACGTGCCGGTTGCGGTTTCGATGGAGGGCGTGTTCCAAAGCGCTTTCGCCCATCGGATGATGCCGGAAGGGATTGAGAGCGACGAGCCGATCCGCAAGACAAGCGTGCGGACAAGGCAGATTGTGGTCGGCAGCGGAAGTATTCTGCTGAACGAGACCCAGAAAGGGCAAGCGCTGCCGATGGGTTATGACCGCTACAGCGGCATGCAGTTCTCCAACCGCGATTTTGCGGCGAACGCATTGCTGTGGCTGACCGACAGCGAAGGATTGATTTCGCTACGGGAGAAAAGCGTCGTACTGCGACTGCTGAACGACAAGCGCGCACATGACAAACGCGTACAAGTACAAGTCATCAGCACGATCCTGCCGGTTGCAATTCTGGCAATCATCGGTGGCATAGTACTTGTAGTACGAAAAAGAAAATACGAAAGAGTATGAGAAAGTTCATTATAGTTATTCTCGCCTCGCTGGTATTGCCTGCGGCGGCAGAGGAGTTGTTGAATTACCCGCTGGACACGGTGAACGGCGAGGAAGTGTATCGCTATCAGGTGGAGAAAAGTATCGGTTTGTACCGTATCGGCGTCAATTTCAATGTGAGCCAGAGCGAGATCATCCGTCTGAACCCGCAGTTGCGGGAGAGAGGTCTGCACTATGGTGAGGTCATTTTGATCCCGACCGGAAGGAAAGTGGAGGCGAAGGCGGTTGCGGTGGTTGCTGAAGAGCCGAAGGCGGTTGTTCATGATGCGAAAGATACGGTGGCTGTTCAACCGACGGTGATTGACACAGCGGCGGCTCATTCTACGGCGGCTGATTCGGTAGTCGTTGACTCGGCGGCTGTTGATTCGGCTGTAACAGAGACGCGCCGTGTGGTGGAGTTGGCATTGATGTTGCCGTTTGAGAGCCAGCAGACGAAGCGCAGCGGAAATGCAGAGCGGATGATGGAGTTCTATGAAGGAGCCTTGCTGGCTTTGCGCGATATGCAGAACGACAGTACGCTTTTCAGACTGCGCGTATATGACACGGAGCGGAGCGAACGGAGAGTGAACGAACTTTGCGACAGCACGGAGTTGGACAGCGTACAAGGTATATTGGGTTTGGTTTATCCGATCCAGATCGAGCGGATGGCTGCCTGGTGCGAGAAACACAACGTACCGTTGATGTTGCCATTCAGCGACGATATGGATTTGAAACGCTATGCGCAAGTGCTGCAATTCAATTCGACCGACCAACAGGAAGCAGACAGTTTATGCGCATGGATGGTACAACAGGAGAATATCCATTGTGTGGCGGTAGAGGTACGCGAAGCAGACATCGCTTCGTCCATCCGCACGCTGCGCAAACAAATGACCGCACATGAGATCCGATACACCGGCGTTGCTCTGCGCGACCTGATGAACGATAGCGCCGAGTATGCATTGGACAGAGAGAAAGAGAACCTCATCATCATGCATAGCGACCGTTACCAACACGCCCGGATGATCATGCCGCATCTGGAGAAACTACAGGAAGCGGGGTACCGTATCCGCATCTTGAGCCAATATAGCTGGCAGAAAGAGAAACCGGTGCTGCCGCAAGTCTATACCTCTATGTTTACCGTAGAAGGCGAGCATGCCGTGTATGACGCGATGTGGTCGGAGAGTTACAAGAACGAACATGTATGCGATCTGCCGCGGTACGACTTGCTGGGTTACGACCTGATGAAAGCATTGATTCTTCATCTGCAAGGCGAGAACGAAGTGAACGGTATTCAGTCCATGATCCGCTGGCATCAAGTGGGCGAAGGCGGATGGCAGAATGAAGGAGTGAAGGTAATTGAGAATTGAGCGGATCATAGCATTGGTGGTGGGCGCGATGTGCATTGGAATGGTGTGCGCACAGCCTCGATTGAGAACTCCGGAGTTTTACCTCGGAGTACATGGCGGTGTGACGGCAAGCACGGTGCTCTTCATGCCCTCCGAGAGCGGCATGAGCCCGATTACCAAAGCGTGCGTTTTAGGCGGAAACGGAGGATTTGTCTTCCGCTACGCGGGACATAAATACTGCGGATTTCAGATGGAGCTGAACTATGAGCACCGCGGATGGACGCAGTCCGGCACGCCGCACAGTTTGCACTATATCGAACTGCCTATTCTGATGCACCTGCATTTCGGCAGCCCGGTTTGCCAATGGTTCTTTAACCTTGGTCCGCAGATCGGGTATTGCGTGAAAGACGAGAGCAGCACGATCACGCATCCTTTCGACTGGGGTCTCACCGCAGGAACGGGTATACTCTTCAATACCAAGAAAGCCGGAACGTACCATTTGGAGATACGGTATGATTTCTCGCTGGGAGGCGTACTCGGCACGACCGTCACAGACAAGCATAACATGGCAAACCCGATGGACCTGAGTGTCAACTTAGGATGGGTGATGCCGGTGCGCCAGGAGCGCAAATAAACCCCACCCGACCTCCCCACAAGGGGAGGAGAGAGGGGATTTGGAAGGGAAACAAAAAATTATAGATATGAAGACAAATTATGAAGTACGGTACGCGTCAAACCCGATTGACGCCAAGAGTTATGACACGACGCGGTTGCGGAAAGATTTCCTGATCGAGAACGTGTTTGTAAAGAACGAAGTGAACATGGTCTATTCCATGTATGACCGCATGATCGTCGGCGGCGCGATGCCGGTTGGTGAGACCTTGTTGTTAGAGGCGATTGATCCTCTGAAAGCTCCTTATTTCCTGACCCGCCGCGAAATGGGAATCTTCAATGTGGGCGGCAAAGGTCGTGTTATTGCCGGCGATGAGGTGTTTGAGTTGGACTACAAAGAGGCGCTCTACTTGGGTCGCGGCGACCGCGAAGTGAAGTTCGAGAGCGTGGATGCAAACCATCCTGCATTGTTCTATTTCAACTCGACGACCGCTCATTGCGCTTATCCGAACAAGAAAGTGACCAAAGCAGATGCGGTAGTAGCTCACATGGGAAGTCTGGAGATGAGTAACGAGCGCGACATCAACAAGATGCTGGTGAACCAAGTTCTGCCGACCTGCCAGTTGCAGATGGGTATGACCGAGTTAGCTCCGGGCAGCGTTTGGAACACAATGCCGGCGCACGTTCACAGCCGCCGTATGGAGGCATACTTCTATTTCGAAGTGCCGGAAGAGCAAGCCGTCTGCCATTTCATGGGCGAAGTGGAAGAGACACGCCATATCTGGATGAAAGGCAATCAGGCTGTGCTGAGTCCGGAATGGTCGATCCATAGTGCCGCTGCTACCCACAACTATACGTTTATCTGGGGAATGGGAGGCGAGAACCTCGACTACGGAGACCAGGATTTCAGCAAGATCACCGACTTGAAGTGATTCTCCAATACAAAATACAAGTCAAAAAACAAGTCATAATACGGAAATGAATAGTTTATTTTCATTGGAAGGCAAGAACGCTTGGGTAACAGGTGCTTG
Source organism: uncultured Bacteroidales bacterium (assembly GCA_902792535.1). GTDB lineage: Bacteria > Bacteroidota > Bacteroidia > Bacteroidales > Paludibacteraceae > Colicola. Next base: position 9,030 of record CADAZU010000032.1, read on the forward strand.
CTACGGAATAGGTTTCGCGATTGCGAAGGCGTTTGCCCAGGCAGGCGCAAGTAATATCATTTTCAATGCCCGCAGCCAAGAGGCGATTGACAAAGCGATGGAGGCTTATCGCGCGGAAAGAATAGAGAACGCGCACGGGTATGTGTGCGACGTGACGGACGAGAAAGCCGTGAAAGCGCTGGTAGAACAGATTCACGCAGAAGTGGGTGCGATCCATATTCTGGTGAACAACGCCGGAATCATCAAACGCATTCCGATGCATGAGATGAAGCGCGAGGAGTTCCAGCAAGTGATTGATATTGACTTGGTTGCGCCGTATATCGTAAGTGCAGCTGTGCTGCCGGAGATGATGGAACGCCGCGAAGGCAAGATCATCAATATATGCTCGATGATGAGCGAATTGGGTCGCGAGACGGTGAGTGCGTACGCTGCCGCCAAAGGCGGACTGAAGATGCTGACGCGCAATATCTGCTCGGAGTACGGCGAGTACAATATCCAGTGCAACGGTCTCGGTCCGGGTTATATTGCTACGCCGCAGACCGCTCCATTGCGCGAGCCGCAGCCGGACGGAAGCAAACATCCGTTCGACAGTTTCATCTGCGCCAAGACACCTGCAGGAAGATGGTTGGAGCCGGATGAGTTAGGCGGCACAGCTGTGTTCCTCGCCAGCCACGCAAGCGACGCCGTGAACGGACAAATCATTTATGTGGACGGAGGTATATTGGCTTATATTGGGAGACAACCCAAATAATGATATGAAGAAGATTATATATTTTGCTATCTTTGCCTTGTGCCTGACGGCATGCCAGAAAGAGACGGTGCAGCCGAAAGTGTATGGGCGATATGTGCCGGAGCGGAAAGATGATTTCGCATGGGAGAACGAGTATGCGGCATTCCGCATGTACGGTCCTGCGCTTCGTCCTGAGGATCCGAGTAACGGTGTGGACCTGTGGCTGAAAGCAAGTCCGGAGTTGGTGGTAGATAGTTTTTACTACCGCGAGCATGTGCTGGATCTGCCTTACCATATCAACTACGGCAAAGGTCTGGATTGCTACAAAGTGGGACACACGTGCGGCGCCGGAGGTTTGGTAGCGATGATGGACGAAGACCCGGAGAACCATATCTATGTCGGCGGTGCGTATGACCGATGGGAGATATTGGAACAGACGCCGGATAAATTCGTATTCAAGCTGGAATACGACAGTTTCATGATTCACGGGCACAAATATCAAGAGAGTATCACCATTACTGCGGAAGCAGGCAAGATGCTGAACCGCGCGGATGTTGTGCTGACGGGCAAAGAGGATTACGAAGGTATTCTATGGCTCGGCGGCGGTATCTACACGCACGACTCGGTGGAGAATGTATATATGTGCGACCACTGCGGTATTGCTGCCTATGCGGAAGACGCGCTGAGCGACAAGACGGCAGCGAAGATGAACTATGAGTACAACGGTTCGACTAGTCAAGGCCGCAGTTATATCGCTGTTGTGATTCCCAACGGGGCTACTTGTCTGGTGGAGAACGGTGTGCTGTATGCAGTCCGTCCGTATATCCCCGGCGATACGCTGACGTATTATTTCGGCGCGTGCTGGAGCGAATGGAGCGACGGGGAGAAGTCGTTCCCGACCGACCAAGACTGGTTTGACGCGATACAACTATAATAAGACATGACGTATCTGATTCTTCGTTTGGCGACCTTGGGCAATGTGGCGATGACAGTTCCTGTTGTTGCTTCGTTGAGCAAGCGCTATCCGAAAGATCGGTTTATCTTCGCCGCGAAAAAAGACCTCGGAGCCATGTTTGCGAGCATGCCGAATGTGGAGTTTTACGAGGTGGACAATCATCTGGACTGGAAAGGTGTGTTTGCTCTTTGGCGAAGACTGCGGGACAAGACAGATGCTGTGATTGATTTGCAGGACGTACCTCGCACAAGGGTGCTACGCGCGCTGATGCGATTGAGCGGCAAGCCGGTGACGAGCGTGCGTTACGGGCGATGGAGAAAGCATCTGATTACCTTCTTCGGTATCGGCAAAAGTCAGTTGCCGAGCGAGTTCGACCGCTATCGCGATGCGTTCCGCCGCGCAGGATTGGAGACCAACGATGCGTTCGAATGTCTGCCGGAGAACGGCAATGCCGCGCAGGTGGTTGCAGAGCGATTCGGAGCCAAAGAAGGGCGATGGATCGGTTTGGCTCCTTTCGCCAAGTCCAAGTCCAACATGCTGCCCTACCGCGTGACGAAAGACATTATTGAGTTACTGACGAAGGATCAGAATACGCGTGTGTTCCTGTTCGGAGCCGGAGCCGTAGAATGCGAAATGCTGCGTCAATGGGCGAGTGTTTTTCCGCGCACAGAGAGCGTAGCAGGTCAATTGAAACTGAAAGAAGAGCTGGAGTTGATGCGCAAGCTGGACGTTATGATCTGTATGGACAGCGCGAACCAACACTTATCGAGTCTGGTGGGTCTGCGCGCCGTGAGTGTATGGTGCGGCACGCATCCGATGATCGGTTTTGCCGGCTGGAAACAGAAAGCGGAAGATATCATACAACGCAATGACTTGCGCTGCCGGCCGTGCACCTGCCACGGCACGAACCACTGCCGATATGGCAATTTTGCATGTCGGGAGATCAATGCAGAAACAATAGTACAACAAATATGAGTAAAATTATTTCCTTAGCGAACCAAAAAGGAGGAGTCGGCAAGACGACAACCTCTATCAATTTAGCTGCCGCTTTGGCGAAACAGGGTCAACGCGTTCTGCTGATCGATGCCGATCCGCAAGCGAATACCTCGTCCGGTTTGGGCGTAGAAATTCGCGAGTTGGACAACACGATCTATGAATGTCTGGTGAACGGCATTGATCCGCACACCGCCGTTGTAGCGACGAACACGAAGAATCTGAGCCTCATTCCGAGCCATATTGACCTGGTGGGTGCAGAGATCGAAATGCTGAATATGGAGCGGCGCGAGCAGTTGCTGAAGAACGTCATTGCCCAAGTGCGGGACGAATACGACTATATCCTGATTGACTGCAGTCCGTCCTTGGGTCTGATTACAGTCAATGCGCTGACAGCAAGCGACAGTGTGATCATTCCTGTGCAATGCGAGTTCTTTGCGCTGGAGGGCATTGCCAAGCTGCTGAACACCATCAAGATCATCAAATCGAAACTGAACCCGCAGCTGAAGATCGAAGGATTCCTGCTGACGATGTTTGACAACCGTCTGAGGTTGAGCAACCAGGTATATGAAGAGGTGAAACGCCATTTCGGCGATCTGGTCTTCAATACCGTCATTGCGCGCAATGTGCGTCTGAGCGAAGCTCCTTCACACGGCGTGTCGGTTCTGGAATACGATCCCAGTTCCAAGGGTGCAAAGAACTATATCGCGCTGGCAAAAGAAGTGATTGCGAGGAACAAATAGAATCGAGAGTTGAGAATTTAAAGATATGAAAAAACAAACAGGTTTAGGACGCGGACTGGACGCGCTGATAGACACCTCTCATGTGGACACGAATGGCGGCAGTTCGATCTCGGAGATAGAGTTGAGTGCCATTGTAGCGAACCCGGATCAGCCTCGTCGGAGTTTCGACGAAGAGGCGCTTCAAGAGTTGGCGGATTCGATCCGCGAACATGGAGTGATTTCTCCTATCACGCTGCGCGATAACAGCGATGGCACGTATATGATCATCGCTGGTGAACGCCGATTCCGCGCGAGCAAGATCGCCGGACTGGAACGTATCCCGGCATATATACGCACCGCCAAAGACGAGCAGGTGATGGAATGGGCGCTGATAGAGAATATCCAGCGCGAAGATTTGGACGCCATCGAGATTGCACTCGCTTACCAGCGGCTAATGGACGACTATGACCTGACGCAAGAGCGGATGGCAGAGCGCGTGGGAAAGAAACGTGCTACGGTAGCCAATTATCTGCGGTTGCTGAAACTGCCGGCTGAGATCCAAGTGGGTATCAAAGAGAAGAAGATCGACATGGGGCACGCCCGCGCTATCCTCGCGACCCCTTCGGCGGAACGCCAGCTGGCATTGTACCAGCGTATTTTGCGCGAAGGACTATCGGTTCGCAAAGTGGAGGAGCTCGCGCAAAACGAAAAGAGCGAGAGCAAGAAGCCCAAAGACAAAAGCGAGAACCCTTATGCCACCTTGGAGAAGGAGTTGAGCCTCGCGCTGAACACCAAGGTTAAAGTGGCGAACGGGAAAGTAGTCATCTCCTACTCGGGAGAGGAAGAGTTAGCACGAATCACCGAAAAACTGATTTGAGAGTCCGAATAGTTATATTGGTTTTACTGCTGCCGCTGGCCGCTTACGCACACGATAGCATCTATTATCAGCCGGACACCACGGCTGGTCAGGAGGACTATCGCTATTACGTGGACCTGACGAAAAAACCGGATGCCATCAAAGCCGTCTGGTTAGGAGCCATCGTCCCGGGCGCCGGACAGATTTACAACAAATCCTATTGGAAGTTGCCGATCGTCTATGGCGCATTCATGGGATGCGGCTATGCGGTGAGCATGATGCAAAACCGATATAGCGGCTACAAAACCGCCTATTTGGACCTATACAATGACTCTCAGGCCGGCACAGTAAGCGAAGACCCGAGCAAGAGTTATATCGCCGTACTACCGGACGGCTACTCGCTGAGCAACGTGGGCGGCGCGAGCACATGGATGAATACGCTCAAGAACAGGCAGAACACCTATCACCGATACCGGGACTACTCGATAGTCGCTACCGTGATCGTGTATGCGCTGAGTCTGATCGACGCCTATGTGGATGCGCAGCTGTTCGACTATGATATTTCGCCCGACCTGACATTGAATGTTGAACCCCAGATTTATTATGATTTACAGCGTCAAAGAAGCGCTGAATTAAAAGTAGCAATACAGTTTTGAAAAAGTTTATTTTAATAGCAAGTGTACTCTGCGCGACGATCGGAATGAGCGCGCAGGAAGTAGCGAAAGACAGTTTAAACTCCGACAGTATTACCGTGGAGTCCTTGGAGTTAGTACCGCTGCAAGTAGCGGACAGTTCTGTCGTCGAGGAAGATACCATCGTTCCCGTCCAGCCGTATTATATGCGTTGGAACGACAGCGTGCTGAGCGATATAGAGTTGCGCACGCTGGATTGGAGTCTGAGATGGTTAGACACGACCGATTGCGTCGCTGCGCACGACACGACCACCCTGCCCGACTCGGTGTACAAAGCCCGTCTGCAGGCGCTCCCATGCGTGATCGAGTTGCCATACAACGAGCGCGTGCGCGCGTTTATATTAAGGTACGTGAAGCGCAATCCGAAGCAAGTAGCGCGTATGATGCGGATGAGCGAGTACTACTTCCCTATTTTCGAGGAAGCTCTCGGGCGCTATAACCTCCCCTATGAACTGCGGTGCGTGCCCATCATCGAATCGGCGCTAAACCCCATGGCGAGGTCCCACGCAGGAGCCGCCGGGTTATGGCAGTTCATGCCCGCTACGGCGAAGTTGTACGGACTGGAAGTCAACTCTCTGGTGGACGAGCGAATGGATGTACTGAAATCGACCGATGCGGCTTGCCGCTTCCTGACCAATATGTATGCGATTTACCACGATTGGAACTTAGTGATTGCTGCCTATAACTGCGGTAGCGGCAATGTCAACAAAGCCATCCGTCGAGCCGGAGGAAAACGCGATTTCTGGTCTATCTATCCGTTCCTGCCGCGCGAGACGAGGAACTACGTACCGATCTTCATTGCGGCTAACTACGCCATGAATTATGGTCAGGAACACGGCATTTGCAAAGCTCCTCTGGAGAAGACGATGATCACGGACACCATCTGCACCACCCGCCGAATGCACCTCCAGCAAGTGAGTGCCAACCTGGGGATTGAGATGGATGAGTTACGTCGTCTCAATCCGCAATATTCGCGGGACATACTGCCCGGAGGGAGCAAATACACCCTGTGCCTTCCGTCCGAGAAAGCAGGGTTGTATATCGATCAGGAAGACTCAATCATCGCCTATAAAGCCGATAGTCTGATCAACAACCGACGCGCCGAGATCGACATGGCGAAAGTGACTTCTGTCAGCGGCGCGTACCGCGTAAACGGCGTGACGTACTATACGATCAAGAAAGGCGATACATTAAGCGGTATTGCGAAGAAATTCCATTGCACGGTCAAACAACTCAAACAATGGAACGGGTTGAAGAGCGACAATATCCGCGACGGAAAGAAACTGAAGATTTGCAGGTAATGGCAGACCAAGAGAAAATATATTTCACCCTCCGCGAGACCGAACAAGAAACCGGTGTTCCGGCTTCTACGCTGCGGTATTGGGAGAAACAATTCGAGGCGCTGAACCCGCGCAAGGACGGACATGGCAACCGCTATTACACGCGCGAGGATCAGGAGCTCATCAAGCGAATCAAATATATCCGCGATGAGTTGCATATCACGCGAATAGAGGCTATCCGCCGCGAGTTGAGAAACGACGAGAAACACTCCGATTCTCGTCAAGCCGCACTGGAGATCCTGCTGCGGGTAAAAGAGGAGTTATGCGAAATTCGAAAACAGATTAAGCCTAATACTTGATTGAGAACGGATACCTCAATACGATAAGGAAATGCGCCCAGAGGGTTTGCAATAGGCCGAAATGGTTACGCATGATATGAAAACGCTCCTTCCAGGCGCGTTTTCTTTGTTTAGCACTTACCCCTTCGGTCAAGAATTTACAGAGGTATTCATCCAAATAGACGTTCTTTCGCGATGCCGTTACCGCGCGCACACACCAATCATAGTCCGCACAAATGCGATAGTGGGTATCATAATTCGCAGCAATAGAACGGCGAACCAAAATCGCCTGATGGCTCACCACCAGACCGTTTAAGAAATGCTTGCGCTGCAAGTCCGGCGGCGTTACTTTATGATGCTCGCTCACTTTGACGCCTTCTGCATTGACGATGCAGGCCTTGCCATAGACAATATCCGTCTCCTCCGTAGCCGCAGCTACCACATGTGCCAACGTATCCGGCGCATAGATCTCATCGCCGGCATTGACGAACCAAAGGAAATCACCTTTCGCCCGCGCAATACCTTTATTCATCGCATCGTAGAGTCCCTTGTCCGGTTCCGATTTCCAGGACAATCGTCCCTCATACAGCGGCTCCAAACGCTTTACGATATCGATAGTGCCATCTTTTGAACCGCCATCGACGATGATATATTCATAGTCCTTGCAACTCTGCGCCAGCACGCTCTGCATCGTCCGTTCCAGCCATTGAGCAGCATTATATGTAATGGTGATGATAGAAACGGTCATTGCTTATCCTGCATTAGTTCGTCAAACAAATTCTTCCATTGGGACGCGATATTCTCCATACGGAAAGCCTTACTGGTTTGGATAGCCTGCATGGCCATCTCTTTGCGCATTGCTTCCTGGCTCATCACTTCGCACAAGGCATGACAAAATGCTTTAATATTATTGTTCGGTACTATGCGTCCGTTCTCTCCGTCCTTTACCATATCATGCAGCGATCCAAACGAATCCATCGCTACAATAGGAGTTCCCATTTGAGCAGCCTCCATTAAGACCATCGGCCAACCTTCTGCGGAACTGGTCATTAAGAAGATGGACGCGCGTCTGTAATATTCCATAGGGTTTTGTTGCCCGGTGAACTCCACGCGTTGCAGATTCCATTTCTCCACCAGATAGCGATAGAATGGCATGTCTCTTCCGTCTCCTACCAATTGTAGTTTCCAGTCCTGATATTGGGATTCTTTCTCAATCTCTCTCCATGCTTTCAGAGCAAGCGAAATACGCTTGGTATCTTCGTCAAAACGCGCTACTACAATCGCCGTCTTCTCTTTGGATTGAATATCTTCCTCCGTAGCAAATTGAGAAAACCGTAATGAGTTTCCTATCGCTATCATCTTGTCGCTATGCTTGATTCCGGCATAATAGAGGTAAGGCGCGAAATAATTCTTGGAAAGCACGACTACTCTGTCGGAAGACTCGTATGGTGTGCGATACTTGGTTTGCAAGATGCGTCTGGCTAAAGGTTTCCATACGGGTTGAGTCTTCGTCATCAGCCATTTCTTGGTCTCCGAAACCGCACTATCGCTATGTGTCCATCCATATAGCATTCTTTCCCAAGAGCCGTATGTCACAACCTGAAAGCCGGGACACATATGAAAAGCATAAATTACTTTCGCGCCGCATTGATGTGCTGTCTCATAGAGTTGAGGCATCACGACCAAATTATGTTTCTTCAGGAAATTCACCTGCACGACATCAATATGGTTCGTCTTCAAAAAGTTTGCAAAAGCCTCTTTGTCAAAATTTCGATTCAGCAGAATACGTCCCTTGAATAGCGGTAAGGGTTCGAACTTCTTTGGTATGTCTTCAAAGAACCCTAAATAGCATTTTATTCCACATTCTTGTGTGAAATAGGTGGTCAGCGCAACTGTTGTCTGATTTACTCCGCCCGAAGCCTGCGCTGAACAGTTAAAACTATTGATGGTCAATAGATTCATTCTTTCTCTATCTTCTTTCTAAAAATCAACAACAGGGCGATCAAAAGTACAATCAAAACAGATGCTCCGATTGATATCCACTGTGTCGTCTCCAGCAACTCATCCTTACATCGGAACTCAATCGTATGTTTTCCGGCAGGAATCTCGAGCGCACGGAGGATGTAGTTAGCACGGAGAACAGGCACTTCTTGTCCATCGATGAAGGCTTTCCAGGTCTTGTAATACACCTCGGAGAAGACAGCCAAACCATCCTCGGCACTCTCGCTCTCATAGAAGAGGTTGCCGGGGTTGGCATACCTTGTCAGTTCAATCTTTGCCGGCTGCGTCATTGTTAGTGCGCCTTGCACTTTATTCTGCCAACAGGTATCTATAAAAGCAACCGCCTTTAAATCAGCATCGCCGATAGCTTCAATCTCTTCATTTGGCGAGTTGACCCATTTTACTGAATTCACAAACCACGCATTACCAAATGCCGCTGGGTTATACTGCACACCCTGCTGCGTGATCACATAACGCGTGTTGAGCATATTCAGCACGTTCATATTCAGCCGACCTGAAAAATAGTAGTCGATAATATCCTGATACCTGCGCAACTTAGCCGGACTATAACCGCCTACCGACTTATGGAAATAGGAAGTACGGGACTCGTTAAAGGTATTGGAAGCCAAGTTCAGTACGCGGTAGTCCGGATCGGTGTCCGCTAAAATCTGCTTGTCCGCTTCTGTAGGAGTAATCAGTTGCTGTTTCTTGGAAACAAAATGGCTGTCATTCAAGAAATGTTTATCTACCGCCCAAAGGTCGCCTAAAATGAGTACACCTATAATAGCAACCAAGATCGCACTCTTCATCTTCTCCACTCTCAGATACGCAACAATTCCCACCGTTGCCAGCAGAATAAAGACGATCGAACGCCAAGCATCAGCAGTTAACATATGCTGCCGATCAGCCACCAAAGCCGCCGTCAACCAATCCGGCATTTGCGCATCTACTTTGGCAGAGAACGATCCCGCCAAAGAAGGGAAGAGCACAAACAACAAACACAATCCCGCAGTAATTCCTCCGGCTATACCAATATGTTTGAGCGTCACTTTTCGGTCGATTACTTCTTTTAGAGCCAGCATTGCCATCATTGCCATCGCTGTTGTGGTCATAACAAGCGACATACTGGGTGTACGGAACTTGTTGTACAACGGCAGGTGGTCAAATAGCCAATTGTTCACCGCGGGAAAATTGCGTCCCCATGAAAGCACAATACCTATTAACACTATGGCCAGTAGCCACCAACGCTCTTTATGCGGAACGACTAACAGACCGAGAACAAACAAGAAACAGATGATTGCTCCTGCATAGACCGGACCGGAAGTAAACGGCTGATCGCCCCAATAAGTCGGAACAGACTTAACAAACTGCTTTGCCTGCGAAGAGCCGGCATATTGTTTAATAGTCTTGTAAGTCTCCGAATCTTCAGACAACGGATAATTACTACTGCCTCCATAGAAATTCGGGATCAGCAACGTCATCGTTTCTGCCTTACCGTAACTCCACATAAAAGCATAATCTCTGTTCAGACCGGACTTGCCCGCCTCACTGTCAGCTGCTCCGTGCAAAACAGCTCCGCCGCGCATCGTCTCCTTCGAATAATCCCACGTCGGCACTAACTTATCCGCAGCAGGAGCAACCGCCATGACAGCCGCTATTAGCAATATACACGATGCCACCCAGAAATGTTTCTGCTCTTTCTCACGCAACGCATAAATAAAATAACTAATCGCTAATGGGATCAACATCAGCAGCGTGTAATAAGAAATTTGTTGATGGTTCCAATACACATTCAGACCCGTTGCCAAAATCGTTACTATAAATCCTACGATATATTTCTTCCGATAACACAACAGACATCCGCCAATGACAGCAGGCATGGTTGCTAACACCCACCCTTTTGTTACGTGTCCGGCATCAATAATAATCAGGTTATAGGATCCAAACGCAAAAGCAATAGCTCCCACGATGCTCAGCCACGGGCTACACCCCACAGCCAACATAAAAATATAGAAGCCTATTAATAGCAGCCACAGCACACCGCTTGTCAAACCATTAAAGCCGCATTTCATCCATTGGGATATAAAACGGAAAATACTCTTCGTATCAACGCCAGAGGTGGCGTTGTACGGCATGCCGCCGAACATCGCGTTCGACCAATGACTCCATTCACCGGTTTGCTCATGGTATTCCTTTGCGTCGTGCCCCATGCCATACGAACTGATCATATCTCCCTGTGGGAGTTGCTTGCCTTCAAATACCTGCGGTGCAAAATACACCATTACCAACACAGCAAAAACAGCCATCGCTACCAAATGTGGCCAGCTCTGCTGCCAAATGGCTTTCCAATTGATTTTATTCATATTTAGATATTATTTTCCTATTGCTGTTTTTAAAATCTCAAATATCTTATCCGAAGGCATCACTCCGTCTTTCGGATAGAGGTATTGCTTGTAGAATTGTTCTCGTTCTGCTTTTTTCGGGTCTTTTCCGGCGATTACCACCTCGCGGATGAACTTCTCTGTCTCCTCAATCGAATAAGCCAAATAGTGTTTTTCCAAACACATCTGCCCGAATGTATTGAACTCATCTTTCACTTTCTCGTCCCGAATCTGGAAAAGCACCGGTTTCTGCGCATACAAATACTCCACCGTGAACGAAGCACAATCATGTATCATCGCATCCGAGGTCTTGAATAGGTCAATGTAGTCACCCTGTTCGATCTGGCCGTTTTCCAGTTCTTCCCACCGGCGATAATATGCCTCCGTCTTCTCTAATCCCCACAGGTTGATCAGTTTGAACTTCAACACGGGGTGAGGTTTAAACGCAAATTGCACCTCGTCTTTGTACTCCTCTGCCAGCCGCAGCATATCCTCACAATAATTGAGGAAGTTAGAGAAGTTAAACAGATAATCCACCGTGTGATGCGGAGCCCAGATAATCCGTTTCTTTTTCTTTTCCTGCTTTTTCCACACATCCTTCGCCTCGTACTCCTCTTGCATCAGTTTCTCTTCCGCCAGAGCTCCCACTATCTCCACATTATCCCCATGGCTCTTCTCATAAATCTCTGCATAATGCTTCTGAAACTCCGTCTCTACCAGAAATTTCCATAGCAATGATTGAAAAGGAAGCTCGTAATTATTGTGATACAGATGCATACAATTAATTCCGTACGGCACATATAATGTTAACACGTCTGTGTAGTGATAAATGTGGTATGCCGGCAATGTATCTTTATACGGTTTGGTAAAAAACACCACATCCGGACTACACATTTTCTTTATATCTCTCCATTGGCGTTTTTCCCAATTGTATGCGCTGATATATTGATACCCTCTCTCTCTGGCAAAGTCTTCAGTTTGATGCATCACACGGAAACACTCTTGCATATCATAATTAAGATGCACATTATAGGGAGACACCACGATGAGCGGTTCAAAATACTCAGAACTTTCCAGTTTCCTATATAAACTATCATATTTCCACACAGATGGAGTCTGCAAAAAGAACAATACGCGGCATTTGTCTTGCTGCTGTAATTCTTTTATCTTTCGCTCCTGTATCTGCCTCACTTTGCGGACTTTCCGTAACAAGCAAGAAGGAAAGGCTGCAATAAAAAAGTCACGGAACGTTACTGCCTTGTACAAACTATCCACAAAGTTTATACCGACAAATTGTTTTACTTTTTCTTGTATCTTATCTAACATCTTTTAATCAATTTATTCCCCCACAACAACACTCTATCTATTACAGGTGTCTCTATTTGATGTGTTTGCGCCAAATCTTTTACGATCTGCAATCCATATGGAAAATCTTCCGTGAAATAACGGCTCTCAAAATCTGGCACAAAGCCTTTCTCGGTCTGTTTCATCGGCGCTTTGATCGTTTGAAAAGCTACAATAGATCGTAACTTACGCGTCAAAGAGACCGCATCAGTACTTTCATAATAATCCAACACACTTGGTATTTTCACACCCACCTTACTGCATAACTTCTGAAACTCTTCATCCATTGCAATATAAACCTCCGAACTCAATTCGTCCCATTGGGCATAAAAAAGCGTTTGGTCATTACACGTTTCTCCTTTCCAATCATGCCACATTCCATACAAACGAGCCGGATGAAGTAACGGATTACTATTACTTAGCGATGCCTCCAAATAATTCGACAGATGAGCAATAGGTGTTTGTAACCACTCCGCCCACATTGCCTCATAATCCCTTGGCAAATTCTCCGTCGCCATATATAATTGCTGTTTGTATCCTAACAAATCAGCACTATGACCGTATTCGCGTACGCGTGCTATATAAGGTACGCGTTGAAAGCCAAACAACGAAACCGAACTGGCGAATATCCGATGAGCCTGAAAGAAAAATCCAGTACTGCTC
>CADAZU010000033.1 GCA_902792535.1 uncultured Bacteroidales bacterium
CTTGATTCGTAACCGCGCTTTCGGAGATGCCATAAAAGCCAAAACAGATGCTTTCATCGCTCAGGAAGGCTCACTCCTCAATGCTATCATTCAGGAACGCGGATTTGAGTTCGCTGCCGAAGGGGACAGACGATTCACCCTCATCCGTACAGGACTTCTGCCGGTGAAAATCAAATATATCAAGGATCTGACGCGCGCGATGATTGACGGACTCAAGACGAACGGCTATTACACCTTTGAGAACGGCAACACCATCAGCAACACCGTCTATACCAAGATGGTTAACGCCAAAAAAGAGAAAGGTTACCGACTTACCGCCCAATGCCCGGAAGGACAAGAGGATGATCCGCTGCTCTACCCCGGATGGCGAGGACAGAAGGATAACTGGGATGAATTAGGCTGCGCGTATAAAGGAGACACATTGACCAATCTGGCTATCAAAGGACTCTTCAAACCACTCAGCTCCGGTGAGATAAGCGCCTTGGAAGCCGAGGGATACGAAGCACAGGCATGGGGATCCGATATCGTCAAATACGAAGATGAGTATTACACCTACCTCTTCTACGATTACGACTACACGCATGCACCAATATACCTCTGGCCATTCACTCCGCAGATCCTCTCTGTCGGCGGTTTCCAAAACGGATACGGCTTCAAGAATGAGTAATATCTATCAAATTTGCATATTTCTGCCATAAAACTTGCGTATCTCAAAAAAAAGCAGTAATTTTGCATGCAAAATTGTTTTGATAGGTAAATAGAAACTATATTTATGGAAATATATAATTCTCTCACTCGACTCAAGGAGACATTCAAGCCCTTGCACGAAGGACACGTCGGCATGTATGTCTGCGGTCCTACTGTGTATGGCGATGCCCATCTGGGGCATGCCCGTCCCGCGATCACGTTCGACGTGCTGTACCGCTATCTGATGCACTTGGGCTACAAAGTGCGCTATGTGCGTAATATCACCGATGTGGGTCACTTGGAGCACGATGCCGACGAAGGCGAAGACAAGATCGCCAAGAAAGCGCGCCTCGAGCAACTCGAGCCGATGGAGGTGGTGCAGTTCTACACCAACCGTTACCACCGTGACATGGCGGCGCTGAATGTACTACCACCGTCCATCGAACCGCACGCTTCGGGGCATATAATCGAGCAGATTGCGTTCGTGCAGAAGATCCTCGACCGAGGATATGCCTATGTGTCGAACGGATCCGTCTATATGGACGTGGAGAAATACGCTAAGGACTATCCGTACGGCAAACTCTCCGGACGCAACCTCAACGATATCGTCACGGAGACCCGTGAGCTGGACGGGCAGGAGGAGAAAAAGCATAGTTATGATTTCGCCCTCTGGAAGAAAGCTGCGCCGGAACATATCATGCACTGGCCCAGCCCTTGGAGCGAAGGTTTCCCCGGCTGGCACATGGAGTGCTCCACAATGGGCACCAAATACCTCGGTGAGCAGTTTGATATCCACGGCGGCGGATTGGACCTGATCTTCCCCCACCACGAGGCGGAGATAGCGCAGTCCTGCGCGGCACTCGGGCATGAGTCCGTGCATTACTGGATGCACAACAACATGATCACCATCGCAGGCAAGAAGATGGGTAAGAGTTATAACAACTTCATCACTCTGGAGCAGTTCTTCGCCGGCAATCATCCGTTGCTGTCCAAACCCTTCGGTCCGATGGTCATCCGTTTCTTCATTCTCCAAGCGCATTACCGCTCGACGGTGGACTTCTCGTCCGAAGCCTTGGAGGCGGCGGAGAAGGGTCTGCAGCGTTTGCAGGAGGCATACTCCCGCCTGATGAAGATCCAGCCCTCAGCATCCGCCATGAATGGCGGATTAGCAGCTTCCCTCCGCACCCGTTGTGCCGAAGCGATGGACGACGATCTGAACACGCCGTTCGTCATTGCGGCACTCTTCGATTCCGCCAAAATGATCAACACCATCCATGACGGCAAGGCGACGATCAGCGAAGCGGACCTGAACGAGCTGCGCGAGGTATGGAAGACCTACGCGATCGACATTCTCGGTCTGCGGCTGGAAGACTCCGCTGCCTCGCAAGACGGGGACGGAGCCAAAATGAAAGCTTTCCATGGCGCGATAGACCTGTTGCTTTCCATCCGTCTGCAAGCGAAGCAGAACAAGGATTGGACTACATCTGACCGGATCCGCAATGAGTTGACGGCATTGGGCTTCCAAATCAAAGACACCAAGGATGGCTTCGAGTGGAGTATATAAAATAGCTCTTGTAGCGATCGCCATCAGCGCAATGATTCTGACCGGCTGCGGCAATAAACCGCAAGCCGGTCAGAATGCGTTGGTAGAGGATAGTCTGGTCTGGTATCCCGGACGGACTTTCAGTTACAAAGCCAAGTTCAACGACCTGCAGGCGAAGCAGCATGAGGTCGCTTCGCGCATCGGTCTGCCTCATCCGCCGAAAGATAGAGAGGACGCAGCGAAAATGCGTCATCAGCTGGTGGAGATCAAAACGAATGAGAACTATATCGTCGATAGTCTGACCCACTCCGTGCCGTACTTGATCCCTGCTGCGGCGCGTGAACTGGAGGCTATCGGTGCCGAGTGGGCGGATATACTGGCGCGGAACGGCTTGCCGCACTACCAATTTTATGTCACGTCTGTACTCCGCACGGAGGAGGATATCCGGTATCTGCAAAAAAGCGGGAATATCAATTCCGTCACCCAGTCCTGCCATTGCTACGGCACGACCTTCGACCTCGCGTACATGCGATATAATAAGGTATCGCACACGCGCATGTACATGCATGAGGATAATCTGAAATTAGTGTTGGGGCAGGTCTTGCTGAACCACCAGCGGGCAGGGAAGATCTACGTCAAGTATGAGTGGAAACAGTCTTGTTTCCACATCACGGTGAGGGAATAGCTGTCAGCAATCAGCCGTCAACTGTCAGATTTTTTCTCGCAGACGGAAAGAAGTTCACAGGCGGAGCAGTCTTCTCCGTCTGTTTCTTTTTGGCAGTCTTCGTTCTTCGGAGTCTTCTTCGCCTTAACCCGTTCGTTGATCTCAATGAGCGTCAATACAACGACTGCCATTACTATGAATGCAATCAGTGCTTTCATACCAATCACCAATTACCAATCACCATTCTCATCCACTTTGTCTTCCTCGATGACGAGGTTTTCGATAATGAACTGCTGGCGCTCGGTGGTGTTTTTGCCCATATAGTAGGCGAGCAGTTCCTTGACATTGTCGTCCTTGCGCAGGGTTACTTGGTCAAGCCGGATACCGGCACCGATGAAGCCTTTGAACTCATCGGGCGAGATCTCTCCCAGACCTTTGAATCGTGTGATTTCCGGCGTCTTGATCTTGGCGATCGCTTTGAGCCGCTCCTCCTCGGAGTAGCAATAGATCGTCTGGTTCTTGTCCTTGACGCGGAAAAGCGGCGTCTGGAGGATATAGACGTGTCCTTTCTTGACCAGATCGGGGAAGAACTGGAGGAAGAAAGTGAGCATCAGCAGTCGTATGTGCATGCCGTCCACATCGGCATCGGTGGCGATGATGACTTTGTTGTACCGCAGCTCGTCGAGTCCGTCCTCTATGTTGAGCGCCGACTGGAGACAATTGAACTCCTCGTTCTCATACACCACCTGTTTGGTCAGCCCGTAGCAGTTGAGGGGTTTGCCTCGGAGGGAGAAGACGGCTTGTGTGCGGACGTCGCGGCTCTTGGTGATCGAGCCGGAAGCGGAGAGACCCTCGGTGATGAAGATACAGCTCTCCAACCGCAGATCGTCGTCTGCGTCCTTGCTGCTCTTGACCGGTTTGGGGTCGTTCAGGTGGATCTGGCAGTCGCGTAGCTTGGGGTTGTTGACCAGGTTCTTTTTTGCCCGCTCCCGCGCCGCCTTGGTCACGCCTGCGATCGCCTTGCGCTCTTTCTCGGAGTCCTGGATCTTCTGGAGCATGATCTCCACGATCTGCGGGTTCTTATGCAGGTAGTTATCGAGCTGCTGTTTGACGAAGTCATTGACGAACTTATTGACGGAGACTCCGCCGGAGGGGCTCATATCTTTGGAGCCGAGTTTCACTTTGGTCTGGCTCTCGAAGACCGGTTCTTCCACGTTGATGGCAATCGCTCCCACGACTCCGTTGCGGATGTCGGCGAGTTCCTGGTTCTTGTTGAAAAACTCCTTGATCGTCCGTCCGATAGCTTCGCGGAATGCCGTTTGGTGGGTACCGCCCTGGATTGTATGCTGACCGTTGACGAACGAGTAATACTCATCGCCGTTCTGGTCGGTGTGCGTCAGCGCGATCTCGATGTCTTCGCCCTTGATATGAATGATCGGGTAGAGCGGGGAAACGGTCATGTTCTCCGTCAGAAGGTCCAGCAGACCGTTCTTGGAGACAAATTTCTTGCCGTTATAGACGAGCGTGAGCCCGGTGTTGAGGTAGGCATAGTTGCGCAGCAGTTCCTCGATATAGTCGTCGCGGAAATGGTAGTTTTCGAACAGACCTTTGCTGTCGTCGGGTACGAACTCAATCACCGTACCGCGTTTCTCGGGACCGGTGTAGTCCACGATGTCGGTGTCGGAGGTCAGCTTGCCTTGCTTGAACTCGGCGCGTCGCATCTTACCCTCGCGGTAGGACTCTACGGCGAAGAAAGAGGAAAGGGCGTTCACCGCTTTGGTTCCCACGCCGTTCAGACCGACGGATTTCTTGAACGCTTTGCTGTCGTATTTGCCGCCGGTGTTGAGCACGGAGACCACTTCGACAAGTTTGCCCAAAGGAATGCCGCGCCCGTAGTCCCGCACGCGAACACGACCCTCAGTGACCTCCACTTCGATCACTTTGCCTTCGCCCATGCGGAACTCGTCGATGGAGTTGTCAATCGACTCTTTGATGAGGACGTAGATACCGTCGTCGGAGTGGCTTCCGTCGCCGAGTTTACCGATATACATACCCGGTCTGCGCCGGATATGCTCCATGTCGTCGAGGTGAATGATGTTCGCTTCGCCGTACTCCACGGCGCCGGGGGTTATTTCTGTTTCTTCTGCCATAGTTCGTTAATATATTGTATCGCCGCCTCCCTTTCGTTGGGAATGACGCCATCGAGGATGGCATCTTTGACCGCGGCTTTGAGTTCGCCGACGAGCGAACAGGGTTCGAGGTGGAACATAGCCATGATCTCGTCTCCGTTGACGGGCGGCTGGAAATTGCGAATCCGGTCGCGCTCCTCCAGTTCGACCATTTTCTGTCTCACCAATTGGTAATTGCGGTGGAACCGCTCCACTTTCTGTTCGTTGCGGCTGGTGATGTCCGCGTCGCAGAGCAGCATCAGGTCGTCTATGTCGTCTCCGGCTTCGAAGAGGAGTCTGCGCACAGCGGAGTCCGTCACGGTCTCTTCGATCAGGTTGATCGGGCGCATGTGCAGATCCACCATCTTGCGCACGTATTCCATCTTCTCGTTCAGCGGCAGTTTGAGCCGCGCGAAGATCTTAGGCACCATCTTGGCGCCGATATAGTTATGATTGCGGAAGGTCCATCCGGCTTGCGGGTCCCATGCCTTGGAGCGCGGTTTGCCTATATCGTGCAGCAGCGCCGCCCAACGAAGCCAGAGTTCTCTATCCTCCAACTTATCTCCCTCTCTTGAGGAGAGGGCGGGGGAGAGGTTTGCTATGTTATCGAGGACTTTGAGCGTGTGGTAGAACACATCCTTGTGTCCCCGACCTTCTTTGACCTCCACGCCTTTGAGTGCAGCCAGTTCGGGGAAGATGAGGGGCAGCAGTCCGGTCTTGTCCAGTAATATCCAGCCCTCAGACGGACGACGCGAGAGCATGATCTTGTTCAGCTCCTCCGCAATCCGCTCTTTGGTAATGATTCCGATCCGCTCTTTGTTGCGCGCGATGGCGTCGAAGGTCTCGCCGTCGAGGTTGAAGCCCAGCCGGGTAGCAAAACGGATGGCGCGCATCATACGCAACGGGTCGTCGCTGAATGTGATGTCCGGATCGAGGGGCGTCTTGATAATACACCGCTCCAAGTCTCCGATCCCGTCAAAAGGATCCAGCAGCTCCCCGTAGGAGTGTTTATTCAGGCATATAGCCATGGCGTTGATGGTGAAATCGCGCCTGTTCTGGTCCTCCTCCAGCGTCCCGTCTTCCACGATCGGGTTGCGGCTGTCGCGGCGGTAACTCTCTCTCCGTGCTCCGACGAACTCCAGCTCCTGACCTTTATGCTTCACTTGCGCCGTGCCGTAGGTCTTGAAGACAGCGATGTGCGCACCCTTACCCAGCCGTTTGGCAACGGCTTCCGCCAATAAAATACCGATCCCGGAACGCCCTTCCTCCTTGGTCACTTTGTCCTTGGTCACTTTGTCCTTGGTCACTTTGTCACTTGTTACCACTACCACGTCTATGTCGTCCGACGGACGATGGAGAAACAGGTCTCGCACCCATCCGCCGATGACGTAGCATTCCAATCCCAGCCGGTCGGCTTCTTCGCCGATCAAATGGAGAACAGGGGCTTCTATTTTCGGGTCATTCACAATCATGGACACAAATCAGCATGCAAAGGTACTGCTTTTTTTCGATATATGCAAAAAAAATCGCCCCGAAGGACGATTTTTCTCCGTTTAGCCGTACTACCGCCTTACAAAAATATCCCTTCGGGATTGGAAAATAAGAAAAATCCATGCAGCGCGTAGGTCGGGGTATATCGCAACAATAGTAATTGTTAAACATAGGTTGAACGTTACGTAGTGGTAACGAAGTGGTAATGGAGGCGACAGGGAGATGAGTGCATATTTGGCAGAGGAAGCCCACTCCTTAGTAGGTCTATCCCTATTATATAGGGATAGACCTACTAAGGGTTCTGGCTACCCGCCAAAGTTGAGGGCTGTCTGCGCCAAATTGGGTCCGGGGAGGTAATACACTTCGTGGTCAGAGATTTCTTTTCTGGTGAGGTTCCAGGAGAAGAGGAATCGGTGGGGCGGGATTTGAGAATCGGCAGTGATCCGTAGGAGTTGCAGCTGCTCGATGATGGGTAGGTCTTGAAAATTCATAGTTGTAATCATTTAAATTGAACCTGTGTGCAGATAAAAAACACCGGACTTCGTTTTGAAATCCGGTGCAAAAATACAACTATTTGAAGAAACAAACACAAAGCACGAGTGCTTTGTGTTTTATTGAAATTTGTTCTTTATCTGATGCGCATGAGTGCGGCATAGAAGGCATCGGGTTCGAGGTCGGAGGCGGCGATGACACGGGTTTTATAGTTATAGACCGTGTTCACGCTGTAGTTCAGGATCTCGGCAATCACCTCGTTATGGCTGACGCCGAGGCGAATGAGGGCGAAAATGCGCAGCTGTGCGTTCAGCAGCTCGTCTTTCCTCAAAACCAACTGTTCGTCGGGTCGCAACAAGGAATTGAAATCCTCTACAAAAGACGGATAAATACGCAAAATAATACTATCCAACTGCCGCTCCAGAACGTTGCGTTGCATGCGGGCATCCGCCTCCTTTGGGACGCTAAGCAAAGGGCTCCATTGCCGATTCAGGGCATGCTGCTTCACCTCCTGCTGGTACTGCTGGACGGCGTTAATATACTTCGAGCGAGAGGTCAGCAGCGTACCGAGCAACTCTTCTTTCAACTGGTTGGCTTCCATCAGACTTTGATTCATTCTGTCGATCGTCTGTCTGGCCGACCGGAACGCCCTATTTCGGTGGAACAAAAGGACGATAGCCAGTCCTCCCACCGCGAGCAGCGACAGGACGATAGCCAGCAGCACATAGGCGGTCACCGTCTGGCGGTGCGCTTGCTGGGAATAATGCTCCTCTATGATCGGCAGCAGGAGGGATACGCTGACCTGCCGGTGCCGGGCATGGTATCGGTTGGCGTCTTCCATGGCGATGTGTATATACCGGTTAGCCAACTCATATTCCCCCCGTTCGTATAGCATCTCCGCCACCAGCCGGATCGCAACGGCTTCGTAGGTAGAACTCTCTATATCATAGATCGCCGCTTCGATTGCTCTGGTCAGAGCGATGTCGTTTTGCCCCGTCTGGCGGTACAAGAAAGAGAGCGAGCTGGCATAAATGGCATTCTCGTGGAGGGTGTTACGCGAGTCGGCGAGGGCCAGCTCCATGCGCGAAATACTGCGGTCATATTGGAACCGGTGCATATCGATCACCGCAAGCGGATACCAGTACCGTGCGGAGTCGGAAGGCGTATATTTTTGCGCCAAGAGGGACATATAGGAGGATGCCCGTTCGCTGTATATGGCAGATACATCAGCGTCTCCAGCAAAATCGCACATGTCATATAAAATACGCGCAAAAGTCAGCAGGTATTCGTCGGCTAACTCGTCTGAAGGAGGGGAGGGCAAAGTCTCCAATTGCACCAAAGCTTCATGAAAAAGTCCACCGGATAGATACACAAATGCCTGCGCTATGATGGATTCGGCAATGCGTTCTCCGTCTCCGCCCCGCCGTGCTTCATCGGACATGCTTTCCGCAAAATAAAGCGCTTTTTCGTAATTATAGGATTTATATTCGTTATATAATTTTTTATAGATTTCGTATGGCTGTTCAGATAGGTATGATACCTGTACGAGCGAGTCTATCCGTTGCTGTTTGATAGCGTCATATACACTTCGTCTCGCGAGGGCATCGTCCAACCGACGTAACTTACTATCTATTTCATTTTCAGCAGATAATGCGAATGACGAAATAGACAAAAAGAGGAGCAGAAAAAAAGATTTGTTTTTCATAAAATTTAATTTTGGGACAAAGATAATAAAAGATTTTTGGATAGCAAAATTTATCTAAAAAAATCTACATTTTTTCTATATTTTTTGTTCAGATGACAATAAAGCAGTACCTTTGCAGCGAAAAATCGACATAATATCATGAAAAAGATCTTATTCATTGGCTTGGTCAGTATTCTGTTTCTCTCCTGTACTTCATCTACAGAGGTTGCATCTCCGGATGGATCTCTTGTTGTCCGTTTAGGGCAAACTGAGGATGGCGGAATCGGGTATAGTGTTTCGCGTGACAATCATGAAATGATAGCCTTCTCCCCTCTCGGATTTCTGGCAGAAGAGCAACCGTTGGGAAACGGTTTTAGCATCAAAGGTACAAAAAAGAACAAACATAACTCTGTTTGGGAGACCATTTGGGGCGAAGAGCGTTTTATCGAAGATCGTCACAATGCGTTGGTCGTTGAGTTGGAAAACGAAAACGGTTTTCGCATGGATATCGAGTTCCGGGTGTTTGACGACGGTTTTGCATTCAGATACTTGGTTAAGGGGCAAAGGGACCAAGTACCAAGTACCAAGTTGACTATTTTGGACGAGTTGACGTCGTATAACTTCACGCAAGGGGCAGAAGCATGGTCGATCCCTTGGCGGACGGAGTATTATGAAGGATTGTGGGAGAAGAGGGGACTAAGTGCCCAAGGACCAAGTACCAAGGATACGTTATGTTCGCCAATTACGATTGAGTTTGCGGACGGGACGTACGGTTTTGTGCACGAAGCGGCACTGACGGACTATCCCGCGCAGAATTTATATGTTCGCGAGGGCGCGCTGCGCACGTATCTGACACCGTGGCTCGGAGAGCCAAATAAAAATGAAGTTAAGGCGTATGTGGAGATGCCGTTTGAGAGTCCGTGGCGGTTTGTGGTACTGACTAAGACTCTGCCGGAGTTGGTAGCGAGCCGGATCATGCTGAATCTGAACGAACCTTGCAAGATAGAAGATACTTCCTGGATTCGACCCACGAAATTCATGGGAATCTGGTGGGGTATGCATATCAAGACGATGACTTGGGAGCAAGGACCGAACCACGGAGCCACGACCGCGAACATGGAGCGATATATGCGTTTCGCCAAGGAGCACGGTATAGGAGCCGTCCTTGCCGAGGGCTGGAACCTCGGATGGGAGGACTGGAAACATTTCGATTTCACCACACCTTATGACGATTGGGACATGGATTATCTGAGCCGTCTGGCGGACAGCTTAGGTGTGCAGATCGTCGGTCATAACGAGACCGGCGGCAATGCGGCGGACTACGAGAAGGAGCTGGACACTATCTACCGCTACCATGCACAACACGGCATCCATGTGATCAAGACCGGCTATGTGGCGCCGATCATCCGGACGGTGGACGGTCTGCAGTGGAACAAAGGTCAGTCGGGTGTGCGGCATTACCGCAAGGTCATTGAGACGGCAGCCAAATACCATATTGCGATCGACAATCATGAGCCGGTGATGCCCACGGGCTTGCAGCGGACTTATCCGAACCTGATGAGCCAGGAGGGCGTGCGCGGGCAGGAGTGGAATGCGTGGAGCACCGACGGAGGCAACCCGTGTGAGCATGTGACGGTGCTGCCTTATACGCGTATCTTAGCCGGACCGGTGGACTATACGCCGGGCGTGTTCCGGTTCGAGAATCCGATCATTCCGACGACAAGGGTTCATTCGACGCTGATGAACCAGCTGGGTCTCTTTGTCTGTTTCTATTCGCCGCTTCAGATGGCGTGCGATCTGCCGGAGCACTATATGGAGCACCCGGACGCTTTCCGGTTCATCGAACATGTGCCCTGCGACTGGGAACGGTCCCTGTTGATAGACGGTAAGATAGGCGATTTCTGCGTCTTCGCCCGTCAGGAACGGGGCACGGACAACTGGTATATCGGCGGTATCACCGATGAAGAAGCTCGCGAAGTAAGTGTGCCACTTGGATTCCTCAATAACCCCTCCCCATACACCGTCACTCTTTACAGGGATGCGGAGGATGCCGATTGGGAGTCTCGCCCGTACGCGTATAATATAGAGGAACGCGATGTGACGGCATCGGACACGCTCCGTGTGCGTATGGCTCCCGGTGGAGGTTTTGCAATGGAACTGAAAGTAAACCAATAAAAACGATCATGAACAGCAGGTTTCTTCTTATCCTTTTTCTCGTCTGTAGCCTTGTATCGCAGGCTCAGGTCTATACCTTTGAAACAGACGAGTTGCAGCGAGGCTACTATAACCGTCCCTATGACCGCTATGAGGCCGAGCCGGACTATTGCGAGGGGCAGGGTCTCTTTTTGTCCCCCTCTGACAACCAGCGGGATCTGCAGTCCGAGGCATCGCATCAGCAAGCGCTGCAACTGCAGGCTCTCTCGGATAGCGTCTCATGGGTTGTATCCAAGCCCGGAGACGGACTCACACTGCGTTTCTCGCTGCCGGATAATGCGCAAGGGACGGGTATGTCAGGCACGCTGGACGTTTATGCTAATTCGGAGAAAGTGGGGACACTTCATCCTGACAGCCGTTGGGCGTGGCAATACTGCAATGCCAATTATCCCCAGAACGCGCCGCTGTCCGGCAATGTGATCATACGCATGCGATTCGACGAAATACATACACGGCTGAGCCGCCGTGTGCTTGCCGGAGAGCGTCTGACGCTTCGCAAAGCTTCCGACGACGGCATTATCTATACCATTGATTTCGTCGAACTGGAGCCTGTGCCCGGCAAAGTAGAGTTTGCAGATGTGGCAGGGAGCAACAAGATCGCTTTCGACGGCAACGGCGATATAGCCGATTTCATCGCGCAGCACGAGGGGCAGACCATTTATATCCCCGAAGGACGTTGGGAAACATCCAAACGTATCTACCTGCGCAACCAAGACAACACCCGTCTCATCGGAGCCGGTATGTGGTATTCCGAGATCTATTTCTCCGCTCCGTCCGACAATATCAATACTTATTCGCATCGGGGCATAGAGGCGTCTGCCAATAACCTCCATGTGGAAGGACTATACTTCAATACGGCATGCCGTCAGCGGTATTACAACCAGGAGGACAGCAAGCAGGTGGGCAAAGCCTTCATGGGCGGCTGGGGGACAGGGTCGGTCATACGTAATTGCTGGGCGGAGCATTTTGAATGCGGAGCCTGGATAGCCGACTACAGCGGCAAGACATCGAAGAATCTGGTGGTAGAACATTGCCGGTTCCGCAACAACTATGCCGACGGCTTCAATTGCTCGCAAGCCTCCGACGGGCACAAGATCCGTTTCTGTTCTTTCCGCAATAACGGGGACGACGACATGGCGTCATGGAGCGTCAGCAGACGGACACAGAATATCGAGTTCAGTTATTGCACCGCGGAAAATAACTGGAGAGCTTCATCGCTGGGCTTTTTCGGCGGAACGGCACCCGGAGCGCATCATATAGCTATCTTCGACGCGCTGGAGAGCGGGATACGGGTCAATGCGGATTTTCAGGGCACAGGATTCACCGCCGGTAGTTCGGTGGAGATACACGACGTGACGATCTCCCATTGCGGGTGCGTATCGGGTAGCAGAGGTGCTTCCGGCGATTTCTGGGGAAACGCGCAGGGCGCAGTCAACATAGGGAATACCCATTATTACCATGTGCCCAACGTACATCTGACGAATATAGATGTGCTGGATTCTCGCGGTAATGCCTTTTATATCCGTTCTCAAAACGGCAAGAACGTAAGTGGTTTAGCATTGAGAGATATCCGGATCGACGGTGCGGGAGGGTATGGCATTTACTACAGCGGAGCCGTCGGAGAAGTAACATATTGCGGTGTAGAGATCGTCAATTGCGCCAAAGGCGAGCAGACCGTGCACATGCCGACATATATCATCACCGATTGCGCTGATACGCATGATATCCCTTTTGCGGAAGACGGCGGGGACGAGGAAGTGCTGTATTACGATTTGCTCGGGCGACCCGTATCTACGACAAACCCATACTCGCTATATATACGAGTGATTAAAAACAATCATTAACATTTTAATTATCAATTATTATGAAAAAGTTTTTCTTTTTTGTTGCCGCTTCGTTGGTAAGCGCAAGTATGTTGGGTCACACCCTGAACAATCCGGTGGGATTGGACGGTCGTTACATTGTGAAGTATGACTGTACTTCGGGCTCTTTTGCTGCCTCAAATGACATGGAGGTAGATGAGACTTTTGTGTTGGCAGTGGACGTGTCGGGCACATGGTTGGAGGAGTGGCTGAAGTCAGCTCCGACGGCAGAGGGCGCTTCTCGCGGCGTAGCGATCAACAACTGGACCAATTACGGAGACACGAATGGTGATTTCCGTCGTTTGAAACAGATCTCGGGAAATATCTGGGGAACGACCTGCAATTTCAAGCAGCTGATGATTAATCCGGATGAGTCTCCGAAGGCTGTGATGAAAGATTCTGTGGTGTACGTATATGCCCAGTTATTCGGATTTGAGTACACTTCGGACAATGCCGGAGCCGGCTGGTGGATGTGGGGATCGGAGGAGGTAGCCACGACGCAGGCAGATGGTTCGGATTGCTTGTTCGCTTTTGCTCCGTACACAGGAGGCAAGACCTCGGCTGAGCTGTATGCAGACGATTATACGAATGGTGACATCTATGGATTTGCTATCACGGGATATGCTGCTCCGTGCTTGGAAGAGGCGCAAGCGATCGACCAAGCAGGGGCAGAGAAGACAAGCATTAAGTTCGTAGAGGGCGGAATGCTGTACATCATGCATAACGGCGTGAAATACAACGCGCTGGGAGAGATTGTGAAATAATATATTGATTTTGGACTATGAATAAGACACGCTTGTTACTGAGTCTTGTATTCAGTTTTTTGGCACCGGTTATATATGGCAAGCCGGTCCGCGGCACGGTATCGGACGGATCAGGCGCGGCAGTGATAGGTGCATCTGTCGTCATAGACGGCAGTGGGGAAGGAACCATCACGGACATGGACGGTTTGTTCACTATCGATGCGTCACCGGGCAGCGTACTAAGCGTGTCTTACGTAGGTTACAAAACGCAACAGATCACCATCCAAGCGAACAAAGACACTTATTCGCTGGTGTTGGAGGAAGATACGGAGGTGCTGGAGGACGTGGTGGTAATAGGCTACGGCACGCAGCGCAAGAGCGATGTGACGGGTTCTATCTCGTCCGTCAGCGCCTCCGAAATCTCGGATTTCTCCGCCAAGTCGATAGCGGAGAGTCTGAGTGGGATGGCAGCGGGTGTGCAGGTGACCAAAGGGAGCGGAGCTCCGGGTGAAGCGGCGGATATCATCATCCGCGGCGCCGGCAGTCTCAATGGTATGGCGCCGTTGTATGTGGTGGACGGAGTGGCACAGGAAGCAGGTTTCAATTTCAATATGCGCGACGTGGAGTCGATTGAGATATTAAAAGACGCCGGTTCAGCCGCTATCTACGGTTCGAAGGCAGCCGGCGGCGTGGTACTGATCACGACGAAGAAAGGCAAGTCCGAGCGCACTCAGGTTGATCTGAACATACGAGTAGGCTGGCGTGATGTGGCGTCCAATATCCGTTTGCTGGGCACGGCGGATTGGATCCGGGCACGCGACGCATGGGGTACGGGATCGACGCTGGATGTGTTGGGCGCAACGGACGTGAAGGATCTGCCGAATACGGACTGGATGGGTGTCATGTTCGGCAGAGGACTGGAGCAGGAGTATAATATCTCAGCCTCCGGAGGCGGCGAGAAGACCAAGTTTTTCCTTTCTTTCGGCGTATTGGACGAGAAGGGAACCTATATGGACACCCGTGCAACGCGTTATTCCCTGCGCGGGAACATAGACCACAAGATGGGTAAGCATGTCTCTTTCGGGGGAGCTGTCTTTGGCTCTATGTCTTCGTTTAATCCGGCAACAACCTCGTCTATCTACAACCACACGATCCCGTTCCGCACGGTGCCGGTAGCGGAGGTATATGATGAGAACGGCCAGTATGCGCAGACTCCCATGTCGGTAGGCAGCGGACCTAATTTTGCAGGTCTGGAGGCGTCGTACCATGCTTTTCAGGACCGCAATTACAATGTACGCGCGCAGGCTTATCTGGATGTGCTGTTCATACCGGGGCTGGTATGGCATACGACGGGTTCGGTAGCGTTAGGTGCTTATTCGAAGCGTCATTTCACGGAATACAAGGATTTCGGTCCGGTGCAAGTGGGCGTGAACGGCGGTGATTTGCTGTCGCAGGCGGGTACGAGTCTGAACCTGATGTTCAACACGACGCTGACGTATGAGCACACATGGCTGGACGCGCACCATTTCAAGATCATGGCGGGTACCGAATGGTCCCGTTTGGACGGATATGATCTGTCCACCAATGCGTATGGTTTTTCTGTGCCGGTAGCATCTTCGATTGCTTTGGCGTCCGCCGGAGCGACGAAGGACGCATCGGACGGTATTCCTCAGGAGCGTCGCGGGTCGGCTTTTGCCCGTGTGAATTATGAATACAAGAGCCGTTATTTATTAGCCGCCAATTTCCGTGCGGACGCATCGGACCGTTTTGTGAAGAAACACCGTTGGGGCTTCTTCCCCTCGGTGAATGCGGGCTGGCGGCTAAGCGAGGAAGAGTGGGTCAAAGAGCCGGCTGGCGAATGGCTCTCCAATGCGAAGATACGAGCCAGCTGGGGAATCTTAGGGAACGATAATATCGCCCAATATATGTACATGTCCACCTATTCGTTGAGCGGAGTGAGCCACGCTTTCGATAACGGATCGGTAGGCGAGACGGGTGCCTGGATTGCTATTCTGGGCAATGAGGACCTCAAATGGGAAGAAGTGAACCAAGTGGATGTAGGTCTGGACTTGGGATTTTTCAACAACAGGCTGACGCTGACCTACGATTATTATAACCGCCAGACGCGGGACATGCTGTATCAGGGTTCTCTCTGTCTGACCGGCGGAATGAGTTATTATTTCAATTCAGACGATCCGGCGAACACTATTCCGGTATATTTCAATGCCGGTATGGTGGAGAACCAGGGTCACGAGTTGTCCCTCGGTTGGAAGGATAGGAAGCGCGATTTCTCCTATGGCGTGAGCGTCAACATGTCATTCAATACGAACTTGGTGAAGCAGGTAGGCGACCGCCCGGGCGCATCGACGATCGACAAGGGTCTGGACGCATCGTGGCCTCTGCTGGCGAGAACGGAGGACGGATATGCGATGTCCATGTTCTACGGATACAAAGTGCTGGGTATCTTCCAGAACCAAGCGGAGGTGGACCACTATAACCAATACGCCTTGGACTCATGGCGTGCGCATAACCCCAATCATCCGTACGGCTATGCGGCGAACGGACAGCCTCTGACAGCCGACGGCAAGGAGATGGGTATTTATTACCAGACCTCGAATACCGGTGTGGGGGATTTGATTTATGACGACAACGGGGTAGGCAGAGTGACGCCCGCTTCCCGCCGCTATATAGGCAATCCATGGCCGAAAATGACCATGGGACTCAATATAAACCTGGCATATAAAGGTTTCGATCTGGCGTTGGTTTTCCAAGGCGCTTTTGGATTCGAGATCATGAACCTGATTAAGCCATACACGCACATGTTCATGTCGGACAACACGACTGCCGCGATATTCACTACTTCCTGTTTCGGAAAGGGCAACACAACGGTGACCAAAGATCCGCGTGTGGGATTCTTGAACGAGCATAACTCGGTAATAGGCGACGGCGCGGCGAACAGAAACTATTCGACGGTGTCCGGGTATCTGGTGGAGAAAGGAGACTACCTGAAACTGAAGAACCTCTCGATCGGATACACCCTGCCGCAGAAATACAGCCGCAAAGCAAAAATGGAGAAGCTGAGGATCTATTTCTCGGCGCAGAACCTGTTTACGATAACGGGTTACACCGGCATAGATCCGGAGATAGGCGGCAACTGCCTGATGTACAATGTGGATCACCAAAACCGCTATTTGCCATCGAGGTTGTATAGCTTTGGATTGGATATATCATTTTGAAAACGGAAACCGGAAAGGAGTTAGAAATGAAAAAATATAGTATTTACGCAGTATTGATAGCGATGTTGTTGCCGGGGTGCAAGAATTTCTTCGGCATAGAGAATCCGCAGACCCTCTCGACGGCTAATTTCCCGTCTACGATGGAGCAAGTGAATCAGCTGGTGACCAGTGCCTATGCGCAGGATCATGCGATAGGTACATACGCTTTCTATTGGTTTCCGATGGGTGTCTATCTGTACGACCATACAACCGATATCTATGGTTCGTACGACGAGAGAGCCACCTCTCAGGACAACTACACCTCGATTGATTCGCGCTATATAACGACGAGTTATACCGACCTCTGTAAGTGGGCGAAGCTGGCTACGACGGGTATAGAAGGCATTGCTTTCTATCGCGCGAACGGAGCTACTGCGAACGAGCAGGACGAATTGGACTTCCACTTGGGCGAATGTTATTTCAACCGCGCTCTGGCATACTGGCATGCGCAGATCTTCTTTGAGTTGCAGCCCGATGCGTTGGGATTCCCGATCATCGACACCGTGCAATCGGACGTTGAGGCGCTGAAACAGGGGCGCGCGACGGTGAGCGAGACATGGCAATTCATGATCTCAGACGCAGAGAAAGCCGTGGCTCTTCTCACCGGACATAACGGTGACCCGTTCCGGGCTACCGAGTGGGCGGCTAAGGGGCTGCTGGCGAAAATATACATGCAGTCGCTTTATCTCTTCCCCGAGAACGGTCAGAAGGCACGCGACCTGCTGGAGGACATTATCCTGCATAGCGGAAAAGGTCTGGTCAACTATGCGGTGTACCAGGACATGTTCTTCGGCAACGAGGCGAACGAGCACAACAACGAATCGCTTTACGAGCTGACGATGACTTCCAATTACAACCAGGACGGTCCCTGGGAGGGCTATACCACCGGCTCCGGTATGGCAATGGTTTACGCTCCGTGGTATGTCGATCTGGATGTACGCTTCCGCAAAGGACGGGAGGACCAGGTCGATCCGCTTACGCAGACACGCGATGTCATTATCTCCAAGAAATCCTCCCAATGGGGCAATAATTTCGTGCATGACCGCAATATCGCCCGTTTCGGTTTTGGTAATTTCTACGGCGATACCATTCCTCGTCTCACGCTCAATCCGGCGTACGATTTCAGTGCGCCGCGGTCGCTGGATAATTTCCCCTATATGATCTCCATCCCGAACTACCGCGCCGAAGCATTAGCGCTCAAGAACGACCCCGACAAGGTGGATCCGAGACTCAAGCTCTTCGCCGGACAGCCCTATGTCGATCCATATATCGATGCGAAAGGTCGTGAGACGGTTTACGACCGTTCGTCCGAAGCCAATAACCGCCCGGACCGACTCGCTTGGGCGCACCGTAAATATACCAACATACGCGGTGTCGAGATGGGTCCCGCGCCCCACGGCAAGAATGAATCGTCGGATTGCAATATCTATATTATCCGCATGGCGGATATTTACCTGCTCTACGCAGAACTAATGGCGGATAAAGAGCCCGGTACGGCTTTGGAATATGTGAATAAGGTGCACCGCCGAGCCTATGGATATGATCCCGACGGCGCTTCGCCGGTGGACTACACTTCCCTCTCCGACCGGACGAAAACGATCGATGCAGCCGATCCTCTGGCTAACGACCCGCTACGCTATGAACGGTGGGCGGAACTCTTCGGAGAAGGACAATGGTGGTTCGACATCCGACGCTATAGGAACGGAGATACCGAAGCGGCATACTACAAAGAGACCTCGCACGGACCGATCACATGGAAAGGCGAATGTTCGTATGTCCAGCCTATTCCCCAGCTTGAATTGGAGAGAAATCATAATATGAAGCAGTCGGAAGGCTATCCCGGAATATAATTTTTACATTTTTCGCCCCAAAACCCTTGCACATTTCAAAAAAAAGCAGTACCTTTGCAGGCGTAATTGAAAAAGTGTAACGAATAAAGCGTATTATATGAATCCATTTAACTATATTTCCATAGCCGAAGGGGATAATTTCTACGACCGGAAAGAGGAGACCAAACGCATCGTAGATACCTTGCAAGGAGGAAATAATATGGTGTTGTTCGCTCCAAGGAGGTATGGAAAGACCTCACTCGTCTTCCGCGCAATGCAACAATTGGAGCAATACGGCATCAGTTGTGTCTATTTGGATTTGATGCCGGTGTATTCGTTGGAATCGTTCGCCGAATTATATTTACAAGCCTTATACCGCAAACAAACAAGTTTTGAGCGGTTTATCCAAATGGTATCTGCGCTCAAAAACATCCGCCCCAAGATGACATTTGATGAATTCGGGAAGCCCGAGTTCGGCATAGAGTTCGCAGAAACGAAAGTCAGCCCTGCTACGATTGCGGACATCCTGGACTTGCCCGAAAAAATGGCACAAGACGGGCGGCGGATAGTAGTTGTAATGGATGAATTTCAGGAGATCCGCAAACTGTCTAAATTCGGGTTGGAAGCCCTCATGCGCAGCAAGATCCAACTTCAACACCACGCGAACTATCTTTTCTTGGGTAGTAAGACACATATCATTCAAGATATGTTTATGGACAAGAACAGGCCTTTCTATAATTCGGCAATTACGTTGCAGATCTCCACTCTTCCGGAACGTGAGACCATTGATTTTATCACCTCTCGTTTGGCTACATCCGGCATCCGGATCTCCGAGGATTTATGCCGCTACCTGATTACACGGGTGGAAAACATACCTTACTATATCCAGCTCTTATCCGCCGAAATATGGCAATATATGGTCGGAGAGTTACACGATGTAACCAAAGATATTATCGACAACTGCTTCTTGCGGGTGGTGGAGCTGAAAAGCGACTACTATTTTGAACGTACTGACCGCTTGTCGGTATTACAAAAACGCTTGTTGATAGCTCTGACGCAGTCGGGAGATAATATCTATTCAGGAGACTACATCCGGCGCTATAGGCTTGTCGGTGCCTCGTCACTACAAAAGGCAGTAGCTGTTCTTCTGGACGAAGGAATTATTGATAGAAACGAAGCCACATACACTTTCTGTGACCCGTTCTACAAACAATACATCTACAATTACGCTTCGCAGCGTAACGCCTCCGAGCGTAATTAAAACAAGTAAAATAAAATACACGTCCCTCTCCGAGACGCTAAACAGGAGAATGACAAGCGCAAAGCGTTGCGCTAAAACATATTAAACAACAGTAAATAAGCGTTTGCTATTTATTCATCAGTTGTCGCGGAACGTAGGAAACTCTAAGACAATAATAGATGAGGATAATAAGTGAACGTCTGCGTTTATGCAGATGTTTCTTATCTCTATTATTGGGCACTTCCTACGGCCTCGCGACAAGATAAAAAACATCTGCATTTTTTATGAAAAACATTCTTGTCTTTCCGTGCGGTTCGGAAATTGCCTTAGAGGTACATCGGTCTTTGCAGTATTCTACTCATTTTCGTCTAATTGGAGCTAATAGCATAGACGATCATGGAAGGTTTGTATTTGAGACATATATCGGAGGCTTACCTTTTGTTACGAATCCGGCGATTATTCCGGAACTACGTAAGATTATTCAACGATACAATATTGACGCAATCTATCCGGCGATGGATAGCGTTATATATCATTTGAAGACAAAAGAGAAGGACCTTGGTTGTAAAGTAATC
>CADAZU010000034.1 GCA_902792535.1 uncultured Bacteroidales bacterium
GGACATCTATTACCAGCACAACCTGCCGAACAACAACCACTTGTATTTCGACCTTGTGGGTACGTATATCAACAGTAGCAACGACCGCCGTTTTGAGCAAACACCACTGGGCGAAACGGTTGCCGATACGACCGATGTAACCTCTCGCGTCAGAGGCAACAAATACTCACTCATCGGCGAAGCCATCTACGAGAAAGAATGGGAGAACATCGCCTTGACGGTCGGCGTACGTCACAACCAGCAATGGATGGAAAACCTGTATAATGTACAAAGGGACGATATACAAGGTACAAAGGTTTCTATGATGACCGCTGAAACCTACGCTTTTGCGGAAGTGCAGCAACGCGTCAAGCAGTTTTCCTATGCTGTGGGTATCGGAGCCATGCACACGTATATCGAGCAAGCCGGACAGAAACAATCAAACTGGATTGCCCGTCCGCAACTGACGCTGAGTTATGACTTCGGAAAAGGTGTGTTCTGGAAATACAAGGGCTATGTGTCCGGCTACCAACCCTCGCTGTCTGCTATGTCGGACGTGGCGCAACAGATTGACAAGTACCAGATTCGGCAAGGCAATCCGAATCTCAAACCCGTTATGTTCGTTGCCAATGAGATGCAACTTTCTTGGCAGTCCAAATACGTCAATCTGAACCTCTGGGCGAACTACTCATACGACCACAAACCTATTATGGATGAGACACTTGAGCTTTCTACTTTGAGCGATAGCGGTCTTTCTACTCTGAGCGAAGCGGTCTCACCTATGGTCGTCCGCACATACGCCAACCACCGCGGTTTTCATCGTCTGCAAGTGGCTCCGAGTGTGCAGGTGCGTGTGCTCAATAACAGCCTAATCTTCACCGTTGCGCCGTTCGCCAATTACTATGTGAGCCTCGGCAATTCCTACACGCACAAGCATTTCAATCCGGGCGTTCGCGCCAGTATCATGGGCATGTACAAGGGTTGGCAGTTCTTCGGCGAAGTAACCACGCGCAGCAATAACCTCTGGGGCGAGACGCTGGAGTACGGCGAGTTCTACCATCATATCGGTCTTGGTTACAATGCCGACAAATGGGGCTTCCGTGCGATGCTGATGAATCCCTTCTCTGTCAAGGGCTACAGCATCGAGACCAAAGACCTCTCCGCACTTGCTCCGAACACGCAGCACGCCGAGATGCGGGATTTCCGCCAAATGCTCATTCTCAATTTCCATTGCAACCTCGATTTCGGTACCCAACGTCGCGAAAATGGCAAACGTATCAACAACGAGGACAAAGAAAACGGTATCTTGAGTGGTACGAAATAGGCAAATTTTATATGAGGCGTAGTTGCTTGCGGAGCGCTTTCCATTGGGGAAGGCGTTGCGTCATGAGGGCTTTGAAAGCAGGTCCGTGGTTTTGGACTGCCAGATGGGTCAGTTCGTGAACGACCACATACTCGATACATTCACGCGGTACGCGGGCTAACTCCAGATTGAACAGCAGTTTCCGTTTGCGCGCAATGCAGCTGCCCCATTCGCTTTTCATGCGTCGGGTGCTCCAAACGACGGGTGCTTCTCCGATACGGAGCAGCCATTCATTGATCATCTGTTCCAAGATAGGATGCAGTTGTGCGCGGTACCATTCGTACAAGACCGCCTCGCAGCGCGCCGGTGTGGTCTGCGGTCGGCAGCGCAGAATGATCCGGTTGCCTTCCATCGTCACGGAAGGGGAACCGGACGAGAGGGGTTCCACCTGCAGCGTATAGGGGATGCCGAAAAGGAGATGTTGCTCGCCGGAGAGGTATTCGCGGGCTTTGTTGCGCGGACGGGACAGCACTTTCTCGCGGCTACGGCATATCCATTGCCATTTAAGCATCAGAAAATCCCGCACTTCTTGTTCGCTGACCCAAAACGGAATGCTCAGCCGCACGCGACCGTCCGGCGGATAGACCGCCAGACGCATTCCACGGATCATCTTGCGCTCTACGTCAATCTCTATGTCCTCCATTCGAATCACCATAAACGGGTTGCAAAGGTACTACAAAAAATGCACATACGCAAGAAATATGCGTCAAAATTTGCACATATCAAAAAAAAGCAGTAATTTTGCACGCAAATCGTGCAAGGATGAAAGAATTGAAATGCCCCAAGTGCGGGAATGTTTTTACGGTCGATGAGAGCGAGTACGCAGCGCTGCTGAGTCAGGTGAAGAACGCGGAGTTCGAGAGCGAGCTGGCGCGTCGTGTCCATGAGTTGGAGCAGAGTCACAAGGCGCAGCAGCAGGCGGATCAGGCTCGTCAGGCGGCGGAGCAACAGGCGGCGCAGTTGCGTCGCGACCAGCAGTTTGCCCAGCAGATGCAGGCGTTGCAGACCCAGATCCAGAGTCTGCAAGCGCAGATAGCGCAGGCGGAGCAGCAGAAGCAGATTGCGGTGATGGAGTTGCGGCAG
Source organism: uncultured Bacteroidales bacterium (assembly GCA_902792535.1). Taxonomy (GTDB): domain Bacteria; phylum Bacteroidota; class Bacteroidia; order Bacteroidales; family Paludibacteraceae; genus Colicola. Next base: position 2,426 of record CADAZU010000034.1, read on the forward strand.
AAAGCGCTGACCGAATATGCCAAGAAAGAGCAAGAGTTAGCTACTCTCCGCAGCCAGATGGACGCGCAGTTGAAAGCGATGCAGGCGCAGGTGGAGTACTACAAGGACCTCAAGACCCGCATGTCCACGAAGATGGTGGGCGAGACGCTGGAGCAGCACTGTGCGACCGAGTTCGCACGGATCCGTTCCCTTTTCCCGTACGCCTATTTTGAGAAGGACAACGAGGTGGTGGAAGGTACGAAAGGCGATTTCGTCTTCCGCGACTATTCGGAGGACAAGGTGGAGTACATATCCATCATGTTTGAGATGAAGAACGAAGCCGACGAGACGGCGACGAAGCATAAGAACGAGGACTTTTTGGCGAAGCTGGACGCCGACCGACGCAAGAAAGGATGCGAGTACGCGATCCTGGTGTCGATGCTGGAGCCGGACAGCGAACTCTACAACGGCGGAATAGTGGATATGTGCCACCGATATGAGAAGATGTATGTCATCCGTCCGCAGTTTTTTGTGCCGATTATCACGCTTCTTTGCCAAGCCAACAAGAAGAGTCTGGACGCCAAGCGCGAGTTGGCAATCGTGAAGGCGCAGCAGGTGGATGTGACCAATTTTGAGGAGAAACTGATGACGTTCAAGGACGCTTTCGGCCGCAACGTGCGGCTGGCGAACGAGCGTTTTGCGGACGCCATCGACGAGATAGACAAGACGATCGCACATCTGCAGAAAGTGCGTGAGAACCTCGTCAAGTCGGGTGACAACCTGAGTCTGGCGGACAAGAAACTGCAGGAAGTGACGATCAAACGTCTGACGGCAGGTAATCCCACGATGCAGGCAAAGTTCGAGGAAGCGAAGGGTGAGTCAGAGAGTTAGTGAATTAGAGAATTAGTAAATTAGGAGAATGAGTAAGTTATTAGAAATAAAAGATTTACATGCCTCGATAGGAGGCAAGGAGATCCTGAAGGGTGTGAACCTTGTGATCAACGAAGGCGAGGTGCATGCCATTATGGGTCCGAACGGCGCCGGCAAATCGACGCTGAGTGCTGTGCTGACGGGTAATCCGGCATACGAGGTGACGCGCGGCGAAGTGTATCTGAAGGGACAGAACTTGTTGGCGATGGAGCCGGAGATTCGCGCACGCGCAGGTGTGTTCCTTAGTTTTCAGTATCCTGTGGAGATACCGGGCGTGAGCATGACCAATTTTATGCGTACGGCGATCAACGCCAAGCGTGAATACGAAGGCAAAGAACCGCTTTCGCCGCGGGAGTTCCTTGCGCTGATGCGGGAGAAGAAAAAGATGCTGGAGTTGCCGGACAAACTGAATAACCGCTCGGTCAACGAGGGTTTCAGCGGCGGCGAGAAGAAGAAAAACGAGATCTTCCAGATGGCGATGTTAGAGCCGTGTCTGTCCATCTTGGACGAGACGGACAGCGGTTTGGATATCGATGCGCTACGTATCGTTGCGGAGGGCGTGAACCGTCTCAAGACGCCGCAGAACGCATCTATCGTCATTACCCACTATCAGCGGCTGCTGGACTATATCGTGCCGGATTTCGTGCATGTCCTCGCGGACGGGCAGATCGTCAAAACAGGCGATAAGACTCTGGCATTGGAGTTGGAAGAGAAGGGGTATGAAGGGTTGAATCTATGAGCGAGATAATTATTCATAGTGGTGAGCGGTTCGAACAGGTCTATTTGAACGAGCCCGGGCTGGAGCTGCATTTCGTGCAGGAGGCAGGGTCGACGCTGAAGATTCATGTGCTGAACATTCCTGTTGATATATCGGAATATCGAGACATCGAGATATCGAACAATATAATCGTAGAGCAAGTTGGAGAAGGGTGCGAGACGGAGATCTATGCGCTGGCGCATTTGCTGGGCGAGGCACATGTGACGACCGAGACGCACGTGAAGCATGCCGTGGGTGGCGGCAAGTCGAACCAGCTGCTGAAATTCGTGCTGGAGGACAAAAGCCGCGGACGGTTTATCGGCGATCTGAAGATCGCGCCGGACGCCCAGAAAGTGGAGGCGCACCAGACTAACCGTAACTTACTGCTCTCCGAGGACGCCGAGATGCGTACGCAACCACAGTTGGAGATCTATGCCGACGATGTCCAAGCCACGCATGGTGCTTCTACCGGGCAGCTAGACGAGAGTGCGCTCTTTTATATGCAGCAGCGCGGCATAGACAAACAAAAAGCGCGCCAACTGCTGGTCGGTGCGTTTATGAAAGAGGTGATTGAGGCTATCGGAGAGCAACACTCCGCTGTCAGAGAGCAGCTACTGAACGCGATTGATGGAGTAGTCGAGTAAGTCAATCAGACTCTTTTTCTCCGGTGAGTCACGGAATACCGAAAGGGCTTGCGTGGCTTGTTTTTTATACTCGATCATCCGCTGCACGGCGTACTCGTCGCCCTTGAACCGCAGCACAAAGGACTTGATCTCCTGCAGCGCTTTCTCCGTCTCGGAACCTAATTCGTTGGCAGCGAGCCGTTCTCCCAACGCACGGATATAGTCCGCTTCGGGTTGCGGCGCGCGGCGGAGCGCGATGATCAGCGGCAGGGTCACTTTACCATCCCGCAGGTCACTCATCGTCGGCTTGCCGATCTCCTCCAAGTCGCTATAATCGAAGATGTCATCTTTGATCTGGAAACATAGTCCCAACAGTTGTCCGAACTGACGGAGGGCTGTTCGTTGCCGCGGCGTACAACCGGCGGACTCTGCCCCCACTTCGGCGCAAGCCTGAAAGAGCTGAGCGGTCTTCTGGTCAATGACCTTCAGGTATCGCTCTTCGTCTATCCACATCGATTGCCCGACGTGGAGCTGGAGCATCTCGCCGCCGGAGAGACTGCGACCCAATTGGGAGACGAGTTCCAAGATACGGATATTGCGTACTTCGGCTACCAGCCCGATCACCTTCGCCAGCATATAATCACCCGTGAGAATAGCTACTTTGTTGCTCCACTGGGTATGCACGGCAGGCTGTCCGCGGCGGGTGTCCGAGCTATCAACGACATCGTCATGCACCAGGCTGGCGTTATGCAGCATCTCCAGTGCTACCGCGGAGCGAAGGGTCTTGTCTGTAATAGGATTGCATATCTGTGCAGAGAGCAACACAATCAGCGGACGCAGTTGTTTGCCGGCACGCGCAGTAATATAATCCAGCACTTTCTGCTGGATCCGCTCGTCCGACTGCATCGTCTCGCGCAACACCTTCTCGTACCGCTTCCAACCTGCCTCTACGGGGTGCCGTATGTCTGATAAACTAGCCATTTGATGAAAATCGAGCGCAAAGGTACTAAAAAAATTGCACATATCAAAATTTTTTACTACTTTTGCCCCAAATTTAAATTCTTATCTCACAATGAAACGCTTTAAACTACCCCAAGCAGCAACAATCGCAGGTATTGTTGTGTTGTCTGTCATCTTCATCGGACAGCGAATTTTACTAAACAGGAGTTTTTCGGATAAGCCGATTCGCATAGTGGTTGACCGCAACGTGCCGCTGGTGTCTATGATCGCCGGCGACGAAGAGACAATCGGCAAGATCAAGAAAGGCGATACGGTCGATTATCTGGGTGTTGTAGCCGGAACGAGGCACCATCCGTATGGTCTGTTGGTGCAAACGAAAGAGGGTGAACGCGGTCTGCTGGCTGCGGCGGAGATGGGTTTTCCGATGATGATGGAGAACGGAAGTGACAGTCTGCCGGTGAAGGTGAAGAGTCTCTTCCGCGAAAAAGGCAAGAATGGCGCAAAAGGCACCTTATATTATAATATAGTTAGCGCGCGCGGAGAGAAGAAGAAAGTACATCTGGATGAGGTGCGTCCCGTGCTGCCGGACAGCCTGAGCAAAAAGCGGCTGGATAAAGAAGGTGATTACTATATGACCAAAGCCAAATTCGAGCGGCTCTATATCGGTCATAAGTTGGCGGAGAACGACGCGCGCTATCGTCCGGCATGGCTGATAGACAAGACCAAGAAAGGTTTTCTGGCGTATTATCCGAATATCGAGGTGATTGATTCGGACGGCAAGATCCGCAATCCGATAGTAGCCTATGGAGCAGACAGCGTGGCAATCACTTATGGTTTTGAGGACAGCCATGCGTACAGCAACAATCGCTGGATCGTCAAATGGATGCCGCTGTTGGGTACGATCGTAGATGTGGACTTCTTCGCGGCGATGATAGAGAGTTCGATGCGTTATAATTGGATTCACAGCGATGATGAGAATTATAGTGCGAAAGCAGAGATCGAATGGGGCGATATACCTATTCTTTCCTATGTGGGGCTGTTCTTTTGGATCGTATTGGGTCTGATATGGATCTTCGTGGGCTTTACATTGGTGACTTTGCTCATGGAGGCGGCGCTCTATTTCCGGTTCACGTATTATCATCTGCCGGATAATATAGTAGCGATTCTCTTTGCTGTTGTAGCAGTTGTGGTAACTTATATCTGGACTGCACTGATGGCGGTATGGGGATGTCTGTGGCTCTTCCTGCCGGTGATCCCGTTTGCCGGATATTGCGCTTATCTGTATTCCGTCCGTATGCTGTCAACAGCTCCACATACCCGCTGCCCGGATTGCAAGCGGATGGAGACGATAGAGTTCCACAGCCGTACGTTCCAGCGCGAGTACGACGAATGGCGCCCGGAGTCCAAAGCCATCAGTTCGCATACCGAGCGGTGGAAGACATGGACGGATGTGACGACCAAATGGAGCGACGGTTCTACTACGCATAGGCGCGAGGACGAACGCAATCATAGCCGTACGACCACTCAGTATGCCGACTACTCCGTGCTATACCATGTTCGGTTATACCACCGCAATTATTATTGCCCCGAATGCGGATACAAGGAGTACATGCCGGAGGAGGAATTAACCGAATTACAGCGTCATTATAAGGGTCAACACACTTCCGTAACGGAGAGTTGATGGCGATGTGTAATTTTTACGTCAATTTTTCCACATTTGTTTGCGAAAAAAGTAGTACCTTTGCAGCCGTTAATTTATGCAAGGCATAAAGACGTGAGAAACAACATCATTTAACACAATAAAATCTAACAATTATGATCAAGCCTTTCATGGACAAAGATTTCCTGTTGCAGACAGAGACCGCGCAGGAACTGTATCACAATCATGCGGCTAAGATGCCGATCATCGATTATCACTGCCACCTCATCCCCCAGATGGTTGCCGAGAACAAACGTTTCGAATCCATCGCACAGATCTGGCTCATGGGTGACCACTACAAATGGCGCGCTATGCGTTCCAACGGTGTGGACGAGCGTTTCTGCACAGGCAAAGACACTACCGACTGGGAGAAGTTCGAGAAATGGGCGGAGACCGTTCCGTACACCTTCCGCAACCCGCTTTACCACTGGACCCATCTGGAGCTCAAGACCGCTTTCGGTATTGAGGAGCGTCTGAATCCCGAGACCGCACGCGCTATCTATGACAAGTGCAACGACCTCATCGCCAACGACCCGAAGTTCTGTCCGCGCGGACTGATGAAGCACTACCATGTGGAGCTCGTCTGCACGACCGACGACCCGGCTGATAGCCTTGAGTGGCACAAGATGGTGAAGGAAGACCCGACCGCAGAGGTACGCATGTTGCCTACTTGGCGTCCGGACGCAGGCATGAACATCGAAGCCGCTACTTGGAAAGCCTATATCGAGAAACTGGCTAAGGTAGCCGGTGTGGAGATCCGCAATTTCGCCGACATGGTAGATGCGCTCCAGAAACGCCATGACTTCTTTGAGTCGATGGGTTGCCGTCTCTCCGACCACGGTATCGAGGAGTTCTACGACGAGCCGTACACCGACGCAGAGATCAACGCCATCTTCCAAAAAGCTCTCGCCGGCAAGGAACTCTCCGTCTATGAGATCCGCCAGTACAAGCACGCTTATCTCCACGCGCAGGCCGAGATGGACTACGCTTCGGGTTGGACTCAGCAGTACCACTACGGCGCTATCCGTAACAATAACTCGAAGATGTTCGCGCAACTCGGAGCAGACACCGGTTTTGACTCCATCGGCGAGTTCACAACCGCAAAAGCCATGAGCCATTTCCTCGATGAGATGAACAGCGAAGGACATCTGGCTAAGACCATTCTCTATAACCTCAACCCGTGTGCGAACGAAGTAATCGCAACTATGCTGGGTAACTTCCAGGACGGTTCGGTACCGGGCAAGATCCAGTTCGGTTCGGGCTGGTGGTTCTTGGATCAGAAGGACGGCATGGAGAAGCAGATGATGGCACTCTCCAACCTCGGCCTCTTGAGCCGCATGGTAGGTATGCTGACCGACAGCCGTTCGTTCCTGAGCTATCCGCGTCACGAGTATTTCCGCCGCACGCTCTGCAACGTCCTCGGCAACGACATCGAGAACGGCATGATCCCGTACACCGGCTACGAGAAAGCCCGCGTTCAACAGATGGTAGAAGACATCTGCTACAACAATGCGAAGAATTATTTCAAATTCTAAATGACTACGCATCCCCGCTTGCCTCTCAAAACGAGAGGTGAGCGGGTGGTGATTAACGTGTAGATTTTGCACGTTATTTATGGCAGAAATGAATAAATATTATGAGTATAGATTTTCCTATCGCAATTGGAAAATTTAAGAAAGAACCGACAATCGCAATTGCAAATAGTGCCACAATCAAGATTTATCGGTTATTAACCGACAAGGCCATGCCGGATATGGAGGAACTGAAAAGAATATTGTCAAAAGAACCATAACCACTACACTACAGGTTGAGTTGTGGATGGGAACGATGACCGACTCACCACCGAGCGATGACCGAGAGAAGACCGAGACATGAGCGAGAAAAGAATCCCCTCCGTGGTTTCGTAATGGCAAAGCTAATTAATACAAACATTTAATACATCGAAATATGAAAAGAATATCACTCTTGTTTCTATTAGCACTAGTTGCTATGATGAATGTCTATTCACAAAAGTATATATGGGTACTGGATAGACTTAAGGTCGGTATGACAAAAAATCAAGTATTATGGGAAGTAGGAGAACCTAATCTTCAAAAATATGATAAAAAAACTAAGACTCGCTATATTTACTACAATATGCTTGAACATAAAGGAGGTTGGGCCGAACCAACTGTTTCATGTGTCGTAATTCTTATTAACGATAGCGTTGTAAAATGGGGGCGATATTATGAAGGGAATTTTATAAGTTTGAATCCTGATACTATTCAGTCTACGAAAGAGAAGGAGAATCCTGTGGAACGACTGAGTACGCTAAAATCAATGTTGGATAATGGGCTAATTACTGAGGATGAATATAATGCTAAGAAAAAGGAGATTCTTGACAATTTATAGAAGAAATTCGAAATTGTAAATTACTGAGAGCATCCAACCCCTTGCAAGAATGCGAAAAATCCTAATAATATTATTCTGTACAGGTGGAAGGACGAGATACGGAGGGAAATGAGTGAGTGAATGAGTGGATGATAGAATGAGTAACTTGTAGGAATTTTCTATAGGGATAAGTGACAAATATCAAAATTCAAATATATGATATCAATAGATAAACAGACATTATTTCTTTTATACGATGCGCCGGACAATACAGCTCAGGTGCAAGTAGTGGTACGAGATGAGGCCATTTGGATGACTCAAAAAGCATTGGCTACGCTTTTCATGAAAAGGCGACATATTACTTTTTAGAAACATATACTATAGATGCAGTACATATGAAAGAAGTCTCCAATGCTGAAGCACATAAAAAGGTAAAAAACACAACTAGAATCTTCCATCAGTATATTTCCGTAATAGAAGAAGAACTAGCAAAAACGACTGATGATTGGTAATGAAAGCGAAGTGGGTGAATATAGTGGATCGGTTGCAGGGGAATGTGGATCAGAGACATTATGCACGGCGGATTCCAGGAAACGGGGAATGGGCTGCCGTGTGCGCGAAGCCGGAGTTGAGCAAGAAGACAAAGAAAGCAAAAGCAGAACACCCAACGGCAAAAGCCTTTGCTGAGTTGATGGCGGAGACAAAGGCAATCATGCATGATCCGGTACGCAAGGCGGAATGGCAGGCACGATATGAGGAGGCTGTGCGGAAGGCAAGGAAATATAACAAGCCTATACAAGGGAGGCTGTACGATTATATCAAACATGAGTTGAGCGAGGAGAGAAAGCAGGGTATTCTCCCGTAGATGTTACGGCGTCGTCATAGTGAGCACCCGATGAGCATCCGATGAGCATCCGATCGGCATCCGATGGAGACAGGTGGAAAGGTCGGGGAAGAGAGGGAGAGAGAAGAGGGAAACAATGAAATCTCTATAAAAAAGAAATGAAGTGGCGGAAGAAGATCGCATATATAGAGAGGTGAGCCATTCCATGCAACGGAGATGCGAGGGATGGGATTACAAAGGACGAGGGATATATATGCTCACGCTCGTAGTACGCGACAGGCAGCCGTTGCTATGCACGATAGATGAAGATGAAAATGGGGCGCGTGCTGAGTTAACGGAGGTAGGACGCGCAGTAATAGAAGAGACAGGACATATATCCGAGATATATCCGCAGATACGGGTTCTATGCAAGCAGATCATGCCAGACCACCTGCACTTGCTGCTGTTTGTGGAAGAGGCGCTGCCGGTGCATTTGACATCCGTCGTTAGCGGATTCAAACTTGGATGCAACAGGGGGTATTGGAATTCGCTCGCGGAACTCGCGAACACAGAACACTGCGGGGAGGAGAAGGAAGATACGGAGAAGATAAACGGGGAGGAGAAGGGAAAAACACAAACAGCGGTGTCATGTGCTGCCGATTTTTGTGAGGCAGAAAAGAAAGATACACAGGCAAGACGGACAGGTCTATGGGCGGAAGGGTATCACGATCGGATATTGTTCCACAAGGGGCAGCTGGATGCGCTGGTACACTATATAAAGGATAATCCGCGAAGGTTCGCTCTCAAACGAGCTAACCCGGAGCTGTTCAAAATACGGCAACATCTGCAAATAGCGGGGATGAACTTTACTGCAATGGGGAACATCTTCCTTGCGGACTACCCGCAAAAGGCGGTGGTTCAATGCTCGCGGAAGTTACACCAAGCTGAGATAGATGCCAAGAAGGCAGATTGTTTAGAGGAGGCGGTAAAAGGGATGGTCTTTGTTTCGGCGGCTATCTCCGAAGGAGAGAAGCAGATATGCAGGGCAGTACGAGAGGCAGGACATCCGATAGTGGTACTTTTGGAGAAGGGTTTCCCGAAACCGGAGGATCTGAACTACAAGTATTTCAAGCCGAAAGGAGTGTATTTCGAGGCTTGCGCAGCGGGGAAATTGCTACTGTTGGAGCCGGAGAAGGAGCTCTTTGAGCAGGCAGAAATAGAAGCGGATGTAGTAACGAAAGCTGGGGACATACCTCATGAGACGCTACGGTACCGGTTTCTGGCGCTCAACGCTATCGCTGAGAGGATATGCGGGAAGGAGAGAACCCCGGCAACGGAGATGCCGGGCACAGAACACCGCTGATGGAAAGGAAGGATAGATAGGAAGGGAATCCCGCTCGCGGAACTCAGCCAAGTGGGGGCACAGGACATTGCGGGAAGGGGATCCCGGCATCGGAGGTGCCGGACACAGAACATCGCAGACAAAAAAGGAAATAACAAATATAAACACAAATAAAACAAATAAACGCAAACACAATAAAACAAAAGCAAAACAATAATTAACAATATTTATTAACCAATTTAATTCATTTAACCTATGGCTAAAATTATTACATTGGGCGAGATTATGCTTCGCCTGAGTCCTGAAGGACAAGACCGTTTCATTCAGTCTGATCATTTCCGTATCATCCCCGGTGGTGGTGAGGCTAACGTGGCTATTTCGTGCGCCAACCGAGGCTTATTTCGTTACCAAACTGCCGAAACATGAGATCGGCCAGATTGCCGTTAACTCGCTGCGCCGTTATGGCGTGAACACCGAGTACATCGTTCGTGGTGGAGACCGCGTAGGTCTGTACTACTGCGAGACAGGTGCTTCGATGCGTCCGTCCAAGGTCATCTACGACCGTGCTCACAGCGCTATCGCTGAGGCTGATCCGAAGGATTTTGACTTCGACAAGATCATGGAAGGTGCAGCATGGTTCCACTGGAGCGGCATCACTCCGGCTATCTCGGACAAGGCTGCAGAGATCACCAAACTGGCTTGCGAGGCTGCAAAACGTCACGGCGTAACCGTTTCGGTTGACCTGAACTTCCGTAAGAAACTGTGGACCAGCGAGAAAGCTATCTCTATCATGCGTCCGCTGATGAAGTACGTGGATGTTTGTATCGGTAACGAGGAAGACGCAGAGCTGTGCCTCGGCTTCAAGCCCGATGCAGATGTAGAAGGCGGCGAGACCAACGCTGAGGGCTACAAGGGCATCTTCGAGCAGATGATGAAAGAGTTTGGCTTCAAATACGTTGTTTCGACGCTGCGCGAGAGCTACAGCGCTACCTTCAACGGCTGGAAAGCGATGATCTACAACGGCAAGGAGTTCTACCAGAGCAAGCGTTATGAGATCAACCCGATCATCGACCGCGTAGGTGGCGGTGACTCGTTCTCCGGCGGTCTGATCCACGGTATGCTCAAATATCCGGACAACCAAGGTGCAGCGCTTGAGTTCGCAGTAGCTGCTTCGGCGCTGAAGCACACCATCAACGGCGACTATAACCTCGTCAGCGAGGATGAGGTTCTGAGCCTCGCAGGTGGTAACGCAAACGGACGTGTTCAGAGATAAATTTAAGTGACTAAGTGACTAAGTACCAAGGACCAAGGAAAACTATGCAGGGAGCAGAACTACAGAAACGACACAAACAATTTGCCATCCGTATAATAAAGATGGTAGATGCGATGCCACATACCATTTCTGCTATGGCTATAGCGCGTCAAATCGTCCGTTCCGGAACGTCTCCTTCGGCTAATTATAGAGCCGCTTGTATTGCCAAGTCCGAGAAAGACTTTATCAATAAATTAAAAATGGTAGAGGAAGAATTGGATGAGACATTACATTGGTTAACCTTGATAGAGGAGTGTGAAATGTTGCCTTCTGAGAGAATGCAGGATATAATTAACGAGTGTACTGAGTTACTTAAAATCACTATAAGCTCAATAGTATCAACAAGAAAATCTATTAATGAACCCAAAGAGACAAAATAGTACTTGGTACTTTGTCCCTTGGTACTTAAAATTATGGCAAAATTTGATAAGTTTCAGGTGATGGCGAAGATTGCCGCTGCACCGATGGTTCCTGTGTTCTATCACAAGGATGTAGAAGTTTGTAAGAACGTGATTAAGGCTTGCTACGAGGGCGGCGTACGCGCTTTCGAGTTCACCAACCGTGGCGATTTCGCACACGAAGTGTTCGGAGAGTTGAGCAAGTGGGTAGCTAAAGAGTGCCCAGAGCTGGCTCTCGGTATCGGTAGCGTTGTTGACGCTCCGACCGCTGCTCTCTATCTGCAACTGGGTGCTAACTTCGTAGTTGGTCCGTTGTTCAACAAAGACATCGCAGTGGTCTGCAACCGCCGTTGCGTGACCTACTGTCCGGGCTGCCTCACACCGAGCGAGATCGGTGCAGCACAGGAAGTTGGTTGCGAATTCACGAAAGTGTTCCCGGGCGATGTGGTAGGTCCGAACCTTGTGAAGGGTCTGATGGCTCCGATGCCGTGGTCGAAGATCATGGTTACCGGCGGCGTGGCTCCGGAGAAAGAGAATCTGGAGAAATGGTTTGCTGCAGGCGTTTACTGCGTGGGTATGGGCAGCAAGCTCTTCCCGAGCGACAAGGTGAAAGCCGGCGACTGGGCATACGTAACCGCAAAGTGCAAAGAGTGCTTCGAGATCATCGCTAATTGTAAAAAATAATACACTATGAATGACGTTAAAAAAGCAGTCATGACCAACTGGCGTTGGGTCATGTGTGCGATGCTTTTCTTCGCCACAACGGTTAACTACATGGACCGTCAGGTTCTGTCGCTGACCTTCAAAGAGTTTATTCAACCTGAGTTTCACTGGACCGACTCCGACTACGGAACCATCACCGGTGTGTTCTCCATCGCCTATGCTATCTTCTGCCTCTTTGCCGGTAAGTTCATCGACTGGATGGGCACGAAGAAAGGCTACCTGATTGCCATCGTCGTATGGTCGTTAGGTGCCGTGGTTCAATTGCAATGGTCAGCGTGTGGCTGTTCCTGGCTTGCCGTATGGTGCTGGGTCTTGGTGAGGCGGGTAACTTCCCAGCTGCTATCAAGGTGACCGCAGAGTATTTCCCGAAGAAGGACCGCGCTTTCGCTACCTCTATCTTCAACGCAGGCGCATCGGTAGGTGCGTTGGCAGCTCCGGCTACTATTCCTCTGCTGGCTAAATCCATGGGCTGGGAGTGGGCGTTCATCATCATCGGTGCGCTGGGCTTCCTCTGGGCCGGTATTTGGGTATTCGTTTATGACAAACCGGAAGAGTCCGCTCACGTGAACGAGGCTGAGTTGGAGTACATCCATCAGGACGAAGTCGAAAGTCAAAAGTCGAAAGTCGAAAGCAATGAGGAGAAACAGATGTCGTTCGCCGAGGCTTTCAAGCATAAACAGACCTGGTCGTTTGCGTTTGGTAAGTTCATGACCGACGGTGTTTGGTGGTTCTTCCTCTTCTGGGCTCCGGCTTATTTCCAGGACCAGTTCGGTATCAAGGCTTCCGACCCGCAGGGTATCGCAGGCCGTATGCGTGCTATGTTGATCTTTGCGTTCTTCCCGATCTTTGCGTTGTTTGCACAGCCGCTGGGCGGTATCTACGGTCCTTGGGCAGTAGCTATCATCATCGGTATCGTGGGAGCTGCTCACCAGAGCTGGAGCGCCAATATCTTCTCCACCACGGGTGACATGTTCCCCAAATCGGCTGTAGCTACCATCACCGGTATCGGCGCCATGGCAGGCGGTGTGGGCTCGTTCCTCATCAACAAAGGTTCGGGTATGCTCTTCACCTACGGCGAGAAGATGGGCGATGCCTTCGCTTTCGCAGGCTTCACGGGCAAACCGGCAGCTTACATGATTGTGTTCTGCATCTGCGCAGTGGCTTACCTGATCGGCTGGAGCGTAATGAAGGCGCTTGTACCGAAATACGAGCCGGTAGTGGTAAAATAATCGGACAAAACGTCTTAATATTGAAAAAATTGTGTACTTTTCTCGCAAAGTGCACAATTTTTTTGTGTATATCAAAAAAATGTTGTACCTTTGCACTCGGATTTAGGACAAATCTATTAACTCAATAAAACAGCAATTATTATGAAAAAGTTTTTTGTGGCAATGATGGCGCTTTGCGCCGTAACTATGGGCTTCACTTCGTGCAACAAGAAAGCAGACCCGGCAACCCAGCCGATTACAGGTCACACCTATCGCTGCACCGTTTCCGAAAAAGGAGTGACAGGCTATACCCAATTCACGTTCCATGACAACTTCAAATGTACCTTTGAAAGTCTGGTTCCGCCGGCAACTGAGCCCACCAAACGTGATCTTTTGGTGTGGGATATGACGGGCAAAGATATCTGTATCAAGGCTGCAAACGGTACGAATATGGCCGGAGAGGAAATCTATCACGGCATCTATAATGCGGAGAAGAATTCGATAGCTATCACGATAACCGCTATGCCGGAACAAGAGGCTATGACATTTGTATTGTATAAGTAAACAACCAATAATACAACTATTATGAAAAAGATCTTTATGAGCCTAATGGCTTTAGCATTCATGGCTTTGACGGCAAGTTTGGTGTCCTGTGATCCTAATTCCGCCCAGTGTTGGAAACTCAGTGCTACCTATAAATCAGGAGCAGTACAGGAGGAGTATTTCTATGGCACTGGAGTGGAGGCAGATGCCCGTTTGGAGCAGATTCGTCAGGCCGCTCCTTCGGATAACAGTGTAACCCGCATTCACCGCGAGCAGACTTTCCTAAGCAAGGATAACTGTCATAAATAATAGATAAGATTCATTCCTTCGAACGGTATATCAATCCCATCCAGTATGTCGCTACTGTCACGGTCTGTTTCTATGGGGCTTGGGCTGTAGCTATCATCATCGGTATTGTGGGAGCCGCTCACCAGAGCTGGAGCGTTATGAAGATTTTAGTTCCACGGTATAAACCGGTGGAAATAAAATAATCGTTCGATAGACCTTGCCGCCTGACCCCGTATGGGCGAGGGCGGCAACGGTTTGTGACAATTTGTGCGTATAATTAAAAGACTTTAGATGAGTAAGAAAGTAGTTGTTTTATCCACCTCGCTGCGTGCGGGGTCGAACAGCCACGCGCTGGCGGAGCAGTTTGCCGAAGGTGCCAAAAGCGCCGGAAACGAAGTGGAGTTGATCTCGCTTCGTGGCAAGGAAATCAAGTTCTGTATCGGTTGTCTCAAATGTCAGGAGACAGGTGCGTGTGTCTTCAAGGACGACGTGCCGGCAATCATGGAAAGTGTACTCAATGCGGATGTTATCTGCTGGGCAACACCTATTTATTATTACGAGATGTCGGGTCAGATGAAGACGCTCATCGACCGAATGAACGCCATGTATCCGAAGGATTACAAGTTCCGCGACATCTATCTGCTGACCACGGCGGCAGAGGACGAACCGTTTGTGCCCGAACGCGCCGAGAGTGGTCTTATGGGATGGATCGACTGTTACGAGAAATGTACCCTCAAAGGGCATCTCTTCTGCGGCGGCGTCAATGATCCGCGCGAGATAAGCGGTCACGCCAAACTGCAAGAAGCATTTGAAATGGGCAAGAACTGTTAATGCAGCCGAAAATCCTACATATCCGTTCGGTCAATGATTACGCGCGGTACATCTCTGCGCCGGAGCTGCATCCGCTCGTCAGCGTCATCCATTACGACGAACTGACGGCGATGCGGCATAGCCTGAACAGCTATGAGGTCTATGCCATGTTCCTCAACGACGGCGAACTGCCCGAACTGACCTACGGCACCGTCCAATACAACATGCCGCAGCACACACTCATGTGTGTTGCGCCCGGACAGATAGGCGGCAAAGCGGACGCCGGAGAGATTATTCAGGCGAAAGGCTGGGCATTGCTTTTTGACCCGAAACTGTTGCATGACACGTTTCTTGGCAAGCAGATGAGCCGATATAGGTTTTTCAGTTACAACACCTCCGAGCCGCTGATGATGACGGAGGAGGAAAGGCAGATTCTGGTGGATTGTTTCGAGCACCTACGCGCGGAACTGAAAGCGAGCGACCAGAAGGGTTTAATCGCCTCGTGGCTTTCGCTCATTCTCGAATACTGCCTGCGTTTCTACAGCCGTCAGTTCAAGATGCAGAGCACGGGTGAGAAAGGACTGTTGAATCGCTTGGAGACCGTTTTGGATACCTATTACGACCGCGGTCTGCAAGCAGAACAAGGACTCCCCTCCGTCAGTTACTGCGCCTCGCAGCTATGCCTCTCCGCCGGCTATTTCGGCGACCTCATCCATGAAGCCACAGGCGGCACCGCCACGGCGTTCATCCATCGCTACATCATCCGCAGAGCCAATGAGTTATTGCGTTCCGGCATCACCGCTTCACCCCGTTCCGGTGCAGCCACTGTCTCCTCTGTCGCCTATGACCTCGGCTTCCAGACTCCGTCCCATTTCTCCCGCGTATATAAGAAAGTTACCGGCCTTCCGCCTTCGGCGTATAAATGAGACTTTCCCGAAAACAGGCAAGCCTTTCCTAAAATCAGATAATTGTATATTAAATAATTGTAGTAATTTTGCAGCGTCAAAATTAAAACAACAGTATTAACAATCAAAAACGTACAATTATGGCACAGAAAATTTTAGTAGAGACATGGGGCGACTTCGGTAAAATCGAGAACCTCCAGGAGATTATGCCCGTGGAAATGCAGATGGCGTATGACCTGCGCGACAAAGGCATCATGGATCATCTGATGGTCAAAGACGGACTCAAAGGCGCGTATATCCTTTACAACCTGACGGACAAGAAAGAAGTAGAAACGCTGCTGAAGAAATTCCCGCTGTACCCCTATTTCGAGCGCATCGAGATGACACTTGTAGAACAGAGTTTTTAACACATGAAACGTATTCTTACTATCCTCTGCGCTCTATGCGCAATTATCACCATAGGGTCTGCCAAGACCCTTGTGGCGTATTATGACGAAAATACAACTATGTCAATCAATGTGATTGTTGGAAACGAGACCTTTACCGCCACGCTGGCGGACAGCGAGACAGGCAATGCCTTTGCGCAACTGCTGCCGATGACGGTGACGATGAACGAACTGAACGGCAACGAGAAATACCACTATCTGAACTCATCCCTACCGACTGACAGCTACCGGCCCGGTACTATCCAAACCGGCGATCTGATGCTGTATGGCAACAACTGCGTGGTGCTGTTCTACGAGACGTTCAGCAGCTCTTATTCCTACACACGTATAGGCAAGATTGACGATCCTTCGGGCTTGGCGGAAGCCCTCGGAACGGGCAATGTCTCCGTGCGTTTTGAGAAAGCGGAGACTACAGACCTTACGCCAAATGTACAAAGTGACGAAAAACCATGTACAAAGGTGATTGAGAACGGACAGGTCTATATCCAATACAAAGGAAAGACGTACGATTTACTAGGACAAGAAATAAAATAAATTAATATAATGAAAGCAATCAAATTATTCTGTTTTATGGCAGCAGCAATGCTCGTTGCCTGCAACCAAACAAATGACAAAATGGTAAATGACCAAATGGCAAACGGTTTTATGGACCTGGCGCGTGCACGCTTTGCGGTGCGCGAGTATGCCCAAACGCCTGTCGAGCAAGCCAAGATCGACTCTATTCTGGAGGCGGGACGTTTGGCGCCCACGGCGAAGAATGTGCAGCCGCAACATATCTACGTGTTGCAGTCTCCCGAAGCGATCGCCAAGATCAACGAACTGACCCGTTGCGCATACCATGCACCCGTCGTCTTCCTCGTTTGCTATGACACGGAACTGGCTTGGACCAAAGATGGCGAGAGTTCCGGCAACATGGACTGCTCCATCGTCGGTACGCATATGATGCTCGAAGCTACGGAATTGGGCTTGGGAACCTGCTGGGTCAAATGGTTCGACCCGGCAGAAGTAGCAGCTGCTTTTGAGTTGCCGGCAAACCATAAACCGTCGTTTATCATGCCTTGCGGATATGCAGCAGAAGGCGTGCAACCACATGCGAATCATTTCAGCCGCAAACCGCTCAGCGAGACTGTAACCTATAAGTAAAAAGATCGCGATTAGGCTTCCTACCAACCCTTTAGCTTTCTCGATAACTCGATCTATCGGAACGCCGGCCTGCTTCACCTCCGAGCAGGCTGGTTCTTTCTTTTTTGTTATGACCGTTTTGACCTTTTTGACCGTTTCACCCCAAACGGTCAATTCGGTCAATCCGGTCATATATTTTTTTGTCTTGCACTTTCTGCACTTTCGCCCATCAAAATGCAAATAGTGCAATGTCATTTTATTATTTTTTCGAACGCCCTGTTCGAAAATTCGGCGTTAGTTGTTCTTGTATATTCTTAGTCATCTGTTATCCATCACCGAACCTATTGCCTACCCATCTCGGTCCAATTAATCGGCAATTACAGGAAATCGGGCAAACTTTTCTGCAATTTGTGCTTGCATATGTCAGAAAAAAGTAGTACCTTTGCACCCGAATTATGCAAACACATCAAACTATTTCAAACAATATGAACATCCTCATTCTTCAAGCTTCGCCGAGAGCGAACGGCAACACCGCCTGGATGGCGGAAGAGTACAAGAACGCAGCTGAGGCTGCTGGTCACAAGGTAACACTTGTCAACGTGTCGCGCAAACATATCGCAGGCTGTCTGGCGTGCGAGTACTGCCACGGAAAGGGCAACGGTGCGTGCATCCAGAAAGACGACATGCAGGAGCTTTATCCGCTCATGGCGGAGGCAGAAGTGCTTGTACTCGCTGCGCCAATTTATTATTTCACCCTCTGCGCACAGATCCAGGCACCTATTCAGCGAATGTACTGCGTCAATGCGCCGGCTAAAGTGAAGAAGATGACACTTCTCTGCTCGTCCTATTCTCCGAACGTCTATGACGGCGCAACGGCTGAGTTCCGCGACATCTGCAACTACTGGCACGCAGAGAACACAGGCGTCGTAACGGCTAAGATCGACGAGCAGAAGACCGATGCCACCAAACAGAAAATCATTGACCTGGTAGCCAAGTTATGAGAAAACTATTCACACTCCTTGCAGCTGCGCTTATGCTTATCGGCTGCAACAAACCCAATGAACAAACTATGCAACTGACTCAAGAATGGGATAAAACCTTCCCGCTGTCCGAAGAAGTGACCCACAAGAAAGTGACGTTTGAGAACCAGTACGGCATCACCCTCGTCGGCGATTTATATTGGCCCAATGACCAAATGGTAAATGGCAAGCGTGCCGCTATCGCGGTGTCCGGTCCTTTCGGTGCTGTCAAAGAGCAGTCTTCGGGTCTCTATGCCATGAAGATGGCGGAGCGCGGATTTATTGCCCTTGCTTTTGACCCTTCCTTCACCGGCGAGAGCAGCGGCGAACCCCGCAGAACGGCTTCGCCGGATATCAACACCGAAGATTTCATGGCGGCAGTGGACTTTCTGTCCAAACAGCCGGAAGTGGATGCCAACCGTATTGGTATCATCGGTATATGCGGGTGGGGTGGCATAGCGCTCAACGCCGCTGCGGCTGACACACGTATCAAGGCGACGGTAGTATCGACCATGTATGACATGACCCGCGTCAGCGGTAATGGTTATTTCGATTCCGAGGATAAAGAAGAAAGCCGTCACGCAGCTCGTGAAGCTTTGGCTACACAGCGTTTGAAAGACCCCGCAGCCATGGCAGGAGGTGTGATAGACCCGCTGCCGGACGATGCGCCGCAGTTCGTCAAGGATTACTACGACTACTACAAGACCGAGCGCGGCTATCACCCCCGCAGCGGTAACTCCAACGACGGCTGGCGCGTCATCGGCACGCAGGCATACGCCAACAGCCGATTCCTCTATTACATCAACGAGATCCGCTCGGCGGTCCTGATCATGCACGGCGAAAAGGCGCACAGCCGTTATTTCGGCGAAGCGGCATACCATTACATGGTGGACGGCAAGGCGGAAGGATACAAGACAGTCGTTGCCCCGAACCCGGTGCTGGAGAACAAAGAGCTGCTTATCATCCCCGGAGCCTCGCACTGCGACCTGTATGATGGTGGATTTACAGGTCCTACCGGACATGGCGAGTCAAAGAATCTCATCCCGTGGGACACGTTGGCTGAATTCTTTGGTAAGAACTTGAAATAATCCAATTAGAAACGTAAATTATGTTACGCAAAATTCGAATAACTCTCGCCACGGTCTGTTTTGTGCTGATTAACCTGCTGTTCCTTGGTGTCAGTTGGGGGCTCAGCCAACATATCGCGTGGGTGGCAAAGATCCAGTTCCTTCCGGCTCTGTTGGCGTTGGACTACGCGATGCTGCTTGTTCTCATCGTCGTGACGCTCCTTTTCGGACGCATCTACTGTTCGGTCATCTGTCCGCTGGGTGTGATGCAGGATCTCTTCGGTTGGATGGGAAAGAAAGCAAAGAAGAACCGCTACAGCCATTCTCCGGAGAAGAAATGGCTGCGTTATGGTGTGCTGGCGGTGTTCATCCTCTGCCTCATCATCGGTTTTGCGCCCGTGACTACGCTGTTAGCGCCATACTCGGCGTACGGCAGGGTGGTCAACTCGCTCTTCCGTCCGCTCTATGACCTGCTCAACAACGGTCTGGCGGCTTTTGAGAGTCATTACGATAGTTATATTTTCTCCGAAGTGCAGCTCTGGATGCGTAGCGTAACTACGTTTATAGTAGCGTTGCTGACGCTCGGCGTGCTCGGTTTCTTGGCATGGCGCAACGGACGAACGTATTGCAACACCATCTGTCCGGTCGGTACGATCCTCTCTTTCTTCAGCCGTTTCTCACTCCTGCGCGTGCAAATGGACAAGGATAAATGCAAGAACTGCTCCCTCTGCGAGAAGAACTGCAAGGCGTCGGCGATTGATTTCAAGGCCGGCACGGTGGACGCAAGCCGTTGCGTAGCCTGCGGCGATTGCTTGGAGGTATGCCATTTCGATGCGCTGCATTATAAGCCTTCAGTATTCAGCCATCAGCATTCAGCCGGGTCAGACCTGCATCAGCCGGATATGAGCAAACGTGCTTTTGTGACGGGTGCAGTGCTGGCGACAGGCGCGGCTGCGATGGCGCAAGCGAAGATCAAAGTGGATGGCGGTATGGCGGTAATTGAGGACAAACAAGTGCCCGACCGCGAGACGCCTGTCACGCCTCCGGGATCTATCTCGGCGTATAACATGAACAGGCATTGCACAGCCTGCCAGTTATGCGTCAGCGCGTGTCCGAATAACGTGTTGCGACCCTCTACCGACCCGCTGCGGTTCATGCAGCCGGAGATGTCTTTCGAGCGCGGCTACTGCCGCCCGGAGTGTACGCGTTGCTCACAAGTTTGCCCGACGGGTGCTATCAAACCCATTACCAAAGAGGAGAAAACCGCCATTCACATCGGTCACGCCGTGTGGATCGAGCAGAACTGTATTCCTGTCACCAACGGTGACCACTGCGGCGCGTGTGCGCGTCACTGCCTGGCTTGGGCGATTCAGATGGTGGAGAAGGAGATCAACGGCAAGACGGTCGAAGTGCCGGTAGTGGATACCGAGAAATGCATCGGTTGCGGCAAATGCGAGAACCTTTGCCCCGCACGACCCTTCAGCGCCATCTATGTAGAAGGAAACACCATGCACCATATCAATTGATCATTATGGACAGAAGAGAATTTATCAAACATAGCGCAGCAGCCGTAGCGGCTACATCGGTTCTGGCAACCGCCTGCAAGAATAACAACGGAAAATCTCCTCTCCCCCTTGAGGGGGAGTCGGAGGGGGCTTCTATGTCTTTGCGAACAAACCCCAACACTGGCGACCAAGTATCCCTCTTAGGTTTCGGTATGATGCGTCTGCCTGTACAGGCTGGAGGAACGGCGCGTGAGAACCCCGATTCGCCTATTGACCAAGACGCCGTCAACGAGATGGTCGATTACGCCCTTGAGCATGGCGTCAATTTCTTTGACACCTCGCCTGTGTACTGCCAGGGATTATCAGAACGCGCCACGGGTATTGCTCTTTCACGCCACCCACGTAAATCTTATTATATATCCACCAAACTGTCTAACTTCTCTCCGGAAATATGGTCGCTGAAAGAATCCAAAGCGATGTTCGAGCACTCGCTCAAAGATCTGCAAACGGATTACATCGACTACCTGCTCTTGCATGGTCTCGGTATGGGAGGAGGCGGACGCGATGCCGACGGAGCCTTCCGCGGACGGTTTATTGAGAACGGATTATTGGATTGGCTGGTGGAGCAGAAACGCAAAGGACGTATTCGCAACCTTGGTTTCTCATTTCATGGTAGTCCGGAAGCATTGGCATCGATTCTCAGACTGCACGACGAAGGCAAATACCATTGGGATTTTGCACTTATCGAGCTCAACTACCTCGATTGGCACTATGCTAACGAGATTAACGCACGTAACACCGATGCGGAGTATCTGTATGGTGAGTTGGAGAAACGCGGCATCCCTATGCTGGTCATGGAGCCCCTTTTGGGAGGACGGCTTGCCAAACAGCCGGATGCCATTACTGCCCGCATGAGAAAAAAAGACAGCCGTTTCTCGCCTGCCGCATGGGCTTTCCGCTTTGCCGGAACACCCAAAGGCATCCTGTCTGTTCTAAGCGGTATGACATATATGGAACATATGCGGGAGAACATCGCTACCTATTCGCCACTTGTGCCGCTCAGTGATGAGGAAAACGAATGGCTCTTGACGCTCGCCAGAGACATCTACGAACTGAAAGCCATTCCTTGCACTGCCTGCAACTACTGCATGCCCTGCCCGTACGGACTGAATATACCGGGTATCTTTGCACACTATAACAAGTGTATCGCGGAAGGTACCATGCCGTCTGTAGATGGGCGGGATAACGAGTTCCAACGCAACCGCCGTGCGTTCCTTGTGGGTTATGACCGCGCCGTGCCATCCGTCCGTCAGGCGGACCATTGTATCGGCTGCGACCATTGTGTGAGCCACTGCCCGCAGCGTATCGACATCCCCAAAGAGATGCAGCGTATCGACCGTTTCGTAGATCAACTACGACAAGCCAATTCATAATTTGTAACTTTTAATTCGTAATTATATGCATATCGGTATTACAGAAATCATCATCATCGCCCTCATCGTTTTGCTGCTCTTCGGTGGCAAGAAAATCCCTGAACTGATGAAGGGCCTCGGCAAAGGCGTCAAGTCCTTCAAGGACGGCATGAAAGAAGGCGACGAGGAAGAGAAGAAAGACGAAACTAAAACTGAAAGCTGAAAGCTGATAGCTGATGGCTGAATCGTTTTGGGATCATCTGGACGAACTGCGTAGCGTGTTAATCCGTTGCGTGGTGGCGTGGGGTATCTGCGCGGTTGCGGTTTTCTGCTTCCGCGATGCGCTCTTTGCTTTTCTATTTGCTCCTGCCCATCCGGATTTTATCACGTATCGCTTGCTACGCTCCCTCCCTTATGGGGAGGGTTGGGGAGAGGTTTCGGTCTCCTTCATCAACACTCAATTAGCCGCCCAGTTCACCACCCATATGCAGGTGGCGGCGCTGGCAGGTCTGGTGATTGCTTTTCCGTTTCTGCTGTGGCAGTTATACGGATTTCTCTCGCCTGCCTTGTATCCCAATGAGAAACGCGCAGCGGGACGGATTATCGGCTTCGGGACGGTGCTTTTCCTCTGCGGCGTGGCGCTCAACTATCTGGTCATCTTCCCTTTCGCCTTCCGTTTTCTGGCTACGTACCAAGTGCAGCCGGAGGTGGTGAACCAGATTGCGCTGGATTCCTATGTCTCCACGCTGCTGATTCTCTCTCTGTTGATGGGTGTTCTTTTTGAGATGCCGATGGTGGCGTGGGCACTCGGCAAAGCGGGGCTCTTGGAAGCCGCGTGGCTCAAACAATACCGCCGTCATGCCTTGGTGGCACTCATGATCCTCGCCGCCGTCATCACCCCTACAGGCGACGCGTTCACACTCATGCTCGTCACTATTCCGCTCTATCTGTTATACGAATTATCTATTATGGTCACACCCAAATAAAGCCTATGAAACTCTCGAAACCTTTGTACATTGTACTTTGTTCCTTTGTACCTTTTGTATCGTCTCTTTGTGCCGCAGAGGCGCAAGATACATTGCCGCCTATTCCGTTGCAGGAAGTAGTGGCTACCGGCACACGTACGACTACTGATCCGCGGTTACTGCCGGTGACGGTTAATGTAGTCACCGAGGAAGTCCTGACGGAGAAACAGCAGCCGAATATCCTGCCGACCCTGACCGAACAGGTGCCGGGACTCTTTATCACCCAACGCGGCGTGTTAGGCTACGGCGTGAGCACCGGCGGTTCGGGTGGCATCAAAGTGCGCGGTATCGGCGGACAGCCTAATACGGATGTCTTGGTGCTCATTGACGGTCTGCCGCAGTACGCAGGGCTATACGGTCATCCGATAGCCGATAACTACCAGACTTCGATGGCGGAGCGGGTAGAGGTCATCCGTGGTCCGGCGTCCCTCTATTACGGCTCCAACGCCATGGGAGGTGTCATCAATATCGTCACCCACCGGCCTAAAACAGATACCGTCCTCACGCGTATCCATGCGCAAGGCGGTTCGTTCGGTTCGGTGGATGCCGGAATAACGAACCAACTCCGTCGCGGCAAATGGACAGAGGCGGTGGGCTTCAACTATGTGCGTACAAGCGGTCACAGGGAGAACACGGCGTTCTCCCAGTACAGCGGTTTTGCACGGCTGGGCTATGACATCAACGCCCATTGGATGCTGCAAGCCACGGGGAACATTGCCTATTTCAATACTGCCAACCCCGGCACGGTGACTGATCCTATCTTCGACAGCCACCAGCATATACTCCGTGGCATGGCGACCATCTCGGCGGAGAATCATTACGACCGCACGGAAGGAGCTATCCGTGCCTATTACTCCGGCGGCAGGCACCGTATCAACGACGGACACAAGGCTTCTGAACCTGCTCCGGCTACCGAATATAACCATACCGACCTCATGCTTGGCGTGAGTGCGTACCAGACCGTGCGTCTCTTCCGCGGCAACCATACGACTTTCGGCTTCGATTACCAGCATTTCGGCGGACACGTGTGGAACAAGGGACTAAGGGACGATGTACCAAGTACCAAGGATATTATCCGCAAGACCCAGTACGAGTTGGCAGGTTATGTGGATTTCCTGCAACAGGTGGTCTCTTGGTTCTCGCTGGACGCAGGCGTGCGGTTGGGTTGGCATTCCGTCGCGGGATTCTATTATGCGCCGCAGGCGGGGTTATCATTTTTACTGCCGCATGATGCGCAACTCAAAGCGGTTGTCTCCCGCGGTTTCCGCAACCCCACCATCCGCGAACTCTATATGTATGCGCCGGCTAACGACAGCCTGCAGGCAGTCAGTCTCTGGAACTACGAGCTGTCGTACAAGCAATACTTCCTCAACGGGCGCATACGCATAGGCGCGAACATATTCTATTTGCACGCGAAGAACATGATTGAGACGCGTCCCATCGACGGCAGACCGCGTAACGTGAACACCGGCGAGCTGCGCAATGCCGGCGCAGAGGTGGAGTTCTCCGCCCGCGTCTGGCAGGGACTCATGCTCGGCGCTAACTATAGTTACCTCTACATGGCGAACCCTGTTCTCGCAGCACCGGAGCATAAGCTGAATATATCCCTTGCGTACCACCATGACCGTTTCCGTATCGGCACGAACGTGCAGTATATCCACGGTCTTTATACGCAAATCAGCAATCAGCCGTCAGCCGTCAGCCATCAGCAGAATTTCTGTCTCTGGTCAGCCCATGCCGCCGGACGTATATGGCGCGAACTATGGGTGACCCTCACGGCGGATAATATCTTGGGTACCGAGTATGAGATCAATGCCGGTTTCCCTATGCCCAAAACAACCGTCATGGCGGGACTTCGATTTGCATTTTAACAACCTCTAAAAAATATACATTTATGAAAAAACAAGTAATTCTTATTCTTATGAGTCTTATCACTCTTACCGGTTGTGCCAAGAAGGCAACAGCGGAGCCGCAGACAGCCGGTAATAACAAACCTGTTGTGTACATGACGCAGGAGATCTCGCCGGCGGCATTGGTGCGTATCTACGAAGCTCTCGGTCGTCCTGCTGAGGGACGCGTGGCGGTGAAGATCTCTACGGGTGAAGCAGGCGGTCACAACTACCTCAAGCCCGAACTCATTCGCCAGTTGGTTAATCAGGTGAATGGAACGATTGTGGAGTGCAACACCGCTTATCCTGGCAAACGCAACTCTTTCGAGGCGCACTGGCAGACGATCAAGGACCATGGCTTCCTCGACATAGCATCCGTGGATCTCATGGACGAGGAGGGTTCTATGCGCATCCCTGTGCAGGACAGTACGTGGATTCATTATGACCTTGTGGGCAAGCATTTGGCGAACTATGACTTCATGATCAACCTTGCCCATTTCAAGGGGCACGCCATGGGCGGTTTCGGCGGTGTGCTCAAGAATCAGTCTATCGGTGTGGCTTCGGCGGCAGGCAAGGCGTATATCCACTCTGCCGGTGTGACGGAGGATGTGAATGAGTGCTGGTCGCATACAGGTAACCAGGAAGGTTTTCTGGAGTCCATGGCGGCTGCGGCTCAGGCTGTACATAACTATTTCGGCGGCGGCGAACGGATTTTGTATATCAACGTGGTCAATAACCTCTCCGTGGACTGCGACTGCGACAGCCATCCTGCGGCACCGGAGATGAACGATATAGGTATTCTTGCTTCTCTTGACCCCGTGGCGCTTGACCAGGCCTGCGTGGATCTGGTTTTCCATTACCCGTCCAAAGAGGGCGATGACGCTGCGGCACTTATCGAGCGGATAAACTCAAGACATGGTATTCATATTCTGGAGCATGCCGCCAAGATCGGTTTCGGTTCGCGCGAGTACCAACTCGTCTCTATCGATGGTGAAGACATGTTAGCGAGACTCAACGAGCAGCATATCAGTCTGATTGTCCGCAACGCCGGACTGACGACCGAATACCACCAGCACGGCGTGAACGACCTGCTGCAACTGCTGGAGAACGAACCGCAGCGGCTGCAAGGTGCCGTAGTGGCGGACAAGATGATCGGCAAGGCGGCTGCGGCGCTCATGGCAGTCGGCGGCGTGAAGCAGGTCCATACCAACCTTATCTCTACACCGGCGCGTGAGATGCTGGAGAAAGCGGGTATTCAGGTCTTTGCCGCAGAGGAAGTGGAGATGATTCTCAACCGAGACAAGACAGGTCAATGCCCCATGGACCAAAGTCTCAACGGAACGGATGATCCGGCAGAGTGCGTGGCCATCCTAAAAAACAAATAAAGCCAAACCGACCCTTATGAGGAAGATTGTATGTTCCATACTTGCCGCGGCAATGCTATTTGCCGGCTGCACAAAATCAAATGATAAAATGAGTAAATGTGAAAATGATAAAATGAAGCTGTCGTTCACTACTGATCAGGCGGCGTATATGTCTGCTATTGCTTGCAATGAAGCCAAAGGAGACCTCGTGGCGCTGGAATCAGCCATTCATGGCGGATTAGAATCAGAGCTGACGGTCAGCCAGATCAAGGAAGCGCTCTCGCAGTTGTATGCTTATACAGGTTTTCCGCGTAGTCTGAACGCGCTGGGTGTGCTCCAGCGTGTCATCGGAGACCGCCAAGAGAAAGGTGTCAAGGTGCTGATGGGCGAGGACGCAAGTCCGCTCGGCGATGATTACGATGCGCTCAAACAAGGCACGGAAGTACAGACCCAATTAACGGGCAAACCGTTTAACTATGAGTTTGCTCCCGCTACGGATTATTACCTCAAGGCACATTTGTTCTGAGATATTTTCGCCCGCGATAACTTGAGTTATGCGGATCGTGAGTTAGTGACCGTTTCTGCGTTGAGCGGTCTGCAAGGTGTGGAGCCGCAACTCAAAGCCCATATCGCCGGAGCGCGCAATATGGGTGTGACCGAAGAGCAGCTGCAGGGGATTGTTGTAGCCCTCGCAGCCAATGGTCTCTTGGACGAAGCCGGACGACTTGCAGGACTTCTGGAAACTGAGTGGCCGCAGGGCAAGCCTAATGATGCCTATGCGCAGTATTTTGTGGGGAATAGTTATTTGCAGCCTTACTATGGCGGCGTAGCGAACGTGACCTTTGAACCGCGTTGCCGCAATAACTGGCATGTTCACCACGGAGCCGTGCAAGTGCTGATCTGCGTGAGTGGCAAAGGATGGTATCAAGAGTGGAACAAACCTGCTGTGCCACTTACACCGGGCACGGTGATCGCTATTCCGGAAGGTGTCAAGCACTGGCATGGAGCGGCTGCGGACAGTTGGATGCAGCATCTGGCTATTCACACGCAAGAGCAACCCGGTGCCACCAACGAATGGTTGGAACCGGTTAGCGAAGAGCAATATAACAAGGTCCGTTAAGAGAGAACCAGGTTAGCGAGAGCCAGAGCGGTCATCGCTTCCACGACAGGCACGGCGCGTGTGGCAACACAGGCGTCGTGTCTTCCTTTTACGCCTGCTTTGGGTGTAGAGGGTGTGGGTTTGAAGACGCAACGGAAAGTGACCGGAGTACCATCGGAAATCCCTCCTGCGATGCCGCCGGAGATATGGTTGATAGCCGAACCGGGTTGCGTCACTCCGCCGAAACCGGTGCCGTATTCGAATCCTTTGCAGGCATTGATGGACATGATAGCAAAAGCGAGTTCGGCTTGCAGTTTATTGAAAATCGGTTCTCCTGTGCCGGCAGGAAGCCCTTCGATAATACATTCCACGATGCCTCCGATAGAGTCGCCGTCTTGACGGTACGCCTCGATGGTGTCTGCGAATTTGGCGGGGTCTGTCTCTGCTCCCACCTGAATGAGTTTAGCCTGTATGGAGATGCCTTTAGCCGCTAGTTGCTGTTTCGCTATACATCCGGCTACCACTCTTGCTGCGGTCTCGCGGGCTGAGGCTCTGCCTCCTCCGCGGTAGTCACGAATGCCGTATTTCTGTTCGTACGTCTTATCGGCGTGCCCGACGCGGTACGAGTGTTTGAGAAACTCGTAGTCTTCGGGGCGCGCATCTTTGTTCCTTATTATAAAAGCAATCGGAGTGCCTAAAGTGACACCATTCATTACTCCTGAGAGCCATTCCACCTCATCGGGTTCACGGAAAGCTCTGGTAGATGTGCCGTAAGAAGCTTCTTTCGTTACTGTGTCGTTTACGTCTCGTTTACGTGTCGTTTCCGTGTCGTTTACGTGTCGATTACGTGCTGCACGGCGGTCTAACTCGTAGTTGATGAGGTCAAAATCAATATGCAGCCCTGCGGGAACGCCATCCAGCACGCCGCCTATTGCTGCTCCGTGCGATTCTCCGAAGCTCGTAAATGTCCATTTGTCTCCAAATATATTCATATCTATGGCATGATAATTGAATTCCTATGGCATGATAATTGAATTCCTATGGCACTATAATTGAATTCCTATGGCATGATAATTGAATTCCTATGGCACTATAATTGAATTCCTATGGCATGATAATTGAATTCCTATGGCACAATAATTGAATTCCTATGGCATGATAATTGAATAATTTGCTGCAAAAGTAGTAAAAAGTTTGCATATATACAAAAAAAAGTGTAACTTTGCACAAAATTTATCGATGTATGAAGAAATTATTCGTAGTGTTGAGTGTTCTCGGGGTGGTTGGTGCGGCGAACGCACAGCAATTGCCGGATCCGCATTTCGAGAGTTGGGGAGGTAAGTTCAACGGAGATGTCCAGTTGACGGAATGGCATGGATCGAATGTCAACCAAGCCGGATTTAAGTTTACCTTTTTATATCAAAAACCCGGTCGCACGGGTTATTGCGCTTATATGACCGACCGCGCAGTGGGAATACCAAAACTGGGTATCGGCGCGACGGGTCCCGGTTACCTGTCGCTGGGTGTGCCATGGCAGTATCTGAAGGGTTTGAATGTGAGTGGCGCGACCGCCGGAACGGAAGGCGGTATCGCTTGGAAATACCGTCCGGACACAATGAGCGTCTGGGTAAAACGCGTGGGACCCAAGACGAATGACGAAGATTTCCATTTGCTCTATTATGCTTGGCAAGGCACGTCGAAAAGCCACCAGTACAAGAACAAGAAAGGCGGTTGTACTACTACCGAGCGTATTAACGAAGAGAGCGATATTCGTCGCGCCACGGACGGCAATGAGTGCGGCGTGGACGAACCGGCAAAGCAGATCGCCGAAGGTTGGTATCGCGCTCGTGCCAAGTACGACGAGTGGATCCAAATCAAGGTGCCGATTCTGTATATGAATAATGGCAAGCCGACGATGTGCAATGTCATTTTCTCGGCGGGTAACTATCCGGCTTTCCGTGCGAATGACGGTCTGTACGACGGCAACGCGCTGTATGTGGATGATGTTGAGTTGATCTACTCGTCGCGGATTGACAAATTGGTGATCAACGGCAAGGAATGGAAGGATTTCAATCCCGATACGGAGAAGGTTCAAACCTATACGTTGGAGAGCGGCGAGAGCGTGAAAATTGAGGGTTTCCGCGGTATCGGTACGCTGACCAATATCAAGGGAGAGAAAGCGCGTTTCAACGGTCGCAAACTGGACAGCCAGGAGATGACGGTTGTACCCGGCGAGATCAACGGAGCACCTTGGGTGATCACGGTCAAAGCAGAGGACGGCAGCAGCACGCATGTGTACAAATTAAAAATTAAAAAATAGCGTTGATAATAGAGAATTTAGACATAATGGACTGGGTGCTCATCGGTGTACTGGGAGTGCTGTTTGTCGCGCAAGTATATTGGTACGCGCGGTATATGTGTGCCCCTGCGCGGAGAATGCGGCGGATGAAGAAACAAGCCCCGGGGCCTGCGGAGCACAATTATCCCGGTGTGTCGGTGGTCTTGTGTGCGCACAACGAGGCGTATAATATCTCGCAATATCTGCCGGTTCTTTTGACTCAGGACTACCCGGAGTACGAGGTGATCGTGGTGGATGACGGATCGGAGGACGAGACGCGCGCTATGATTGAGCGGTATATGGTAAATGACCCGCGGCTGCATCTGACTTTCGTGCCGTATGGCGCCCGCGTGGGTTCGACCAAGAAACTGGCTTTGACGCTGGCTGCCAAAGCGGCGAAGTATGAGTACCTGCTGCTGACGGACGCGGACTGCGTGCCCGAAAGCAATCATTGGATCCGCGAAATGATGCAGGGATTCGGGGATGTACAAAGGGACAATGTACAATGTACAAAGGATATAGTCCTCGGCTTCAGCCCTTATTTCGAAGAGAAGGGGCATGTGAACCGCCTGGTACGATACGACACGTTGTTCAACGGACTGCACTACCTTGGATCGGCTCTCTGCGGACACCCGTACATGGGCGTGGGTCGCAATCTGGCATACCGCAAGGCGCTGTTCTTTGAGTCCGGAGGTTTTACTCATCTGATGAATAAGATTGCCGGCGACGACGACCTGTTTGTCAACCATGTGGCGACAAAGACGAACACAGCGGTCGTGCTGAGCAGAGACAGTTTCACTTGGTCGATTTCGAAGAAGACGATGAAGGAATGGTGGCAGCAGAAGAGGCGTCATCTGTCTGTTTCTCCGGCGTACAAAGAGAGTACTAAAATACGGCTGGGCATAGAGCCTATGCTCCGCGGGCTATTCTATGCGGTGGCTCTATTTATGATGGTGATCTATTTCCCCGCTTCGTATTTAGAACTTCCGGCAATCCCGTTTATGGTGGCGGTGGGGCTGTTCCTCGTGAGATGGATCCTGCAGACCGCGGTCTTGAATGTGTCGGCACGGCGAATGGGACTGAAGCGGTTCAATATGTTCAGCGTCCTATGGTTCGACATTACTTTGCCGCTGGTGTCGGCATGGATGCTGATAGTGCCCAAACGCGGCGCTAAATGGTAAATAACAATTTAACAGTTCAACAGCTTAACAATTTAACGATTATGGCAAACGAGAAAAATCAATTGAACATTAACATCGCTCCTGACAAAGCGCAAGGAGTATTCGCCAATTTGGCATTGATAGCTCATACTCCGACGGAGTTTGTATTGGATTTCGCACAGATTATGCCCGGCATTCCGCAGGCTACTGTGGTTTCGCGTGTGGTAGTGACTCCGGATCAGGCAAAGAAAATCTTAGGTGCTCTGCAAAACAATATCGCTCAATACGAGCAGAAATTCGGTGTGATCAAGCCGGTTGGCGGTCCTGTACACGGTAGCACCTTGCCGCTGACCTTCACCGGAGGCGAAGCCTAGTCGCGTTCGGCAAATGGATCGCAAGAATTAAAATTTTCGGGGACCCCATTATTGAAAAATAACAAAATATTCATTGCTATGAAAACATTCCCAGCTTCGCAGTTAATCATCAATGCGGATGGTTCTGCATTTCATTTACATCTCAAACCGGAGTTTCTGGCGGACAAGGTGATCCTTGTGGGTGACCAGGACCGAGTAAATATGGTTGCGTCCTTCTTCGATGAAGGATCGATCGAGTGCGACGTACAGAGCCGCGAGTTCCACACCATCACCGGTAAGTTCCACGGCAAACGTATCTCGTGTATCTCAACGGGTATCGGTACCGACAACTGCGACATCGTGATGAACGAGATCGACGCGCTGGCGAACATCGATTTTGCGACCCGTACAGAGAAATCCGAGAAGCGCGTGTTGGACATCGTTCGTATCGGTACGTGCGGCGGTATGCAGGAGGATATTCCTCTGGGTACGTTCCTGGTAAGCCAGAAATCCATCGGTTTCGACGGCGTCTTGGCGTTCTACAAGGACCGCGACAAGATCGCTGATCTGGGCTTCGAGAAAGCGTTTGTAGATTTTGTGGGCTACCCGAAGAAGGCAGCTGTGCCGTACGTGGTAGCGGCTAATCCGGAGCTTGTGGACCGCATTGCGAAAGACGATATGATGCGCGGTTGCACGATCGCAGCCAACGGTTTCTACGGACCGCAGGGACGCGTGCTGCGCGTGGATCTGGCTGTGCCGGACATCAACGAGAAGATCTCCGCTTTCCGTTATGAGGGCCAGCGCATCACCAATTATGAGATGGAAGGCTCCTGTATCGCCGGACTTGCGCTCCACATGGGACACCGCGCTATGACGGTTTGCTGCGTCATTGCACAGCGCAAGATCGAAGCTGCCAACACCGATTATAAACCCCGTATCAAAGAGTTGGTACACACTGTATTAGAGAGAATCTGATGTATCTATAAATACATTTTCATTGAGCAGCGTCATTCATTCCGGGTGACGCTGCTTTGTATATCGTTGTTCTTTTCTCTGAACTCGGACGGAGTGAGACCTGTTGATGTTTTGAAACTGGTCGCGAAATATTGGGGATTGCTGAAACCGCATGAATAAGCGACCTCTTTGACGGTGAGGTCTGTTTGTTTGAGCAGCGAACAAGCATGCTTGATACGCGCGGCTTGCAGAAAATCTTTCGGCGAGAGATTGAACAACTCATGCATTTTGCGTGTAAGCGATGAGCGGCTCATGTTCGTAGCTGTCATCAGTTCCTCCACGCCGATATCGGTATTCCCCATGTTCGTTTCCATAAAAGCGGTGAGCGTCTGGATGAACTGCTCGTTCTT
>CADAZU010000035.1 GCA_902792535.1 uncultured Bacteroidales bacterium
TTGTGCAGGAACTGACGGCATGGGCATCTAAGAACCTGCCGACGATTATGAAACATCGCCAGCAGTTCGAGGCGTAATTCTTTCCGCGTTAGGGATTGGGGGGCTACGGTATTGTGTAACAATGCGGAGCTTGCGAACCCCTGCAAAGCCCGACCTCGTCGAAACGCACATGCAAGGCAAAGATGAATTTGGGAAACACATCCTTGATTTGCAAAAAGGGGAGCGTACTCATTTCCCAAAATCACATTTTTTCACAATTTGGAAAGTGAAATCCGTTGCAAAAGTACAACTTTTTTTTTGAAACCGCCAAATTTTATGGCATTTTTTCGGTTATAATCACAAGAATGTCTATTTTTCAAGCTACTTTATACGGTTTCTTCTCTCGGTCTTGTCTCGGTTGTGAGTCGCTCATCGCTCGGTCAAGAGGATGGTTTTGGGAGGGGGGAATAGCAAACGGAACAATGACGGGAAAGCGGTTAGTTTATCGATTGCTGTCTGAACTCCATCGGGACATTCCTGTTTCGCGGCGGAAGAAATTAAAATGAATTTTATTTCTTATTTCACTACGTTCAAACGATTATTTAAAAAAAATCTTGCACATTCGGATTTTTTGTTGTACCTTTGTGCCCGCTTTGGAAGGAGACGCCGAGATTGTCTTGCAGCCCTCAATAAGCACGACTTATCAAAATGGAATTCAGACCTATGCGCCGGAAACGGCAAGAACTCCCGAAAGAGGAGTGTGTCCATTCGGCGGTAGAGGGGCACAAGTTGGATGCCATCGCCCTTGTCCGCAGTTTCAGACCCATTCCCATTGATGAATTTGACGCCATCGCCCAACCATTGATATGACTCAGAAACAGAAAACAGTTCTCGGCTTTGCAGCCGGAGTGGCGGCGGGTGTCTCGTACGGACTGAATCCGCTGTTCGGCAAACCGCTCCTGGACGGCGGTGTGCCGGTGTTGTCGCTCTTGTTCTTCCGTTATGCTATCTCGGCGGTGATCTTAGGTCTCTGGATGGCGTTCCGGCATGAGTCTTTTCGCGTCAACGGACGGGAAATGCGCCTGTTGGTCGTGCTCGGCTGTCTGTTCGCCGCCAGCAGTGTCTTTCTCTTCGAGTCGTACCGGTTCATTCCTTCCGGGCTGGCAACGACCTTCGTTTATCTGTATCCGGTCTTTGTGGTGCTTATCATGGTCGGGTTGCATGTCTATCCCAAATGGCAGGTATGGCTGTCTATAGTCGCCACGGTTGCGGGAGTGGTCTTGCTCAGCTGGCCCGCTGCCGGAACAGAGATTCACTGGATAGGTATTGTTCTCGCGGCGATGTCTGCTTTGAGTTATGCCGTTTATCTGGTGATTGTCAACCGCTCGCAGCGTATCAAACATATCTCCGAACACATGCTGACGTTCTATGGTCTGGTGGTAGGCGCTGTCGCTTTTCTGGCGTACCTGCTCATCGACGGAACACCGGTGCTGCAAGGCATTGACACCACTCCGGACGTACTGAACCTCATCGGTTTGGCAATCTTCCCTACCATGATAGCCATGCTGACGATAGCCCTTTCCACACGCCTTATCGGTCCGACCAAAACGTCTGTCTTGGGCGCTTTCGAACCCGTAACGGCTATTTTGATCGGTACGCTGGTCTTTGGCGAACCGCTGACGGTGAACATCCTCGCCGGCATCGTCATCTGCATCGCCGCCGTCCTGTTCATGATCCTCAGCGAGAAGTAAAATAAGATCATCCGAAACTCATATGACCTACGCTTTTTGTTGATTCATGCAATCGCCAAAAGTAAGGATTTTGAGCGGATTTATGGTCTAAATGTTTGCATATGTCACAAAAATTTAGTACCTTTGCACCGCAAAATCGCAAATACTAATTCATTTAAACTAAAAACGTATGAAAACAAGTACTAAAATCTGGATGTGCCTCGCGGGTATTGCCCTCGTGGTACTGGGTGTGCTCTGTATCATGTATCCGGGCAACACTCTTCTTTCGTTGGCTTGGGCTTTCGGTCTGATGCTGATTGTTACCGGTTGTTCTACTTTCGGCGTATGGGCTACTTTCCGCGCCATTAACCCTTTCGGCGGTCTGACTTTCCTGACTGCGTTGCTGCAATTAATTCTCGGCATCGTGCTGATTTTTAATCCGGCTCCGCTGGCTGTAGCTCTGCCTTTCATCTTCGCTTTCTGGGTGATGTATGAGGGTATCGGCCTCATGGTAGATTCGTTCAACTACAAGCGTCTCGGTTGGAACAAATGGTGGGTGCTCTGCCTGCTCAGCGTGCTTATTATCTGCGCAGGCTGCTATGGCTTGTTCTGCAACCCGGTAGCTTCGGCTACGACGCTGGCATGGCTGGTAGGTCTCGGAATCATTCTGGACGGTGTGGGAAACTGGCTCAAAGTGGCTGCTGTCAACCGTGTGGAGAAACGCCTCCACAAGATTTCCGACCGCATTCAGCAAG
Source organism: uncultured Bacteroidales bacterium (assembly GCA_902792535.1). Classification (GTDB taxonomy): domain Bacteria; phylum Bacteroidota; class Bacteroidia; order Bacteroidales; family Paludibacteraceae; genus Colicola. The sequence continues at coordinate 2,465 of CADAZU010000035.1, forward strand.
TCCTTGACGTAGAGGATGTTGAGGAAGCCAAGTAAAGTACCAAGGGACAAAGTACAATGTACGAAGTAAGCGGCTCACGGCAATGTGAGCCGCTTCTGGTCAGCCTTTCCTCGTAAGATGGTCCCGTGATGGTAAGGCGGATGGAAGCCCAAACCGGCAAATTTAAGAAAATCGCCTTCTTTTTTGCATATGTCAAAAAAAAGTACTACCTTTGCAGCAAATTTGAATAATGGATGCTATTTGTGCCATATCGACGGCATTCGGGACAGGCGGAATCGCTGTGATCCGGGTGTCGGGAGAAGGGAGTATCGCGATCGTCGATACCCTCTTCAAAGGGCGTACACGGCTGTGTGACGCCAAGGGCGGAAGTGTGCATTTCGGGAGGATTGTTGCCCCCCAGTCCCCTAAAGAGGGAGAGGTGTTGGACGAAGTCTTATGCTCCGTGTTCCGTGCGCCGCACTCGTTCACGGGCGAGGACACGGTGGAGATCGCTTGTCACGGAAGCCTGTTCATCCAGCAGGAGCTGGTGCGATGGCTGATTGACGCGGGCTGCCGAGCCGCCGAACCGGGGGAGTTCACAAGGCGCGCTTTCCTGAACGGCAAGATGGATCTGACCCAGGCGGAAGCGGTGGCGGATCTGATCGCCGCGCAGAGCAAGGCGGAGAAAGATCTGGCATTGAGCCAGTTACGCGGTTCCGTCTCGACCGAGTTAGCCGCTCTGCGCGAACGGTTGCTCCATTTCACGTCGCTTATCGAGTTGGAGTTGGATTTCGCGGATCACGAGGAATTGGAGTTTGCCGACCGCGGGGAACTGAAGGATTTAGCGGCGGAGATAGAGGGCAAACTGGGTGCGCTGTTGGCTTCATTCCGCACGGGAAACGCCATCCGCAATGGTATTCCGGTAGCGATTATCGGTGCGCCGAACGTCGGCAAATCGACGCTGCTGAATGCGCTGGTAGGCGAGCAACGTGCGATCGTGAGCGATATACAAGGCACGACGCGCGACACGATAGAAGATACCGTGATCCTCGACGGAATACTCTTCCGCATCATCGACACAGCCGGACTGCGCGAGACCAGCGATACGATCGAACAGATGGGGGTCGAACGCTCCCTGCAGGCCGCAGAGAAAGCCCAGATCATCTTGTCCGTCTCGGACGGCAACGCTCCGCAACCGGAGGATATGGCGCTCAAAGGAACGGTCATTCGCGTCGTGAACAAATGCGATACCGGCGTCCAAGGAGAAGGAATCCGTATCTCCGCCAAGAACGGCGAGATAGAGCCGCTGAAACAGGAGATGGTGCGTATCGCCAAAGAAGGCATGCAGAGCTCCGCTGTGATGCTGAGCAACGCACGCCACTACGAAGCCATCACACGTGCGCACAAAGCCATAGAACGCGTGCAGGAAGGATTGAGGGACGGGCTGTCCGGCGAGCTGCTGGCGATGGATCTACAGGACTGCCTCGCGGCGATCGGCGAAGTGACAGGACAGATCACCAACGCCGAAGTATTGAGTAATATATTTAGCAAATTCTGTATAGGGAAATGATTTTATCGATGACGGGTTATGGCAGAACCGAAAGCCAATTCCGCGGACGCAAGTTGATATGCGAGATCCGCTCGTTGAACTCCAAAGCCATGGACATGTCCGTGCGTCTGATGCCGGAGTTACGTGCACATGAGTTGGATATCCGCACGCAGGTCACCCAACGCGTGGAGCGCGGAAAAGTGGAAATAGCTATCAGTTATCAGCTGTCAGATGCCAGCTCTCAGCCTTCGGCGATCAACTGGAGTGCTGCGAAAGAATATGCGCGGCAATACGGAGAGCAGTTTGGAGAGCCGGTGCCGGCAGAGGTGATGGCGGCTATCCTGCGTCTTCCGGACGTGATGAAGAGCAGCGACGAGGGTTCGGATCTGACGGCGGAAGAATGGCAGGCTGTGCAGCAGCAGATAGCGCTGACGCTGGACGCTTTTGTGGCATTCCGCACCCAGGAAGGTGCTGCGCTGCAGGCGATGTTCACCGAGAAACTGGACGGTATAGCTGCACTGCTGGCGCAGGTGGAGCCGTTTGAGAAGGGGCGTGTGGCGAAGATCAAAGAGCGGCTGGAGCAGAACCTCGCGCAACTGTCTGCGCAGACCCAGGCGGAGATAGACCGCAACCGGCTGGAGCAGGAGATGATTTATTATCTGGAGAAACTGGATATCACCGAGGAGAAAGTGCGGCTGACCAACCACATCAAGTATTTCCGCGAAACGATGGAGAATGCGGAGGCAGCCGGAGTGGGTAAGAAACTCGGATTCATTGCGCAGGAGATGGGACGCGAGATCAATACCCTCGGCTCCAAATCCAACCAATCCGAGATGCAGATCATCGTCGTCAAGATGAAAGATATCCTCGAGCAAATCAAAGAACAAGTTCTGAACGTGTTATGATTTATATTTTCTGTGCACCGAGCGGCAGCGGCAAATCGACTATGGTCAAGCATCTGCTGAACGAATATCCGGGTCAGTTCGAACTTTCCGTGTCTTGCACCACGCGTGCGCCGCGAGGGGAGGAAGTGAACGGACGGGAGTATTATTTTATCTCAGTGGAGGAGTTCCAACAGCGCATTGCGGGAGACGAGTTCATCGAGTACGAGCAGGTCTATGAAGGACTCTATTACGGCACGCTGAAAGCGGAGATCGAACGCATCGAGCAAGCGGGTCACCAAGTGCTCTTCGACGTGGATGTGAAAGGGGGACTGAACCTGAAACGTATCTTGGGCGACCGTGCTCTGTCGGTCTTCATCTGCCCGCCGTCCGTGGAAGAGTTGCGCCGCCGTTTGGTCGGACGCGGAGACACCAGCGCGGAGATGATTGAGAAACGGCTGGCGAAAGCGGAGTACGAGATGAGTTTCAAACCGCAGTTCGACCGCGTCATCGTCAACGATGACCTGCCAGACGCCTTTGCACAACTGGATGCAATAATTAATGAGTGCGGAAAATAAAATCGTAAATTGTAAATCGTCAAATTGTAAATCGCCCATTAAGGTGGGCGTTTATGGCGGCAGTTTCAACCCGGTCCATTTCGGACATGTAGGGTTGGCGAAATGGGTCATCGAGCATACTGACCTCGATGAGGTATGGCTGATGGTGAGTCCAAATAACCCGCTGAAGCCGGCAGGGATCCTTGCGCCCGAAGAGGAGCGGCTTGCCGGAGTGCAACAAGCCATCAAAGATATACCGGGCTTGAAAGCCTGCGACTTTGAGTTTCACCTGCCGCGACCGTCTTATACAGCGAACACGCTGCGGGAGTTGCAAAAAGCTTACCCGGAGCATGAGTTCACGCTCATCATCGGCGAAGATAACATCGCGATCTTCGATCGCTGGCGCGAATACGAATATATATTGGAGAACTTCCGGATCTTTGTCTATCCGCGCCGCGAAAGTCCAACAGCGCAGCGGTCCAACAGTCCGCAGGACGGTCTAACAACGCCGTGGTCTGACAGCGTAGCGGTCAAGGAACTTGTGTTCCTCAGCGGCGCTCCTCTTTTCGACATCTCATCATCCGCCATTCGCCGTTCGCAAGGACGTCCGTGAGAGTAAGTCCTTCGGCTTCGGCTGCGGCTTGGAGCGCAGGGCAGTCTGCCTCGTAGAACCCGCTCATCCATAACTCGCCCCCGGCGCACAGCAGGCGGGCGTACAGGTTCATCTGGGAAAGAAGAATATTCCGATGGATATTGGAGAGGATGAGATGGAAGGAGCCTTCCTCCAACTCCTCCCTGCAAGAAGGAGAGTTCAAATCTCCGAGACGCACATCTATCTCTACACCATTCAGCGCAGCGTTCTCCCGCGCATTCTCCACACTCTTGTCGTCTATGTCAATCGCCATAACGTAAGCCGCTCCCCGTTTCTTTGCGAAAATACCCAAGACACCGGTTCCACAGCCATTATCAAGGACCGCTTTGTCGCTTAAGTCGCTCTTAATCAGGGAATTGATCATCATGGAGGTCGTCTCGTGGTAACCGGCTCCAAAGGCGCAATGCGGCACAATCCGCACACCCAGAGGCAGTTCCTGAACAGGGTGCTCCGCTTCCCATGCCGCATTCCAGTTCTCGTCAGGACAAGCGGACGCGGTAAACGGAAAATGGTACGACGAAAGGAGGGACTCGATCGCCTCTTGGTTTTGCTCCCAAAAGTCGGTGGGGATATAGTAATCCTCGGCGTCGATGGTATCTACTCCCAAGTCACAGATAGCTTGGTCGAACAGGTCTTTCTGCCATTCTTCGGCGAAAGAGGTCTCAATGTGCAAAATATGGTATCGCATCTCCTACTAAATAATTACTGCCGCCGATGAAGATAGCGTCTTCGGGCGCGGCATGTTCCAATGCATAAGCGAACGCGTCTTGCGGCTTGTCAACCGCCACTCCGATGCCCCACATCTCTTTCATCTCTTCTGCTGTCCGCGCACGGGTGGTATTCGGCGTGGTGAAGATATAGTGGTATTTCTCTGCCGCCGGCATCAGGCGCATCACGACGTCCGTATCTTTGTCGTTCACCATGCCAAAGACAATCCATATATGCGGGTGGGGAAGTTCCCTGAGTTGGCGGGCGACATACTGCAGTCCGTGGCTGTTATGCCCGGTGTCGCAGAGGACGAGCGGTTGCTCGCGCAGCGTCTCCCAACGCCCGCGCAGACCCGTCATTGAACAAACATGCGCAAAGCCCTTTCTGATCGCTGAATGTTGAATGTTGAGAGCCCCATAATTCCGTAATACTTGCATCGCGACGTAAGCGGTCTGGAGGTTATGCTCCTGGTAGATCCCTTTGAGTTCGCACTCCGGTGCTTCGCGCAGCCTGCGGGTGCGCATGTATCCGCATTGGTCGGCAAACCAGATCCGGCAGTCGGTCGTCTCCGGTCCGTCTCCTAATATAACGCACTCGCGCGCACGGTCGAGGAAGACATTCATGGTCTGCGGATGGGTCTCTCCTATGACGCAGGGTACATGAGGCTTCATGATCCCTGCTTTCTCGCGGGCGATCTTCGTCAGGGTGTTTCCGAGGAACTCGGTATGGTCCATACCGATATTGGTAATGACGGAGAGAAGGGGAGTCAGCACATTGGTGCTGTCGAGCCTTCCGCCGAGTCCCACTTCGACGACCGCTATGTCCACTTGCTGTGAAACGAAATATGCAAACGCCATCGCGGTCATGGTCTCGAAGAAAGAGGGTTGTGTCTCGTCCAGAAACGCCTTGTTCTCCGTGATAAACCGCGCTACTACTTCTTCGGGGATCGGCGTGCCGTTGATGCGGATGCGTTCGGTGAGGGAAACCAGATGCGGGCTGGTGTAGAGTCCCACTTTGTATCCCGCGGCTTGCAGGACCGCGGCGATGAGATGAGAGGTCGAACCTTTGCCGTTCGTGCCTGCCACATGTACCGCGCGCAGCTTCTCATGCGGATTACCCAGATGCGCCATGAGACGGAGCGTGTTCTCCAGCCCCGGCTTATACGCCGCGCCTCCCACCATGTGGAACGGCGGACGCGACGAGTACAGATATGTGATCGCTTCGCTATAATTCATCAATTCTTCTCTACTACTTTGAAATCGAGTATTCCTTCTCCTCTGCGTCGTGCGAGCCAGCGGTAGAGCGGCGGCGTGACGTGGATGGAATGGGAGCGGCTGGTGAGCGCGACAGACTGGCGCGTGGAGGGGTTGTAGATCGCTACATGGAGTCGTCCCTGACCTTTGTTGCCCGAGACTTGTTCCGCCAGCTCATCCGCCAACTCCGGCGTAAGCCGGTTCAGCGCAAGGGTTATATTCAGTCCGTCGGTGCGTTTGTCCTGTGCCTCGTTCAGCATCTCCACTTTCTGCACGATAAACTCGTATTCGGCTTTTTCGTCCGGCTGCTCTTTGAACCACCGCTGTCCGTTGCCTTTCTGCTGGATGACGCCGGTGATGAGGACGTACAGGTCTTTGAGCATCATATGCGCGAACTGGGAGTACGCGTTACCGAAGAGCGCGAGGGTGTAACTGCCGGTGTAGTCCTCGATGGTGTATCGCCCGTACGGATTGCCTTTCTGGCTGATACGTTGTTCCGCTTCGGTGATAATTCCACCGATGAGGCAGGTCTGGTTCTTATGCGCCGCGATGAACTCGGACGGCAGGATAGGTCGCTCTTCTTCCTCTTGCGGCGGAGTCTCTGTTTTCTTGGTCTCCACGGCTGCCGGTGCATCTTCTTCGGCTGCGTCCGGTGCTCCGAAATCGAGTGCGTCCTCTTCCTGCGCAGGTGCAGCAGGCGTCATCTCCGCTATCTCGGCGCGGATACGTTTCTCTGCGGCGTCGCGTTCCTCGGGTTTGCGCCAGCCCTCAAAGAGCGACAGCTCGTTCGCCGTGAGGTTGCATAACTCGCGCACTTCGTACTCGTACTCGTCCAGCGGGTGCGCGGAGAGGTAGATGCCGATCAGCTCTTTCTCTTTGTTGAGCCGCTCGATAGTGTTCCATCGCGGCACTTGCGGCAGAGCGGGGTGGTGTACCTCCACCTCTATGTCGAAATCGTCGAAGAGCGAATTGGCATTGGAGGCTTGGTCGGCTTGGTATTTATTGCCGTAGTTCATCAGCAGGTCGAGTCCCGTGCTGCCGTACTCATCGGTTCCGAAGAACTGTTCGCGGTAGATGTCTTCGAAGCACTCGAAAGCACCTGCCTGCGCAAGGTTCTCTATCGTCTTGCGGTTGCAGGACTGGAGGTTCACGCGCTCCAGGAAATCAAAGATATCCTTGTATTTGCCGTTCTTCTCCCGTTCGCGGATGATCGCTTCTGCGGCTCCTTCTCCGACGCCTTTGATACCACCCAGACCGAAACGGATTGCACCGTCTTGGTTCACGATGAAACTGAGTTCGGACTCGTTCACATCCGGCTCCAGCACACTCAGCCCGAGCGCACGGCATTCGTCCATCAGTTTGGTGACCTCTTTGATGTCGTCCTTATGGACGGTGAGGTTCGCCGCCATGAACTCGGCGGGGTAGTGCGCTTTGAGGTAGCCCGTCTGGTATGCCACCCACGAGTAGCACGCCGCATGCGATTTATTGAAGGCATAGGAAGCGAATTTCTCCCAGTCTTTCCATATCTTGTCCAGTATCTTCGGGTCGTGACCGTTGGACTTGCCGCCCTCCATAAACTTGTCTTTGAGGGACGCCAATACAGACATCTGCTTCTTGCCCATCGCCTTACGCAGTTTATCGCTTTCGCCACGAGTGAAGTTCGCCAGCAGACGACTCAGTAGCATGACCTGCTCCTGATAGACCGTGACACCATAGGTGTCCTTCAGGTATTTCTCCATTACCGGGATGTCGTACGTAACGGGTTCGATTCCCTGTTTACGGCGGATGAATTGCGGGATGTAGTCCATCGGTCCCGGACGGTAAAGGGCGTTCATGGCGATCAGGTCACCAATAACGGTCGGTTTGAGTTCACGCAGGTATTTCTGCATACCGCCGGACTCGAATTGGAAGACCGCTACCGTGCGTCCCTCTTGGAAGAGTTTGTAGGTCTCGGCGTCGTCAATAGGAATATGATCTATGTCCACGTCAATGCCCTGCGCTTTCTTGATATTACGAAGACACTCCTTGATGATCGTCAGGGTAATGAGTCCGAGGAAGTCCATTTTGATCAGTCCGACGGACTCGACCACATGCCCGTCGTATTCGGTCACGAGGACACGTTTCTTGGTCGCTTTGTCCTCCACGGAACTCAGCGGGGCGAAGTTGGTCAGGTCGTCTGCGCCGATAATCACGCCACAGGCGTGTACGCCCACTTGGCGGATCGTGCCTTCCAACCGCGCCGCATAGTCCAGCATCGAGCGGATGTTCGGATCGCCGAACTTATACTCGTGCTCCAACTCATCCACGTATTGGTAACAGTTGCGGAGGTTCACTTTGGGTTTCTTGGTCGTGCCCGCCGGTAGTTTCTTGAGAACCGTATCGGGGAACTCGCGGTCGGGGATCAGACCCTTCAGTTCGTTCACTTTGGGCAGCGGCACCTGCTGGACGCGTCCCACGTCCGCGAGAGCCGATTTGGTAGCCATCTTGCCGTACGTCACAATATGTGCCACATGCGTCTCGCCGTACTTGCGACTGACGTAATCCAGCACTTTGCCACGCCCGCAATCCTCAAAGTCGGTATCGATATCAGGCAGCGAGATTCGGTCGGGGTTCAAGAAACGCTCGAACAGCAAGTCGTACTGCATCGGGTCCAAGTCGGTGATTTTCAGGCAGTAAGCGACGACTGATCCGGCAGCCGAACCACGTCCGGGTCCGACAGATACGTCCAGCTCTTCGCGCGCCGCACGGATGAAGTCCATGACGATAAGGAAGTAACCCGGGAATCCCATGTTGATGATGGTGTTGAGCTCGAACTCGATCCGCTCTTTGAGTTCCTCGTCTTCGGCAAGCCGTTTCTCTCCGTAGCGCACTTTCGCGCCCTCCATCGTCAGATGGCGGAGGTACGCGCTCTCGAACGCCAGACGGTCGGGGTAGTCGCTCTCGTTGCCGAACGAAGCCGGAATGTCAAATTTAGGCATGTAGGGCTTGTGGTCGATGTCGTAGATATCCACTTTGCCGACGATCTCCTGGGTGTTCTCCAGCGCTTCCGGGATGTCTTGGAAGATCTCGTACATCTCTTCCGGCGTTTTGAGCCACTCCTGCTTGGTGTAGTGCATTCGGTTCACGTCGTTCACAAAGTGGTTCGTGCTCAGACAGATCAGGCGGTCGTGCGCCTCCGCGTCTTCCTCATTGATAAAATGCGAGTCGTTGCTGCAAATGATCTTCACGCCGTATTTGTGTGCCAGTTCGATTAGAACAGGGTTGACCTGCATCTGGCGTTGATAGACCTCTTGGTCTCCACCGGGTTTCTGGGTCTCATGGCGTTGTAATTCAATATAATAGTCCTCGCCGAAGAGGTTCTTGAACCATTGGACAGTCTCTTCCGCCTCTTTGAAAACACCTTGCTCGATCGCTTCCTGCAGGCTGAGTTCCGAGGGCGAGCCCGTGGCCGTGATGCCTTCCAGTATCTTCTGCGGCAACTCGCCACCAAGGCAAGCCGAACAGCAAATGATGCCTTCGTGCCATTTTTTCAGCAGCTCTTTGTCGATACGCGGCGTATGGTAGAATGCATCGGACATGTATCCGGCGGAGACGATGCGGCAGAGGTTATGGTAGCCCTCCAGGTTCTTTGCCAGCAGGATCAGGTGCCATCCTGAGCGGTCTATGACGTATGTTCGTCCTTCGCCGTTGACGGCTTTGTCGTCCTTCATCGAATGCCTTCCGCGACGGGCGCAATAGACCTCGCAGCCCGCGATCGGAGTGAAGGGCACAAAAGGTTCGCCTTTCTCTTCCGCCTCCGCTTTGCGTTTCTTGTTCACGTCCTTGCAGTAATCCAGCAAGTCCTTGATTCCGTACATGTTACCATGGTCGGTGAGCGCCACGGCGTTCATGCCGGACGCAATACATTTATCCACTATCTCATCCACTTTGGACAGTCCGTCCAGCAGCGAGTAGTGGGAGTGCACATGCAAATGTGTAAAATTCATAGTACTCCAAATTTGCTGCAAAGGTACACAAAAAAGACGACATGCGCAAGAGCGCGTATCATTTTTACTGAAATTTGATAAAAAAGTGATTAAAATCTTGCGTATGTCAAAAAAAAGTCGTAATTTTGCAGCGCAAAATATGTGTTTACTGCGATGGGAAAAGAAATATTCATATCGTACAGCCGGCGTGATTTTGATAAGGTGAAGGCTATCAAGGACCAGCTCGACCGCGAATTAGGGATCGAGTGCTGGATGGATATCGACGGTATCGAGAGCGGCGAGCAGTTCGAGGAAGTGATCGTCAAAGCCATCAACGCGCACGAGGTCTTCCTTTTCATGCTCAGCCCCCATTCGATGGCGAGCGAGTATGCGCTGGACGAATTGGCTTTTGCCAAACGCAAAGGCAAACGCACCGTGCTGCTCTATATCACGCCCTGCGAGATGACGGATAGTTTTTCCTTTAAGTACAGCAAGTTTGACACAATCGACTGGAACAATCCGCTGCAGCACGAGAAAATGATGGGTAATCTGCGCCGGTGGCTTAATCTCGCCCCGAAACCCGCGACCCAGACACCGAAACCCGCAGCCCCTCAGCCATCATCCGCAGCCCCTCAGAAACTCCCCGTGATCGACCGATCGCTCTCTGCGAATGAGTTGTACAACCTGGGATATAACTATGCGAATGGCAAAAACGGCATGCCGGTAAACCACGAGGCGGCATTCCTTTATTATACCGCGTCCGCGGAGAAAGGCAATGCGGCGGCGATGTGCAATCTGGGTTTTTGCTACGAGCGCGGAATCGGTACTCCCAAGGATCTGCAATGCGCCACCTATTGGTATCAAAAAGCGGCAGAAGGAGGCAACCCGACCGCTCAATGCAACATCGCTTATTGTTACGAAGCGGGAATGGGAGTGGCTAAGGAGCCGCAGAAAGCGTTCTATTGGTATAACCAAGCCGCTGCGCAAGGAGTGGTGCGCGCCGAGTGCTGTGTGGCATTTTGCTACGAGAAGGGCATCGGAACGCCGGTTGATTATACGAAAGCGGTAGAGTGGTACAAGAGAGCCGCGGACAAAGGGAACCCGCGCGCACAATGCAACCTCGGTTATTTATACGAATACGGAATAGGTGTGCAGCCGAACCAGGCGATGGCGATCCGCTTATATACACAGGCGGCGGAGCAAGGATATCCCGGAGCGCAGTTCAATCTGGCTTACTGCTATGAGAACGGCAGGGGAGTGGAACAGAACCTGCAACGCGCCGCGGAGCTCTATCGCAAGTCGGCGGAGCAGGGATATGTCCATGCGCAGAGCAACCTGGGGCTTTGCTACGAGAAAGGCAAAGGCGTGCCGCAGGATCTGTCCTTGGCGTTCCAATGGTACAAGAAAGCCGCAGAAGGCGGATTGCACCGCGCGATGTTCAACCTCGGCTTGTGTTACTACTACGGCAGAGGAACGGCGGTCAATAAAGCGGAGGCGTTGCGGTATATGCTCCTCGCGCAAGGAAAAGGAAATGAGGGAGCAGCCAAGTTCCTCAAAGAACACGAGTTTTAAGCAATAGATGGAAGGAAACGAACTCATATTCAGATGTTTTGCCAGCGGAAGTAGCGGCAACTGCTATTATCTGGGAACGCGTCAACAGGGGATCCTGATTGATGCGGGAATCTCTGCGCGGTCTATCCAGAAATATCTGCGCGAGATGGGGCTCGATTTTCCGAATATAATGGGTGTGCTCATCACGCACGACCACGCGGATCACATCCGCGCGGTGGGTACATTAGGAGAGCGCGTCCATCTGCCGATTTATTCGACCGCTTTGATCCATGAGGGTATCGACCGTAACTACGGTGTGCGCGAGAAACTGCGTACCAGCCGGCGCTATTTCGAGAAAGGCAAAGAGTGGGAACTTTTCGGCATGAAGATCAATACCTTCAACGTCGAGCATGACTCCACCGAGTGCGTGGGATACAGCATTGATTACTTGGGTCAGCGTTTTGTGATCATGACCGACTGCGGCAGCGTGAACGAAGAGATGGAGGCATATGTCCGCACGGCAAACCATTTGGTCATTGAGGCGAACCACGATGAGCACATGCTCCTCAACGGACCATACCCGACTTACCTCAAAGAGCGCATCCTCTCGCCCCGCGGACACCAGAGCAACGACACGTGCGGCGAAATACTGGAGCGTAATTGGCACCCGGATCTGCGGAATGTATGGCTGTGCCATCTCTCGCTGGAGAACAACAATCCGCAGCTGGCATACGACACCGTCGCTTCGTATCTGGAGGAACTGGATATTCTGCCCGGAACGGACATCTTCCTCAAACCTCTTGACCGTACAACGCCGAGTCCGGTCTATGTGCTCAACGACAAGATAATTTCTCAAAACTGAAAACTGAAAACTGAATACTGATTACTTCAATTATGGAACGATTAGTTATTATTCCTACTTACAACGAGAAAGAGAACATCGAGGCTATCATTACCGCGGTAATGGAGCTGCCGATTTTGTTTAATGTACTGGTGATCGACGACGGTTCGCCGGACGGTACCGCGCAGATCGTCAAGAAAATGATGGAGGGCAAATACAAGGGCTGCATCTATCTCATCGAGCGTTCCGGCAAACAGGGGCTTGGAACAGCCTATATCGCCGGATTCCGCTGGGCAATCGAGCATAAAGCGAACTATATCTTCGAGATGGATGCGGATTTCAGTCATAACCCGCAGGACCTGCTCAAACTCTATGACGCCTGTGCAATCCAGGGCGCAGACCTCGCCATCGGTAGCCGCTATGTGACGGGTGTCAATGTGGTCAATTGGCCTATGGGACGCGTACTCATGTCCTACTTTGCGTCCAAATATGTGCGTACCGTGCTCGGTGTGAATATTCACGACACCACCGCCGGTTTTGTCTGCTACCGCCGCCATCTGCTGGAGACGATCGAACTGGACAAGATCCGTTTCAAGGGCTACGCCTTCCAGATCGAGATGAAGTTCACCGCCTCCAAATGCGGCGCGAAGATTATCGAGGTGCCTATTGTCTTTGTGAACCGTGTCCTCGGTACGTCCAAGATGAGCGGAGGTATCTTCTCCGAAGCCCTGCTGGGCGTCATTCGTCTCAAGATCTCTTCTTGGTTCCGCAAGTACCCTCAGATTTAGACCGCTTCGCTAAAAGAATAAAGACGCACCTCAGGTGCTTAAAGATAAAAGATATAGAATGAATAGTTTAGAACAACAAATAACATCTCTTGTAAAGTCCGCCGTTGAGGCGCTCTATCATATTGAAATCTCCGACGCGCAGATCCAGTTGCAGAAGACGCGTCCGGAGTTTGAGGGAAACATCACCCTCGTTGTTTTTCCTTTTGTTAAGGCTGCGCGCAAGGCGCCTGCACAGGTGGCTGCCGAGATCGGCGACAAACTGGTCGCGGACGGCTCCGGGCTGGTTGCCAAATACAACGCCGTGCAGGGTTTCCTCAATCTGACGATCTCGGACGCTTTCTGGGTGAACCAGCTCAAAGCCATCGACGCGGACGAGAACTACGGTCGTCAGCCGGATCGCCACCAACTCATGATGGTCGAGTACTCGTCCCCGAACACCAACAAACCCCTTCACCTCGGACACGTGCGCAATAACCTGCTCGGTTTTTCGATCGCGCAGATCCAGGAGGCGAACGGCTGGAAGGTCGTGAAGACCAATATCGTCAACGACCGCGGTATCCATATCTGCAAATCCATGCTGGCGTGGCTCAAGTTCGGCAACGGCGAGACGCCGGAGTCGTCGGGCAAGAAGGGTGACCACCTGATCGGCGACTATTATGTGCGCTTCGACAAGGAGTACAAAGCCCAGATTGCCGAACTGATGGCGAAAGGAATGGACGAAGAGACCGCCAAACGCGAAGCGCCGCTGATGCTCGAAGCGCAGGAGATGCTCCGCAAATGGGAGGCAAACGACCCGGAGATTCGCGCTCTCTGGGCGAAGATGAACGAATGGGTCTATGCCGGTTTCGACGAGACGTACCGCCGAATGGGCGTTTCGTTCGATAAGATATACTACGAATCCAACACCTATCTGGAGGGCAAATCGGAGGTGGAGAAAGGTCTCGCTTCCGGCGTGTTCTACCGCCGCGAGGACGGCTCCGTCTGGGCGGATCTGACCAAGGACGGACTGGACGAGAAACTGCTCCTCCGTTCGGATGGCACCTCGGTCTATATGACCCAGGACATCGGTACAGCCAAACTGCGTTTCCAAGACTATCCCATCGACAAGATGGTCTATGTGGTCGGCAACGAGCAGGAGTACCATTTCAAGGTGCTCTCGATACTCCTTGACCGCCTCGGTTTCCCCTTCGGCAAAGAGCTCGTCCATTTCTCCTATGGCATGGTGGAGCTGCCGAACGGCAAGATGAAATCCCGCGAAGGAACGGTCGTCGATGCCGACGATCTGATGGATAAGATGGTCGCGGACGCCAAGGAGATCAGCAAGGACAAAGTGCATACCTTAAGATCGTTCCCCGAAGGGGATAAGAACACGCTCCAAGGCATTACGGACGCTGAGGCGGACGAGATTGCCCGCAAGGTAGGGCTCGGCGCGCTCAAATACTTCATTCTGAAAGTCGATCCGCGCAAGAATATGCTCTTCAATCCGGCGGAGTCCATCGATTTCAACGGCAACACGGGACCGTTCATCCAATACACCTACGCCCGCATCCGCTCCGTCCTCCGCAAAGCGGAGACAGATCTAGTTAAACTAGATAAACTAGATAAACAAGTGGAACTGGATCCCAAGGAACTCTCCCTTATCCAGCGTTTGACGGAGTATCCGGCGATGGTGCGTGCTGCCGGGGACGAGTTCTCGCCCGCGATCCTATGTAATTACGCGTACGCACTCGCGTGCGACTTCAACTCGTTCTACCACGATCTCTCGATCCTGAACGAGCCCGACGAGCAAAAGAAATCGCTCCGTCTGCTCTTGTCTGCTAACGTAGCGAAAGTCCTTCGCTCGGCGATGGCGCTGCTCGGAATCGAGATGCCCGAGAGAATGTAATTCCCCCAATCCCCGACGCAAATAAAACGCAAGGACGATAATAAAAAGAAAGCGAGCCAAACGGCTCGCTTCTTTTTTGTCAGGAATGAAGATTACTCCTCATCCTTTTTAGCTTTCTTGCCGCCTCTCTTCGGAGCAGCGGGTTTCTCCTCTGCCTCCATCGAAGCCTTCAAGTCAGCCAGTACGCTGAGGTCACCGAGAGTGGTCTTCTCAACCTTCGGCATCTCTACTTGCGGTTCAGCCGGAGCTGCTGCGCCTTTCTTCGGTTTAGCCGGAGCCTCTTTGCGCTCCTCCCATGTGCGGAGGTGCGATACGAGGATGCGTTTTGCGTCGCGGTTGAACTCGATCACCTTGAACGGCAGCACGTCTCCGACAGCTACTGCGCTCTTGTCCTCTTTCTGGAGGTGGCGGGTCGTGCAGAATGCCTCTACGCCCTCTTCCAGACTTACAACGGCGCCCTTGTCGTTGATCTCTACTACCTTGCCGTCCACTACGGTGTCAACGCCGAACTTAGCCTCAAGCTCCTCCCAAGGATTCTCCTCAAGCTGCTTGTGACCGAGGCTCAGACGACGGTTGGCTACATCGATGTCGAGTACGACTACCTCGATCTGCGCACCGATCTGGGTGAACTCGTTCGGGTGTTTGATCTTCTTGGTCCAGCTCAGATCGCTGATGTGGATCAGACCATCTACGCCTTCCTCGATCTCTACAAATACACCGAAGTTGGTGAAATTGCGTACCTTAGCCCAGTGGCGGGTGCCGACTGCGTACTTGGTCTCTACGTTTGCCCAAGGATCAGCTTTCAGCTGTTTGATACCCAGACTCATCTTGCGCTCTGCGCGGTCCAGAGTCAGGATCACTGCATCTACCTCGTCGCCCACTTTGAGGAAGTCGTTTGCCGAACGCAGGTGCTGGCTCCAGCTCATCTCACTTACGTGAACGAGACCCTCTACGCCTTCTGCGATCTCAACGAATGCTCCGTAATCAGCCATCACTACTACCTTGCCGTGTACCTTGTCGCCGACCTTCAGGTTCGGATCCAGGGCATCCCACGGATGCGGGCTCAGCTGCTTCAAGCCCAGAGCAATGCGTTTCTTGTCCTCATCGAAGTCAAGGATAACAACATTGATTTTCTGGTCGAGCTGTACGAAATCGTGCGGGTCGTTTACGCGGCCCCAGCTCAGGTCGGTGATATGGATCAGACCATCTACGCCGCCCAAATCGATGAATACACCATAATTGGTGATGTTCTTAACAGTACCTTCCAGTACTTGACCCTTCTCGAGTTTGCCGACGATTGCAGCCTTTTGTGCCTCCAACTCAGCCTCGATAAGAGCTTTGTGAGATACTACTACGTTGCGGAACTCCGGATTCAGTTTGACGATCTTGAACTCCATCGTTTTGCCGACGAGCACATCGTAGTCGCGGATCGGCTTCACGTCGATCTGGCTGCCCGGCAGGAATGCCTCCATGCCCAGCACGTCAACGATCATGCCGCCTTTCGAACGCCATTTGATGTAACCGGTTACGATCTCGCCTGAGTTGTAAGCCTCATTGACGCGGTCCCATGCACGAGCGGCACGAGCCTCTTTGTGGCTCAGCACAAGCTGACCTTTTTTGTCCTCCTGGCTCTGAATATAGACTTCTACTTTGTCGCCTACTTTCAGATCAGGATTGTAGCGGAACTCGGAAGCCGGAACGATTCCGTCCGACTTGTAGCCTACGTTTACTACTACCTCACGTTTGTTGATTGAAATAACGGTACCTTCAACAACCTCGTTGTCTTTGATAGCGCTCAGAGTCTCGTCGTACCGTTGGGTTTCTGCTTCGTTTTTGCTGCCTTTCTGTTGTGCTTCATAGGCATCCCAGTCGAAGTTCTGGAGAGAAAGATTTTCTGCCATAATTGGTAGATAAATTGGTGGGAATCAAATCTTTGAATCTTCTAATTTTCAAATTTTCAAATCCCCATTAAGGGTTAAACATGTTAGCCTCTTTCGCGCGTCCCGCGCAAAAAAGCGTGCAAAGTTACAACAAATATTTCACATACGCAAGAATTTAATGATTTTTTTATTAAATTAATCGTTCGAGCGAAGCGAGATAAGACGTTTTTAGTGATTTTTTTTATAAATTTGCGTATGGGCTGCAAGGTGCGACCGTAATTTCGGGGGAATTGCGTAGCAAGGCGGATGTCCGACGTTACAACAAATATTTCACATACGCGACTCTACAAAAAAGCAAGTGACCTTTCAGCCACTTGCTTATCGTATAGGGTTGTTTTATGCCATAGGCGGTAATATTATCTTGTTATTTATTTGTTCCTTGTACTATATGCATCATTTCGGCAGGAGTAACTACTATAGGAGACTTAGGGAAATGCTTGGTGTTGCCGGTAACGACATAGCCATCATCTTTTGAAAGAGCAACCTCATAAAAGACCTTGTCGTCTATGTCTGGAAAGGTTTCGCCACTTTCTGTCGGATCAAGGAACAAACCTGTTTTCACCAACTCTATCAAGTCATGTATGTTATCTTCACTGAAATCAAACTTGCTGCGGTGCAGAACTTCTTTATATTCGCGAATAATATCTTCATTATAGAGCAACACAATACGTCCGTCCAAAACGTAGTCCAAC
>CADAZU010000036.1 GCA_902792535.1 uncultured Bacteroidales bacterium
AAATTACATGAACGATATAGGGTTGAAAGAAATGGCAGATTTGGCATGCATGGCACCGGAATCTTTCTCGCGTTTCTTCCGAAACAAGACCGGCCGCACACCCAACCGTTATCTCATTGATTACCGGTTGGGTATAGCAGCACGGTTGTTACTGACGACACAACACCCTGTTTCCGAAATTGGTTTCTCCTGTGGTTTCAACACACTCAGCCATTTTAACCGTCTCTTCCGGGAGTCCAAAGGCTGTACTCCCTCCGAGTTCCGCGAACGATTTTAAATAGTATTGAAGAAAGACGAAGAGGAACGAACGCTCCACCGTATCACGGAGATAGATGTTATTACAAGAAGTGTTAAAAATCGTCCGCATGTAGCAGACGATTTATAGTGAGTTGCGGAGTATTATATCGGGAGATCTCTTATTTGACCTTTCTGCCGTCCAGGGAATAGAGAGCATCGGCAGAACGGATATACATCGTGTGATCAATCATGACGAGGCGGTTTTGCTCCTCGGGGGAAGAGGTTACGTCCTCTATGCCCTCCGGATAAGGGCGGCGGTAGATATAGATCGGGGGATTGCCGTCATCGGCATCGGAGGTGGTATAGAACGTATAATCGTCCAGCCAGCAGATAGCTTCTCCCTGCCACTCGTAGGAATAGCATTTGAGGGGTTGCGGCTGCCGCTTCAGCGCATCGGCGACACTCTCGCCATCCTCGCGTTCCCAATAGAGAATCCACGAATAGGTAGCGACGATATTATTATGATTCTTGATCAAGATATACTTGCCATCGGGCGAGATATCCGCTCCCGTGACGAGATGGAAGCCCTTGTAAGGCTGGTTCTTCTCACTATACCCTAGATCGGAACGGACGCCGAGGTCGCAGATATACTCCAGCGTCTGTTCCTCCGTGCCGTAATCGAGACGGAAGGGGAGGCGGAAGACCTGGCAGACATTATAATAGACCTTGGTGATGATATAGATCATCCGGTCGCGGTTGTCGTACATCAATGCCTCGCAGTTATGCTTCTTTCCGTCCGGATAGACGAACTTGATATTCCCCGGCGTGAGGGTTATCTCCGGCGCGTTGAGGGGATCGATGGCGGGTTCCTCCAGATAGATGACGGAATAGTTGCCGTCCGTCTCGTCGTTATCGCCGAAAGCACCTATGAAAAGATAGTTCTTGCCCTCATACACGCCGCCGGAGAGGTCTTCCCAGTCCCAGCGGATAGTTTTATTGAGTTTGAGTTTGCACGCGCGCTCTGCGCCTTTGGAGTCGGTAGCGATGATATAATTGGAGCGCTCATCGCTCTGCATCCAGATATATCCGGGAGTGACGCGTGAGCAAGCAATGCCGGAGACCTCGATGATGTTTTTCGAAATATCCAGCGTGCCGCACTGCCTGCGGGTGAACTCCGTGTTCCAAGCCAGGGTGTCGCCGTTATAGACAAGCTTCGGCGCCGAGGAAAGGGACAAAGGGACAATGTACAATGTACAAAGGACGAATAGAAATTTTCTCATTTTCATATTTTTTCATTTTCTCATTTGGAGAGGGCGTACATGGCGAAGGCAGCGCAGCATATACCGGCTATCTGCATCGGGGTCGGAATGACGGAGAGGATGATGAGCGAGAGGAGCACGGTGACCATAGGCGAGAGCCCCTCCATCGGCGAAACGATCACCGCCTTGCCATAGCGATACGCATAGACAAGCGTCAGTGCGCCGATCGAGTTGAGGGACTGGATGCCGAAGCACTTGAGGCTCTTGGCAGTCACGTCGGCACCGGCAAAGAAAGAAGCCGCATCGCCGCTCATATAATACGCCACGGGGGCAAGGACGACCGCCGAGAGAGCCATCCAGACAAAGATGGACTCCGCGTCCATGGAGTTGTTGGCAAACTTCATGAAAAAACCCTGAATACCCCATGCGAGGAGCACCAGCACCGCGAGCACGATCCAGAGCCATCCGCTGACGGAACCGTTCTCGCCGCCGGATTGGAGGGAGAGCAAGAGAATTGCAGCGAGCGCTACCACTATACCGGCTATCTGCCAGCGGTTGGCTTTCTCCTTGAGGAAGATCGCCGCCAGCGTAATGACGATCACGGGGGACATGGAGATAAAGGGGAAGATGATATACGCAGGTCCGATGGCAAGGGCTTTGAAGAGCACCAACTGTCCTCCGGCACCGAGCAGCCCGACCGTGCAGCCCAGGAGCGCGGATTTCCAATCGCACAAGAACTTACCTTTGTTGATACAGAGCGCCACGATAGCACAGGGGATCATAGACGCCGCCCAAAGGATATACACTACTGTCTCAGGAATACCGTCGCGATCCATCTGCAGATCCGAGAACGCACCCCAAATACCCCATGTAACAATGGTGATGAGGATAAAAAGTAACCAAAGTTTGTCTTTCATAAAGCTATATTTTTTAGTTATCTAGTGGAACTAGTTTATCTAGTAGAACTAGTCAAACTAGTTTATCTAGTTGATCTATTTGATTTTCTCGAAATAGGGCAGTCTCTCCAAGGGGACGGAGATCTTATAGGTCTTGCCGCCTTTGTAGCGTTTTCCTTGGTCGTCGCGCCAAGTACCTTTGGGCAGGCGCACTTCGCGTTCGAGACGCGTGTCCACTACGGGCGCGACGAGGTACTTGTCGCCGAGCATGAACTGGTCCTTGCAGGTCTCAAAGCCCTGGTGGGGGAACTGGTACTCCATGCAGCGGACGATGGGTTCGCCGGTTTGGGACGCTTGGTGCGCATAGCGCATGATATAAGGTCCGAACGCCTCATGGAGTTTCGCCATGCGCTGTACGATCGCGAGGTTTTCCTTATTCAGTATGCGCCACGGGGCTACGGAGAACTGCATCATCGGCATGAGTGCGTGAACTTGTGCCGAACGGACTATGAGCGCCTGATCAAAAGCATCTTCGCGTATATCGAGGAACGCCGCCCATTGTCCTCCGCCCACCATGTCGGGGCAAGCGTAGGCATAGCCCAAGAGCCCTGCGACACACATCTGCGGAATAAGTTGGCGCACGGCATCCCAGCTGTAGTCCTTATCGCCCAGACGCTGCACGAGGGGCTGGCCGCCCATCTTCCAACAAGCACGGTATTCATTGAAAGGGAAGGAGAGCCCGATCTTCGCCCACGAAGTAGTATGATCGACGTTCGTGGCTGAAGGGTCATAGGCTTTGAGAGGCGCGGAGGCATAGCAGTTGTTATCGCCGGCGTCGAACTTGAAGCCGTCAATGCCGTAGCGCTCCTGCGCGGCGCGTAGGACGGAGACGAAATAGTCTGCCGCCTCGGGGTTGGTGAGGTCATAGCAAGCGGAATAGCCGTTCCACCAGTTGAGGACCGCCGTACCGCCGTTGGCATTGCGGAGCAGATAGCCTTTGGATTCCAGATCGCGGAACTCGGGCGAGTCGGGGCTGACGAAAGGACATATCCATACCATGACCTTGAAACCGAGGGCATGGAGTTCGTCCATCATCCCTTTGGGATCGGGGAAACGCTCGGCTTTGAAATCGAAGTTGCCGTAATAGCGCTGCCAGTTGTCATCGATCATGAGTACGCCGGCCGGGAAGCCGTTGTCGATGATGGCGTGGGCGTAGCGCAGTATGTCCTCCTGGTTCTGGTTGTACATCAGTTCGATCCAGGTGTTATACTGGGGCATGGTGAAGAAGAGGGTGTCGGGCAGTTGTCCGTTCGCGGGGAAATACTTCGCCTGCGCCGCCATATAGGCTTCGCGGAGGGTTGAGCCTGCTTTGACGCGCTCCATAGGCACGGAGGTCTCTATTTCGCCATCCTTTGCGGAAAACGAGAAGGGGGTGTCTGACCACATGTATTCGCCCTCGGAAGAGAGGAAGAGGGGCACAAGTTGGTTATTGGCGTCCTGCACGTTGAGGTCAAAGGCAGGCAGGTCCGTATAGGGCTGCTCATGGCCGAGGCCTACGGAAGCGCCCCACCAAACCTGTGCGGAAGAAGGAGTCAGGAATAAGGAATAAAGACTCAGGACAAAAATGCCTACTATACTCTTTTTCATACTATGCTTTTTTCTTTGAGCACGAAGTGCGGTCTATTCTACATTGACCGTAGCGATGAAGTTATAGCCGGTGGATTCTTCCCAGACGTCTTTGTTAGCAAGACGGATGGAGAAGCGGGGGTCATTATGGATGGAGGGGTACGGGTCGGGGAGGTTCAGATAGAGTTTGTACTGTCCCGGGGTCATATCGGCGAGGGTGCAAGCGAGGGTGAATTTATGCTCCTCTTCTGGCAGCCAGAAACGGGGGTCGGCAGCCGTTTGCGGATAGACGTATTTCTTGCCGGAGGCAGCGTCCACAAAGATGAGTTCCACGTCACGCTTGTTGTTCGGCGCTGCAAAACCTACATTGCGGAGGACGAAGTATGCTTTAAACTCTTGTCCTACTTTAGGGCTCGGAGGCAAGACTGCTTTATCCAACACAAAGCGATAGCCGAGTCGGCGTGCAATAATATCCATTGTACCATCTCCACGCCACATATTAGTGACTTCCTCACGATACCCATTGTTCAAATAGGTCCAATGGTATTTTTCCATTTCGCTGACAGCATTTTCTCCCTTGGATTGAGATGCCTTTTCGCATGTCTCGCCGCCCATAAAGGTATATTTGGTATCTTCAGCCCAGAAGTCACGGTCCTTAGGACTACTATATGTTCCCACATCATTGGAGGAAGATACAAAGCAATCATTATGTCCGCATATACGCGCTTTATAAGTAGATTGGTAAGCTTCCTCCGCAGAGATCGGCGAGGAGAGAGAGTCTCCACGCATTTTGAGATAGCGTCTCTTGAACATCGGAGTACGCAAGGCGACTTGTCTGTCTTCAGGAAGCGCATTGAGGAGGTGCTCCAGTACTTCCCAACGGGGTTCGTAATCCGCATCTTTTTGCGGGTTCATTTTGAAATTAGAGGTATAATACCACTCGCCCCACACTCCGATAAATCCACATTGCACGCAGAGGATTACATCCGCATGCTTCTTGAGATAGGGAGACAATTGGTCAATATGTTTGTGAATCCATTCAGGAGATGCATCATATGGGGCATTATTCACATCGCTTTTATAGGAGAAGCGGAGTACGGCTTTCGCGCCGCCTTCGCGCAGGGCATTCATGTTGGCCTCCAAGCGATCTAAGAAAGCTTGGGGAATATCGGACTCCATGTAATCGGTCAGATAATAGGAGTGGAGATATAGGGATATTTTAGCTGGTGATTTACGATTATAATTTATGATGGACGCATTTGCCTTCGAATTCAAATCAGCGGACGTATAATATGTCTGCAAGTACAGTCCGCGCTCCGGGTTTGCGAAAATCTCATCCGATTCGGTAAATGTGATGGTATTTCCTTGGGGTTCAGGTGAATTGGGATTGCAGGCAGTCATTGCCATGCTGAACGCAAGGGCAATAATTGAGAATTGAGAATTGAGAATTGAGAATATTTTCTTCATAGCGATGGAGCTATATTTATAAAAAACGGTACCGGTGTGGGGCGGTGTGCCCGCACACCGGCACCTTCAATCAACATTGATTAAGCTTAATTGTGTTGTTTTGTCAAGATTGACTAAGTTCCGGAAACTTATTATTTGTCAATCTTAACTTGCAGTTTGTTGGTGTGACCAGTAGCATTCTCGTCTGTCGGGGAAACCAACGGCAGAATACCTACAGACTCCCAGCTTTGCTGGATATCGAAACCGATACCGAACTCTTTCTCATTCCAACCTACGAGAGACGGAATAAGCTCACGCATCATCTGCAATTCTACGCAGTTGCCAACATGCTGGCTGTGAACGAAGACTCCAGCAGGAACGAGTGGTACTTCAGCCCAGCCCCAGCCTGTGCCACCGACTTCACCGGTCCAAGGAAAGATATCCGGCACGTACTCACAAGGCTCGCCGTCATCCAGAGGATTGCCATCAGCATCCCACTCTTTAGCAGAGAAGAAGAAACCTTCCATCATGATGTCCACGTTTGCATCCGTCCATTGGTCACCGTAACCACCGGTCTCATCGCTGTTGTCGGTGTTGATGTACACATGGAACGGAACAGAAGTATGATTAGGAATTTCCTCTGGATCATACTCAGCGAGAATGTTGATGTAGAGTTCATCAGCATACACCTTTACGCTCTTCAGACCGAGATAAGCACCGTCTTCCGGGCAAGTAGCAGTAGCTACAAACTCTGCAGGGAGGTTAGCCCACTCTGCGATAGAGTTGTCGTCCACTTTAACTTTGGAAACGAATTCGGTTTCTTCGCCTTCGTTACCACCGCCTTGTTGTCCACCGCCACCGTTACCACCAGGGTTAGTGGGTTGATTTTGCGGCTTACAAGCGAAGAATGCTACAGTTGCAAAGCACATCAATGCAATTTTCCAATTTGCTTTCATAATTTTTGTGTTTTTTAGGGGTTAATAAATAATGTTGATTGGATGTTTTTTCTATTAGTCGAAAGACCGTTCGTTCCACTCACTAAAAGTCGAAAGTCGAAAGCCGGCTTTGAACGTAGTGTTCTTTGAGCGAAGCGGTCTTTTTACTTTTGTCTTAATATCCCGGGTTTTGAGGGATGCCGCTAACGGTCCACTCGTTGTTTGGGATAGGATAAACGATGTGTGGTTCCTGGTCCCACTTATGAATCTTCCACGGCTGTGCGCCCGGATAGCGACGATCCATATCGCGTTTATTACGATAAACGTCGAACATACGGTGTCCTTCGAAAGCGAGTTCCATACGACGCTCGTCAAGGACTACATCGAGTACGTTGTCATAGCCATGCATTTTGCCGGCTGCAAACATACCTTCAGCGGGAATACCGGCGCGGTCACGGATAATATTGACATCATTGAGAGCAGCAGCATCCTGTCCCAGTTTAGCCTCTGCTTCCGCACGGTTGAGGATAACCTCTGCCCAGCGGCATATTACCGGCGAAGAGAGCATCGGGCTGCCATTCTGATAGCTGAATTTATTGACGAAAATCATCGGGTAACTAAATCCTGTACGGAGTACCATCTCCGGTGCGATGCGTGCTTGCAGGTCTTTACCGCCGTAGTTCACATAATACTCAAAGTATTCACCGGCATCGTCCGCTTTACCTTCACCATTGACTTTGCGTTTTTCAATGTTATAGGTAGTACCGCTCTGCTTAAACGAATAGTTACCTGCGCCATCATCCGTTACTTTAGCTTTGAGCAGGACACTACCCGACTCTTCGCTGATGGATTCCGGATCCGGGAAATATACATACGTGTCAGACGATCCTGCTTTATATTGCGGCATCAGGAAATCGGTATAACGCACGTCTGTCGGATAGCGCTCATAGAGGTACATGAGCGGGTTAGAAGGATAGATCTCCCCCCATCCGATACCATCCTTGAGGTACATGGAGCCTATAGAGGACTGTCCCATGTCGTCTGTTGGTTCGTGGGCTATGCAGAACAGAGTCTCTTGCGACTCCCTTGCGCGCTGGAAATACGTGCCGAATTCGGCGTTCGGTTCCAGTTTGGTAGCCGGTTCAGCTCCGTTGAGTGCTTCGTTAACCGCAGCGATACACTTGTCGTTCTCCTCCATATAGAGGTACACGCGGCTGAGGACTCCCAGCGCTGCTTCTTTAGAAGGATATCCTTTGTCTCCGCGCGATTTGCCCATGAGGTCAGCTGCTTTGCGGAGGTCGAGCACGATTTGGTCATAAACTTCTCCCACCGAAGCGCGTGTTACATCCGTGCTTGTCGGGAAACGAAGCGGTACACCCATATTATCGCGTCCCATGGAGTACGGTTTGGCATAGAGGGTCACCAGTTGCAGATGCATGAGTCCGCGCATGAAGTACGCTTCACCTAAAATCTGCTTGTTATCAGGTTCATTTTCGTCCAAAGTGCCAATAACCTGGTTTGACATGTAAATCACTTTGTAGCCCACCATCCAGAGGGTACCGACGTTCTTGAGACCATCGTTCATCATATAGGCAGTAGCCTCATAGAGCGGGTCGGTGGTGTGAGCGGAGAGGCAGATGTTATCTGCGGGGAACTCTGCCATTTGGAAGTAATGGCGCACATAGGTATTACCGGAAGCATATCCAAGGAACTCCACTTCGCTCTTCATCAGTGCGTAGCATCCGTCCATGATATACTGCGCTCCCTTGACGTCTTGCAGCAGCATTTCGCTATTCATCTCATCCGAGGGGAAGTAGTCGAGATTGCAACTGCTGAAACCCAAAGACAGAGTCATGTACAAAGGTACGATGTACAATGTACGAAGGATTTTGTTAAAAATATTCGTTTTCATAATTGTTGTGTTTTTTATAGTTTATCTAGTTTAACTAGTAGATCTAGTATATCTAGGTTTTTCTATTAGAACGAAATCTCCACACCACCTTGGAAGGTACGTCCGACGGGGTAGTTCTCGGAGTAGAATCCGGCGAGGTTGTTAGCATTGCTCTCGAGCGTTATTTCCGGGTCCATACCGGAGAACTTAGACGCCGTGAAGAGGTTATCTGCGCTGAAATAGATGCGACACTTGGTCATGTGCGCTTTCTTGATGAGCGAAATCGGGAAGTCATAACCAACCGTCAGGTTTTTGAGGCGGAAGTACGAACCATCCTCCAGATATCGTGAAGATACCTGACTTGCACTCTTATTACCATTGAGCTGCGCTTTCGGGTGGGTAGCTATATCACCGGGGTTCTGCCAGCGGGTCCAACCTTGCGTAGAGTTCACAAGCGAGAGTTGGTTGTATCCCAGGTAAGCGCCATCGGCATCCGAGGAATGGCGGGTGTAGTTGTAAATAAGATTTCCATACTGGAAGTTAGAGTTCATATGGATGAAGATACCATTCCAGCTGAGTTGTGTATTGAGACCACCGGAGAAGAGCGGTGTCGCTTTACCCACGGCGTGCGCCTGGGTAGCATTGTAGTCGTTGGTGGTCGTTTTGTTTCCTGCTCCATCGAGGACGTAATCACCGTTTGCATCGACAACATACCAGAGCGGGTCACCGTTCGCGGGATCAACTCCTGCCCATTCTTTCATGTACCAAGTATAGATATCCTGTCCTTCCTTGATCTGCTGGTTCACAGAAGAAGCCTGCTGCAGTTGCGGCGTATGGTTCGGGAGGGATGTTACGCGGTTCTGGTTGAAGCCGATGTTGAATCCCACATCCCAACGCCATTTGCCTATATTGATGATGTTCGCGTCGATGCGATACTCAATACCGCGGTTGCGAACGGAACCAATATTCTGCATGGATTCAAAGAATCCGGTAGAAGGCGCAACCGGCACATTCAGCAACAGACCCGTATTGTCGGTCTGATAGAGGTCGATAGACATATCAATGCGTTTGATGAATGTCAGGTCGATACCAACAGCCGCCATGTTTGCTGTCTCCCAGTGGAGAACAGGGTTCGCCAGACGACTCGGCATAGCACCCACCTTGCCTTCATACAACAGAGGACCACCGCCACCGAGGAGATTGGTAAAGGTATATGTAGAAAGATATTTGTATGCCGGAATATTGTTGTTACCCGTGATACCATAGGAAGCGCGGAGTTTGAAGAAGGAAACGACGTCTTGTTCCTTCATAAAGTCTTCGTTCGAAATCAACCAGCTAACCGCTACCGATGGGAAATGACCCGTACGGAAGTTCTTAGCGAAGAGCGAGCTTGCCTCAGCGCGGTATGTAGCGGTGATGAAATAGCGTTTGTTCCAGTCGTAAGAAGCCTGAATGAACGCCGCCCAGCTTGCACCCGGGATTACATATCCGCCGACTCCACGCATGGAACTAACGTTCAGCACATCCATTGCGTTCGGCATGTCGGTACCGGAAGCGCTGTTATATTCAGTCCGCCAGAAGCCGTATTCAAATCCCGCCATAGCGTTGAAGGAATGCTTGTCCCATTGGTAACCACCCTTCAGTATATTGGTAGTACCGAATGATTTGCTATTACCGAGGTTCTTGCCAATATAACCATTTTTATAGGTAGTGTCATACGTGCGCGGGTCAATGTAGTCGGTTGACAGATAACTACCTGCGCTGAAGGTATTGGTGGTCGTGAAATGCAACCAATCGGTGAAATGCACATTGAGTTGGAGGACGCCGTTGAAATCGAAGTTCTCTCCTTTTGCATAGTTATACTGCGCGGAATGCAATGAGTTCCACGTCTCCTGGCTCCACCATTTGCCGCCGTTATCGGGGCGTGTACCCTTATCAATACGAACAAATTGGTTTGTCATCACTCCTGCGTCGTCATATGCATAAGGACAATCCCACGGCATTTTGAAGAACGCATCTGCAAGCATGGTCCAAGAGGACGGATAGTTGACGGTCGATTGATTGAAGTCCACTTTCACGTTCATATCCAGCCATTTCGCAATGTCTGCTTTGAGCGAAGCATGTCCTGCTATTTTCTGCATGCCGGTAGTTTTCAGTGTTCCTTTCTCGTTGAAATAATCGAGGGAGACATAGTATCCGACGTGCTCCGAACCGCCGTGAACGGCTACGTTGTAGTTCTGGATGACACCGGTACTAAAGAACTCATTCTGCCAGTTCCAATCCACCAACTCTTTCAGTTTCGGATAAGAAGCGTTGAACGCCGCCTTGCTGTACATGGATTTATGGAAGTTATAGAGTTCCTCCGATTTCATCATGCGGAAGTTACCGAACAGGGCTTGTTTCGCACCGGCAGTAGCTTTGATATCCACATGCACTTTGTCGTGTTTCTTACCGGATTTGGTAGTAACAACGATGACACCGCCTGCAGCGGAAGCACCATAGATACCGGTCGAACCTGCGTCTTTAAGGACGGAGATGGTCTCTACGTCATTGGGGTTGAAGGTACCCCCCATGACTCCATCTACTACGTACACGGGTTCAGAACCAGCCGTAATAGAACCTGTACCACGGATGCGGATCTGCGCTGCATCGCCCGGCTGACCGCTGGCGTTAGCTACCGTCAAGCCGGCTACTTTACCTTGCAGCATGTTTCCGATGTCGGGGGTGGTGACATCGGTCAACTGGTCTGCAGACACCGTTACTACTGCGGAAGAAAGTTCGGCTTTCTTCACCGCGGAATAACCCAGCGAGACTACCTCTTGAAGTTGCTGTGCGTCGGTCTCCATGATAATGTTCATTTCCGGCACGGCACGCAGTTCAATCGTTTTGTAGCCCATGTACGACAACTGGAGTGTCGCTTTGTCCGGTACTGTGAGTGAGAAGTTTCCGTCGAAATCGGTTACTGTTCCGGTTGATGTACCCATCACCAGAATACTCACGCCAATCATCGGTTCCGAGCCGTCTGCGTCGATAACCTTACCTTTTACGTTGATGTCTGCGAAAGCAGAAACACCAACCAAGAGGCTGAGAAAGATTGTCTGAAATCGTTTCATGGTTGTAAATTATTTAGATTATTTAGTTGATTGTTTGTTTTTCGAGGTTACTTTTCTACGAGTTTCAAGAGGTAGTTGCGCTCGAAGGCGGCATGGATCTTGGGGTTGCTGCCACTTACCTCGAACTCGCGCGGTTCGTCCGCCGTGTATTCGATGGCGGTATAGGTCTTTGCGGGATCGAGTCCGCGGAGCTCCAATGTACCGTCAAAGGAAGGAACAGGAACGGAAGCTGCGTCCACATGCGCAGGATCCATAGCGCCTTCCGGAGCGACAGGGTCTATATAGAAGGCGTAGTACATTGCGCCGTTCTGGCGGATGACGTGTGCCTCCGGGTAATCGAAGCCCCAGGTATAGAGATTCAGATACTCACCGCGGGCGAGGTTGTTCTCCTTGTATATCTTCATCCATTTGCGGAGGAGTTGCTCTTTCTCCGGCGTAAGGAGGAAGGGACCTTCGTTCCAGTCGGGATTGTCCTTGGGCCAGGTGAACTTTGTTCCGATAACCGAACCGGTACCGATCTGCGAAGCGAAATCATCGCCTCCGTCGGTCAGCTCAATATGGTCGCCGTAATAAGCGAGTTGGGGCGCCATGGCGGCATAGGCTTTGCGTTTCATACGCACCTGGCGGGAGGACATCGGGTCAGAAGCTACCGCCTGGTTGATCTGGGGAATAAGGAAATAATTGACCGCGCAGCCGCAGGGACATACCTGGATGACTGCATCGGGCTTCATAGCACGTGCCTGATCGTAGATCTTACCGAAGTACGACGGCATCTGCTCCGGTGCGTCATAGGCGCTGTTGAGTCCCGAAGTCTCGTTATAGTCGGGCAGACAGCAGTTGAGATGCTGGCCGTCGATCTTGAGACCGTCGAAGTTCCAACGCCGGAGGAACATCTTCAGCAGGTCGGTGGTATAGGCATCCACGCCGGGATTGACGGGCGAGAGATACCAGCTGTCCCACCATGTGATATATTCGTGCGCCCACTCTGCTGTTTTCAGCAGGTACTCCGGGTGCTCTTTGACGAGTTTGGTATCGGGGTCAGCCGCGAGCGGCGCCCACCATAGTTTGGCTTTCATGCCCCGTTTGTGCACTTCGTCCGTGATATGCCGCATGTCTGCATCGCCGCCGGGGAAATACGAGTTGGTATTCCAGTCGCCTTCCGCGATCTGGTAGCCGTCGTCTATATCCACCCACGTGAATCCGAGTTCCGCCACCTTGTCGAGCGTGCCCAATACCATATTCATCTTAAACGGACGTCCGTAGCCCCATGCGCACCAGACCGGCTCAAACGCTTGCGGCTCAGAGGGTTTCATCTCAACGCCTTCGTTAGCCTGCATATAATCGGAGAAGATACGAAGGGCGTTGAAGTAATCGCCCTTGTGGGAGAGGCGGAAGGCTTTGAAGCATTGCAGGGTATCGCCCGTAGCCAATTCGACCGGCTCCGGCAGGTCATAGCGGAGCGCCATCGTCACTTTGTTGTCATACCGTTTCCATTCCACGGGCATGGAGATCATGCGGAGCACCGGTTCAAAGAGACCGATCGCCATACCGCCGTCGCGCTGCCAGAGGTCAACTACCGGAATACCGCCTCCGTAATCGGAGTTGTTCATGCCGAGGTAGTTATTCTTCTGGAAGCCTTCCTGAACGGGCAGTACCCAGTCCATGCGTGCGGAGGTGGAAGAGGGCTGGAGCGACCAAACGACGGTGTCTTTCGGCTCCATTTCCGTGCGGCATAGTTCGTACGCCTTGACGGTAACCGGTTTTCCCTCGTTGACGAAGAAGGTCTCCACCACTTCCAGACCCTCTACACCTTGTACCGGCGTGACCGTCTGATGCTTCACAACGCGCAGACCGTTCTCGCTATAGGGGAACGACTGCATGTCGGCTTCGGCACAGATGAGACGCTCGGTGTCAGGCTTCGGAGAGCAAGCATTCAGACAAAAGACCGCTGCGCTCAAAGATATAAGATAAAAGACTTTCTTCATAGGATGGTGTTTTTTAGGGGGAACTAGTCTAACTAGTTTAACTAGATTTACTAGATTTTATTTATATTCCGTAAGGATACGAGCGGCGTTGTCGTGGTAGAGTTTCTTGAGGACTTCGTCCGGGAGGTTGAATCCGGAGAGCGCCCAGTGGTAACCGTAATCGGGGATGTAGAAATGCTCGTCGTTGGTCTCCAGAACGCGGAAAATATTACGGTACATCTGCGGATCCATACCATTATCAGTACCGAAGAGGATGCGGTCCTGATACTTAATAAGGAACTCACGCGTAGCGCGCGGCGTGTGCGCGGATTCGGCAACGCGTGCTGCGATGTCAATGTACATGTTCGGATATTTGTCCAGCAGCGCACCGAGACGCGGCAGGTCGTGGTTCATATTGAGATAGTGGCAGGCGATGAAGATTGTGTTCGGATTCTCGCGTACCGCATTCTCGAAGGTCTGCACCAACGCATTGTAACCCAAGCAGTTGGTGGTATCCACATGCCATGTGACGGCATTGAGCAGACCGTCGTTGGTTTCGTCCATCGGGAGGTACATCCAGTACGGTTCGGCGATATGGATACTGATCGGCATTCTGAGTTCTCCTGCTTTGCGGATGAGCGGCTGAATGCGCGGGTCGTCAATATGGATGTCCTTGCCGTCGCCGGGACGTGCGTAGGTGTCACCCTCGCCTTTATCTCCGAGTTCACCCACTCCGACAGCTCCCATCTCATGGTAACGCGCCAGAGTCTCGCATGCCTTCTGAATACCGGCTTCGCTCATGTCGGTGTAGTCGAAGCAGCACCAGAAGCGGAAATGCTCTTTGTGCGCCGAATACGCCTCTACGTATTCCTCGAATGGCCGTCCGATCCACGAGCAATGCATCACCGCGGTATTAAGGACACCCACTTCGTCCATGGTAGCACACCATTGTGCGATCTCCTCTTCGGAAGCAGCGTAGTCATGGGCGTGCATGTCGATGATGTCGAATTTAGCACGTTGCACAGCGGTTACGGGGATGTTGTTGACCACCACAGGGCGGAAATCCTTCAGCAGCACTTTCTCTCCGGGATTAGCCGCAGCGTCATCCGCCGGTTTCGGTCCATTACATGCCGCCATCATAAGTGCGGCCGATACGATTGCCAAGAAATACAATGAGTTTTTCATAACGCTTTTTTCAATTTTGCACTGCAAAATTACTATTTTTTCTTTAATAATATATTATTACGCAATATGCTCTAAAACATATTTTCGAAACAGTAGCAATAAAGCGTTTGATTATCAACGTATTATGATTTTCGTAATTTTACAAATAGTTGTTTCGTAACCTTTCGAAATTTGCGAACGAAACTTTTTTTCTTGCGTATTTCGAAAAAAAGCAGTAATTTTGCAACGTTTTCTACGAAAAATAACACTTTAAAATCTATTATACCACTATGAATTCATCATCCGCCAAAGAGCGCAGAGCTTCCATTCTCCGCATGTTAGAGCAACAAGAAGAAGTGTCTGTAGTTGAGTTGAGCCGTATAACCGGCATTTCGGAAGTTACCATCCGCAAAGATCTGACTATTCTTCAGTCTCGTCATCTGCTGCTTCGTACCCGCGGCGGCGCGATGCGTAAGCCAGTAGAAAACCCGAATGAGGACACCGCTATTTCCAAGAAGCGGATGTTCAATTTCAAAGAGAAACAGCGTATCGGCGAGGAGGCGGTGAAGATGATCAAAGACGGGGATCATATCATGCTGGATTCGGGCACCACGACGCTTGAGATAGCCAAGAACTTAGACCGGTTCCAGCATCTGCATATCGTGACCAACTCGATGAGTATAGCCACGGAGTTGTTGCAATACCAGCGGTTTGACATCGTGCTTTTGGGAGGCAATGTGCGCGTGAACAGCCATTCTGTAGTGGGTCCTCTGGCTCTCTCGGTATTGCGCAATTTCAACCGGTATAAGTTGTTCTTAGGGGTCGATTCGTTCTCGTTTGAGAATGGTGTCTCGACACCTAATCTGGAGGAAGCTCTTCTGAACCAGATGATGATCAAGCAAGCAGAACAAGTGATTGCGGTCTTCGATTCGTCGAAATTCAACAAGCGTAGTTTTGCACATATCGCGAACGCCGACGAGCTCGATTGCATCATCACCGACCAAGCCATTCCGACCGGCATGATCTCCAAACTGCGGGGAGCCGGTATCGAGGTACGGATCGTATAAGAGGTGCTTTTCGTGCTTGTGGTGCGCTTGTGGTGCGCTTGTGGTGTGCTTACTCACCTATGAATAACTAACGAATCACCTAAGAATCACTAAAGAATCACCTAAGAATCACTAAAGAATTACCTAAGGTTGACAGCAAGAAAAGACGAAGAAGGGACAAAGGATGAAGGAAAAGTAAAAAGCGCAGCTACGAGAGCTGCGCTTTTTGGTGGGGACTAGTGGAACTAGGAGAACTAGGAGAACTAGGGAAACCCCACCCCGACCCTCCCCTCAAGGGAGGGAGAAAAAGGGGGTAGGGAACGGGAGGGAGTTATTGGAGTTGCTGGCCTTGGGGCGTGTATTTGACGCCGTTCTGGAGGATGATGAGGCGACCGTTCTCTATGTATTTGACGGTTTTGTTCTGCAGTTCGACCTTCTCAATACCCTGGCGGAGATTGATGTAGAAATATCCTCCGAACGCTTCCCATTCGGGATTGCCAGCCGGACGGAAATAGATCGTAACCCACCCTGCGTGCGCCGCGTCCACCACATAGTTGTTCGCAAAGCCTGCAGGATAATAGTTCTCCTTGTCTCCGGAGATACCGACCACTTTGAGCTGGTCTCCAGCCGTCAGGGATGTTTCGAGCATGTACTCACCCGGAGCTGCGGTATTCTCGGCAAAGAGGTATTCGTCCGTAGCCGCCCATTCGTTGAAGGTGCCGACGAGATAGTATTTCTCGGGTTCGGGGCAGTCGGTTTCCTCGATTGTCACGCCGTAGATGTCGATGATGTCGCCCGCTTTCGCAAAGCCGAAATCAAGGAGCAGCACGCCGCTCTCGGCGGTCTCGCCGGTGATACCTTTCACGACCTCGTCATAAGTGAACTCTTCGTTAGCGCCGAGGTTAATGGACCGGTCCTCAAAGATGACATTCGGTGTATTGTTGTCCTCCTGCCATTTGAGGGTAACGCCGGAGATGTCGTGGTTGGCTTTCATTTTGAGCGCCACACGGTAGCATTTGCCAGTCTCGGCAGGGAGTCCATGGTATTTCGCCTGTGCTTGCCACTGTCCTGTTCTGTCCGAAGCGATATGTACCGTTACTTTCCCGGCATCGGCATCATAGACGAGGTAAGAGTCAAACTCTTCCTGCAGGTCTGCATTTCCGAACCAAGCGGACCATGGTCCGAGGTCAGCAGGCGCGGCATAGATAAAGCCGTAGTGCCAGTCGTCGCCCCCTTGTCCGTCGGGACGGAAATAGACGGTGTATTCGCCGGAGCGGGCGATGGCGTAGTTGTTATCCATACCGTCCGGATACCATGTCGCAATCTCCGCTCCATCAGACATAATGACCTTGAACTGGTCTCCGGCAAGGAACAGTTTTGAGATCAGATACTCTCCTTCGTTCTCGGAGTTAGCCGTCAGTTTGTATGCAGGATCGACTGTCCAGTTGTTCATTGAGCCGGCGAGGTAGTACTCCATCACAGGCACCCAGCGCGGGTCACCGAGGTCGGATTCAGCTGTACCTGCACCAAAAGCGGGTGAGCCTGCGGAGATGTGGTAGTCCCCGTTCGCCGCATCGCGGAAGAGGGGATCACCGGTGATGCAAGCCGTAATCGTCGGACCGGAGTGGAGACCGGTATTGTTATCCTTGGAGTAATTATAGGTCAGACAGTTATTGACCTCTCCATCCTTGTTGTACACAGCACGACCGCCGGCATATTCCTCGGGCATGGCGAAGATACAGTTGGAAACCACCGGGGCTATAGCGTTCGGAATCTTGATCACTCCGTAGTCCGTATTCTTGGTCTGGCAGTTATAGAAGGTGCAATGGTCAATGACAACCTTTCCGCTCGCAGCGTCCACTTGAATCGGAGCCGCCGAAGGAGCGTTGGCATCGGTGGTGATATTGGCGAAGGTGGAGTTGGTGATGCTGACGCATGAGACGCTTGCATATTTCAAGAGAATACAGGTATAGAGGTTGTCATGGAAATAGCAGTTATTGATCTCAATGGAGTCAATCTGGCGATCCGAACGGGTATGGATGATAGAATTGCTTTTCTGGGTCCAGCCGTAGAACTCGCAGCCCTCCAGAACCAACTTCTTGCCGGCAGTATTATCCGCAGGAACGATGATCTCCGAATAACTGCTGAGGTCACTGAGGTGCCCGCAATCGAACTTGATATTGATGAACTTGGCGTGTCCGCCCGCTTTGAAACGAACAGGCACTTTTGGGACAAGAATAACCTCTGCCCCTTCCTCCGCCATGACGGTAACATCTTTGCCATAGACAGGAATATAATCGCTGTTGGACTCCACATATGTACCCGCCGCCATGACGATGACGTCTCCGGAAGCAGCACTATTCAGAGCCTTACGAAGCGCATCAGACGTGCCGGTATTGATATTGATCACCGCTGCATTCACCGCCAGCGCCACCAGCGCCACAGCGAAAAAAGCAAATATCTTTTTCATAATTTAACAAGTTAAATTCTGGTTCATTTATAGATTACTTTACTTTCTGTCCAAGGACGTTGAATACTCTGCCGTTCTTGAGGATGAAGAGCTGTCCGTTGCGGATGAATTTCTCTCCCTCGCTCATCGGCGTATTCACATTCTCGATTCCCTGGAAAGGTACGGTATGGGGTTTGGTACGGCGCACGCGCATGGTGTTGAGCAGTTTCGCGGTGCCGTCCTGGTTCGCGGTATAAGAGTTCAGTTCGATACAGTCACTCTTGACGGTGAACTTGGTGAAAGACGGAGCACCCGGCTGTCCGAACATACCGGTCATGAGGTCGAAATAGTTGGTTACTTTATGGTTCTCGTACTCGGCATCCATCTTTGCGCGGTCGTACGGATAGTAACGTTTGCGTCCGCAGGTAGCGCCGATGAAATAGAGGGTACCGTCATCGGTAGTGAAGGTACCGCCTTCCACACCGGTCATGTTGGTGTTGGTGTTGATCTCCACATGCGTCGTGTCTGTGATAGAGCCTTCCACCACGGTGCGTGTATCCGGGTTAACCGGACCGATGACCTCGTAGCAGTGGTCATGTCCCTGGATAGCGAGGTCAATCTCACACTCCTTGAGGATCGGCAGCATGAGTTCGCGGAAGAGCGGCGTCTCGGCATCCACGGAGTGTCCCGAACCGGAGAAGATATTCTTATGCGAGAGGGTAACACGATACTTGGTGTTCGGGTGTTTCTCTATCTCTTGGCGGAACCAGCGGCGTACATCATTGGAGAGGTAGGTCGATTTCATGGAAGCTTCGCCAGCCGACGAACGCCACCAGTCCTGAAGCGAATAAACGAGGAAGAGGACGTCGCCATAGACGAAGGAGTAGGTGATGCCATGGAACTGCGGACGATAGGAAGCAGGCACGGACATCGCGAAGTCGGTAGGTGTATTGAAATGGTAGTCATAGTTGAGCAGGGGGCTGTCGTCGTGGTTACCATCGGTCGGTACGATCGGCATCTGCATGATCACCGGTCTGATGGCTTCTTCGAACCAGCGCTCCCACTCCCATTCGGAGTTCGCGTTTGTTCCTGTTTCCACGAAGGTCACCGGGGAAGAGGCAGAATCGCGCTTCGGGGACGGTGTTCGCCGCCGCGGTAGCACACCATTTGGCGTTCTCCACATACTCGGCATCCTGAATATGGCTGTCGGTCATATAGAGGAAGGAGTATTCGCCTTGCGCTGCGCTCTGGGTACGGAAATGTGCGATGGGGCTCCAGTGTCCTTCGTATCCCACGCGCCAGCTATATGCCGTTCCGGGGGTGAGGTTGGTAGCAATCGCCTTATGGCTCACGTATTTGAAAGCGGTCTTGTTGGACATCTTGGTCGCCTTCAGCAGCCCGGAAGTGGAAACGGCGTAACGGAGATCCTGGGTAATGGTCGGAACAGCCTCAATGGTCAGCACGTTGCCTCCCTCGAAATCAGCCGCCACGGCATGGGCTTTGGCAACAATCTGCACTTTGCCGTCCATGATTCCTTCGTTGGTGAACCACGCAAACGCCATGTTCGTTCTGGGGTTGCCGTTGATATTGGCTACCATGCAATAGGGTTCCTCTTTCGGGACGAGTCTGGTAGCCGCTTCATTCATCGCAGCGATCTTGTCCGCGATAGCCGCTATCTCCTCTTCGGTAGCCCAGAAGCTATCCACGCGTGCGGTCTCTTTGGCTACCCAGAAGGGTATGAAGGAAGGGATGGTGTAGTTCTCGATCGGATAGAGTTCGTCCGCCTCCAATACTTCGTGCGGATAGAGCACCGGCGGTTTGGGAGCGATTACAGCAATCACAAAATCCGTGAATCCGCCGTCCTCGCTGGTTGCACGGATAGCTGTTTTTCCTTCCGCCACACCGGTTACAACGCCGTGGTCATCCACCGTAGCTACGGCAGGATTATCGGAAGTCCAAGTCAGTTTCTTGTTGGTCGCTTTGCGCGGAGTGAAGATGACCGTAGCGGCAGCCGAACTCTCGGCATAGATAAAGAGCGAGTCCTGGAAGATGTCTATTCCCTGGAGCGGAACGACCGGCGCATTGGGGTCATACTCATACGCACCGACATCCACGCCTCCGCCCTGGGGACGCACCACACCGGCGAGATCATAGGCAGGAGCTTTGGCAGCCGTGCCTTTGTCAATGAGGAACGAACCCGCCTCAATCGACCAGTCGGCAGACTGCATCTCGGCTATCTGCGCCGGTGTCATAGGAATTCCGATGAAGGAAGTAGGCGCCACGAAATGCGGTCCGTCCGCCGCGGTATTATCGGCATTGAGGCTAAGCGTGATAAAAGGCGAGGAGTTGAATCCCTGGTCGGCAATATTATGGCTCGACGGGCTGCCGGCAATATAGTTCGCCGGATCAGCAAAACCGTCCTCACCTCTGTTTCCCCACATGACGGAGTTATATACCTCTTTGTCGGAATGGATACCGGCGTATTTGGCACCGTAGTTATTGGCGAATGTACAGTTGGTGACGATACCGGCAGGGTTATAGACACCACCGGAGTTAGGCCAGCTATCTCCGCCTGTGTTATTATAGAACACGCAGTTGGTGATTGTACCACCACGCAGTACAACCGCGCCATAACCGCCTTCGCAACCGCGAATGATACAGTTCTCTATGGTCGCATTCTCACTATGTATAGCACTTGCCGAATTGGCGGCAGAACAGAGCTCTATAAGACAATTGCTGATGACACAGGGAAGAGCCTTGTTATCCTGCTTTGCATAGACAGCCGCCGCCGACTGCGAGTGGCAGTTGCGTATGATACAATTGTTGAGGGTCATGTTGCCGCGCATATACGATGCACTACCGGACGAAGCATACTCTGAATTCTGAAGTATCAAACCATCAAAGAGCAAAGGAACAGTAGGATCCACTTCGGCGTTGATAAGACTCTTCCCCAGATCCGTTCCGTCCATGATCGTCTCAAAGAGTTCCGGGTCACGCGTAGAACCATCCTGCGAGTAACCGCCCATGATAGATACGAACTTGCCCGTGGTAACCGTCACATGCTCGTTGTACGTGCCCGCTGCGACAAACAAAGTGTCGCCGTCGGCGCAGGCGCCAAAACCGGCGGTGATCGTTTGCATAGGTGCAGTCCAAGACAGACCGTCGTTGCTGTCCGCTCCGGCCGTCTGGCTGACGTAGTGGTTAGCTGCTGACGCGCACAGTACTGCCGTGCAGACCGTCAAAAGGAGTAAAATTTTTTTCATAAGCGATGACTATTAGAGGTTAATTAAAGGGTACCGTATGGTCTTTGGTGCGCACGATGCGCATGGTATTCAGCAGCGTCACATTGCCCTCGTCGTCGTCCGCGGTATAGGAGTTGAACTCCAGGCAGTCGTCCTTCACCGTGATCTTGGTGAACGTCGGCGCCTCCGGCTGGCCGAACATGCCGGTGAAGAGGTCGAAATAATTCTTCACATTATGGTGTTTGTTATCCTTGAGCAGGTTCGGATCCTCGGTATAGTCCGCCTCCATCCGCTCGCGGCTGTGGGGATAATAGCGTTTGTGACCGCAGGTAGCACCGATGAAATAGAACGTACCATCGTCCGTGCAGTACGTACCGCCTTTGTACCCCGTGCGGTTTTTGTTGCTGTTCACCGGTACTTCTTCGCGGTCGCTGATGGCAGTCAGGATCGGCGTGCAGTCATCGGGATTAACCGGTCCGATCACTTCGTAGGTATGGTCGTGACCCTGCAGAGCCACATCAATCTCACAATCCTTGAAGACCGGCAGCATGCATGCGCGGAACAACGGCGGCTCTTCGTCCGTCGAGTGGTCCGAACCGGAGAAGAGATTGAAATGCGCCAGCGAGACACGGTATTTGGTATCCGGATTCGCTTTCGTCCGGTCGCGGAACCATGAGCCAAGATGGTCCGTGAGATAAGTGGATGTCCAGTCTATGTAACTATGTGTCTCCCGCCAGAAATCCTGCATGGAGAAGACATAGAACAGCACGTCGCCATAGACGAAACTATAGACGATTCCCTCGAACTGCGGCGCACTGGTGTAGTTCTTGTTAAAATCCGTATTGGTGTTGAAATGGTAGGTATAGTTGATATTGGGGCTGTCGTCGTGGTTACCGTCCGTGGGCACCATCGGCATCGCTTTGATCACCGGTTCCATGGACTCTTCGAACCAGCGCTCCCATTCCCATTCGCTGTTGTTGGCATCGCCGTCCTCTACGAAATCACCGGGGAAGCAGCAGAAACGCGCCTCGGGGACGGTCTTCACAGCCGCCAACGCGCAACGGCGGGCTTCCTTGATATACGTCTCATTCATGATATGGCTGTCGCTCATGATCAAGAACGAATACTCGCCTTGGGACGCATCCTCCGTGCGGAAATGACCGATCGGACTCCAGTGTCCTTCGTATCCCACACGCCATGAATAGGCAGTACCCGGCGTCAGGTTTTCCGCCAAGGCTTTGTGGCTGATATATTTATAGCGTGTTCCGGCTCCGATCCCCGAAGCATTGACGATATAGCGCGCTTTGCCGGTGTATCGCAGACCTTTCGTCAGGGTCGGAGTAGCCTCAATGGTCGTAGCGCCTTCGAAATCCCCCTCGGTCGCATTCTCCACGGCTACGATCTGCACGCCGCCTTCCGTCACTCCTTCGTTGGTAAACCAGCAGAAACCCATCCTCGTCTTCGGGTCGCCGTTGATGGTCGCTACCATGCAGTACGGCTCCGTCTTCGGCACAAGATTCTTAATCGCCTGATCCAGAGCGGCTTTGTTCGCCTCGGACGAGTCCGCAGCACATTTGGTCAGCGCGATCTTGAATGCCGTGTGGCTGGGAACCGTGTAGTCCGCTACGGTGTACGTGGTGTCCAGCACATCCCATCGGGTCATTTCGATTTGGGTGGTGTCGGTCGGAACAACCGGCTCTTCGGGACCAACCGGCTTATCGCAGGCTGTCAATGCCATACAGCCGACGAGCAATAAATAGTAGAATTTCTTCATGATTTATTGATTTTTATGGTATTATACAACTCCGTCTCTCCGTTCGGACGAACGATGAAAGTCTCCAATAACAAGTGCGTCTTTTTAACCGTTACCCGTGTGTAACTCGGTGCTCCTGGCTGCGCGAACTTGTCGGTGAACAGGTCGTAGTAGTTCTCCACCTTGTGGATATGTTTCGACGCCTCCATCTCTTCGCGCGTCAGCGGCGTATAGCGCTTTGCGCCGCAGGTGGCTCCGATGAAATAAAGCGTCCCTTTCTTCGCCGGTTTGCGGGTATCCGGATCCACAGGACCGATCACTTCGTAGCAGTGGTCATGGCCCTGTAACACCAGATCCATCCGGCAATCCTTCATCACCGGCAGCATCGTTTCCCGCATCAGCGGCGTCTCTTTGTCCCGCTGGTGGTCCGAACCGGAGAACAGGTTCTTATGTACCAATCCCACATGCCATTTCGCCTCTGGATGAGCCGCCACTTGCGCACGGAACCAACCTCCCAGATCGCGGGTGAAATACTCGGACGTCAGATCCTGGTAACTATATTCGCCCCGCCAGAAATCCTGCATCGAGAAAGCGATCAGCAGCATGTCGCCGTACACGAAACTATAATTGATTCCGCTGAACTGCGGACGCACTTTCGTCACTTGGTTGAAAGAGGTGTCGGTATTGAAATGGTACGAATAATTCAGCAGCGGACTGTCGTCATGGTTGCCGTCTGTGGGCACAAACGGCATCTGCATCAATGCCGGTTTCATTGCCTCTTCGAACCATCGCTCCCATTCCCATTCGCTGTTGTTCTCCGTTCCCGTGTCCACGAAATCACCGGGAAAAACGCAGAAGCGCGCTTTCTTCTCGTTCTTCGCTACCGCCTCTGCGCACAGCCGCGCTTCGTCGATATATTCCTGATTTTGGATATGGCTGTCCGTCATATAGACGAAACTGAACTCACCCTGCTCTTCGTCCTCCGTCCGGAAATGCGCGATCTCGCTCCAATGTCCTTCGTACCCCACGCGCCAACTATATGCCGTTCCGGGCTGCAGACCTTCCGCCAGAGCCTTATGGCTCACATACCGGAATGCCGTCCGTTTGTCGATCTTGGCTTTTTTTAGGATTTCCGAAGTGGAAATAGCGTAATGCAGCGGAACTGTCGTCGTGGCAGTAGCCTCGAAACGAAGCACTTTTTCTCCGTTGAAATCGGCACTTTTGGCATTTTCTTTGGCTACGATCTGTACTTCTCCATCCGTCACTCCTTCGTTGGTGAACCAGCAGAAACCCATCCTTGTCTTCGGGTCACCGTTGATGGTAGCGACCATACAATAGGGATTTTCCTTCGATTTCAACGGAACTTTTTTGTCTATCAGATGTCCGATGAACGACGGCACGGTATAGTCCACCGTCGTATAGAGTTTGTAATCCTCCGGCCGATCCTGTTTTCTTGCCGGTTTCATCGAAGCAATCCGGTGCGTCGGAGCTCCGATGGAGTAGTCCGCCGCCTGCATGATCGCTTCTTCGGCTTCCGTCGTCGGCACGCCCGCAAAAGTAGCTGGGTCGCGGAAATGCGGTCCGTCCGCGGCTTCGTTGTTTGCGCTTAACCACGGCTGATCAAAGAAATGGCTTTCGAACCCTTCATCCGCACGGCTGATCCCTGATTCGCTTTCATCCGAGACATAATTAGTGGGATCCACAAATCCATATTCGTTCCGGTTGCCCCACATCGTGCAGCTATATACCGAGCTTTCGCTATGAATGCCTCCGTATCGGTCGCCGTAGTTATTGGCGATCGTGCAATGAACCAGCGTCCCGTCGAAATTCGCCACTCCGCCTGCGTCCGGCCATTCATGTCCCGTCGCCGTGCAGTTATGGATGATACATTCCTCCATCTTGGCACCCAGCGCCGAAGCCTCCGGCAAATTGCCTTTGATCAACACACCTCCGCATTGCGTGCCGCTGCAGCCGCGAATGATGCAATACCGCATCAGTACTTTGCCGCGCAGCCATGCTCCTCCGCCGCGCTGGTCATGACGCGCATTCTGGAGCACAAAATCTTCGATATACGTCGGCTTGACGCAATCTCCTTCGCAGCTGACCAGCCGCGTACCCAGACCCTCTCCGTCCAGAATCGTCTTGTTCCGGTGCTCGCGGTTCCGGCTCCGTGGCTCATAAGCGGTACAGCCGCCTAAGATCGTCACACCGTCCTTCAGAATGATCCCTTCGTGATAAATGCCTTCCTCCACAAACAGGGTGTCACCCGCCTTGCAGTTGTCAATACCCAGCCGGATCGTGCCCTGCGCGGTCTCCCAGCTCCGTCCGTCGTCGCCGTCAAAGCCGTCCGTCCGCACATACCACGCAGCCGCTGACGCATTCATCGCCAGCGCTGCGAAGCATAGTATTATGGATATTTTCCGTCGCATTTGTATTATTGCCATCCGAACCGCTCCCGTCCGATGCGCTCAACGTCCTCGCGACTCGTGAAAGCAGTCGTACCGCCGGCAGCCGTCGTATTGACCGCTCCGGTCATATTGCCGTATTCCTGGCATTTATCCAGCGCGTCGCCTGCTGCCAGACGAACGAGGAAACCGCTGTTGAACGAGTCTCCCGCTCCGATACAGTCCACCACGTTCTTGTTCAGCAACGCCTGCTGCATTCGGTCCGGCTCTCCTTTGCGCATCAGCAGACTGCCTTTGCTGCCGCATTTGATCACCGCCGCGTTGGTGTACGGACGGATCTTCTCTATGGCTTCTTCCAGCGTCTCGCTGCGGGTCAGGAACTTCAACTCCGTCTCGTTCGGCATGAACACCGTCAGCAGCGGCAGCACTGCTTTGTAATCCAGATCCCATTGCTCCGTCGGATCCCACTGGCTGTCCAGCGAAACGGTGACTCCGTTTGCCTTGCAAAGCTCCAGAATCTTCATCAGATCGCGCTTCACTCCGCTCTGCATGTAGATCGACGAGATATGGATATGCTTGGTCACTTGGAACACCTCCGGATTGATGTCCTCCAGCCCCATGTAATCCATCGCGCCCTGGTAGGTCAAGTTCGCGCGGTCCTCGTCGTAACTCATGCATATCGTTGCGCCCGTAGCGTACCGGTCCTGGCGGATCAGATAGCGCGTGTCCACTCCTTTCGCACGCAGACTGCTCTCTACCAGATCGCCGAAACTGTCGTTTCCGATCATGCCGCAGAACGCCACTTTGGCGCCGAGAGCCGCAGCATTGGCTGCAAAAATAGCCGTCGAACTACCCAGCGTCAGCGTCATTTGTTTGGCGAATTTCTCTTTGCCCACTTCGGGAAAACCCTCTATGTTATTGAGGATCAGATCTACATTCAGTTCGCCCAAGGCGATGATATCAAATTGCTTCATATTACATATATTTTTTAAAGAACGTAATCGGGCTCCAGCCCTTCGGATAGTCGTGTCCCATCTCCGGACCGAAGATATATTCCTTCTGGTCTGCCGGCGTTTGCAGGTTGTTGAACGGCACTACGTTGGTCCGCGGAGGACACACGCCGTCCTGCAGACCGCTGCTCGCCATCACCGGACAAGAGATCTTCGTCGCGAGGTTCTTGGTGTCGAAATAGGAGAGGAATGTCAGTACCTCTTCCTTGCTCATCGAACCCTGGCAGCGCTTCGAAATCTCCATCGCCAGACCGCCTATATCCCAAGCGTCCGCATAGTCGCCCAGGAACGCCACATTGGCTGCGATAGCGGAGAAAGGATAGTCGCTCAAA
This sequence comes from uncultured Bacteroidales bacterium, assembly GCA_902792535.1. Classification (GTDB taxonomy): domain Bacteria; phylum Bacteroidota; class Bacteroidia; order Bacteroidales; family Paludibacteraceae; genus Colicola. Next base: position 26,769 of record CADAZU010000036.1, read on the forward strand.
GCCGCCGCCGCATAGGTCAGCGCACCGCCCTGGCTCGATCCCTCCGCATACAGCTTCGTCATGTCGCTCGTCTCGCGCGTCGCCATGAACCGCACCGCCTGAACCACATCCATGAACGCCCCGCGGTAGTAATAACTGTCCTTGTCGCCGAAATGGTAAGCAAACCAGTCGGAGTCATAGATATTGATACAATCCTCCTCCACTCCCGGATTGCCCGTCGAAGCGGGACGGTTGTTCAGATACTGGCCCCGATGAGACAGATAGAACTCCGCGTACTGCGAACTGCCGCCTGACGGGCACTCGCATTTGGCTTTGCTGCCTGCCGTGTCATAGCCGTAGAAATGCAGGATCACCGGATGTTTCTGACCGTCCTGAGGCTCGCAATAATAGCCGCGGATCTTCACCGGCTCACCGCTCAAACCGTCCGGAACGGAGTACATCTCCACCAGATACACCTTGCGCGTCGCGCTGCTCTTCGACTCGATCTCAACTAGCTTGGCATCCATCTCGACGCCCGCCAGCTGCTCTTTCGCAGCCTGCCAGAACTGGTCGAAATCCGGCTGCATGTCCGGCGCAGAAACGATCTGGAACGGATCGATACCGAAGATGAAACTCCGGGCGTTCTTGCCGTTCACGAAACAGACGGCGCGATAGAAACCCGGCTCCAGATCCTCCGTCGTGGTCATGATATGATCCACCTTGCCGTTACCTGCCACATCCACGCTGTCCACCACTTCCGTCACCGCTTTCTTCGAATCCGTACTGATCTTCACCTTCACACCCACTCTGACAGCGGCTGCGTTCGGGTTCTCGATATGCACGGTTATCTGCGGCTTGCCGCTCCACACCCAGTTGTCCGTCATCGGTACGGACTGTTTGATCAGCGACAGATCCGCTTCCTCCGTTACTACCGGCTCGGTCTTAGGCGTACTGCGCTCGCACCCGCACGCGCCCATTAACAATAAGGACGCGAGCGCTATAAGACAATATCTGTATTTCATGGCGTTAGTCTTTTTGTCTTTCGGCTTTCGACTTTCGACTTTTGTCTTTCGACTACTTCAGATAGTCATTCAGATTGACAATATTGAATGCGTTGTAGTACTTGTCCATGTTGTGCTCGATACGCATCAGCACTACCTCCTCGGCTTGGATGCCCAGCCGCTCCAGGTTGTCATACAGCATCTGCCGTGCCACCAGCGCTTCCGGCTTCTGCCAGATGTAGCGGCATCCGGTCTTCACCAGCCACAACTGTCTCTCCGGCGTGCACTCTTTCAGGTCTTTGCCCACTTCCTCGCCGTGCAGCCATTTCTTCCAGCGGTTGCTCTCATAAACGCATTGCCACAGCACTTCGGTCATGTGGCTCAGCTGAGCTATCTTGCCCTCCGCGAACAGCCTCTTCTCTTCTTCTTCCAGCTCTGCCAGCGCGTCGTACTCGTTCATCGTGAACTCCGGACCCACGTTCGCAGCGCCCATGCCTGCCTTCGGATAATCCTCGGGGTTGTCCACATCGTCGCTGTAGTGACCCTTGATATAACTGCCGTAAGGACGCACTTTGGCGGTCAGCTTGCGCGCTACCTCGGCGTCAAAGAACGTCGTATGCAGATCCGTTCCCACTTTGCCCACGATGAAGCATGGCCAGATGTCGTCCAGACCCACCTCATGCAAACCGGCTTTCAGACCCTCCAGGAACGTGTCAAACGTCTTCTCGTCTGCCAGACCGCCGTGAACCTCCTCCGTTCCCACTTCATAGGAAATAGGAGCGATGCCGTGCGCCTTGCGGAAATCCTCTGCGTGTTTGATCAGCTCAACCGTACGTTTTACCACCACGTGGATGTCGATGATCTGACCTTTCGGCAGGAAAATATCTACCGTCGGATCTACGTGAATCAGGTCATAACCGGCGAGGAGTGCAGCCTCGTAACTCTTCTTCACGCCGTCCATTGCGCGCTCGGTGTCCCAGCGCTCGATGCTCTGTTTGTCTTTGAGCCACGGACCGCCGTGATCGATCGCTACTACGTACGGACCCGTGTAATGAACAGCCGCTGCCTCGCGGGCAAGAATCTTCGTGAACTCAGCCTGCGTCATGCCGGTGTAACCGCCGTCGCAGTCCACTTGGTTCAGTGTCGTCGCGAAATAGATCGGCGAGTTGTTGCGTTTCGCTGCGCGGAACGATGCTTTGATGACTGCCAGCGAATTAGGGCACGCTGCAAATAACGTCATCGGTACTCCTGTTGCTTTTTTACGCTCCTCCATCACACGGAGGATATTTTC
>CADAZU010000037.1 GCA_902792535.1 uncultured Bacteroidales bacterium
TCCATCGATTGCCTAAATAGGCACCGATGGGCTGCTTACAAAAATATCCCTTCGGGATTGGAAAATAAGAAAAATCTATGCAGCGCGTAGGTCGGGGTATTGGAATAAACTCATTAGTAACTATGTAATAGTGCTTTACATCACACAAAACTTAAAATATCGCAACAGTTGTAATGAATAATGAATAATGATTAATGAATATTAAAATGAGACGAATTATTTTAATGGCAGTAATTGCCATGTTGGGAATGGGCGTATATGCCCAGCAGCCGGCGAAAGTGCCGGCATACCGCGGAGTGATCGAGCGCGTGCAGCCGAACGGTTACACGCTGCGGACGTACCTGCGCGGAGACGAACACAAACACTGGATGATGACCGAAGACGGATGGTTGATCCGCGAGAACAAACGCGGATGGCTCAAATACGCCAAGACGAACCGCAAAGGTGAGATCGTGACCAGTTGCCGCAAGGCGAAGAACGTAGAAGACCGTAGCAAATGCCAGAAGAGATGGCTGGAGAAACACGGGGTGAAACGGAATTGAGAATTTTAGAACATAAACATAAATAAATCATGAAGAAGATTTGGGGCATAGTGATGCTATGCGCTGTCGCAGTGAGTGCGATGGCAATGCCGGCACGCCGTGGAGGTGTGGTCCGGACAGCAGAAGACGGCACAGAGAAAATCGTGTATCTGCACGGAGACGCTTTTTGTCATTACATGACGGACAGGGAGGGTAACTGGCTGAACGAGAAGAGTTTAGAGCCGATGAGCGAAGCCGAGAAAAGCGCAGCGATGCAAGCGCAAAGGGAGAAACGGCGAGTACGCCGCATTCAGCAAAAAAAGATGATCGGCACAGAACCGAATATCGCTCCGCGCGGACTGATGATCATGGTCAATTTCAAGGACAAAGAGTTCACTATTCCCCGCGACACGGTGGATAGCATGCTCAATGGTGTCCATTTCACGCGGAAGTACGAGTTGGATTACACATATTACGATGATTACGGTCGCTCTGCGCATATACAAGAATCGGTCCAATCCGAAGGTAGCGCCCGCCAGTATTTTCAGGATCAGAGTTATGGTCAGTACAATCCACAGTTTGACGTAGTGGGTCCTTATACGCTGAGCAAGAACTATGCGTATTACGGCGGAGACGACGATGCCAATGTGGGCCAGATGATCAAGGAAGCGTGCGAGTTAGCCGACGCGGACGGAGCGGATTTTACGCTGTATGACAATGACAACGATGGAAAAGTGGATTTCGTGTATGTGCTGTATGCGGGTGAAGGAGAGGCCGATGGTGGCGAAGCGAACACCGTTTGGCCGCATAACTACAGTCTGGAGTACTTCGAGCAATACTCATGGCAATATCCGAATATCTCATGTACTGTGGACGGCAAGAAAGTAGCTAATTATGCTTGTTCGAACGAATGGCAGCACTACGGGCAGGTCTATAACGGCATCGGCACGTTCTGCCACGAGTTCAGCCATGTATTAGGTCTGCCGGATCTGTACGAGACCAACAGCGAATACTTATGGCAGGGCGTACACACGCTACTGGATTGGGATATTCTGGATTACGGTCCTTATAACAACGACGGCAACACTCCTCCGGCTTATTCCGCGTACGAGCGTTTCTTTTGCGGATGGATTACTCCGCGCGTGCTGAAAGATCCGGAGAACGTCACGCTTCATCTGCTCAATGAGACCGGCGAGGCGCTGCTGATGTGCGACGGCGATAGCCATAATTTAGTGGGTTACAACCCTAATCCGAAGACGTTCTACCTATTAGAAGCACGCACACGCACGGGCTGGGACGCACACCTGCCGGGCAGAGGCATGCTGATCACCAAGATCCAATACAACGCCTCCAACTGGGAATACAACCAAGTCAATAACGACAAAAATAATATGGGTGTGGACCTGATTGAGGCAAGGAAGAACACCGGTTCCACCAGTTCAGTCTATGACGCTTTCCCTGCCGGAGCGAAGAATTATTACGGCTTCGAAGGGCATGATATAGAACAAGTTGCGCGTCTGAGAGACGGAGCAATCACATTCCTGTACAACGGCGGATGGCCGGAAGGGATAGAAAACGTTCAGCCGTCAGAAGTCAGCTATCAGAAGGTTTTGCGCGAGGGAAAGGTAGTTATTATCCGCGAGGGCAAGGAATACGATATTTTAGGTAATCGTCTATGAAAATAATCAGTTATAACCTCAACGGAATCCGTTCAGCTATCGGTAAAGGGTTGCTGGAGTGGCTGCGCGAAGAGAATCCGGATGTGTTCTGCATTCAGGAAAGCAAGGCGCAGCCGGAACAGATCGACGTCATGGCGTTTCAGGAGTTGGGATACCATAGTTACATCCATTCGGCGGAGAAGAAAGGCTACTCGGGCGTGTGTATCTTCTCGAAACAAGAGCCGGATCTCGTAGTTGCAGGGATGGGCATTCCCAAATACGACCGCGAGGGCCGTGTGCTGAGAGCCGATTTCGGCGACATAACCGTTGTAGATGCGTATATACCCAGCGGCACGACGGGCGACGTTCGCCAGGATTTCAAGATGGAGTTTCTGGAGGATTTTCTGCCGTGGGTGACCGAATTGCGGAAAGAGCGTCCGAACGTAGTCATTTGCGGCGATTACAACATCTGCCACAAGCCCATCGACATCAACCACCCGGAGCGTCAGATCGGTGTGTCGGGATTCCTGCCGGAAGAGCGCGAATGGATGGACCGATGGGAAGCGAGCGGATTGGTGGACTCGTTCCGCGTGTTTGACCAGAGTCCGGAGCGTTATAGCTGGTGGAGCTGGCGAGCCGGAGCCAGAGCACGTAATGTGGGATGGAGGATTGACTACCACTGGGTGAGCGAACCGCTACGGGCAAGGCTCAAAGATGCAAAGATTTTGACCGAGGCGGTGCATTCCGATCATTGCCCGGTGGAAGTGGTAATTGATAATTGAGAATGGAGAATTAATGGACAGACTACGGACAGAACATCTGGTAAAACGCTACGGCAAACGAACCGTAGTGGACGATGTGTCAATCGAGTTGACGCAAGGCGAGATTGTAGGTCTGCTGGGTCCCAACGGAGCCGGCAAGACCACCACTTTCTATATGACGACCGGGCTGATCGCCGCTAACAGCGGACGTATCTTCCTGAACGACGAAGACATCACTTCTTTCCCAATGTACAAACGCGCCAAGATGGGTATCGGGTATCTGCCGCAGGAGGCGAGTGTGTTCCGCAAAATGACCGTAGAGGACAACATCCGCTCGGTGCTGGAGTTAACCGATTTTACCAAGGAATACCAAGAGGAGAAGCTGGAGCAGCTGATCAAGGAGTTCAATCTGGCGCATGTGCGCAAGAACCTTGGCGACCGGTTGAGCGGCGGCGAAAGGCGGCGTACGGAGATCGCGCGGTGTCTGGCTATCGAGCCTAAGTTCGTCATGCTGGACGAGCCGTTTGCAGGCGTCGATCCGATTGCCGTACAGGAGATCCAGGACGTCGTTTGGCGGCTGAAAGACAAGAATATCGGTATATTGATCACCGACCATAATGTGGACGAGACGCTGATGATCACCGACCGCGCGTACCTGCTGTTCGAGGGTAAGATCCTGTTCCACGGCACGCCGGAAGAGTTAGCCGAGAACCGCGTGGTACGGCAGAACTATCTGGGTAGAGATTTTGAGTTGAAGAGAAAGTCAAGGGAAGTTGAGAGTTGAGAGATACATAGGATTGATTGTTGCCGTGTGGCTGCTTGTGTCCTGCACAAACGAACCGGAGCCGGGTGTTACGCTGCATGAGTGTGCCCCGATGCCTTCTCCGCGCGCAAGCGCTACTACTTTCGTAGTAGATGGTCAAGCCTATGTCTTTGCCGGCAGGGACAGCACCGGTTCATCGCGCAATGATCTATGGCGCTATTCGCCAGAGACGGACACATGGGAAGATCTGGGAGAGACACCTCTGCGGGAGCGCGTGCATGCCGCTGCGTGCGTGGCAGACGGGAAAGTGTATATCGGTTTGGGATTCTTAGGCAGGTACAGCCAAGACACGTCTTACCTGCAGGATTGGTGGGAATACACGCCGCAGAGCCAGCAATGGAAACAATTAGCCAATTATCCGAATAGTTACACCGACTGCGCTACCGCTTTTTCCGGCAAGGGAGAATTATATGTCGGATATGGTTTTTGCTGGAACTACCGACGGGATTTTTTCCGATACGACATCGCTTCAGACCGCTGGGACAGTATTGATGTGCAGGTAGCTTTTCACGGCTACCCCACCCGTTCGTTCGGCGGCACAGGATGCACTTGTCAGGATCGCCATTTCATGGGAACAGGGTTCTACAAGGGCAGTCTGAACTGGTGGGCAGAATTAGTCGATGGCACGCATTGGGAGGCGCGCAAGGAAGTGCCCGGCAGGACACGTACGCTCGCCAGTTCGGCGGCGACGGAGGACTATATCTATCTCGCCGCAGGCATGCATTACGGCGGCGTGAACACGACGGGCGAGATACTGCGTGATATCCGCCGCTACGACCCGCGGACCGACCAGTGGGCATTGGTAGCCATGCTACCGCAAGGGATCATCAACCATGTCTCCTTCGCGATCGGGAGCCGCGTGTATGTGGGTCTGGGCGAGACAGAAGATTGGGCGATAACAGACAAACTATACTATTTTGAGGAATAAACCGGTAGTCATATTATTGCTTCTATGCGCGAGTATTTCTGCCCGCGAACTGAGTTGGAACTTCTGGCCGACCGGTATCCAAGACGGTGTGTCCGCAGGCGAAGACACGCTGCGATGGATGGCAGGCGTAAGCGCCGTGGCTTCCTCCGGAAAGTATGCTCCTTTCTGGCTGCAAAGCAATAGTAATGGCGATGTCAGCAGTTCCCCTTTCTCCGGCAATCTGACCGCAGGCATATATAAAGACGCAGTTCACCCCGAGCGGTGGTGGGATTATGATTTCGGTATTCAAATAACCGGCCGGGTGCAGTCCCTTATACCGGGTAGCGCTATACCTGCGCAGCAGAAATACGGAACCGGGTATTTCAACCAACTATATGCCCATGTCCGGCTCTACATCTTCGATATCACAGCGGGCATCAAGCCCATGATCTATGAGACGCAAGACACGGCGTTGAGTATGGGAAGCATGGTGTTTTCCGGCAACAGCCAGCCTCTGCCGCGTATCACCATCGGTTTCGACAAGTATATTCCTTTCCCGGGATGCTATGGTTATTTTGAGATCAAAGGGGGGCTGACACATGCCTGGCAGACAGACAATATCTATGTGCGCAATAATTATATCCACCATAAGTTTGCAGGTATCCGGCTGGGCGGCAAGCTGCCGGTGAATATCAGTTATGAGTTTCACCACGCGGCGCAATGGGGCGGCATCCACCCTGAGTTCGGCGATTTAGGAAGCGACTGGAGTTCATTCCTGCGTGTACTGACGGCTCAAGCCGGAGGGGCAACGCGCAGCGACCAACAGAATGCGCAAGGCAATCATGTCGGGAGCCAACAGTTGATGCTGACCGTCAAAGGCAAAGGATGGGATGTCAGTGCGTACTGGCAGAATTTCTTCGAAGATAATTTTGCGTTTATCGGCATGGGGCAGAACTTAGCGGACGGGCTATGGGGTGTCAGCGTCAAACAGACCCGATGGCGGTTTATCGAAGGGGTGACCTATGAGTTTCTCAACACCACGGATCAATCCGGTCCATGGCATGACCGCGACGGTCTATGCTACGCCGGGAATGACCAGTACTACCGCAACAGCGCGTTCGGGGGATGGAGCTATTCCTACCGCACAATAGGTACACCCTTTATCACCTCGCCACTCTATAATGAAGACGGTACCATCTACACTTTAAACAGCAGAGTGCGGGTACACCATTTCGGTATCCGGGGAGATATATACGGCTACCAATACCGTCTCAAAACATCCTATGCCCGCAATTATGGCAACGACAACACCTCGCGGGAAGTTTTGAGTAATAATACCGCCCTTCTGCTGGAGGTCTATAAACATGTGCCTCAGGCTTGGGGAATGGATTTCGGGCTACGGTTAGCAGCCGATTTCGGCACTCAATGGGGAAATCAATTCGGTGCTCAGATAACAATTCGCAAGAACGGTCTTATATGCCAATGGTAGATGGTTCCGTACATATTATTATGCCCGTCAAGGACGCTATGGATCAGGCGGAGCAAGCGATCCGAGCGGTGGTTGCAAGCGGTCATTCGCTGACGGTCTATGACGATTACTCCAGTCCGGAGAATGCAGAGCGGCTGGACGCGCTGCGCGCCGAATCGGGCATCGAGGTGAAGCACCTCCGCTCCTATACCGACCATCCTTCGCCGAATTACCGCTGGACACTCATCGATGCGCAACGCGAGGCGGTCGCCAAAGGAGCGCATTTGGTGATCATTGAGAGCGATGTGTTCGTCCGTCCGGATACGATAGACCGATTAGCGGAAAGTACAAAGGCGAAAGGCGAAAGACGGATCGGTATGGTAGCCGCTGTGACGACAGACGGGGAGGGAAAAATCAATTTCCCCTATGAGTATGCACGGCGCATGACCCAAGACGGGCAGACCAAGAAAAGGCTCTCCTTCTGCTGCACCCTATTAACCAACGAACTGCTGCGCGCGTATGATTTCGAACAACTGGATCCGGAGAAGAACTGGTACGACGTGTTCATCAGCCATCTGTCGGTCAGATTGGGATTTGAGAATATCTTACAGCTCTCCAATCCGGTACTCCACACGCCCCACTCCAGCAGACCGTGGAAACAACTCAAATACACAAACCCATTGCTTTACTATTGGCGTAAGTTAATCCTTCGCCGCGATAAGATATGAAAAAACCATTAGTAACCGTTATAGTACCCTTGTACAACGCTGCGCCGTATATCGGCGAAGCGTTAGAGAGTATCGTTGCGTCCACTTATCGTCCGATCGAAGTGATCGTAATGGACGACGGCTCGACCGACGAGAGCCTCAGCGTAGCGCAAGCATTTGCCGCCACTCATCCGGAGGTGAAAGTGTTCCATCAGCCCAATGCCGGAGTCAGCGCCGCCCGCAATAGTGCAATCCGCGAATCGAACGGCGAATGGATATTGCCGGTGGACGCGGATGACAAGATCAGTCCGACCTATATCGAACATGCCGTTGCGCAGATAGCGGATGATGTGCGGGTGATCGGATGCAGGGCTGAGTTTTTCGGCGCCAAGAGCGGCGAATGGAAACTGCCGGATTTCTCTCCGGAACTGTTAGCGAGGAAGAATATGATCCATATCTCGTCCCTTTTCCGCAGGATAGACTGGACGGTAGTAGGCGGTTTCTGTCAGGAAGATATCTACCGCGAAGACTGGGATTTCTGGATCAGTATATTCGAGACCGGCGGACGATATGTGCGGCTGGACGAGGTGGGGCTTTATTACCGCGTACTGCCGGGTTCACGGCGTCATACCGCCAAGACGCAGAAACGCGCCATCGTGGATGCGATGAACGAGCGCCATCTGCTGTTTATGGAGAAGCATTTAGGCGGTCCGCTGCACTATATGCGGTCTTGGAGCAAGTTCCTGAACCGGTTCAGACGCTATCGGCAGGTCGGCGATTTCGCATACTGGGATTTAGGATGGATCGTCTCGCGCCACCGGAACATCATCCGTCTGAGCGAAGAATACGCGATCAAGCAGTTTGCCAAGCCGGATCTATTGCGGGGCATCTGGTACGGCTGGTTCGCCAAGAGCAAAGCACGGCGGAGCTATGAATATGCGTTGCGGTTAGGAGAAAAAATCACGCCGCGTCCGATTGCTTACCGCGAAGTGCGCGTGTTCGGAGTCTTGCGCGAGAGCTGGTATGTATGCGAGAGCCGCAGAGCCTTCTATAGCTTCAACGACCTCATTGGAGCACCGGATTTTCCGTACCGCGAAGCGATTCTCCGGAAGATCGGCGAGTTTACCGCGAAGCTGCACAAGCAGGGTATATTGCATCGAGACTATTCGGGCGGCAACATTCTTTTCAACCGGGACGGCACCTGGATACAGATCGTAGATCTGAACCGTATCCGGTTCTGTTCCCGCCTCAGCCGCGAGCAGAGACTACGCAATTTCGAGCGGCTCAATATCGACAGGGAGGCGCTGGTGATCATAGCCAAAGCATATGCCAAAGCCATGGGAGACGATCCGAGAGAGGATGCCGAATATATCATCGCTCACCGCTGGCATAAACATGTAAAACAAGGCATTACCAATTTATGAACCGATACCAACAAATCATAGGACGGATCAACTACGGGCTTTTTCTGGCGATCGTAGCCTTGCTTCCTGCGCCGCAAATCGTGTTGCGATACGCTTGTGTGGCATGGATCATTCTGTGGTTCCTCGAGGGGCGATGGCTGACATTCAGCCTACGGCGGTCAGCCGTCAGAGTTCAGGTTATTCCGTTCCTGCTCTTCGCCCTTTGGTACGGATGGAAGGCGGTATCGGGTCTATGGGCGGCAGACCATGCCGCATGGGCATGGCAGATGGAGCGGTATATGACCTTCGGGCTTCTGCTTCCGGTAGGTATATGGGGAGTGAACGAATGGTATGATTGGCAGACGGCGGGCAAGGTGCTGGTAGCGGGCTGCGTATCGGCGTTGCCGATTTATCTCGGCTATATGACGGCTTTGTTCTACCATCCGGAGTGGGTACCTGCCTCCTTCCTGAATAACGAATGGACCCAACATACCGACTGGTGGATGTTTTTCTCGGATAACATATCGCATATCAAGCATCGTCTGTTCCTATGCTCCGTAGAGTTATTCGGCGCGATCATCGCTTTCCGACTCTATCGCCGGAGACTCCGGATCTTGCTGCCTCTTTGGGCGGCGATGTTATCCGTTATTCCGCTGACGAGTTCCCGCCAGTCTATCCTGACGGCTGTGGCGCTCTTTATCGTCGGTCTGATTGCTCTCGTCCCGAAACCCCGCCGGTTGCGGTACGGAATAGCGATCGGTATATCCGGCATCGTCCTCGGCGCAGGGCTGTTGCATTTCCATCCGAGGATGCAGGAATTCGAGTTATCGGATATCAAAGAGATGCGGGAGCTCAGTTATTACCACGACGTGCGGCTCAATATATGGGGAGCGGCGTTGCAACAGCCGCAGGACTATATCGCGTATGGTTTGGGAGCCGGGCAGAGCGGCAATTACCTGAAGGAGAAATACCAAGCCGTTCATTTCGACGGCTATGTAGCGAAGCAATACCATGCGCATTGCCAGTATTTGGAGGAAGCGATGGAAATCGGTTTGCCGGGTTTGCTATTCTTCCTTCTAGCGTGGCTTTCCATCCCTGTTTGTACATCAAAGAAAGGAAGGCAGACAGCCCTCCTCTTTACTTTTCTTTTCATTCTTAATATGTTCACGGACTGCGTTTTCGGCAAGTTCGATGGTGTTGCCCTTTGGGCGGTAGGGTTATTGTTTATCCTTCTCCAGTCCGATCCGCAGCGTGAAGAGCAGTCCGCGGGGGATACAGAGAGACATTGAGGTGCGGCTGTCTTTCATAGACGCTATGCCGCGCTCTTGGGTCCAATGCGGATAAGTCGGGTGGATATAGTCGTCGAACGTGTATTCCGTCAGCGCCGTACCGAAATCATAGATGTTATAACATAGTACCTCCAGCGACATCGGTATATCGTGCACCCACCATCGTCCGGTAGCGCGAAGCTCGATATTGAAAAACGCATCTTCCCGTTTCCCGAATGCATTATTCGCCATATTGATTCCTTTGGCGTCCGAATGGAGCAATGCCACCTGCTCATGTCCGTTGATCGTTGCAGGGCGGGCGGTGAAGGTTGAGAACGGCTGACCGTCCTTGAATTTACCATTGAGGGCAATAGAGAAATATTTGCAGGCATTATAGGTCACTTGGAGGCGGAAGATAAACGATTTGTCTTGATCCAAACGACTATTGGCTTGGTAGGGTTTGTCTCCTTCGCTCAATGCCCGGAACGTATTCGGATTTGCGGTCGATTCAGAAAGCGATCCGATGTTATTATGCAGCGGTCCGTTTCCCAAACTGCTCACGCCTGCCATCAGATAACTCTGCCATGAAGCCATCACATGCCATTTACGTCCGCGGTAGGTATATTTGACCATATTGGACATATAATAAGGAGTGCGCCCGCCTACGCGCGAGGACATCAGGTCCAGCGGCTGGGTGGTAACGGTATATTGTTTCTCCCCTTCGCGCATATAATACACCCCGTCCTGCGAGACCAGATTCGCCTCTATGCCATCCGTATAAACCGTGTGCCACTGGTGGTAATATTTGCGGATGGAGGAGAGGATTGCTATCTCGTGGCGGCGAGTCTTTCCGAAGGTGAACCGTATCGGCAGATCCAGCACGGCATATGAGGGTTGCTTCATCCAGAGGTCTTTCTCCGGCGTATGGTACGCGCCGCCCGTAGTGGCAAGGAGCGTGTTATCCGCATACCGTATCTCTCCGTTCATGTAGTCGGCGCTCAGATACCGCACGTCGTCCCATGTATAGGACATGCGGTGGTGGCTGACGGAAAGCCCGAAACGGAACCACCATACAGGGGAGTAATCAATCGCTATTTTTGCCAGGATATTGGGTGAGACGATTGCTCGACGACGTCCCGACGAGATCCCGTCCAAGGACACACCCAGATGGGCATAGAAATCCAAGCCTTTCGCCCACCCTTTCTTCTCCACTATGACCATGGCTTCATTCTCCAGAATACCGGACGTAAAAGCGGAAGAATGCCAGTATGCGGTATAGAGGTTGGTAGGAGCGGTTTCGTTGATTGCCTGCGAATAGATTGTGTTGCTCCATTCCTCCGTCGTCGGGCGGAAATGCAGGAGCGAGTTGTACCCCTCGGCGTGCACACGAAGCCACGGCAGAAGCGGTTGGTCGTATTGGACAGACAGGTTCACGCTATGCAGCCGCCCGTCGGCATACCAAGGTTCGAAGGCTTCGCCGTCCTGGTCCAATATATTGCGGGCGAAATCCAATGTATCATGGAGAACCGAACTCAGTTCATAGCTCAGACCGGCTACCAACTTACCCCGATTTGCGAAACGTATCGTGGTATAAACCCCTGCCTGATAGCCGCGCTGGAGCGCTTGCTCGTTACGGTTGAGATAGAACTCCGACCCATAGTCCGAGCGCCCCTTGGCTACCAGAAAATAGTTGAGTGTCGCGAGTTGCGAGTTGAGGGGGATCTCTCCGTCCAGCTGGGCGCGGTAATATGGCGCGATGTACATGCCGGAGATACCCGTCCGGTCAAATGCCACCAGACGGCGTTGCCCATAATGGACATAGGCGTGCTGGTAATAATTCCTGCCATAGGCAGGGATAGCGACCGTGGCGGAAGCTGTTCCCGCTCCGAGGACATGGTTGCGCATCGTGACGGGACGGGTGTCCATCGTCCGCTCTTCGCCGGAGGAATGGAAAAGGTTGATGAGTTGGCGCGTACCGGGTGAGATACCGCCTAAATTTCCTACATTACCGGTCAGCCGTACGGAAGTTTGTTGCACGCTGTCGCCTGTAAAATTCAAAACTCCGTCGTGGTAGTTGAGCGCCAGCGAAGTACGGTCCGTCTCGGTATGGAGCAACATACTGCCGACCTCGAAACGGCTGTCAATCCGCATTCCGTTGAGACGGTATTTGTTCTGCCGGAACGAATTGCCGGCTATAGAAAAGACCATCCGGTCGCCTAAGTTCCATTCGCCGGTCGTCTCCGTCTCATAGACCGTGTAGTCATTATAATTGTCTAAATAATGCCCAAAATCGGTCGTCTGATACCAGTCGCGGAAGAAAGCGGAACCGACAGAATCGACACCAATAGACGCAAATGCCTCGGCGCGAACGATCGTGCCAAGGCATACTACACAGAGCGCTATCAGCGTTTTTCTATTCATCTCTTAGATGCCGAAGAGGTTATGGAAGAAACTCTTCTTCTCTCCTGCGCCCGGAGCTATATTCGGGCTGTTTTGGAGTTGTTCGATGAGCTTGCGTTCGTCTTTGTTCAGTTTCTCGGGGATATAGACACCTACGTTGATGAGCAGGTCTCCCTGACCGTAACTGCGTCCGTACTGGTCGATGCGCGGCAGTCCTTTTCCCCGCATCCGCAGTACTTTGCCGGGTTGCGTGCCCGGGGTGATAGTGATCTTGACGTCGCCCGTGAGAGTCGGTATCTGAACCTGTCCGCCGAGTACGGCAGTAGGCATATCCAGCAAGAGGTTGTAGATCAGGTCGCTGTCCTGGCGGATGAAATCCTTGTGCTCTTCCTCCTCGATCATGACCAGCAGATCTCCCGGCACACCGCCTCTCGGCGCGGCATTGCCTTTTCCGGGAACGGTCAGTTGCATTCCGCCCATTACGCCGGCAGGGATATTGACCGTGATAATATCTTCCTCGCGCACGACTCCCTGGCCACCGCATTTCGGACATTTGTTTTTGATGATTTTTCCTTCTCCGCCGCAGGTGTCGCACGCCGTCTGAACCTGCATCATTCCGAATATACCGCGTTGCGCACGGGTGACGCGTCCCGAGCCGTGGCAGGTAGGACAAGTCTCCGTCCTGCCGTCAGCCGAACCGGTACCATGACAGTCCTTACACTCGATCAGTCTCCGCACCTTGATCTTCTTCTCGCATCCGGAGGCTATCTCCTCCAGCGTCAGGGTCACTTTGCCGCGCAGATCGCTGCCGCGACGCTGGCGTGGACCGCGGCTGCGACCGCCGCCCATGAACATCTCGCCGATGTCGCCGATATCGAATCCTGCACCTTGGAAAATATCGCCGAAATGGGTAAATATATCTTCCATTGACATGCCTCCGCCGCTGAAACCGCCTTGTCCGCCCATACCGGCGAAGCCGTACTGGTCATAGCGCGCACGTTTCTGCGGATCAGAGAGCACTTCGTATGCCTCTGCCGCTTCTTTGAATTTCTCCTCGGCTTCCTTGTCACCCGGGTTTTTATCGGGGTGATACTGGATCGCCTTCTTGCGGTAGGCTTTCTTTATCTCTTCCGCGGTAGCCGTCTTTTCGACGCCTAACACCTCATAATAATCTCTTTTCTCTGCCATAATTTTATTCTCCTACAACTACTTTGGCGAAGCGGATCACTTTATCGCCGAGTTTGTATCCTTTTTGGGTGCAGTCAATCACCTTGCCTTTCTTCTCCTCGCCGGCAGCGAAGGTAGTGATCGCTTCGTGCTCGTCGGTATTGAAATCGACATTATCTGTCTCGATGGCGTGTACCCCATGTTTGTCGAGGAAAGAGAGGAACTTCTGGTAGATCAGTTTCACGCCTTCGTCGTCTATAGCTGCTATCGCCCGCTCGAAATCATCGATGAGCGGCAACATCTCGGTGAATATCTTCTCCCCCGCTGTCTCCATGAGATCCAGCTTCTCCTTGTTGGTGCGGCGGCGGTAATTGTCAAACTCCGCCATCATCCGCAGATTCTTGTCCTCCAGATCCGCTTTCTCGCGCTCCAGACCGGCTATCTGCTCCTCCAATCCGGCAATCTTCTCCTCCAGAGCAGCCGACATCGTCTCTTCGCTCTCTATTTTTTCTTCCTGTTGATTTTTTTTCTTTGACATATCGTATAAATTATTCTTTGTCTTCTGCCGTTCAATTCCTATGCCACACGCAGTAGCCCTGCCAAAATGGCAGATTATTAGGAAAATCGGCGGCAAAGGTACAAAAAAATTTGCGTATATGCAATTTTTGTTGTATTTTTGTGGCAAAATTTAATCCCTATGCGACAGATTGTATTATTTTTTACCTTACTCATTACACCGCTCGTATGTGCGGCGGAGTACACACCAGAGGATATTCCGAACCCCAAGAAGGCGGGGCAGGAGAACTATGTAGCCAACCCCGACGGAATATTGGCAGACACGACGGTGGTATGGCTCAATCACTATGCAGCGCAACTGGAAGCTGAGACGGAGGTGGAGCTATGCGTTGTGGCGATAGAGAGTATCGGAGATGCCGATGCTTTTGATTTCTCCTATGAGTTATTCCAGCGCTGGGGCATCGGCAAGAAAGGCAAGAACACCGGCGTGCTCATTCTCTTTGCGTTAGAGAGCCATGATCTGCGTATCATGACGGGTACGGGCATAGAAGGCGTACTCACGGACGCGCAGTGCAACCGGATTATACAGGACTACATGTTTCCTTCTTTCCGCGAAGGGGATTTTGACGGAGGTATATGCACCGGCGTTGCGGCGATCTACACGGTTTGCAACGATGGCGAGGCGCCGGAAGAGCTCAAAGCCATGCAGAGCGTTACCAACCGAGGCAGATACGCAGATGATGAGGAACACTGGTACAACGACATATCCACTTGGCTTGCAATCATCACGATCGGTATTTTTCTCCTGATTCGTTTGAAACCCACCAGACGGAGGTGTCCCAAATGCCATAAGAAAAAAGGCAAAATAACCCGTACTAAGACTCTCATTGCCGCCACGTACTCCTCTTCCGGTCTCGCAGAAGAGACCTGCGTTTGCCAAGCCTGCGGGCATCAGTTTATTGTCCAATCGGTCATTCCGATGTTGAGACATTCTTCATCGTCTTCCGGTGGCGGTGGTTTCAGCGGCGGTAGCAGCAGCGGCTCATGGGGCGGCGGTTCCACCAGCGGAGGCGGAGCCGGAGGAAAATGGTGAGCGACGGCACCAACAGGGAAACTTTAATAATTTTATTACGATATGAAAAAAGCAATGCCATGGATTGTAGTACTGGGAGTACTGGCAATCATCGCCCTATGGGCGGCTAACGTGTACAACGGTTTTATCAGCGCAGAAGAGCAGGTGGACGCCGCGTGGGCACAAGTAGAGAACCAATACCAGCGTCGTTCGGACTTAGTGCCTAATCTGGTGGCTACCGTCAAAGGGTATGCCGCTCATGAGCAGGAGACCTTGGAAGGGGTCACGGACGCACGCGCTCGGGCTACACAGATCACTATCGATCCCGCGAATGCCACGCCCGACCAGTTAGCTGCTTACCAGAAAGCGCAAGGCGAATTGAGCCAGGCATTAGGCAGACTGCTGGCTGTAGCGGAGAATTATCCCGAGTTGAAAGCGAATGAAAACTTCCGGGACCTGCAGGCGCAACTGGAGGGAACGGAGAACCGCATCGCTATCGCACGCCAGGCGTTCAACGAGGAAGCGAGGGCATATAACACCCTCATTCGTCGGTTCCCGAATAACATCGTTGCCGGTATCGCCGGATTTGAGAAAAAGCCCTATTTCGAGGCAGAAGAGGGAGCTAATAAAGCCCCAAAGGTTGAGTTCTAAAGGGATTCAACTTTCAGCCATTAGAATTCAGACATCAAAAAAAGCGCCCCGAGGGACGCTTTTTTCTGTTTAGAGCGACTAAAAGTCGCGTTTTGTACTGCGCGTTTAGAGCTGAGAAGCTTTGAATTTCATCTTCCGGGGAAAGTTGAAGTGGTAAGCCACTTTCACTCCCGCGTCGAAGAAACCGAGCTTGTCGGTGTAGGCACGCGTGGCGGACAACACATCCAGATGCGCTTTGTCCGCATCAGACGGAGCGGTCAGGTTGAACAGACCCTCCGGGTTCGTGTTGTTCTTGTAGGACAAGTTCCAGCCATAGTTCGCATAAGCACCCAGACCCAGCGAGTTGCCGCTCTTCAGCACCCATTCATAACCGATCTCCGCCGTCAGCATCAAATTGGCATTGAACTGGATACCGTTGCTCGTCTCCGGCTGCTGGCCTTTATAGACACCCGTAACCTCATTGTTCTCAGTCGTGACACCCGTATCCTCAAAATATGCGGAGATCTTGGTGCCGTCCTGATTTACAGACTGGTTATAAGGCGTGTATAACGGGATCATGAATTTCGGACCGACATTGAAGAACAAGCCGTTCTCGTGGATCAAGGAGAACATCAACGGTACTTCCAGCTGAAGCTGGTGATCCGTCTCCTTCACGTCCCGCGCCACTACCGTGTAGTTCACATTAGAGGCGCCGTAAGGACGCTGGAAATAAGTACTGTCATAGTCCTTCTTCAATCCGCTCTGTTGGTAACCGATACCCAGACCGACGATCAAACCGAGGTCAACAGGACGACCGTCCTCCGCCCAATAATGAGCATACTGGAGGTCGAGCACCACATCGCCGCCACAAGCCCAATTGCCCTGCTCGGCATGGTGCATCAAAGCCGATGCACCGCCGCGGAGACCGATCGTGAAGCGGTTGTAGTTGTGCTTGAATTTCTGTTCCGATTTGATCGAGTCCTGCTTAGCCTGCTCGGCGGCAGCGGCTTCTTCCGCTTCCTTGGCAGCCTGGACTGCAGCGATCGAATCGGCTACGGCTTGCTCGGCTGCTGCCTTCTCTGCAGCGGCTTTCGCTTCTGCGGCTTTGGCGGCTTCCTCAGCGGCTCTGGCGGCAGAGGCTTTCTTAGCTGCCTGCTCCGCTTCGAACGCTTCGCGGTCTGCTCTCTGCTCGATCTCTGCCTGACGAGCCGATTCCTCGGCATGGCCGTTCACAGGGATCAGACACGTATCGCAGATCCAAGAATAGATATTCATCAGCAGTACGCCGTCCGGGTGCTTCTTCGTGCCCAGCTGGCGAACCGTGTGCACTTTATCCCATACCCATACCGAAGGTTCTTCGCCCGTAGAGTATTCCACACACTCGCGCTTGATCATCACCGAGTCACCTAACGCCACCCTGAAATCATACTGCTCAGCAGGCTGTGCTGCCTGTTGTGCCGAGAGACCCGACACAACAGATGCACAGATCAGAGTCGTTGCAATAAGAATTGATTTAACACTTTTCATTGTATTCCTCCTTCTTATTTAACGATATAACGTAATGTGGTTCGCAGATCGTCCGATACCAGCTCTACCAGATACAGACCATAGTTTTCCGACGCACGGAGAGTGAACGTACTCTCGCCGGAAACGGTATAACTGCGGTGCAGCAAGCCGTCCGTCGTATAAATACGGATCGTCGTCTCTTTCATCGGATCGAGGTTGATCACACGCACATCCTCGCCCGGACGAGCCAGCGACGGCATCAGAGCCGGTGCGGCTTGTGATCTGGCAGGGATCGTGTATTGTATCGTATAGCCGTACGAGCCGCAACCACCGTTCGTATCAGAACCAGGGATAGAGATATACGCATAGTAGGTATGACCTACAGGGAGAGGTTCACCGGTCGGCAAGCTATACGTATAGCCATGACCGACGATCTCATCCGTATGCGTCTCAGGATTGATCTCATGCCATTCGACATACTGACCTTTCTCCGTTCCCAGAGAATCCAGAATATTCTTCCAACCCGGCAGAGCGTTGATCTCAAGACGGTTGATCATCAACAAACGGTCACCGAACTTGTGTACCAGCGACAGTTCCGTCTCCTGAGGTACCTTGATGTTCAGATTCAGCGTACAGATCGAGTCGCAACCTGCCGCATTGACCAGCGTATCGGTGTAAGTACCCGAACTCCAGTACTCGCGAGGTTGACCGCCGTTATAGTGCCATTCGATGAAGGTACATACGGTCGTGTCGGTCGTTGAGTACGTAGCCTGGTTAACCGTCAGATTCAACTGGTAATATACGCTGTCGCAACCCGTGGTATAATGAGCCGTATCGTAGTACAGACCTGCTGCGGTCAGAGCACCGAGGGACTCGTGGCCGGACCACATATAGGTCTCGCCTGCGCAGATAACAGCTTCCTCCATCGGAGCGGCAGTAGCGGCATTAACAGTCAGATTCAACTGGTAGTAAACGCTATCGCAACCCGTAGTGTAATAAGCGGTATCGTAGTACGAACCTGCTGCGGTCAGAGCACCGAGGGACTCGTGGTCTGCCCACATATAGGTTTCGCCTGCACAGATAACAACTTCCTCAACCGGAGCGGCAGTAGCACCATTAACAGTCAGATTCAACTGGTAATATACGCTGTCGCAACCCGTGGTGTAATGAGCCGTATCGTAGTACAGACCTGCTGCGGTCAGAGCACCGAGAGACTCGTGGCCGGACCACATATAGGTCTCGCCTGCGCAGATAACAGCCTCCTCCACCGTAGCGGCGGTAGCACTATTAACAGTCAGATTCAACCGGTAATAAACGCTGTCGCAACCCGTGGTGTAATGAGCCGTATCGTAGTACAGACCTGCTGCGGTCAAAGCACCGAGAGACTCGTGGCCGGACCACATATAGGTCTCGCCTGCGCAGATAACAGCCTCCTCAACCGGAGCGGCAGTAGCCATCCGGACAGTCAGATGTAACTCGTAGTATGCGCTATCATAGCCGGTGGCTACATAACGTATCGTATCATAGTAGGTACCCGTAGCAGTCAGGAAGCCGAGTGACTCATGACCCGCCCAGGCATAGCCTATACCATCATAGCAGAAATCAACGTTCTCAGGTACTGCCGGAATAACAGCAGGGATCGTATTCACATTCAGCGTCAGGATCGTGATACTGTCACCGATGACACCGGTGCGAGCCAGCGTATCCCTGTACTCGCCGGCAGCAATCAGTTGACGGCAGCCGAAGAGGTAAGTCTGACCCTGTTCGATCGTTGCGGTATATGCCACAGTAGTATCCACCTTCGCAGCACCACCGGCGCTGACCGTCAGATTAACGATCACTATACTGTCCTTACCCGCCAGATGAAGCGTGTCCCTCAGAGTCTGAGGACCGGTTCCGGTTTCTGCAAACTGGTAGGTCTTGCAGCCCAAGAGGTAAATATCGCCTGCCTGAATCTCCGTGTCGTACTGTACCGTCACTTCAGTCGGAACAACCGGTGCGGGAGTGACGTTGAGCGTCAGGTTGATGATCGAATCACCTCCTCCGACACGGTCTATCGTACGCGTGTACGGTCCGGCAACAGTCAGCGGGTCACAACCGAAGAGGTAAGTTTGTCCTTCCTCTATAGTGGCTGTGTAAGCTACCGTGACATTCGTCGGAACAACCGGAGCGGGAGTGACGTTGAGACAGGTAGGTCTCACCTTCCTTGATGCTCGTGCTATACTCCACATGCACAGGCTGAGTAGCGGGAGCTTTGTATTTCAGCGTCAGCGTCACGGTGCTATCGCAACCGCAACCGACTTGCCGGAAGACTTGGCTCTTCTCGCCCTCGGCGGTCAGCACGTCGCATCCGAACAGATAGTTCTGTCCCGATTCGATCTCTGCGGTATAAGCCGTGGACTTCGGCGCAGCGAAGAGCAGGTTCAGATGAACCGTGCTATCGCCTAACACGTTCGTCTTCGAACCGCTTGAGGTCAGAGCGTCGCAGCCGAACAGGTATGCGCCGGAGCCACACACAGTAGCAGAGTACTGCGTATTCACGGCTGCCGATACGGATGTACTTAGGAGCGTCAGCAGGGTTAATAATAATATGTTAACTTTCTTTACCAACATTATATATCCTTTCTTTTGGGAGGATTATTGATGTTGTTTTTGCGCTTTGATGTTCTTTGATTTTTCTGTCCACAGATTTTTATAGAAAAAACCTATAAAACCCCTTTGCTGTTTACAGCCCGATTGGCTCTTGTATCTTTGCTCGCTGTAACGTCATTGTGAGCAAGTTCCCATGCCGCTCCACCGATCCAAGCTACACTCCTTACGGAGTCACAAACATCAAAGGACATAAACATAAAAAACATTCTTTTTCTTTTGGTCAACTATTACCAAAAATTAAAGACAATTTGGTTTTAATGTTCACAAATTCAACAGATTTTTATAGAAAAAAACCTATAAAACCCCTTTGGTGTTTGCAGCCCGATGGGCTCTTGCGCTCCGGTTCGCTACGACGGCTTGGTATGCAAGCATCCCTGCCGTCCTACCGCCCCGTATCACACTCCTTACGGAGTCACAAACATCAAAGGACATAAACATAAAAAACATTCTTTTCTCAAAGAACAAGCGCGGATCCCTAATGATTAGGGATTTACTTTCGTAACTGCGGGGTTAGCGTCAATCTGGTAGTCCTGACCATTGAGGGTAACTACCAAACGGCCGGTGTAAGCGCTCAGGTCGAGGCTGTAAACAGCAGGCAGAGAAGCTACGTTAGCAATCTCGGTATCGCCCTGCTTTACAACAAGAGCCTCACCGGTGTGAGCGTTGATCTCCAGCACATTGTAGTTGAAGCAGAGGCTCGGCTCAGTAGGCATAGCCTCAATTACAAAACGATCGTTGATAGCAACGCGACCTACCTGAGCAGCCTCTACAGAGAATGCATAAGCAGGAGTTGAAGCGTTTACAGTAATATACTGATTAGCTACACGGTCATGAATCGTGAACTCGTTACCAGAAAAATTCGAGAAGGTCAAAGTATAGTTCTGATCTACTTGGTTGGTAACAAGACCCAACTCCAAACCTAACAATTGGTTAGTCATCACATTCTCCAAATTCTGGGAACCTGCGATGGCATAG
The DNA here is from genome assembly GCA_902792535.1 of uncultured Bacteroidales bacterium. Taxonomy (GTDB): domain Bacteria; phylum Bacteroidota; class Bacteroidia; order Bacteroidales; family Paludibacteraceae; genus Colicola. The sequence goes on from CADAZU010000037.1 coordinate 20,435, forward strand.
AGAAGCACACTCTTCGAGTTTGCCTGATACATCATTTTCTCAGCATCGTATCCGCTTTCGTATTCCGGAGTACGAGCATCATCTTGCATAAGACGAACTATACTGGAGGCTCCGCTTTCACCAGCCAAAGTAATTTTTACAAAAGCCTCTTCTGTTGCCATAGCCATTACACTTACTGCGAGGGCCATAGCTGAAATAAATATTTTTTTCATTTTATTAAACATTTAAAAGATTTATTTTACCAACTAATGATTTTTTAGAATACACGACGTCTTGGAGCGCTAAACCCTCCTGACCCACCTGAACCAGAGTCTACTGATGGGTTTTGTTGCTGGCCATCTCCACTATCATTGGTGCCACTTAAGCCACAGATAATGCTACCTTTGATTATGACCGTGCATTCAGTTTGGGGTGAATAATATTTTTTCATAAATGAGTTATTTGGTAGCGCAGCGCCTTTCGGCGCGCGCTCCAAATAGCATTAAAATGTTATTATTTTACAACCTTTACGCCGTTAACAACATATACACCTGCAGGCAGAACCTCGAAGTCTTCGCCCAGATATTGACCCATAATCGTGTAAATACCCTTAACGTTAGCTTTAACTTCGGTGTTCTCGATAGCAGTCGGCATGTTCTGACGGCCTACGATCTCGAAGCGGCCCTCAATGGTGCTGTTCGGCTGAGCTGCAAACTCATAGATAGCATCCTCTTCGATAGCAATAACTTGGTTAGCTACTTTATCAAGAAGTGCATACTCGTTACCCTCTACATTACGGAACGAAATGGTGTAGTTAACATCATCCATCGTTTGCATAGAGATCTCCTTGCCATCAAGGCTATTGGTACATACATTGCTGTATTTCTCACCATTGATGGAAGCGTAGAGATTAACAGTATTCGTATTCATGAATTTTGCAGCATCGTAGCCACGCTCATAAGCATCGGTATACTCAGCGCTCTCCAACAGACGGATGCAATCACTCTTACCATTAGCAGCAGTTACAACCATGCTGATGAAAGCATCTTCATTACGCATAGCCGGTGCATGTTTAGGAGCAGAACTACTACCGCCGGCATTACCATGACGCGGGTTGCTCCAGATTGCATTTGCGTAATTTACGTCAGCAGAAGCGTTATCAAGATCCATCAGACGCAGAATGAAAGTAGTCATCGGAGCTATATCTTTCTGCCACTCGTAGTCCAACATTTTCGGGTTATCGATCAATGCCGACATAGATGTCGGTTGATAGATCTGATTTACTGCATCCCACAAGTAGACCGTAGCATCAATATCAGCAGGTAAGTTTTGAACCAAAGTCTTAGCATCAATATAACTGCTGTAGCTATTACCAAAGTAGTTATAACCTCTGTGTACGAAATTCAATGCAGCATCTTCATTACCGGCCAAGTTACCCTCGAAGGTATAAACCTGCTCACCTTCATTTTCGTAAGTCAGTGTATAACCAGCCCATGGTTTCAAATCATTTTTAACATTAGCAACGAGTTCCCAATCACCTTGACCTGCATTAGCGGTATAATTCCAGCCATAGATATAGGTGTCGTAGTTGTTCTGTCTCTTCACAGCGTCAATCGCTTGAATAGGCAGAGCGAAACGTGTCCACCGATACTCAGAACCCTCCTTACCAGCGTCAACATGCATTTTAACAGCTGCTTTCGGGTGACGGTTGGATGCTACAGCCGGGTTAAAGAGAAGGATAGCTTGCTTAGTAGCCGAACTCTCCAGAATAATATTGTCAGCTACATTGGCATTGATACCCTGAACACCGGTAATGATAAGTTTTGCACCCGGTTTAACGATGATCTTTGCATTCTCGCCTAAAATAGCTCTACCTACGATAAGTTTGCTGCCATCAGCAATTGTCAGGGTTTGTGCATAATCCTCATTGATCTCCAACTCGGTCAAGGTCAGATCAGAAGTCAAAGTTTCTTCTGTAGAAAGAGCATTCTGCCATTTAACAGCGGTAAACGGATCTGCACCAATAACAGAAGTTTCAACAGCAGGTCCGTTTCCTTCGCTGACAACAATAGTTGTTTTACCATCTACAACAACCTCTGTAATGTGAGTATTCTCAGGAATCAGTTCTGACAATTGGTCATTTTCGCTTCCAATAGCAACATTACCTTCGACATTAGCGCCATACACAACAACTCGTGCATCCGGATCCGCAATCGTTTTATCATCAATATACATTGCTCCAACTTCACCACCAGTAAGTGTACCACCATTGATAGTAACTGCTTCTACTTCTGTAGTGTTAGCTGTTGTTACTTTTTCCTCAATTGCGTAACCAGATTTCGCCTCTACGTGAGTATCACCGGAAATAGCTACAGAACTATTACCCGAATAAGAAGCGTTGGACTCAACCACAATAGCGCTACCACCAGCATCAATACCCGATGATTTGCCACTCGGTACAGTATATGTAGGATTGGTAGATTCAATATGCGCGCTTTCTACATCAACATGTCCTGATTTAACATAGAGACCGGTATTACCTCCGCAGTAACCTTTGATAAACCAACGAGCATAACCAGAGGAATAGGCAGCTACAGCTTCGGTTTTGGTATCCGCAGTTTTAACACGTCCAGTCGAAGCGATGCAAATATATGGAGAATAGTTACCTGCAACAGCTGATTCATCAACGGTATATGCTGCCTTCGGAGCATAAGTATATGCACTATTTGCTTGGCGCTGATTCGGATAGCCAGCTTTGAACGCAGTTGAGTTCTCCTCTACATAGTCTTTCACGAAACGAACACATCCATTTACCTTGATACCATACTTTTCTGCAAAAATATTACCTTCGATATCCACGCGTACACCGTTAGCAACACCCCAGCCGCTGGCGTGATTGTAGAAGAAGTCACATGCATACCCAAAGTCGCTGTCTGCTTTTCCAAACAATGTAGCTTGACCCGGACGCAGTACATCTACAGAAATAGCATTCTTCTTAGTACTTCTCAAAGTAACACCTTCGCGAACAATGAGTTGAGTAAAAGGAGTACCGTTTTTAGCATCAATTGCCTCATAAGTACCATACATACGAATCAGTTCTTCAGTAGCAGAAGCTGTTTTTACCTCTCCATCTCCACCAGTGGATTTAATTTCGAGGGTACCATGAGTAAGAGCGATAGCTACTGATTTCGTTGAAGTGTTCTCATAAACGTGACCCTTCAAGTCAAGAACAATACTTTTTTTAGCATCTGTTGCGTCCTTCGTACCCAGCCATGCGGGGGTAGCATCCTGAACATTGCCTGTCAATTCGATGACATCACCAGTTTGTGCAGCTGCAAATGCAGCATTCAAGCTTGAGTATACAGTCTCGCCAATCTTAATCTGGCCAGCCTGTGCCCAAGCGTTTGTGCCAATTAGCAACGCCGTTGCCATCAGCACGAGTGAATAAAACTTTTTCATTTTGTTTTTTTTAGGGTTAGTTAATAATTTGAGGGTTAAACCCTCGTTAATTAAACATTTTGTTTTAGGATTTTTGTTTTAATTTGTTTCGTTTTTTTGATGAGGATTGTCGCCCTCAGTTAATAAATATTTTAGTTAATAATTAATTATTTTTGCTTCGTCATTATGTTCTGTTTATAGACAAAAACCTATAAAACCCCTTTGCTGTTTGCAGCCCTATGGGCTATTGTATCTTTGCTCGCTGTAGCGTCCTTGTGAGCAAGCTCCCATGCCGCTCCATCAACCAAATCTACACTCCTTGCGGAGCACAAACATCAAAGGACATCAACATAAAAAATATTTTTTCTCTCTTTGGTCAAAAATTACCAAAAATTAAACAAAATGGACATTGTTGCTTTTATGTCCACAGATTACACAAAAGCGGTAACCCGCTTGATTGGATTACCGCTTCGCCTATGGGTATGATATATATATTATATCCTTACTTAATACTATTTGTCATCGTAATGACCGTAGGCAGCAATAACAAGAACCACTACCTCTGTATCCAATATACGATAAACGAGTCGATGTTTCTGAGAGATACGACGACTCCATCGTCCTTCCGGTTTGCCCTTCAGGGGTTCGGGGTGACCGGTACCTGTTTTAGGATGCTCTCTAAGTTCGTTGATTAAACTTTGGGCTTTTAAGAACGCTTTGGGTTCTTCTTTCGCGAGACGAAGTAAATCGTACTCCGCTCTTTCCTGGATATCAACATTATAAATCATGTCCCATGCGTTTTAAGAAAGCTGTTAGATCTTCATTGGGCAACATCCTATGTCTTGGTCCCTTCTCAGCACGATCCAGCATGGCGAAATACTCCTCCTTGGTCATGCAAGTAGGATCGTCGGTCATCTGTTTGGCTACACGGCGAAGATATTTAGCTACCCTCTCCAGCATAGACTCGTCCTCGGCGATGATACCTAAGTTACGATAGATTTCTGCATTCAGTTGTAAAGCTGTCATAATAAACCTCCTTTGCATCAAAATTTGGTGCAAAGATACAGGTTTTTTACGACATACGCAAATAATAATTCACAAATTTAGCAAATTAAGCTAATTTTGCGTATTAAACGGTAATCCAATATTTCAAAGATCAATTTTTGAGGTTTATAGACAAAAACCTATAAAACCCCTTTGCTGTTTGCAGCCCTATGGGCTACAGAGATTTTTTAGTACATCGAAAATGCGGCGGTTCGGCTCTTATGAGCCTTTGCGTTCCAGCCGTGCGTCTGTCCGATGAGCAAGCTTCCTCGCCCTGCCGCCCTGCTGACCCGCTGCGTCCGGCACTCAATAGTGCCGTACTTCCGCCTTACAAAAATATCCCTGCGGGATGGAAAATAAAGATGGTCATTGCTACGTGACGCGCTGCATAGATTTTTCTTATTTTCGATTTCTATTCCAAAGAACACATGGACGTTGTTTTTGTCCACAGATTACACAAATTACACAGATCTCTTTTTTTAGTACATAAACCAAGATAAACCCCTTTGCTGTTTGCAGCCCTGTGGGCTCTTGTATCTTTGCTCGCTGTAGCGTCCTTGTGAGCAAGCTCCCATGCCGCTCCATCAACCAAATCTACACTCCTTGCGGAGTCGCAAACGTCAAAGGACATAAACATAAAAAACATTTATTCTTTCTTTTGGTCAACAATTATCTACAATTAAAGACAATTTATTGTGTTGTGGCGGGGGGTGTGGCGGGGTGTTCTTCCGCTCACGTCATACAAACAACCCACTAATCACCCACTAATCACCCACTAATCACCCACTCGTACACCGACAGTATATCGTTATTCTACTAATACACCATCGGTGGTGTAAACATTGTCACCACGGAGGATGTACAGGATGCCGTTGATCATTACTTTTTGAGCCTCCATATATGGCGGCTGCACATTGTCTATTCCTTCGTGCTTGTCGCGGCTGGTGTAGGTTGCCGTATAAGTGGCATCCTTCGAAACCGCTACGATACGTGGTGTCCAACCGGCAAACTCATACTTATAGTTCTCATCCGGCTCCTTGGTCGGGGTCTCGCCATTATACTCCGGCAGCGTACCATAATCCACCAGCTGGCGATCCAACTCCGTACCATCTTCATTCAAGAAGATAACCGTGTATTGGTTCAGGATTTCCTTAAAGACCGCCGTGTAGGTTGCATCGCCGGAGACGGTTCCCAGTTCCGGAGACCAGCCAGCAAAAGTATAGGTATATTGCTGGGTACGCGGTCTGGAAGGAGTCTCACCATTATACTCCGGCATCTCGCCATAAGGAACGGTCGTGCTCCAGAGCGTTCTGCCGTTGTAGTTATTAAAGGTGATCGTATATTGCTTCGGTTCCTGCGTAAAGATCGGCGTATAAGACGCATCGCCCGTGACAGGAGTGATCTCAGGAGACCAGCCGATGAAGGTATAGTAGTAATGCTCTTCGTCGTCCTTGGACGGGGTCGCGTTGGTGCTCGGCGTTGCGCCGTACTCCCATTCGCCAGATTCCAAGACGATAGTACCGCCGTCCAAGTAGAAGGTAACGGTATAGGTGTTTATGTTTCTGCTGAAGGTAGCGGTATAGGTTGCATCGCCTGTTACAGCGGTAGGCTCTACATTCCAGCCGGCAAAGGTATAACTATACTGCGCATCGCCTTGTTTGGTCGGGGTTTCGCCGTTGTAGGCGGGTGTCTCGCCATAGGCTACCTCCTCTTGGTATAACGGCGAATTATCCGAATTAAGCCAAGTGATGGTGTAGGTATTCTTCGTAGCAGTGAAGGTTGCCGTATAGGTCGCTTCGCCTGTTACAGCGGTAGGCTCTACATTCCAGCCGGCGAACGTGTAACTATACTGCGCATCGCCTTGCTTGGTCGGGGTTTCGCCTTTATAGACCGGAGTCTCGCCGTACGCTACCTCTTCTTGGTATAACGGCGAATTATCCGAATTAAGCCAAGTGATGGTGTAGGTATTCTTCGTAGCGGTAAAGGTTGCTTGGTAGGTTTCGTTACCCGTTACCAGAGCAATCTCTTTGCCCCAGCCAGCGAAAGCATAGGTATATTCAGCAGTTGCTTCTTTGGTAGCATCTGCGTGAGTCGGCATTGCACCATACTCCAGCGTCTCATGGTCAATCTCCGAGCCATCCTCGTTCAGC
>CADAZU010000038.1 GCA_902792535.1 uncultured Bacteroidales bacterium
GAGCTCTTTTACGACACCCGTCTTATCGAATTTGCGTTTGAATTTCTTAATCGCGCGCTCGATGTTCTCACCTTCTTTAACAGGAACGATAATCATTGCTTACACCTCCTTTCTTGTACCCAGGGCCGGGATCGAACCGGCACGGTTTCCCATTGGTGTTTGAGACCAACGCGTCTACCAATTCCGCCACCTGGGCTTTCGCGTTCGGCAACAAGTGTGCAATAGTCTATACCGCTCCGCTAAATAGACGGGCAACTTGTGCCTCCGCTCTCCCCAAAAATTAAAATTTTCGGGGACCCCATTTAGGGGTTTAGTGCTTATTCGAGCGAAAAAGCGTGCAAAATTACAACAAATATTTGAATTGACCAAATTTTAGGACGTTTTTTTTGCATAAATGCGTTTTTTTTTGTACTTTTGCACCCTAAATCAATACAGAATGGACGAATTCTTCTCAAGAAGCGAGGCATTATTGGGTGCAGAAGCGATGGAAGCGCTTCGTACAAAACGGGTGCTCCTGTTCGGCGTCGGAGGTGTGGGCTCTTGGTGCGCGGAGGCATTAGTCCGGACGGGATTAGTGCATCTGACGATCGTCGATGGCGACACCGTACAGCCATCGAATGTCAACCGGCAACTGCCGGCGACACGGGAGACCATCGGACGCCCCAAAGTGGAGGTGCTACGCGAACGGCTCTTGACGATCAATCCCGAAGCGGAGATAGTGGCCGTTTTTGAAAACTACCATGCGGATGGAAAAACCGAGAGCGGCGCAGATCTGAAGATCAGTGAATACGACTACGTCATCGATGCGATCGACTCCGTGGCGGCGAAGACAGACCTTATATTATGCGCGACGCGCACGCGAGGGGTGAAGATCTTCTGTTCCATGGGTGCCGCACTCCGCTTCGATCCGACCAAAGTGACGACAGGCGAACTGACGTCCATCCAAGGTGACGCACTCGCAAAAGCCGTCCGCGCACGCATGAAGAGAATAGGTCTTCATCCGTACAGAAAGGTCAAGTGCGTCTATTCAACGGAGCAAGCGCAACAATGCGCCACCCGGGGCAGCCTCATGCAAGTCACCGCCGTCTTCGGCTGCACGTTAGCAAGCATGGTGATCAGAGACATGTGATTTTTGCGCGGCAAGTAAAATAAGGCAGGGCGGGCAATCGGATTGCCCTGAAAAAGAAGAAAGGCGGGGGAAGGGAAGGAGACGAAAAAGGTACGCGCGGGTGCGCGTACCTTATTTTATATCCGCCAAACTTGGCGGATGCAAGAGGGGAGATTAGAGTCCGAGGGATTTCTTGATCTCCGGAACGCGGGCTTCCGCCTCGGCGGTGCAGCGCTCGTAGTCGGCACCGGTGAAGGGCTTGCCGGAGGCTACCGGGATCTCGAAATAGAACTTGATTTTCGGCTCGGTACCCGACGGACGGACGGAAACCTTCAAACCGCCCTCGGTGAAGTACTGGAGTACATTGGAAGTCGCATGCAGCGGCATGTCGAAATCCGACTCAACCCATTTGCCATCCTCCAGTTTGCATTGTTTGAGGGTCTTGTAATCCTTGATGAGAACCACTTTCTCGCCTGCGATCTCTTTCGGAGCGTTCTCGCGGTAGTTCTTCATCATAGCCTGGATCTCCTCTGCACCCGTCTTACCCGGACGAACGACGTTGATGGTCGTCTCGCGCTGGAAGCCGTAGTCCTCGTAGATCTTGAGGAGGTAGTCATAGAGGGTCATGCCGTTATCCTTGGCGTAAGCAGCGATCTCGCAGATAAGGCAGATAGCCGAAGGCGAACATTTATCGCGGACTGCGTCGTACGGCAGGAAACCGAAGGACTCTTCGCCGCCGCCGATATATTTGCGTTTGCCTTCCCACATACGGATACGGTTGGCAATCCATTTGAAGCCGGTGTATTCGTCGGTGAGGGTAACACCCTGTGCATCAGCGATCTTGCGGATGAGTTCGGAGGTAACGATGGTCTTAACGATATACATATCATCGCGGAACTTACCCAGACGCTTCATGTTGTTGATGATATAATAGTGGAACATGATGTTGGTCTGGTTTCCGTTGATGATGACCCACTCGCCTTTGTCGTTGCGGCAGACAATAGCGATACGGTCTGCGTCCGGGTCGGAAGCAATCACCAGGTCGGCACCGAGCTTGGTGCCTAACTTCATACCGAGGGTCATAGCCTCAGCGTTCTCGGGGTTCGGAGAAACAACAGTCGGGAAGTTACCATCAATGACCATCTGCTCGGGCACCACGTGGATGTTCTGGAATCCCCATGAGCGGAGGCACATCGGTACGATCTGACGACCGGCGCCGTGCATCGGGGTATAGACGATGTTGAGGTCTTTCTGACGAAGGATGGTGTCCTGGTCGATCATGACAGACTTAACCGCCATCATGTAGTCGTAGTCCATCTCGCCGCCGATAATCTCAATGAGGTCTTTGTCCGCCTCCCATTTTACATCCGCAAGGGTCACTTTGTTCACCTCGTCAATGATACCCTGGTCATGCGGCTGGAGCACCTGCGAGCCGTCCTCCCAGTACGCCTTGTAGCCGTTGTACTCCTTGGGGTTGTGGGAAGCGGTAACGTTCACACCACCCTGGCATTTGAGATGACGGATAGCGAAGCTGACCTCCGGCGTCGGGCGCAGGGACTCAAAGAGATAGACCTTGATTCCGTTAGCGGAGAAGATATTGGCCACCGTCTCAGCAAACATACGTCCGTTATTGCGGCAGTCATGACCTACCACAACCGCAACGCGTCCGTCCTGTACGTGCTCAAAACCGCCCTCCTTCTGCACTTTCAGCATATAGTTGGCATACCCTTGGGTAGCCATAGCTACGATGTATTTATTCATACGGTTGGTACCCGGTCCCATGATACCGCGGAGTCCTCCGGTACCAAATTCGAGAGTACGATAGAAAGCGTCAATGAGCGGGGTTTTGTCCTCCGCCTCCATCATCGCCTTCACTTGTGCGCGGGTCTCCGCGTCAAACGGTTCCTTGGTCCATACCTCGGCAACCTCCATTACTTTTTTCAATTCTTCGTTCATGGCAAATTAATGTTAAAATGTTAATATGTTAAGCTGTTATTTTTTGACTTTGTAGATGGCATTGAGGTTTCGCATGAAGCCGTCGAAATCGAGTCCGTAGCCGATGACGAACTCTTCGCTGATCTCATGTCCGACATAGTCGGGTTTGGCATCGTTGTACTCCAGTTTGGCGGGTTTGAAGAGCATAGTAGCCACTCGCACCGAGTTCGCGCCATGCGCGCGGAGATGGGCTTTGAGTTGGTGGATCGTCAGTCCCGTGTCCACTATATCCTCCACGATAATCACATCGCGCTGGTCCACCACCTGCTGGAGCGGCACGATGAACTCCAGTTGCCCGGTAGTAGCCATACCGAAATAGGAGCTGACGCGTATGAACGTCTGTTCGCACCGGATCTCCTTATCCAGCGCCCGAATGAGGTCCGCGGCAAAGACAAAAGCGCCGTTGAGGACCACGACAAAGAGCGGTTCTTTATCCCGGTAGTCCGCACTAATGCGATCTGCTACTTGCTTCACATCCGCTGCTATCTGCTCCGGAGTGAGCCATTCCTCAAAATGATAACCTTGTTCGTCGATGCTTCGCATATATATTTAGAATTTGAAGATTTACAAATTTGAAGATTTACTCCTCGTAGTTTTGGAAGAGGAAGTCATTATAGGGATAGCGCTGGACATGGATCGCCTTGATGCGGTCATACATGAGCGCGCGCAGCGAGTCTATATTATCTTTGTTTTTCGCCGAGATGAAGATGCAGTCCTCTCCGAGCCGCGCCATCCAGGTCTTTTGGAGGTCAGCGAGCGAGAGGTTCTCACGTTTGACGGGGGTGAGGTCGTCTTCTTCTTTCGGCGTATAGGTGAAACTATCTATCTTATTGAAAATGACGATGGTCGGTTTCTCCTCCTTGCATATCTCGCTGATGGTCTGCTCAACGACCTCGTACTGCTCCTCGAAATTCGGATGGGATATATCCACGACATGGATGAGCAGGTCTGCTTCGCGCACTTCGTCCAGCGTCGATTTGAAGGACTCAACGAGGTGGTGGGGCAGTTTGCGGATGAAGCCGACCGTGTCGGAGAGGAGGAACGGCAGGTTCTCAATCGTCACTTTGCGCACCGTGGTATCCAAAGTAGCGAAGAGTTTGTTCTCCGCGAAGACATCGGATTTGGAGAGGAGGTTCATGAGGGTCGATTTGCCCACATTGGTGTATCCGACGAGCGCGACACGCACCATTTTTCCCCGGTGCTGGCGCTGGGTCGCCATCTGTTTGTCAATGGTCTTAAGTTGCTCACGAAGGAGGGCAATCCGCTGTCCGATCACCCGTTTATCCGCCTCTATCTGGGTCTCACCCATACCACGGTTGGTGCCTCCACCTCCGCGCTGTCTATCCAAGTGGGACCACATACGGGTCAGACGGGGCAGCATATACTGAAGGTGCGCCATCTCGACTTGGGTCTTGGCATAAGAGGTCTGCGCGCGCTGGAGGAAGATCTCCAGAATCAGGATCGTGCGGTCAATGACGCGGACGTTCGCGGGGTGTTTCTCCCGATGATTGATCGCCTTTTCCAAGTTGCGTATCTGGCGAGGGGACAGTTCGTCGTCAAAAATGACGACATCTACCACCGGTTTTTCCTCACTCGGTTCCTCCTCGCGGGAAACGATAAATTGCCGGATTTCCTCCAGTTTTCCCTCTCCGACATAGGTAGAGGTGTTGGGTTGGTCGAGGCGTTGGGTAAAACGCTTCACCGGCACGATCCCATGCGTATCCGCCAAAAATGCCAGCTCGTCCAAGTACTCCTTGGTACGATCCTCCGGCTGAGCGGGAGTAATCAATCCCACCAAAACGGCATGCTCTATATACGGTTTAATTTCAATCACGGTGCAAAGTTACACAAAAAAAATGACATACGCAAGCGTATGCCATTCTTTTCTCAAAAATTCCGCAAAAATTACTTACGGATACCGAGTTCTTTGATGATAGCACGATAGCGCTCGATGTCTTTGGATTTCAAGTAATCCAACATACGGCGACGTTTACCAACGAGGGCAGTCAGCGCACGCTCCGTACCGAAGTCCTTACGATTGTTCTTCAGGTGCTCGGTGAGGTGGTTGATACGGAAAGTAAACAAAGCGATCTGGCTCTCAGCAGAACCGGTGTTTTTTGCGTCGTTGCCGTATTTAGCGAACAACTCAGCTTTTTTCTCAGAAGTTAAATACATAATTTAATTTACGATTTGACGATTTACGATTTACGATTAATCGTCGGGTTTTACAATCACCGCCAAAGTTGAATCTGGCATCGCAACTTCGCGGCATTTATGCCTTTTCGCAGAAAAAGCGTGCAAAAATACTGCTTTTTTCCGAAACCACCAAATTTTTGGGAAGAAAAGTGATTAATATTCGCGTTTTTAATCGCCAAAGGCACGATTAACCGCGTTTCTCTGCTCCGATGGTGGTACAATCGCCATGACCGGGATAGACGCGTGTGTCATCCGGGAGGGTGAACAGATAGCGCAGGGAGTTGATCATTTGTCCCATGTCTCCGCCGGGCAAGTCGGTTCTGCCATACCCCATCCGGAATAGCGTATCGCCGGAGAGCAGCACTTTCTCTTCCTCCCAATAGAGACAGACGGATCCGGGCGTATGTCCGGGAGTGGGGAGAATCTGAACATTTGAAGATTTGAACATTTGAAGATTTGAAGATTTGAGGGGGACAATGGGGAAGGGTTGGGGCGTAGCACGAATACCGAAGAGGTTATATTGCGCCTGCATGGCTTGCGCCATCGGTATATCCGCCTCGTGCATCAAGACGGGCGTATGCCACTGCTCCGTAGCCCATGCGGCACCCCAGAGGTGGTCCAGATGGCCGTGGGTGGCGAGGATTAAAACCTCTCCCCAACCCTCTCCACAAGAGAGGGAGTTTATGTAGTCCTTCAACATCTGTTGCTCGTATTGGTTAGAGCAGGCGGGGTCAATGAGCAGAACCGATGCCTCTCCACGACCCTTCTCCGGGAGGGAAGAAACGACATAGGTGTTCGTTCCGAAAGAACCGAAAGTAAATGATTTTATTTCCAACATTCTTGGCAGATTTGTGGGGTTTCACGGAATGCGGCGCGGCGAAAAGCGAGTGCTTTCTCATTATTATAGAGTTCGCGCAGGGGTGCGTTCATTATATTCCCATACGCGTACGCGTGCGATTTGTCATAGCAGCAAGGCAGGACTTCACCATCGGTAGTGATCACTACCCCGCTCCATACCCGCAGACACCCGCGGTGCAGCGGACGGCGGTGGTACAAGGAGGAGTTCCCGGACGCAACATAGCGGCTATAACGAGGATCGGAAGGCATGAGCGGATGCCCGTGGGTGTAGTTATAGAGTTGCGCTGTTTTGAAGGTCAGCGTATCCGCTCCGAGCGATTTATATTGACGCTTGAAGTCTTGCCACTCCTGTTCGTTCGTACGAAGGCGGAGGCATTGCAGTTCAATGGTGATATGTGCATGCAGCCGCTCCTTCGCCGCCCGCAACATCCGCAATGCTTCTTTCGTTTTCGCGAGACTGCCCCCTACCCGATAGGCACGATAACTCTCTTCGGAGAGTCCGTCCATGGAAACGATAATACGATCCAATCCTGCACTGACCAGCGCTTCCGCCATCGGTTCCGTCATAGCCTGGGCATTGGTAGAGACGATGGTATAGAGCCCTTCCGCATGCGCCTGCGAAATCATTTGCGGCAGGTTCGGGTTGAGCAGCGGTTCGCCCTGAAAATAGAACTGAACGGTATGGGCATGCCTCTTGATCTCGTCCAGCGTCCTCTGCCACACCTCGCTACTCATAAAAGGAGGTCTGCCGGCTTTTGAGTTCCGAGGGCTGACAGCCCCATGCCCCACCGGACATTCGGGACAGCGGAGTTGGCAAACCGCGGAGGGTTCGACCGAGACAAACATCGGTCTATGTGCAATATGCACCGAGCCCAAAAGACTCAGTGCATAACCGGTATAGCAACGCACGGCGTTGCCCATACGCGAAAAGATATATCGATTAATGAATCGCAATCTTATTCACGCGACGCTCGTGACGTCCTCCCTCGAAATCGGTCTGGAAGAAAGTACGAACAATATCCAGCGCTTTGGGCGCAGAGATGAAATTGGCCGGAAGTCCGAGGACATTGGCATTATTATGCGCACGCGCCAGCTCTGCGAGACGGGTCTCCCAGCACAAAGCCGCACGGATTCCCTGGTGCTTATTCGCCGTCATGGTAATTCCATTGCCGGTAGAGCAGATCACCACGCCATACTCGAACTCGCCTTTCTCCACCGCCTCAGCCAGCGGATGAGCGAAATCCGGATAGTCACAACTCTCGGTATTATAACAACCGAAATCTTTCACTTTGGCTCCATTGTCCTCCAGGAACAATTGAACCTGTTGTTTTAAAGCGAAGCCCGCATGGTCAGACGCCAACGCGATAGTCATTTCACTAAAACTTTTCATATCTCTATTATTTATTCATTATTCTTTAAAATACCGCAGCCAAGTTGCCAAACATCAGTTTGCACGAGATAGCAAGGACGATGATGCCGAAGAACTTGCGGATGATATAGAGCGCCGTAGTACCCAGATATTTGGTAAGCCAGTTGGTACCAACAAGAACCAGATACAGGACGAGCATACAGAGGAAGAGGGAGATACAGAGGCTGGCGATACTATACTCGGCAGTGATCGCCAAGAGCGCGGTAAACGCTCCCGGTCCGGCATACATAGGGAACGCCAGCGGCACGATCGAACTGCCGCTACCGATCTCGCCCTCCAGTTTGTCATTCTGGAAAATCGTGATATCGAGAATCATCTCCAGCGCCATGAGGAAGATCACAAATCCTCCGGCGATCGCGAAATACTCGATCTGCACGCCGAAGAGTTTGAGGATCCATTCGCCCAGGAAAAGGAAGGACATCAGGATAATAAGACTCGCTATACAGACCTTGTCCGCATGGATCTTAATACCCTTCTTCTGCATCGCTATCGTGATGGGTATATTGCCGAACGGATCGATGATTGCGATCAGAAAAACGAACGAGGATAAGACCTGCCAAATATCAATTGTACCGAAAAAATTCCGTAATGCTTCCATGATTTTAACGAATTTGGACGCAAAGGTACGATTTTTTTTGCACATATGCAAATTTTTTTGTACCTTTGCAGCGAATTTGCGAAAAATTGAATTATAAATTGTAAATAACCAAATTGTAAATCACTTTATGATTAACAGTCAAGACATCAAAAACGGCGTATGTATTCGCATGGACGGCCGTTTGTATTTCGTAATTGAGTTTTTGCACGTGAAGCCGGGAAAAGGCAATACGATCATGCGTGTGAAGTTTAAAGATGTAGTCGATGGCCGCGTATTGGAGCGCCGCTTTAACATCGGTGAGAAACTGGAGGATGTACGCGTAGAGCGCCGTCCGTACCAATTCCTGTACAAAGAGGGCGATGACTATATCTTCATGAATAACGAGACGTTCGAGCAAGTGCCTATCGCACACGACCTGATCACCGGTGTTGATTTCCTGAAAGAGGGCTTCACGGTAGATGTGGTATCGGACGCTACGACCGAGACGATCCTCTTCGCCGAGCTGCCGACCAAGGTTGAGTTGGCGGTCACGTACACGGAGCCGGGTCTGAAGGGAGATACCGCCACCAACACGTTGAAACCGGCTACGCTGGAGACCGGCGCTGAGATCCGCGTGCCTCTGTTTATCAACGAGGGCGAGATCGTTCGCGTAGATACCCGCGACGGTAGTTATTGCGAGCGCGTTCGTTAAATAATGCAGCAAAAGACAAAGTACAAAATGAACATATGGATCAGCGCAATGATTGCGCTGATCTATTTAATTATTCCGGCTGATTTCCTGCCGGATGTTGTGCCTGTGACCGGATGGATAGACGACTTGGTTGCTATCCTTCTGGCACTGACGAATGCGCTTATTTTTGCCTCTAAACTACGGAAAGGTAAATAATATTAACCACCATAAGATATGAAAAAACTTATTTTTACGCTAGCAGCGTTTGCAGTTATGACAACAGCATGCACAACCAAACAACAGACGACCGGTATCAGCCTCGACAATCTGGACACCACGGCGGTACCGCAGAATGATTTCTACCAGTTCGCATGCGGCGGATGGATGGAGAAAAACCCCTTGACGCCGGAATACAGCCGCTTCGGTTCGTTCGACAAACTGGGTCTGCAGAATCTGGAGCAAGTGAACGGTCTGATCCAGGAGATCGCCGCTAAGAAACACCAGCAAGGTTCGATCGAGCAGAAGATCGGCGATATGTATAATCTGGCGATGGACACCGCGCGCCGCGAGGGAGAAGGTATTGCGCCGGTAGAGGCTACGCTGAAGGAGATCGCCGCTATTGAGCGCCGCGAGGATCTGAGCCGCATCTTGGGTGCCGCCATGGATTTCCAGCTCTGGGCGATGTACGTCGATGCCGATGCGATGAACAGTTCGATGAATATCCTGAACGAGTACCAAGCCGGTTTCTCGTTAGGCGAGAAAGAGTACTACCTCGATACCGACGAGCAGACCACCGCGATCCGGAATGCCTATGTGGCATACGTAGAGAAGATGTTCGGGCTCTTCGGATTTGAGAACGCGGCAGAGAAAGCGCAGACTATCCTGCGAATGGAGACGCGTCTGGCGAAAGCCGCTTACAGCAATGTCGAGCTTCGCGACCCGCAGCGGAACTACAACAAGATGAGTGTAGCGGAGCTGCAGGAATTAGTGCCGCAGGTAGATTGGAAAGCCTATTTCGGGGCATTGGGCGTCGAGCTGGACAGCCTGTCGGTCGGTCAGATCCCGCACCTGCAGGAAGCAGGCAAGATGCTGGCGGACGAGCCGCTGGAGGATTTGAAGACCCTCTTTGCATGGCAAGTGATCGAAGGTGCAAGTTCGTATCTGACGAACGAGATCTACATGACCAGTTTTGATTTCTACGGCAAAGTGCTGTCCGGCACGGAAGAGCCGCGGCCGCTATGGAAACGCGCTGTCGGTATCGTAAACGGTACGCTGGGCGAGGCGGTAGGTCAGATGTACGTCAAGAAATATTTCCCGGAGGAGAATAAGGAACGCATGCTCGCGCTCGTGCATAACTTGCAGAAAGCACTGGGTATCCGGATCGAGAATCTGGCATGGATGAGCGACGAGACCAAAGCCAAAGCGATCGAGAAACTGAACGCTATCACGATCAAGATCGGTTATCCGGACGAGTGGCGCGACTACAGCAAACTGGACATCAATGCAGAGGAGACGTATTATGCCAACCTGCAGCGTGCCGCCAAGTTTGAGCAGGACTACAGCCTCAGCTTCCTCGGCAAGCCGGTGGACAAGAAGAAATGGTATATGACTCCGCAGACCGTGAATGCGTACTACAACCCGTCCTCCAACGAGATCTGTTTCCCGGCGGGTATTCTGCAATATCCGTTCTTCGACATGGAGGCAGACGATGCGTTCAACTACGGCGCTATCGGCGTAGTGATCGGACACGAGATGACCCACGGATTCGACGACCAGGGATGCCAGTTTGACAAAGACGGCAATATGGTCAATTGGTGGACGGCAGAGGACAAAGCCGCTTTCGACGAGCGCACCAAAGTGATGGAAGAGGCATTCAACAAGATCGAGGTAGCTCCGGGCGTACACGCCAATGGCGCCTTCACGCTGGGCGAGAACATCGCCGACCATGGAGGCTTGCAGGTATCGTATCTGGCATTCACGCTGAACGAAGAAGCCAAGGCAGAGAAAGACCGCTTGCAGACCCGCGACGGGTTCACGCCGGCGCAGCGTTTCTTCCTGGCATACGCCAATGTATGGGCAGGCAACATCCGTCCGGAGGAGATCCTGAATCGCACGAAGAGCGATCCTCACTCGCTCGGCCGCTGGCGCGTGAACGGTGCGCTGCCGCAGATCAACGCATGGTACGAGGCTTGGAACGTAACAGAGGAGTCACCGATGTACGTGAAGCCGGAGGAGCGGGTAAGTATCTGGTAAGCTATCAGCTATCAGCTATCAGATGGCAGATGGCAGAGAATATAAAAAATGGAGACCGAAAGGCCTCCATTTTTTGGAAAAGTTTCCGTGTTGTTTATTTGTTTATACTTTCTCTATCGCTTCGGCGATGGAGTTGGCAATAAACGCCATCTCCTCAGCGGGAAGAGAGAGTTTGGGGTTAGTGAACAGCATGTCTTTCTCCGAGTTCATCGGCACGAGATGTACATGCACATGGTTGACCTCCATACCGAGGACCGCCACGCCTACGCGTTTGCAGCCCGTAGCGGCTTTGATACCGCGCGCCACCTTGGCGGCGAACGTCATCAGGTTCCGCAACTGGTCGTCGGAGAGATCAAAGATATAATCCGCTTCCGGTTCCGCCAATTTAGGCACCACCAGCGTATGGCCCTTTACCAAAGGATTGATATCCAGGAAAGCGTAGTTCTTATCATCCTCCGCTACCTTGTAGCTCGGTATTTCGCCTTTGATGATACGAGTGAAGAGAGTCATATTAGAGGCTAATTTCAAGGATTTCGAATTCCAGGATTCCTACCGGTACTTGGATCTTGGCGATCTCGCCTACCTTCTTGCCGAGCAGACCTTTCGCTATCGGCGTAGCGATAGAGAGTTTGCCCTCCGCGAGGTTGGCTTCTCCTTCGGTCACCAGCTGGAATGTTTTCTCCTGTCCGTTATTGAGTTGACGCACGCGCACTTTGGTAAAAATCTTCACCTCATCGGTGTTCAGAGACGAAGTGTCCAACACACGGGCTTCCATGAGACGCGATTTGAGTACTGCGATCTTTGTCTCCAGCGCACCCTGTGCCTCTTTCGCCGCATCATACTCCGCATTTTCGCTTAGGTCGCCTTTCTCGCGTGCTTCGGCTATAGCGGCAATGATACGTGGGCGCTCCACCGTCTCCAGGAATTGGAGCTCCTCTTTCAATTTCTTCAGACCTTCTTCGGTCATGTACGTTACTGCCATAATTATATAATGTATTAATATTTTCGATTCAAAATCTCCCCGGCAATAATCGCCTTGCGGACCTCATCCATGTCCGTCATATCCGGGATATTCGTATTTTTCGTTTCCTCAGCCATATAAAAAATAAGGCGTACGCCTTCTTTTTGTCTAAAAGTAATAGGAAACTTCACAGCCTCCTATTACCATTAAACCTAAACCTTAACTATGAAAATTTTGTTTTCGATGCAAAAGTACTGCTTTTATTTGACATAGCCAAATTTTTTAGCAAAAAAATGCTTAAATTGTTTATTTTTTAACGATTTTCCCCCGTAAAGTGGCTGCAGAGGCTTCGGATATGCGTACTTTCACGAGATCGCCCACCTTCTCATCGGTGCGCGGGAAGACGACCGTTTTGTACTGCTCGGTGCGGCCATACATGTCGTCATGGCTCCGTTTGGAGAATCCCTCCACCAGCACCTCCACTTCTTTTCCCACTTCGCGGAGGTTGGACTCCAGAGAGAGCTGGGTCTGCAGGGCAATGATCTCATTGAGGCGGCGCACTTTCTCCTCCTCGGGAATGTTATCCGGCAAGTGCTTCGCCGCATAGGTGCCCGGGCGCTCCGAGTATTTGAACATAAACGCCGAGTCGAACCCTACCTCCCGCATCAGGCTGAGGGTCTGGGCATGGTCCTCCAGCGTCTCGTCGTGGAAGCCGCAGAAGATATCGGTGCTGATTGCCGCGGTAGGCAGTATCCGCCGGATAGCGGCGATGCGGTCCAGATACCATTCGCGGGTATATTTGCGGTTCATGAGTTTCAGAATATGATTGGAGCCGGACTGCACCGCCAGATGGATGAACTTACAGAGGTTGGCATGCCGGCTGATCGCCTCCAGCGTCTTATCGGACATGTCCTTGGGGTGGCTGGTGGTGAAGCGGATACGCATGTCCGGCACCGCATCCGCTACGATCTCCAGCAGGTCTGCGAAATCAATATTCCCGTAGCGGTAGGAGTTGACGTTCTGCCCCAGCAGGGTCACCTCTTTGTAGCCCTTGGCGTGCAGATCGCGCACCTCATTGAGGATCGACTCCACGTCTCGGCTGCGCTCGCGTCCGCGGGTATAAGGTACCACGCAATAGGAGCAGAAATTATTGCAGCCGCGCATGATGGATACGAATCCGCTGATCGAACGTCCTATGCGGGCGGGAATGATCTGGCGGTAGGTCTCGGTGGTACTAAGGGTGACATTGAGGGCTTTGTGTCCCTGCTCGCATTGCGCCAGGAGGTTCGGGATATCCAGATACGCATCCGGTCCCGCTACAAAATCCACACCATACTCATCGATCAACTCCTGTCCCATCCGCTCCGCCATACAACCTATCACGCCGATGATATACCGGCGGTTCGAAGTGCCGGATTGACGATTTCGGATATGCGCTTTCAGTTCGCGGAGGCGAGCACCCACTTTCTGCTCCGCGTTATCGCGGATGGAGCAGGTATTGAGCAAGATGATATCTGCGTCCTCCCACCGGTCCGCCATTTCGGCGTCCGTAGTTTGCAAAATAGCAGCCACTACCTCGCTGTCCGCGACGTTCATTTGGCAGCCATAAGTCTCAATATAGAATTTTTTTGTCATTTTTCTTGCATATTTCAAAAAAAAGCAGTACCTTTGCACCCGCTTTTGAAAATTAAAGCATTCGGGGAGTGGCGCAGCCCGGTAGCGCAACGGTCTGGGGGACCGGAGGTCGCGTGTTCGAATCACGTCTTCCCGACAAAAAGGATGGCTCTTTGCCGTCCTTTTTGGTTAGACGGATTCGACCTACGCGTGTTCTTAGCCCAAGGGCACGATTATTGCCAGAGGCAATTTTCGAATCACGTCTCCCCGACAAAAAGGATGGCTCTTTGCCGTCCTTTTTGGTTAGACGGATTCGACCTACGGCTATTTTACCAGCGGGAGGTTGATTTCCGTCACAGGGCGTACTGTCACTCCCACAAGAACACGCTGCATCTCGGCATTCTTCTGCAGCAGGTCGATCCACCACTCTGCTTCATCCATATCGGCGAATCCGCTGACGCGGAGGGCACAGCCGGTACCGAAGACCGGCATTTTCTGCAGGTCAAAGTCGCGGATCAGGAACTGCGAGAAGTTAAACAGCGCCACTTCGTATTGCAGTTCATTCAGCGCCGCTTCATCGGCTTTAGGCAGGATCAGCAATACCACCGAGGGTTGGTTGCGGTCCTCGCTCCATTGCTGTTGGTCCGCCTCTGTCTCCTCCGGGTTCTCCGTCTCCGTCTGGTCGCGCAGCTCCGCCAGACTACCCGTACCACCGCCTTTCTGGCTCTCCATACCCTGTCCCATCATCGCCAGCATATCTTTCGCCATCGCGCCCATTTCGCTGTCGCTATACCGCTCTACCAGCTGCTGCAACTCACGCACGAACGCCTCTTGTCCTTCCGTCCGCGCCACGGCTACGGCATTCAGGAACAGGAACCGCGGCAGGAGCGCACTTTGCGAGAAAGCGGTATCGGCATAGAGCTTATTGGCTTTGACAACAGCGAACTCGCCCTTGGTATAGGCGCGATAAGTTTGGGCATAGAGCGAGTCCTGCTCCGCCAGAATGCGCTGCATGCGCGCTATATAGGCTTCGTCGTGGCGCAAGGCTTGCAGACGCAGGTCCTCATAGATAGGTTCTAGACAGGGGTGGTTAGGGAACCGGCGCTCCAGCTCGCGCAGCGTCTCATCCGCTTGCGGCTGGTCCTCCAGCCGGTCGCGGTAGATGAAATAGAGCGCAACCATCGCGTCCCGCCAGAGGCTGTCGCTAACCGCATAGTCCTGCTCCGTACGGGGGATTTGCTGGAGGTAATAGTTCGGATCATGCGGATCGGTAGAGCGCGGCAGAGGTTTGGGCGCCAAGGTGTCCGCCTCCGCCGAAGGCGCACCAAGGGTGTCAGTCCCCTGCTCTCCTTCCTCCGGATTAGCCGTGAAATTATCGTTCGCCACGACTTGTTTGTTCTGTCTTCTCCAGTTGTCCTCCAGTTGCCGTGTACCCCACCGGCGGCGCCATTCCTGCGCGCCTTGTTTCACCAATTGGGGATTATAGAAATACCATTCGCCCTTCTGGGTGCCTCCTCCGCCGAGCATATTGGCGGTATTGACGCTTCGCGGCATATTGTCGCCTCGCGCTATATCGAGTGCCTCTTGCGCCTGTTTGAGCGAATCCTGTTTCTCCGCTTCGATCAGGTCGGCAATGATCTTCTCCACCACCGCCTGCTGCTCCGCCTCGCTCAGATGGCTGAGCCGCTGAAGCGAATCCTGCAACTGGGATTGGGTATAAGACACGATCAGTTCGTCCAGCACCTCGGAACGCTTCTGGACACGGGCATAGTCCTTATGCTCGGCGGTCAGGATAGTGACCGCTTCGCGGTAACACGGCTGCGCCTTCACGTACGCGCGTTGTTCAAAATATATATCGCCCGCGCGCACGAGGACAGCAGCTTTGGCTGTGCCGGCTTGGGTAGCTTCCGCAATCGCTTTCTCGTACATCTCCAGCGCTTTGGCGGTATCTTTGTTCTGGAGATGGATATTACCCATCGCGCCATAGATCTGGTCCAGACGGTCTTTGAATTTCGACTGCCGGGTCATGGTCTTGAGCCGGCGGAGCGATCCTTTGCCGCCCAACTCGGCGATGCGGATCCGGGCATTGAACTCCATCTCGTTGGGCGGAGCCATGCGCACAACGGATTTATAGGACTGGACCGCCTCGTCGCGTTTGGAGTCCATCTCGTACAACTGGCCTAATACATACGCGAACCGCGGACGGTAAATCTTGCGTTTCTCGTGCGGTATCGCCAACTTAACAAACGGAATGGCCTCGCGGTAATGTTCGCCTTTGAGCAACACATCCGCTTTGACGGCGGCGTACAGTTTCGCATGCTTGCGGCTGAGGGCGTCGATCTGAACGCGGTTCAGCATATCTTCCGCCTCGTACTGCCATCCCATCTCGGCATACGCCCGTGCGATCCAGAGCTGGCATTGCGCAATCATATCCGGATCGTTCTGGTAATGGTTGATGATATAGTTGAAGGTGCTGACTGCGCCTAAAAAATCGCCTTTGTGGAACTCCGCCTGACCCAGACGCAGCCAGGCTATGTCCATTTCGGCATTGAACTCCTCGGACCGGAGCCAGAGTTTGTATTTCGGGTCGTTCGCCTTTTTGGGGTCTCGTTTGGGTTTCGATTTGATGGAGTGCAGTTTGATACACTTGCGGCATTTCTCGATGGTCTTGTCCATCTGCGAAGCCGAAGCTTCCGCTGCCTGGTGGTTCGACACCGGATAGAGATACAGCACACGGCTGTAATCGTCCGAATTGGCATCCCGGATGGCTTTCAGCCCTTCTTCGTATGCCACATTGCCGTTATAGAGAATATTATATTTGACTTTCGTCTGGTGGAACGAACGGGTCGCCCATGTGTTTTTCCGGGTAGCGCAAGAGGTAGCGAGCAGGACGAGAATTCCGGCTAACGCAAAATGTACTATTTTTAAGACTTTACCCATTTTACGGTGTATCGTGGTTGGTTCGTGGTTGGTTCGTGGTTAATTGCTATGCAGATCGGGGTCAAAACGCGGTAAAAAAGTTTACAATTTTTAAGATTTCAGTCCCTTGACATGGCTCTGCGCCGCAATGAACTCCTTCAGGTAATAGGGTTCGTAATAGGCTAATTGCTGATGGCTGATAGCTGATAGTTGTCTGCTCTCCGCCAGCGCACCCATATACTGCGCCTCGGGCACGATGCCGGGGACGAAATGCCAGTTAGGGGAGGTCAGTACGGACTGGCATTTCGCCGCTCCGTCACCGAAGTAATAGACAGGCAACCTCTCCCCGTCCCACTCCTCAAAAGAGGGCGACAAAATACTATCCTCGCTCTCCACCACTACCGCCTTCGCTCGGTTCACCCGATCTACTTGGTCACTTGGTACTTGGTCACTTGGTACTTCCGTATAGACTTCCATCCGACGCGCATCGATCATAGGAAGGAGAACAACTGACGGCTGACGGCTCTCCGCTGATTGTGAATTGTGAATTGTAAATTGTAAATTGTGTAATTTATAATTCTCCACAAGTATATCCAGCGTCGGGACAGGGATCAGCGGTACATTGAGTCCGTAACACAGCCCTTTGGCGGTAGAGGTACCGATACGCAGACCGGTATAGCTGCCCGGTCCCTCAGAGAGGGCTACTGCTTCGATAGCGAGACCTTGCTCCCGCGCGAACGCGAGCAGTTCCTCTATATAACGGGGCAGCAACCGCGCATGGTTGCTTCCCTCATAGCATATATACTGCTTGAGCGGCGCACCATCCTTACAGATAGCAGCGGAACAAACAGAGGTACTTGTTTCTATACACAATATCGTCATTTCGTACAACCAAATTCTTTCGCGCTGCAAAATTACTACTTTTCCGTGACATATGCAAGAAAAAACGTCCATTAGGGCGTTTTTTTGCGCTATCAGCTATCACAAAAAAGCCCTCGCGATCGGATCGCGGGGGCTTTTCTATATACAGTTCATTAGAACTGATCGGAGCTTATTCGCTTATTTCTCCAGCTGAGAAGCTTTGAATTTCATCTTCTTGGGAAAGTTGAAGTGGTAAGCCACTTTCACTCCCGCGTCGAAGAAACCGAGCTTGTCTGTGTATGCATGCGTGGCGGACAATACCTCCAGTTGCGCCTTGGAGTCATTCGTCGGGGCTGTCAGATTGAACAGACCTTCCGAATTCGGGGTGTTCTTG
>CADAZU010000039.1 GCA_902792535.1 uncultured Bacteroidales bacterium
AACTATAATTTGTAAAATTAAGTTGACAAAATGTCGGTATTTCGTTCTGTTTAATCGCAAAGTGAGAACAAATCTTCTCTTGGATTAACCAACATGACAGGTACCAAAGACCGTTGGATCGCTTTTCTCTCCGGCGGTCCGAACAGAATATCGTCCAGCCCGTAGTCACGGCTGGCGGTCAGAATCAGCAGATCATGCCGGAAATCCCTTTGCCGCTCGGAGGCTTCGCGGATGAGGGAGAAGGAGTCCTTGTGCGCCTGCATAACCTCGTACGTAATGGGGGGCTCTACTTGCGTGTTGATTTTCTCTATATGAGTGATGATCCGGTTGACGTTCTGCCGCGCGTGCGAGCCGTAGTCATTGGCTTGCAGAAGAATGATATGTGCCCCGGTCTTGCGGGCAAGATAGGTGCAGATCTCGGCTTTGTAGGTCTCTTCTTCCAGCATTGAAACCGGCACAAGCAGCCGTCTGAGAGGCTTGACGGTCATAGTAGGAGTGAGGAACAGATAGGGTCTTCTTTCCTCGCGGCAAGCGTTGAGATGGCGTTGGATCGTGCGTGGATTATTATCGCACTCGACCAGCCGGATATCGTCGTTATTATCCCAAATCATTGTTCTTCCCAGTGAATAGTGTCCATTGTATGCCGGTATTGCTGTGCGGCTGCGGCATGCCCGCTATAGGACGCGGAGAAAATATGCGTGTTATTGAGTTCCGGGCTGGCGCACATGAAGAGGTAGTCTGTTTTAGGCGCATTGAGTACCATGTCGATTGTCTCCGGCGAGGGACAGCGGATCGGTCCGGGAGGCAGACCCGGGTTCTTGTACGTGTTATAGGGCGAATCGACCGCCAGATGGCGATAGAGAATGCGTTTGAGTTTGAAATCACCCACGGCATATTTGATCGTCGGACAAGCCTGCAGCGGCATGCCTTTGTGCACGCGGTTGAGATAGAGGCTGGCAATAAGCGGCATCTCGCGTTTGTTATGGCTCTCGCCCTCCACGATAGAGGCTACGATCGCAATCTCAATGGGGCTGAGACCGATCGAGTCGGCTTTGGCGCGCCGCGACTCATTCCAGAAGAGGTTGTATTCCTTCTGCATCCTGTTGAAGAGCTGCTCCATCGTGATATCCCAATAGACCTCGTATGTGTTCGGGATGAAAAGGCAACGGCTGGTCTCGCGGTTGAGTCCGTATGGCGCAAGAAACTCATCGTCCTCCAGATATTGAAGCAGCGTGACGCTGTCCATCTTCAGATGCCGCGTGACCTTACCCGCCAGATCCTCACGTGTGCGCACGAAATTATTCCATGTGATCCGCACGGGCGTCTGGTAGCCGTATTTGAGCCGTTCGATCAGTTCGCGGTCGCCTAACTGCGAGGGGAACGTATAATGGCCGGGTTCCGGATGGTTGAAAACCAGAAAACGCATATGCATCTGCAGGTCTGTCTCGGAACTGATCTCATAATCCTGCTCCAGTAGCGCGAGCACGGAGTCGATCGTAGCTCCCGGATAGATGTTATAACTATGCGCTTCGTCATCCAAAGCGCGGAAGTTACATATATGCCAGCGGTAATACTGCTCTGCGACAAATGCGCACGTCAGCGCAGCAATGATTCCAACAACGATCAGAATCGTGCGAATGATATAACGTTTCTCAATCATATTATTTTCCTCCTACAAGGCGTTTTATTTCCGATAGTTTATTGAGCGCCTCCAGCGGCGTCAAGTTATTGATATCCAGCGTGGTGAGCTCGTCCCGTATCTGCTCCAGAACAGGGTCTTCGAGTTGGAAGAACGACAGCTGCATGCCCTCTCTGGTCTCGCCGATATGCTCAATGGGTTTGGCTATATCCCCGTTTTTGGAGGCATTCTCCAGATCCTTCAGTATCTGTCCGGCACGCTCGACGATGGAAGCCGGCATTCCTGCCAGTTTGGCTACATGGATACCGAAACTGTGCTCGCTTCCGCCGCGGACGAGTTTGCGCAGGAAGATCACTTTGCCGTTCGCTTCACGCACGGAGACATTATAATTGCGGATCCTGTCGAAGGTCTTCTCCATCTCGTTCAGCTCGTGGTAATGGGTGGCAAAAAGCGTCTTGGCATGCCCTTTGTTCTCATGGATGTACTCGACGATCGCCCACGCAATGGAGATACCGTCATATGTGCTCGTACCGCGTCCCAGCTCGTCGAAGAGTACCAGCGAGCGCTCGGAGAGGTTATTGAGGATCGAAGCAGCTTCGTTCATCTCCACCATGAAAGTCGATTCGCCGAGAGATATATTATCGCTGGCTCCCACGCGTGTGAAGATCTTGTCCACCACGCCGATAGAAGCGCTCTCGGCTGGCACGAACGAACCCATTTGTGCCATGAGCACGATGAGCGCTGTCTGGCGTAGCAGGGCGGATTTACCCGCCATGTTCGGTCCGGTGATGATGATGATCTGCTGGCCGTTGTTATCCAGTAGCACATCGTTGGCGATATACTGTTCTCCCGGCGGCAACTGTTGCTCGATGACCGGATGGCGTCCCTGGCGGATGTCGATGACGAGCGAGTCGTTCACGTCCGGACAGACATACCGGTTCTCGGTGGCTGCCGTAGCGAAAGAAAGCAGGCAGTCAATCTGCGCAAGGACATTCGCGTCCACTTGCATCGGAGGAACCCATTCGCATAGCGCGAGCATCAGTTCTTGATACAGGCGGTTCTCTATGATTTGGATTTTCTCCTCCGCCGTCGTAATCTTCTCCTCATACGCCTTCAGTTCGTCGGTGATATAGCGTTCGGCAGAGACGAGTGTCTGTTTGCGAACCCACTCCGGCGGCACTTGGTCTTTGAACGTATTGCGAACCTCCAGATAATAGCCGAAGACGTTGTTATAACCGATCTTGAGGCTGGTGATGCCGGTGCGTTCGATCTCGCGTTGCTGGATCTGGAGCAGGTAGTCTTTTCCGTCCGATTGGATCGCGCGCAGCTCGTCCAGCTCTGTATCCACTCCGCGTGCGATGATGTTCGGCCGACCTTGCGCCAAGGGCGGGTCGGGTACGATCTCGCGCTCAATGCGTGTCCGCATCTCGGAGCAGGGATCCAGTTGTTCGCCCATAAGAGAGAGGAATGCATTCTCATTGGCTTCTTCGCAGACCTCTTTGATGGGTTTGACTGCACGTAGTGCGCGAGCCAGTTGAACCATCTCGCGCGGTCCGATACGGCCTGTGGAGATCTTGCTGACGATACGCTCCAGATCGCCCATTTGCGAGAGTGCTTCGCGGATCGTCTCACGAGCTTCGGGGTGCTTGAAGAGGTATTCCACCACGGTCTGACGGTTGCGTATCGACCGTACGTCTTTGAGCGGGAATGCCAGCCATCGGTGCAGCATTCGTCCGCCCATCGGCGTGATCGTGCGGTCGATGATATCGAATAGCGTGCGGCTCTCCTCCGTCTGACCACCCAATAACTCCAGATTGCGGATCGTGAATTTATCCAGCCATACGTATTTGTCTTCTTCGATGCGGCTCAAGTGCTGGATATGTCCCGTCTGCAGGTGTTGGGTCATGTCGAGGTACATCAGAATACCTCCGGCTGCCGTCACGCCGGCAGGCATTTTCTCCAGTCCGAAGCCTTTGAGCGAAGACACACCCCATAGTTTCTGCAGCCGCTCTTTGGCGGTCGATTCCACCAGCATCCAGTCCTCCAACTCGAAGGTAAAGAAGCGTGACCCGAAGAGGTTCTCCAGCTCCGCTTTGCGTCCGCGCAAATGCAGCACTTCCTTAGGCGCAAAATTAGTCAGCAGTTTGTCGATGTAATCGCTGTTCCCCTGACCTGCGAGGAACTCGCCCGTAGAAATATCAAGGAAAGCGACGCCGATCTGGTGTTTGTCGAAATGGAGACATGCCACCCAGTTGTTCTCCTTCTGGGTGAGGGTTGTGTCGGAATAACTCACGCCCGGAGTCACTAATTCCGTCACGCCGCGTTTGACCAGTTTCTTGGTCAGTTTGGGATCCTCCAGCTGGTCGCATATCGCTACGCGCAACCCGGCTCGAACCAGTTTCGGTAAGTATGTATCCAAAGCGTGAAACGGAAATCCCGCCATCTCCAGAGCTTGCGCAGCTGTGCTGCCACCATTGGAACGGTGGGTCAGCGTGATATTCAGAATCTTGCTCGCCTTGACGGCGTCTTCCGCATAAGTCTCATAGAAGTCGCCGCAACGGAACAGCAGCATAGCGTCCGGATATTGCGTCTTGATATCCCGGAACTGCTTCATCATCGGGGTTAACTCTTCTGCCATATTATCTCAAATCTACTGTTATTTTCAAATTATACCGTCTTCCGGTCAGGTAATTCGGGCTGAGCCATGGTTTGGATTCGGCGTCGTAGAGCACGAAATACGAGTTCACATTTCGCCAGCCGACGATATTAAAGACCTCAAACTGGATCGCCCATTGTTTGACATGTTTGGCGGACGGGGCGCGCATGAATTTGGCGGTCTTCTCGTTGAAGACATATGTCGCACCCAGGTCGATACGTTTGTATGCCGGCATGTGGCGACCCGAAGCAGCCGTGCGAACCACATTCGGCAGGTAATACATCTGACCGTCCGCAAACTGCATCTTGATATGGAATTTCAGCTGCGGCAAACGGGGAATATAGTCCTGAAACAGCATCGAGAAATTCCACCGCTGTTCATTCGGACTCGGCATCCAGTCTGAGGGCTGACTGCTGATACCTGACGGCTTGACAAAACGCTGTCTTGCTGCCATAGTGGAGAACGAGATCCAGCTGTCCGCTCCCGGTACTAATTCGCCATAAAGCTTCAGATCCAAACCTGCCGCAAAACCCTCCGAATCATTCTTGCCGGAATAGCGAATCCGCACATTATCAACGGTATAGCTCTCCATCCGGTCAATATATTTGTAGTACGCTTCGGCGGTCAGTTTGAATGGTCTTCCCCACGCGCGGAAGTAGTAGTCCGAACCCAGCACAACATGCACGGACCGTTGCGCTTTGAGGTCTTTGTTCAATCGGATTCGGGTGATGCCCAACTCGTCTGTGAGGGTGTCGCGCAGCTCTTTGTAGAACGGCGCCTGGTAATAAAGACCCGTTGCCAGACGGAAGCACACATCTCTCTTCCAACCCGGAATCCATTCGACGGAAGCGCGAGGGGAGGGCAGCACTTCGTTATTCCAGCTCCACCATTGCAACCGTCCGCCCACATTCAGAATCCACTGACCGGAAGAAGTGTTCCATTTATGTTCATTTTGGATGTAGCCCTGAACGCGTCCGGAGCGCATTGTGCTGTCGCCTCGCATGGCGTAGAAAAGCTCCATATCCTGTCCGTTATTCGGCATCGAATAGCCGGCTGAGTCGCGCCATTCCCATTCGCTGATATGGTCGGAAATCAGTTCCGCTTGTCCGCTCACGCCCCATCGGAGCGTGTTGCCGCCGGTTTTCCATTCGCCCTTGTGCGTCAGCGTGATCACACCTGCCTCCAGACTATTGCGCGCGTGCTGGTGGAAGACTCCTGTTCCCAAAGCATCTGTTATCTCGCCTCCGGGCGCATTGGAAAGCACGTACTCACCCGTGATATCGAAATTCTCACGCTCGTTGGTATAGAATCCGCTGGCGTCGAATCCGATCTCCACGCCATTTCCCACTTTGCCTTTCGCGCTGAGTGCCGCAAAAGTAGTCAGGAATCGGTCTTTCTCCTGACCCTCATAATAGATGCTGGTATGCCGCGCGTCCTGACCGCCGAACGATTCAGACAGACTGTCCGGCGAAAAAAGATAGTCGTTCTGGCTCACGTTGCCCAGAAAAGACATCTCCCAACCCTTTGTACTTGGTACTTTGTCCCTTTGTAACTTCCATGTGATGAACGTCTGGTAGTCAATATAGGTCGGTTGGTAATTGCCGGAAGTGGCAAGTCCGCCCAACATGTATTTGCTCGTTTTGTACCGCAGACCGTGCATCTGGCTGTATGTGCTGTCGCCGTGACCCACATAGAGTTGCGCGCCCAGCAAACTGGCACTTATGCTCGCCTCAAAAGCCTGCGGTCTTTTATAAGTAATGTCCAAAACGGACGACATCTTATCGCCGTATTGCGCGCCGTAACCGCCAGCGGAGAAACCCACGTTCTCCACCATCTCGGGATTCACAAAACTCAAACCTTCCTGCTGACCGCTGCGAATCAGGAGCGGACGGTGTACTTCGATTCCATTCACATACACCGAGTTCTCATCGAACGAACCGCCGCGGACATTGTATTGGCTGCTCAACTCGTTGCTCTGGCTCACACCGGCAAAAGTGATCAGCAGGCTCTCGATCGATCCGCCGGTTGCGTCCGGCATCACACGGGTCGTCGAGGCATCAATATGATCCATCGTGCCCTGCGTGTGTTTGATTCCGCGCACTTCGATCTCCGTCAACACCTGCTCGTCCGTCAGCAGCTGCACATTGATATTCAGCACGTCCTTGAAATCGATAATTCGTTGCTGCACAGTAGTATAGCCGATCATCGAAAAGGATAGAACAACCGTATCCGCTTCCTCCAGCAAGAGCTCATAATACCCGTTTTTGTTGGTCGAAGTGCCTATCGGACGCTCACTATTCAGCACAACAACGTTCGCCAACTCGATACCCACATTCTCCTGGTCCACAACGTATCCATATACGCGTGCGTTGCGCGCGTATAAAGAAACCGTGCTCAGAATAAGCAACAGCCAAAAGTTTACTATTTTTAAGAATCTATTCACGTTTTAACTTCATTTCAAAATCGTTTCAAGCGGCAGATCTCGCGCTGACCCTGCGCTGACCCTGCGCTGACCCTGCGCCGATTTTGGAAATGTACTATTTTTAAGATTTCTCAATTCTCCATTCTCAATTCTCCATTCTCAATTCCTCATTCAGTCCCTCGATGTATGCCGTCAGTTCCTCGCCTCCTAATCCGGTCTCGGAAGAAGTAACGAATACCGGCGGTAACTCTTCCCATTCCTCCAGTAATCGTTCTTTGTACTTAGTCACTTTGTCACTTAGAGCCACGCGACCGAGTTTGTCACCTTTGGTGAAAACAATCGCAAAAGGCACACCGTTCTCGCCCAACCAGTTAATGAAATCAATATCAATCTTCTGCGCTTCATGCCGGCAATCAACCAGCACAAAGAGACACACCAACTGCTCGCGCATCAGACAATACCGCTCGATCATCCGCCGCAACGCCTCACGCTGTTTCTGACCCGCTTGCGCATACCCGTATCCCGGCAAATCCACCAAATGCCATTCCTTTGTACCTTGTACTTGGTCACTTAGTACTTTAAAATGGTTGATCAGCAGCGTCTTTCCCGGTTTCTGGCTCGTCTTCGCCAACTTCGGGTTATGACACAGCATATTGATCAGGCTCGATTTGCCCACATTGCTTCGCCCGATAAAAGCATACTCCGGCAACCCGCTCTGCGGACAATCCTTCACGTCCGGCGAGGAGATAATATATTTCGCTTCCTTAATCACTTTTCTCCTTTCGCTCTCTTTGCCCAGATCATAAACCCAACCAGGCAACCGATCGTTACTAATCCGGCGCACAGGTATCCGACCCAACGCCATTCAACAGGCAGATGCAGACCCTCCGGCGCAATCAGAATATAACTGCTGCAAACCATCGTCATAAACAACGCCGGAATCATAGAAACCAGATAGCCGTATCGGTATTTGGTACTTGGTACTTGGTCGCTTTGTACCTTCTTGAAGAGCCAAACCGTTCCCGCCCAAAGCGTGAAGACCGCCAGCGTCTGGTTCGTCCATGCGAAATACCGCCATACGACATTGAAATCCACAAACACCATGCCGAATACGCACAGGAAAAGAGGTATCGCGATAATCAGGCGCTTCGGAATAGGACGCTGATCCCATTTCAGGAAATCCGCTACGATCAGTCGCGCGCTCCGCAGAGCCGTATCGCCGCTCGTAATAGGAGCTGCAATCACACCGATAATTGCCAAGATACCTCCCACAGTTCCAAGCCAGCTGCGGCTCACTTTGTCAATCACCAGAGCGGCTATATTTTCGCCCGGATGAGCGGCAGCAAACGCTTGCAAACCGTCAATACCATACAATCCTTTCTCCGGATCAGCAAAGAATGTACCCGCTGCGGCTGCCCATATAAGTGCCAAAATACCTTCTGCCACCATCGCGCCGTAGAAGATCCAACGCCCCTGACGCTCGTTCGTCACGCACCGCGCCATAATAGGACTCTGCGTACCGTGGAAACCCGAAATAGCACCGCAAGCGATACTGACAAACATCATCGGGAAAAGCGGCAGACCATTTGTCTGTCTGTTCTGCAGACCGTCAAAAACCTCCGGCATTTCCGCACTATGCCAGCCTAACATCACTACCATGATTCCTAATCCCATGAACAGCAGAATACCGCCGAAAATAGGGTAGAAACGACCTATCAGTTTATCTACAGGAAGTACCGTTGCCAGCGCATAGTAGCCAAAGATGATCAACACCCATATAATAGGAATTATGCGACCATGGAAATCCATCGTCCCGAGACCTGCCAAGCCCTGCAACAAAGTAGCAGGTCCGCTTAAGAAAGTCGTCGTCAGCAGGATCAGCAAAACGAGAGACAGCACACGCATAAACGCTTTCGTGCCTTGTCCCAACTCGTCGCCAACAATATCCGGCAGAGACGCACCGCCTTTGCGGATGGAGAGCATTCCGCTCAAATAATCATGTACGCCTCCGGCAAAAATAGTACCGAATACGATCCACAGGAATGCTGCCGGACCATAGAAAATACCCATAATAGCGCCGAAAATAGGTCCCAGCCCCGCAATATTCAGAAACTGAACGAGGAAGATACGCCAAGGTTCCATCGGCACAAAATCAACACCATCCGTTTTGGTCAATGCCGGAGTCTGACGATCCGGCTCTACGCCGAAGATTTTCTCCACCAGCGTTCCGTACGTAAAGAATCCCACTACCAGCAGGATCAGAGCAGTGATAAAAGTAACCATACTAAGCCTAATTTACAATTAGGCTGCAAAATTACAACTTTTTTTTGACATATACAAAAAAAAGATCATAATTCATAAAAATCTCATGCAAACCTCTCCCCAAAACTCTCTCTAAATACCGTTCAACCCCGCGACCACTCCGCGATCACTCCATGACCATTACGTACATGTAAGTACCGTATAACTCACCCGTATAACTTATCCGGATGACACAAGAAGGCCGTAGTGCCTTCCACACAAGAAAAGGACACCGTTTGGTGTCCTTCTTGTGGGCGTTTACGGATTCGAACCGCAGACCCTCTGCTTGTAAGGCAGATGCTCTAAACCAGCTGAGCTAAACGCCCGTCGTTTTACCGACTTTAGAGAAGCGAGTGCAAAGGTACTGCTTTTTTTTGATATGACCAAATTTTTTTGCAAAAAAATGCACTTTACCCCTCATTTTTTTGCTTTTTACTGCTTTTTTCGCCTAAAATACGGTAATTATACCATTTTTTTGCCTCAAAACGGCTTAATACCGCATAGCATAGAAATGTTATGCCGATTCCGATAATTATTCCCCCGAACACGTCCATGGCGAAATGTTGGCTGAGGTATATTCGGCTGTAGCCTCCTAGTGCCGCTAAAGAGAACAACAACACCTGCCCTGTAATACTCACGATTCTAGAATTCCTAGTTAAACTAGTTCTACTAGTTATACTAGTTTTACTAGTTCTACTAGTCAAAAGAACACACATCACAAACGCCAGCGCAAAGAAGCTGGTGGTATGGCCGGAGGGGAAGGAAAGCCAATAATTCATCTTGACGCCTTCTACAAGCGGCAGTTCTACCTCCGGCATAAACTGCTCAAACCATGTCACAGGCCGAAGGGCATTGAAGATATGTTTGAGAACCTGGGTCGAGAGAGCAGAAAGCGCCATGGCAGATGTCGCAAACACTCCGTCTCCGATACGGCTGAATAGCAGCAATGCGACACACACCACATACGGAAACCATTCTGCCACACCGGTATAGTACCTATAGAATATATCGCGCGCGGGCGTGTGACTGTTGCATAGCAGCAGGTGCAACTCGCCCTTGGGAATAAAGGCTATCGCTAAGCCCAATACGATAATCAGTATCAGACTTAGCGATAAGAATACAGAGTTATTTCGGAAGAACGATCTCATCGTACCTTCTGGCCGTAGATGTCATAAGTGCTTTCGCCCTTGAGAATAACAAACTGGTTGTTAATGATCATCTTGCGTGCCGGAGCATTTTCTGTTTCCGGTTTGTTGTAGTCCGGAACGGTTAAGATTGTCTGACTGCAAGACGGTATCGTAACGCCTTTTTTGTCCGTGAGGGCTACATGAACCTCATCGCCGATTGCAAACGTTATGCTGTCGCCCAGATAGAGCACGGATTTTGTAGCTCCCTCTATCGGCAAATTTTTGCGATACCATTGGAAGGTATATTCGGACAAATCGCAGTATTCATTGCCGCCAAAGCCCTTCTTGTAAACCGCCAGTACATTATTGAATTTGTACTGGAAAATACTGTCGGGGTAGTAAACGGCTACATCAATGGGGAACGTCTTATCGGAGCAATACAGATCTTCCACCTTCAATTGACCTTTGTACAGACCCGGTTTCAGATTCTGGGTCGGCAATGAGAGTTTACCCATCAGCGTATTGTCATTGCTCAGATCAATCTCCTCCTCCAATATACCCGGAATCACGAATTGGGCTTTTCCCACATCGCCTTTCGTCTTGGTGTATTCAATCTCCAGTGTATTATTCGGACAGACATGTTGTGCCGCGGAATCATTCGTTACCGTCATGCCTAAGCAGGAAATGACTTTGACATAATATTTGCGATAAATAGCACATCTGTTAAACGTCGCAGGAATCGTGTCAATCACATCGGTGGAAACATAATAGGTGGAGTCATTATAGCCCACAGCCATGTCTTCTCCCGTGATGGTGTCTAATTTTTCTTCGGTATCAATGCCATAGCTGACAGGCGTGATATGTACTTCGCTGGCGCAGTCGTCTGGATCGACCTTGACGGTATCATTACCGCCATTGGCGATCATCTTTGCAATCTCCTCTGCCGTCAGTTTGCGATTGTCATAGATGCTATCCACAGAGATGCAGCGATGTTCCGGCTTCATATAGAGCGTGTCCGGTGGGGCTACACGGAAGGTGAAATGTACAGTTCCTAATTCTACATTGGATACGTTAGTGCAGACTTGTTGTCCAAAGAGTTTTGCTGTGACGTCATACCATCCCGGCGACGTATAAGTGTGTTCCGTTTGCGGCATACCATTGTATTCCGACGTACCATCGCCGAAGACCCAATCCACACGAGTGATCTCGTCTGTTCCGACTTTGGCATCAAACTGCAAGGGGGTATTCAGACAGAATTTGTTTTCGCTGCGATTGCCTTCGGTGAATGTCTCGCCCTCTACTATCACGCCTTGCTCTACTGCCGCTGATCCTACAGAATAGGCATAGGACTCATCTTCTCCATTTCCATAGACATTAGCGATGAAACCGGATGTGTTTTCCATCGTAAAGACATCCAATGGAAGGGCGGCTTGACCGGATGCGTCTTTGGCTTCCAGTTTGACACGGGCATAGGATAGTTTCGCATTCCCGTCTACCGGATTCCATGTTATCGAATCGGAGATATCAACAGGGAACGTCCTATTGTTCGCAAAATAATATCCGGTAAGAGAGGTATTCTGGCACGAAGCGGTTTCCGTAACGATATTCAGGCAATGTGCTTTTGTTTTGCTAGTCGTACACGTACCAAAAGTGATTTTTTTGATTTTCTGCTGAATAGGTGCAATCCATACGGACGAAGGATCGCCATGTTCTGATAAATTTTCTGTATTATTGCCTTTGTATGAGTTACCGGTGTCATAGCTATATACGGCTACCGGGCAAGAACTCTCGATATACAAAGCATCCTGCGAAATATGTGTTACTTCGTTCGTGTAGGATAGTTTATTGGCATTCTTGGTATATGGATTATTGTCTGTTAGCGGACTGTATAACTCGATCCAGTATGTTTCTCCGCTGTTTAGACCTCTACCTTCATTGATAGGTACAGGCGATGAAGACCCGTCCAAGAATATTTGTGTACCCGGCATGGTAGCTGTAATTCCAATAAAATTGGCATCTTTCTCCAGCGAACGGGTTACCACAAACTGAGTTCCCCAGAAATCGGTAGGCATCGCTTGTTCATACAACGCGTCTCGGGCTCCTACCGCTGCAGGCAATCGGGTGATCGGGTCTCCGATAAATACTGCTATGGGTTTATTGTCTTGTGCGACAATGCGTGTGCCTGAGATGAGTGCTTTGTCTGCGGCAAGCAAATAATAAATCTCGCCTTTGTTGAGCGTGATAGTCGGAATAGCAGTTCCGGCATTGTTCTTGCCGTAGGTATTACCGGTGGGATAGACATCAATCTTTGTATTGTCCTCCGTCGCGAGAATTGTTGCCATCGTTATGGCCGGACCGGTGAATTGTACTTCTTCGTCAATGTTGTATTCTGGAAAGAAATCTTGGATATAATACTCCGAACGCAATGCGCTGGTCGGCAAAACATTACTTGCATCCATACCATAATTAGCCCGAACGACAGCATATACTGAAATATTATGGTTTGAATTAACTTTGATACCCCACGGCTTTGTGACATCAGCGTATTTGGAGAAATCCGCTATTGTTTTCATGTCGTCTGGATACCAATATTGATAAGGAATGTCTGTCGTAGTAAACTCATGCCATTCATTTTCCTCCTGCGTGGTGTAGGAAACAGACCAATTTGGAAAAGCAGGATTAGTCAATGTGATTTGGGTTCCCTTTTCCTTTGCAGACACAGCGATGTATGGTTTCGCGGTTTGGTAGTACGGGTCTGTAGCCTCTTTCTTCTTTTTATCTGGAGGCGTAACAGCCCATGTAAGACCAACCCAGAACTCTTTTCCTTCTGTCGATTGAGCCAGAGCGGGGAGGCAGTAACTTGCCAGCAATACTACAAGCAATAAAGATTTAATTTGCTTTTTCATATATCTTATAAGATTTCAATTTGCATAAATGCGGTTCTCGATACTAGAGTATCTCGATCTCTACACGTCTGTTATTCTGACGACCCTCTTCGGTGTCGTTGGTGTCGATCGGTTGTGTCTCGCCGCGACCTTCTGCTTGCAGACGATCCGCACTGATACCACGTTCGATCAGTTCGTTCATCACCGCATTGGCGCGTCCTTCAGACAGTTTCTTGTTCGCTTCGTCCTTACCCACATTATCGGTATGGCCGACGATCTTCACGCGTACCTGCGGGTTGCGCGCAAGATACATATATAGGTCATTGAGCGCTTGCTCGGAGCGGGAGAGGATACGTGTCTTGTTGGTCGCGAAATGAAGATTCTTGACGATGAAGACTTCGCCTTTCTTGATCGGGGTTAACTGGATATTGAGCGAATCGCCGATATTGGCAATTGCCATATCCACGGTGTCGTAACCCATTTGCGCGATATGGAGGCTATATTTCGGACCTTCTTCCAGCATCTGGCGAACCGAGCCGTTCGTTGAATCGGTAGCCAGGCTGTATGCGGGTTCCTCTGCGCCGCTCTTGCGGATTTGTACCGTAGCCGGAACAGCCAAACCTGTCTCTTTGTTCGTCACACGGATACGCAGTACAGGATTTGGTCTCATGGCAATGGTCACGTATTCCGTGCTACCCACTTTCTCAATCTCAAATACCTGCGTAGCATCGTAGAAACCCTCTGCTTTAACCGTAGCGGTGTATGAACCCACTGCGTGTTTCTGGCGGAAGCCCTTTGGACCTATTTGTTTCTCGCGCATTGCGATCTTGCCGCTCTCTGTACCGCGCGTCTCCACGTATGCTTTGTCCAACGGTTCGTTGGTTACAGCATTCACTACGCTGTAGATTGCATAGGATGAGGGTGGGGGAACAGGGCGTGCTTTCTTGCCCGGAACCTCGAACTGAACAGTAAACTTGGCTCCCACAAAGAGGTTATTCAGTTTGGTGTCGCCGTTCATTGCCAGAAGCGTGTTGGTCTTTTGAACCTCCACATTGTTTGTTGCAAACTCCACCGGATTTGCTTTCGGAGTAGC
The DNA here is from genome assembly GCA_902792535.1 of uncultured Bacteroidales bacterium. Taxonomy (GTDB): domain Bacteria; phylum Bacteroidota; class Bacteroidia; order Bacteroidales; family Paludibacteraceae; genus Colicola. The sequence continues at coordinate 14,124 of CADAZU010000039.1, forward strand.
GTTGGTATTGAGTACCCCATATTCTGCGAATAACGCTACGCGGTAATGTACATGCTCGCGGCCGAAAGGCAGACGCTGACCGGGTTTCACTTTGGCTTGCTTCTTGTCCGGTTGCGCTTGCAGCCATTCGTCCAAATCCAAACCGATCTCTGCTGCCACGCTGACATCCGGCTGTTTGAATACCATCTTCTGGTTGGTCTGACCGTTCAACGGATGAATACCCATTCCGTAAGGCTCCAGCATAGCCGGATCATTAACAACGATGTCATACATACCTTTTTGGCTGTAGCCCAGCGGCAGACCATAATGTACCTTGCCTCCCAAGAGGAAATAGAACCGGTTGAACTGAGCACCGAACATGAGCGGAAGGCCGACCTCCAGCATATTGCGGTTTTCTGCCAGATTATCAAACAGGTATGTATAGGTAGCGCCATACGTCAAGTCTTTTCTCGTAGCCTGGAATCCATATGCGGAAGTTGAGTTCAAGAATCGGAAATCCAAACCTGTTTCAAAGAGGAAATGTCCGTACTCCAGATTGTAAGTTACGTTCAGTCCTGCACCCGGACCGCCTTTCAGTTGCTGGAGGGCATTGCTCTCGTTGAGCGTACCTGCTCCCATGTAACTGCCGTTGATCCGATCCATCATTGCGGCGTAGCCGAGACGCAGACCGAGGTTGAAATAGGATATTACTTCGGTCTTGGGATTTTCCAATGATTCCTGGTATTTCTCGTAGTCGCGGAGTGCTTTTTCTTCCTTTGCTTTCTCTGCGGCTTCTTTTTTAGCTTTTGCTTCCTCGCGTTGCTCTGCTACTTTAGCGCGCTCTGCAGCATCTTTTTCGCGTTGTGCTTGCACTTTAGCGGCATTTTTAGCAGCTGCTTCGCGCTTTTCTTCATTGGCTTTCGCAGCAGCGGCTTTTTTCTTTTCTGCTTCGCGTTTCTTCGCATCAGCGGCTTTCTGTTTCTCACGTTGCGCCTTGGCTTTTTCTTGCTCTTTCTTGCGCTTCTCAGCCTCTTTCTTCTTTTGTGCCGCCGCTTTTTGTTTGTCGGTCTGGGTAGCAGGTACCGGTTCCGGCATTGCGTACATTGCAACCGGAGCAGCATTCAAACTCAGAATAACACTTGCAATCAGTATGTTTTGAAATACGTTTCTCATATCCGTGTTCTCCTATGCTTAATGTTTGTTGATGATAAATTTGAAACTGCGTGTGCTCTTACCGGTAACAATGCGCAGCAAGTACAATCCGTTCTCATTCGGAGCAGGAATAGTGCAACCTCCGTCCGGCACGTCAAACGTCATATCGCCGTACACATGCCCGCTGGCGTTAATCCATTGTGCATAGCATTTAATGTCCGTCTTTCCGTCCCAATTGGCATTGACGAACACCTTGTCTCCCTCGAAAACGGAGTAAGTTGCCGAAATAGCCAGGTTGGTGCTGTCTGCGCCGAAGTTGTGCTCTTGAGTGCTTGTGTTGAAATGTTTTGCACAGGCGCAGGTTGTAGTCGTAGCTTTTGTTTCGTTGTTGAAAACCGAGAAGCAAACAAAGTAAGCATCATCCTCATATTCTCCGTTAGGCAAGTCGTAGAAATTGAGGTTAGAAGAAATCTGTCCTGCAATTTTAGTGCTGTCCGATGCGCGATACCATTGGAAGTCGCTCAATTCCTTACCCGCAAACGGAGTGGTCAGCAGTCCGAGCACGTTGTTATAACGCTGTTCTATCACATCGTTGCTGAACGGCAGGATGAATTGCATCGTTGTGTCTGCGCCACCGCAGTCGGAAACAATCTTCAAGTGGATATTGTAGGCTGTACCGGACGGAGCGTCCTTCGGTACGGTGATTTGGAAATAATCATCATTGATCAGCAACTCCTCGTTCTTGAATCCGGCAGTTTGTGCTGCTTCGTCAAATTCAAGTGTAACATTTTCGCCCATCAGATCCACATGCCCCGGGTTGCTGTAGTAAATCTTGCCAATTGTTGCAGCACCGGCCTCCGGGCAAGGAATTTCAGTGGTGTCTATTGAGAACTGGTAGTGTCCTATGGTGACCGTAATTGGAATTGAATCCACGGCGTTTTGTCCTGCGCACACGTTGCTGCTCTCGCGATAAATCAATACGTATGCAGCGTACGAGCCTGAGTTTGCATAGTAATGGGGTACGATGGAATCTTTGTCGCGATCTGCGTACGTCACTTCTTTCATTGCAGATCCATCCCCGAAGTTCCATACGAGTTTGGTGAAATCGTAGTCCGGATGACATGCGAATTTGATCGTGTCCTCGCTGCAGAGGGTGTTCTCGGTGTCCGGCGAGAAAATCTGACCATTGATCGTAATAAACTGAGTTAACGGTTTGGTAGCTCCACCGGCGGAATAACCATAGGATTCTTTGTCTCCATAGCCATAGACGTGTGCTATAAATCCATTACCACCCGTCAAGCGGTGGGTGCCGTAATCGATGCTTTTGCGGGCAAAAAACCATTGGTTGTTACTTCCGCTTACAGGGTGGAAATCGCTAGAAATATCTGCTCCGTCCAATTTCATGGATGCGACACCTGCTGCGTCCGTTACTACGTTGAAATAGTGCTTGTTTGACGATCCGTATGTAGCAAATGTGATATCATTGATGCGTTGCTCGATCGGATTCACCCACACCATAGCCGGGTCTCCCACAGGGTTGTCATCATATGTGTTGCTGACCATGAACAAGTGGGTGGAAGCCGGGCAGGAGGTGGTGATAAAACAACTGCTGTCTATTACCAACGGATCCGGCAAAGTGCCTTTATGATCCTTGTCGGTACATTGTACACCGCTCTTTCCGATCTCGAATTCGAAGGTGCGTTTGGGGTTGGAAGCGAAATCGAAGGTATGTTGCAGCACACCGTTGATGCGCACCTCGGTTCCATCTTCGCGCGCCATGATACGGATGATATCACGTCCGCGTGTCATAGAAGCAGTGATAGCAAATGTATTTCCCCAGTACTGAACCGGCATCGCTTGCGAGAACAAGTGGTCGCGGTCACGAATCTTATCCGGCAGGTTGGTATGCGGTGCTCCCTGGAAGACTGCAATCTTTTTTCCATCGCGGGCCTTGAGCCATGTACCACTGAGATCTGCACTGCTTCCATTGTGCTTTCCGGTCCAGATGTAATATACTTGACCTTTGTTCAGCACAGGAGTTGTCAGTGTATCTTGTCCGGCTACGAAATGCGCCAGCGGTTTTTCCTCTTCCGTCAATGCTTCTTCCCCTACCAGCGACAGAAGCGTTTTGAGCTCATTGATCTTGTCTGTATATGCCGTAAGACAGTAATCAACAACCGTATTGTCTTCCGTTGCAATGATGCAGAAATGCGTTCCTTGCGGCTTGTTTTGATGGTCGGATGGCGCAACCGTTTGGATCAGGTATTCGTCCTGCAACGAAGGCGTCGGCAGCACGTTTGTTGCATCAAACGATTTGGAACGTCTGTTACTTGCGAATAATGAAATCACTCCTGTTGATTCAACATGAATAGCACTATGGTCAACCGAGTCGGAATATATGGTGTAGCATGTAACGGCTGCTTTCTGAGCATCGGTACGAGTACGTGCATTTTCTCCTCCGTCTCCGGTATAGAGGCGGACTTCCTCAATCGCACCTGCTGCCAGGTGTCTATTGACGGATTCTTTGGTGATGGGGTTCGTAAACGTAACGTCGCACTCTTCCTTTGCGGAAACGGTCAATGCTAATGTGATGGCTTTGTCATCGGCATCACTATGATCATTCTGATCCGCTTGCATGAACGTAACCCAGAAATCTTTACCTTCAGTCGATTGACCGTCCTGCACGGTGCTCTGCGCTTGGAGTCCGGCGAACGGAACCATTAAGCAGACGAGCAAGGCATTGAATAGTTGTTTTTTCATATTGATTTGTTGTGTTAAAGGTATGCAACTTAAAAACGCTGCAAAGTTACACAAATTATCTTACGCGCGCGTGCACATTTCCACGGAAAATGTGGAAAAATTGACACATTTATTGAATAGGTTGTCCTAAAGTGTTGTATATTGACGAATTTTGGAAAATAATTATGATCTTTCCTTCCCGCAACTCTTTCCGTGCGGCGCTTGTCCGTTCACCGGGTGTCGTGAGTGCGGTCTTGGTGTCGTCGTATGCATCACCATAACTTTGCTCCATCAGCCGGAAATCCACCGCCAAGCCTTGTTTGTTGCCCCAGATGTATTCCGCTAATTCGGGGTAGTCGATAAACGGATTCCGGTTGCCCTGAATCTTATTGACTTGTACCGCACGGTCCAGTTCCTTTTGGCTCACCGGATCCATCCGATGCCACTGCAAAAGCAGATCCCGCAGCCAAGGCCGGAACTCCTGCCAGCTGTCGTTGGTCATAGCCGTTCCCGGTTCGCCGCTTTCCACCCATTTCAGGGTGTCGCCATAACAGGCAGCGATATAGAAATACGCCCGCGCGAAATCGCCTTTGTATTCATCCGCAGGGCAGAACACTTTTTGCAGACCGTAAGCCGCTCCGCTACCGGTGGCAAAAGAGCCGTTCCAGAACGTGGTGTCGCTTGGTATGCCCGGTGCGTGGTTCGATTTGCTGCGGTTGGCAGAGTAGTCTCCCGGAACCAAATGGTAGAGATCGCAATATGCCGGATTGACATTTCCTCCCCACCAGCTTTTGGGCAGCATGTGCTCGATATCGAACTCCGCCACGCTGGCGGTTGGTTTCTCGGGGTTGAAGAAACGCTCGTTATTGGAATACATATCCAGCACTTGGTTGGTATTCGTGTCCCGGTCGGTGTAATAGAACCCATCCCAGGTCTTACGGCTTCCGCTGCCGTATTTGTACCGGATGCCGCTGTTGATGATTTCGCCTAATCGCGATTTGAGCACGGAATCCTGTGTGCCTTGCGCTCGTTCGTAGTAATTGCCGGGCATAGGACCTATCCGCATGCTGCTCGAATCCACATTTACGTTGGTTTGCTGCGAGGGGATATATGTGCCGATCTTAATCGGGATTATGCCGGTCATAGGTATCTGATCTTCTCCCATACAAGCCACAATCAGGGTGTCATGAATCGTAGTGTAGCCGGAGAAATTGATGCTATAGGAAATATTCGCTTCGCCTCCTTTGGCAGGTAATGAGTCGGGGTAAACGGAGAAATAGGTGCCTTGGCTCATGCGGAGCGCAATGGGTGAACTGATGTCCTTGCCGCAAATGTCTATATTATAGACATCTTCCGCCGGTAACTCGTCCGGGTAGGTGTTAACACTTCCCAAATCAATGGTCATCGGTATGTCCAGTTTGGCATGTGTCGGCATCGGGTCTTCCGCGTCAAACTCAATCTTCTGTATATACCAGCGGTTGTTTTTGGCGTTCTGAGCGGCGATGACAAGCGATTGAATGTCTTGATTAAGCGTCAGATCATAAGGATAAATCTCGTATTTATGTCCGTCTGCCCATGTGATGGTCTGATTGCAAACGGAGAGGAAATTGCCATTTGCCGAATCTGCGGCAAACGGAGCTGCATAGACGCGCATGGTGGTGATATGATACGTGGTGTTCAGGTCTATCGTGAGTTCGCCTTTGGCGTTGGCTGTTCCGCCTTTGATCCCAAACCCTGCTCTCGCCCGATAGATATTATTGGCTTTTCTGATATTGCTTGCGCAGCTATATGTGGAACTCAGCACAAGATCGCTCAAGGCTGTCTTCTTACTGCTGGAGTCCGAATTGCCTTCACTACTATTGAACACAATCGTATAAGTCTCCGCCGAGAGACTGAGAGAGAGGAGCGCGGCGAGGAAAAGAAGGGTCTGTTTTCGCATGGCTGAAAAGGTTAAAATCTTAATAATCGTATATTTTTTGTGCCCCCAAAGGGCTATTTTTGTGTCGGTTGTGTCTCGTATGTGTCTCGTATGTGAGTCGTATGTAACTAAAATCTTAATAATAGTACATTATTTCTTCTGCGGAACAAACGCCAAAAGTACGTTCAGCATGACGTACCAGAGGATGCAACCTGTTCCGCTGAAGAGGGCAAACTCGATATGATGATGCATGATTGCTTTGGCTACACAAAAGCCGATAATAATGAGACATCCGACCAAGAAAGAGCAAATGACCATCTTGTCTTTCTGCCATCCTTTGAAGCTGAAGAACGGAATCTCTGCATTCAGCAGATAGCAACTCAGCAAGGATATTCCCAGCAGACACCATCCCATCCAGTCGTACGCCAACATGGCATACGGCATGCAGCATATACCGCCCCAAAAAATAGCGTTTGCCGGTGTTGCCAAACCGATAAACGAATCATGCTGACGCTCATCGACGTTGAATTTCGCCAAGCGAAGAGCGGAAAAAGCAGCCATTAGCAATGCAATCGCAGCCCACCAGCCGAGAATAGGACGCAGATAGCAGAAGAGCATCATCGCCGGTGCCAAACCGAAGGTAATGTCGTCCGCCAGCGAGTCCAACTGCACGCCGATAGGGCTTGGAGCCTTCAGCAGACGAGCACTCATACCATCGAAGAAATCAAAGAATGCACCCGCTAAAATGAACACAAACGCCCATATAAATGCACCTTGTGTAGCCAGAAAAACGGCTATACTGCCGCATAGCAGATTGCAACATGTGATCGCGTCTGGAATAATTCGTTTTATCATAGTTTTTTATATACAAAATAGGTTATTGCAAAAGTGGTAATACTGCACGCATTGGCGATCCAAAAGAATGTGGAATAGCCCACTGCCATCTCCAGCGAACCGGCGATGAAACCGGGTATCATCATACTTAACGCCATGAATGCCGTGCAGATAGCATAGTGCGAGGTCTTATATTTGCCCTCCGAGAAATGCATCATATACATCATATAGGCGGTAAAACCGAAGCCGTAGCCGAAGTTCTCAAAACTAACGGCGCTGCCAATGATCCACAGCGACTCGGGTTGCGCCATACTCAGGTAGCAATAGACGAAACTCGGCAGCGTCAGGGCGGAAGCCATCAGCCAAAGCGAACGTTTCAGTCCGTGGCGGGAGATATAAATGCCACCGATGATGCCGCCCAAGAGCAGAAAAGCAACGCCTATTGTGCCATACAGCAATCCGACCGTATCGGTGCTCAACTCTAATCCGCCTCCGATGATCTGACCGTTGCGCAGCATCGTTGCGCGGCTGTCAACAAGGAATGGTTGACATAGTTTAACCAGAAATCCTTCGCTCAGACGGTAGAGCAGCATGAATCCGATTGCCAGCCCCACACCGGGTTTGGTGAAGAACGTGCCGAACGATTCTTTCAGCTCGTTCATCGCCTCCGAGGCACTCTTGACCGAACGCTGGTCGTCCGCTTGCGCTTTCGGCAGGAAGAAAATATGGTACAGCGTTACGCAGAAGAGAATGACACTCGTAGCACCTAAAGTCAGCTGCCAGGACATCGGAATATCGCCTGTTTTATTCTCAATGTATCCGGCGATATACACCAGCACACCTTGCGAAAAGACCGACGCGATGCGATAGAACGTAGAGCGGATTCCGATGAAAGCGGCTTGGCTCTTGGTGTCATGCGCCAGCATGTAATAGCCGTCTGCCGCAATGTCGTGCGTAGCAGAAGCAAAAGCGGCAATAATGAAAAAGACCAGCGTCCATCGGAAAAGACCGACCGAAGTCTCTTTCGCTGCAATCAGTTCCGGATCCGGATGCGGTAACGTCACTGTTAACAAGATGCACAGCGCTGTCATCAGCACTTGCATCGCAATAATCCACCATCGTTTGGTTCGGATGATATCCACGAACGGAGCCCATAAGCCCTTGAGAAACCAAGGGAAATAGAGCAGGGTGGTGAAGAATGCCAGCTGGTCGTTTGGCACTCCCATTTTAGCAAACAGCATCACGGAGATGCTGTTTACCAAAAAATAGGGGATTCCTTCTGTGAAGTACAACGTCGGTACCCACACCCAAGGTGATATTACCTTATTATAATTACGCACGCGCGCGATTATTGGAAGTTAGCGCGGTTGTCAACCACTTCAGCCTGGTCCTCCAGGATCTGCATTGCCTGGTACGGCAGGTAAGCAAAGCGGCTTGACAAACGGTTTTTCTCATTCTCTACAACAAAATCTTCGCTGATATTGTTGGCAGCTCCTGTCTTCACCATGAAGACACCCATCTTACCCTGGATAGGAGCGCTCAGCACGTTCTCACCTTGTGCGATAGCTGTACCGATGACTGCCGGTTCGGCACCTGCGTTACCGAAACGGTTGTCGGCCAGGCTCACGCGCTCAACATGCTGGATCGACTGACCCATCTTCTCTGCGGCTGCCTCCAGACTCTCAACGCCTTTCAGCTCTTTCAGAATATAAGCTGCTTTGGCATTGTTGGTCGCCTCGTAGGTCAGCTCTGCGCGTACTGCCTCCATCGGACGATACTCGCCGTCGTTCACTTCGGTCAGCGCAGCGATCACGAACTGCTGGCCGCACTCGAATACATCGCTTACTTGACCTTCTTTAGCCTCAAATGCCCAGCGAACGATAGGACGGCTGCTCTTCAGCTGACCTACTTTCTCGGTCGTTGCGGTCAGGTTGTACTGCGGTATAACGGTCATGCCTGCTTCCTGAGCGGCTTTCTCCAATGCCTCGGCATTGTTGTTATCCACGATGAACTGTTTAGCTTGGTTGTAGATGATGGAGTAGGTCTTGCTGGACGGAGTCACCTCGCGGGCGAGGATAGCCAGTTTTACTTTCGGCGACGGTTTGCCGATCTCCATGATCTCGTAGGTCTGCTCACCCATTCCCATGGCTACGGTGAAGCGCTCGCCGCGTTTGCCAGCCAATGCCGGCTCTGCAATGTTCTTCGGCAGATCGGTTGCTTTGAACCAACCTAACTCTTGGTCCTCACCGCCTTCTACGATCGCTTTCAGCTCAACGGAATCCGGCATCGAGTAGCCGGCTTTCATGATACGAGCCATCGCGTAGGTGTTGTTCTCAAAGAGAATGTCCGTGCAATCGCCGGCTTTGGCGCCCTTTGCGAAAGCGAACTCTTTGAATTGCGCCGGAACGGTCTCCTCCGAGTAGTCGCGACCGTCATACATGATGTCCGAATTGGTGTTCACAACCAGACTTACGTCCTCTGCGGTCTTGAACTCCTCCTGCAGGCTTTGCATCAGCGTCTCTGCTGCTTTGAAATCAGCCTCGCTCGGCACGATGTCGTAAGCGATGTATTTGATTGCGCGGTTCGGGGTCTGTTTGTATTGCGACAGATGCTGTTTGTACAGTTTCTTGATCTCGCCGTCGCTTACTTTTACCAGACTGTCAGCTACGGTGTAGTATGGTTTCATCACGTACTCTGCGCTCACGCCGTTCTGACGCTCGTTGAAAGCGTACTCTGCGTCCAGCGAGTTAGCCTTGAGCAGGTGTTGGAGAAGCGTGGTGTATTTCTCCTGCATGTAGCTGATACGAACGGCTTTCTCCCAATAGAGCCAATAGGTCTTGGCTTGCTTGAGGTTCGCGTTCTGCTCCTCGTCGCCGCTCTCGTCGTTGATTGCCTGCAACAGGTTGACTACGATGTCGCGGCTGAAATGACCGTTCTCGTCCATGAAAGCGCGACGGCCTGCGATGATCTGGTGCGGATGTTCACCGATACACAGTTCGCTCAACTCGTCTGCGGTGATGTCCATACCGATCTCTTTTGCCTGCGCACGCAGCGTGTAGTCCATTACGAACATGTTCCATACCTGGCTGCGGATCTGGGCGTACATGTCTTCGTCGAAATCCGTACGACCGCTCTCAATCTTGTACACTTCGGTTAATTGCTCTCTTGCTGCTTCATACTCCGTGTAATGGATCTTCTGACCTTCAATTTCGCCTACGTTTTCGCGGTTGCGGTTGAAGAAACTACTACCGGAGTTCAAAAAGTCTCCGAGGATAAATGCCAACATGGCGAGACCGACAATCGCGATCAACAATGCGCCATGATTTCTAATTTTTTGTAAACTTGCCATTTTTTGTTATTTATTTTTTATTTTCAATTTTCAATTGTCAATTCTCAAAAGTTCGGGTTGGTGGATTGCTCAACAAATCCTTGTACCGGCTCGCATGTGCCGTTGTAGTTCTGTATCTTAGCATTCACCAGCACGGTGTCGCCCACCATGACTTGATTCAAATTGGTGAATTTGTTGTTTGCGCTCTTGTAGAACAAGCGGTAGCATGTCGCTGTTACGTCTCCGTCCGAAGAGATATTAAAGGTCATGTTGCCGTAGTTGCTCAGCGTCTTGTCGTTCACGCTTGTAACCACGCCGCGGATCTTATAGCTCTCGCTGGTCGTCTTGCCTGCTCCGATGCTGTCGCAGATCTCTTTCGCGCGGTTCACGCTGATCTCGCCTTCACCCGGCTCCGGACAGCCCGGGAACGGAGGGAATACCTCGTTGAAATGCGCGTTGCTGGACGAGAAAATGCCGCAGGTGCCGCTGCTCTCAATGATACCGTTATAGTTCTGGATCTTGCATTTCACCACCACGAAATCGCCGATCTGCAGCGCATCGTGGTCCGGCAGCGGAGCGCCGCTCTTGCCCAATATACGGTAGCAATAGAACTCTTTCGAACCCTTGCCGTCGTTCCGGGCGCTCAGATAAACGTAGTCGTTGCCGTATTGGGCAAACTTGCTCTCGAAATCCGATTTCGAACGCTGGGTCTCGTCGAAACGTCTTACCCAACCCTTGATATAATATTCCTCGTCGGATGACTGTCCGGCTGCTAATTTCTGACCTATTTTCACCGCCTCGTTCACAGTAATCGTTCCTTCCGGAACTGCTACGCCCGCCGGATCCGGGGTCGGATCGGGATCTGCGATAGATGGCATAGTGTCATTCTTGGTCATCTCATTGTCGCCCGGTGCGTTGATATACGGACTTTCCTTGCAACCGGTAAATGCCAATGCGATAGCTGCTGTCAATACAAATAAACTCTTCTTCATAATATTGTAGTATTTAAGATTTTACACATTAAGTCAAAATCGGCTACAAAATTACAAAAAATATTTCACGCGCGCAAATAATTATGGAAAAAAGTGAAAAAAATCACTCAACTCTTGCGTATATCAGAAAAATGTAGTAATTTTGTCCGCTTTTTCGATGGTAGGGCAATTTGTGCCCGCGCGGGAAGCACATTATTAACCCCTAAAAGTTGAACATATAGCAACTATCCCTCAACGGCCACGCGGTGGTCGAGTTATTAAAGAGGACCCGCATCGTATCAACGACAAAATCCGCGGTGTCCAGCAAGTACGCCTCATTGGCGACAATGTAGAACCCGGTATCTACACGTATCAGCAGGCAATGAGAATTGCAGATGAGCAGAACCTCGATCTCGTCGAGATCGCTCCTACCGCTACTCCTCCTGTCTGCCGCGTCATTGACTACCAGAAGTTCCTTTACGCTCAGAAGAAAAAGCAAAAGGAAGCGAAGGCGAACCAGAAAAAGCAAGAGGTGAAGGAGATCCGTTTCGGTCCGCAAACCGATGACCACGATTACAACTTCAAACTCAAGCACGCTATCGAGTTCCTCAAAGAAGGAAACAAAGTGAAGGCATATGTCTTCTTCCGCGGACGGTCCATCGTCTTCAAGGAGCAAGGCGAACTTCTCCTCGCGCGCTTTGCAGCCGACCTTGCTGAATACGGCAAGCCGGATAATGTGCCAACCCTCGAGGGCAAGAGAATGATCCTCTTCATCAGCCCCAAGAGCCAAAAGTAATAGCCGTTCCTGAGCCCATAAACAAGTCGTAGGGCCTACCTTTTTATCGCGTCTGAGTACGCGTGGCTGCCCGAGACTTTATATTATTAATAACTAAATTCAAAACAAAATGCCAAAGGTAAAAACGAACTCCGGTGCTAAAAAGCGTTTCACGCTTACCGGAACCGGTAAAATCAAGCGTAAGCACGCTTAC
>CADAZU010000040.1 GCA_902792535.1 uncultured Bacteroidales bacterium
TCGAGCAGTATTAATAATTTGTTTTACTTGCCGCCTACGACTCGCATACCGTACGGAACGATAGCTCATCTCTTTCTTCGTCCCGTTCGCGGTACTTTAGTGCCGCGTTTCTTCTTACGTCGTCCATTGCCAGGCATGCTATGCCGGTATAAAAATTTGCACTGAGAAAAGTGAGATTTCTCAGAATTCTCACATTTCTCACTTTTCTCACATCATTTTTTATAAATTCACCCCTCCTCCTGAACGCGACCGTTAGTGGTTCTTGTATGTTCTTAGTCATCCGTTAACCATTACCGAGGGTATGTTGATAGCATATCAAGGGTATGTCAAGGTACAAACAAACAAGCGCCTGAAAGGCGCTTGTTTGATAAATTATGAAGTGTCAAATGACAAATTGCAAATGTCAAATGTCTATCATTCCATCGTGTCCTCCATCGAGTCACCGACGATCTTGCGGTAGAGCTCCTTCGGATCGGTAGCCTTGCGGATGATCTCGTGCAGGTCTTCGATCTTCACGCGGTCTTGCTCCATCGTGTCGCGGTGACGGATGGTAACACAACCGTCATTGAGTGTGTCGTGGTCGACGGTGATACAGAACGGCGTACCGACAGCATCCTGGCGGCGGTAACGTTTGCCGATAGAGTCTTTCTCGTCGTAAGCCACCTTGAAATCGAACTTTAACTCGTTCATGATCTCGCGTGCTTTCTCAGGCAGACCGTCTTTCTTCACGAGCGGCATGATACAAGCCTTGACCGGAGCGAGTACCGGCGGCAAATGGAGCACGACGCGTGTGTCACCGCCTTCGAGCTGCTGCTCTTCGTAAGCCGAGCACATGACGGAGAGGAACATACGATCCACACCGATCGAGGTCTCGATTACATACGGAGTGTAGCTCTGGTTCAGCTCCGGATCGAAGTACTCGATCTTCTTTCCGCTGTATTTGGCGTGCTGCGAGAGGTCGAAGTTCGTGCGGCTGTGAATACCCTCCACCTCCTTGAAACCGAACGGCATGAGGAACTCGATGTCGGTTGCGGCGTTGGCATAGTGCGCCAGTTTCTCGTGGTCGTGGAAACGGTATTTCTCGTCGCCCAGACCCAGCGCTTTGTGCCAGCGGAGACGGAATTGTTTCCAGTGCTCGAACCATTTGAGTTCTTCGCCCGGACGAACGAAGAACTGCATCTCCATCTGCTCGAACTCGCGCATACGGAAGACGAATTGACGCGCCACGATCTCGTTGCGGAAGGCTTTACCGATCTGCGCAATACCGAACGGCACTTTCATACGACCGGTTTTCTGGACGTTCAGGAAATTGACGAAGATACCTTGTGCGGTCTCCGGACGGAGGTAGATCTTCATTGCGCCGTCGGCGGTCGAACCCATCTCGGTCTGGAACATGAGGTTGAATTGACGCACGTCGGTCCAGTTGCGAGTGCCGCTGATCGGACAAACGATCTCTTCGTCGAGGATGATCTGTTTCAACTCCGCCAAGTCGTTCTCGTTCATCGCCTTAGAGTAACGTGCGTGCAGCGCCTCGCGTTTAGCGATATGCTCTTTCACGCGCTCGTTGGTAGCCTTGAACATTTCCTCGTCGAAACTCTCGCCGAAACGCTTGCGGGCTTTCTCTATCTCTTTGGCGATCTTGTCGTCGTATTTGGCGATCTGGTCCTCGATCAGGACGTCGGCGCGGTAACGTTTCTTGGAGTCGCGATTATCAATCAGCGGATCGTTGAAAGCATCCACGTGGCCCGAAGCTTTCCAGGTCGTCGGGTGCATGAAGATCGCGGCATCAATTCCCACGATGTTCTCATGCAGCAGCGTCATGGAGTCCCACCAATAACGCTTGATATTGTTTTTCAACTCCACGCCGTTCTGACCATAGTCATAGACGGCGCCAAGACCATCGTAGATCTCGCTGGATGGGAAAACGAAACCGTATTCCTTGCAATGCGCTACGATTTTCTTAAATGTTTCTTCTTGTGTTGCAGCCATAATATATTATTTTTTTTATTACTACGAAATATCTTGCTCCGGTTCTAAAACTTTTGCGAGTGCAAAAGTACTGCTTTTTTTTGAAATATGCAAATAAAAATGCACTAGTGGCACGTATTTTGTACTTTAGTGATAAAAATTGAACAAATTATGAAGAAAATTACCGCATTGTTGTTTACCGTAGTTCTGTGTTTCAGCACAGCGAACGCGTGTATGAAGAAAAACAGTCAGCTGCCCAATGTCAGCCTTCAGCCGTTGACGGTTATTGTGATGGACACGACCCAGGCGCTGCTGGACGAAGCCGAAGTGAAGGTCGGCAAGACCACTTTCAAGACTTCTTTTGACGGTCGCGTAGTGATCCGGCCCGAGGCTTTGAGTGGTGTAAAGACACTGACATTCAGCCGCGAGGGATTCAAGAATCTGAAGATCAAAGATTATACGGTGGAGACCGCAAAAGGCAATGTGCTGCTGGTCGTAATGACCCCTAATCCGGAGAAATCCGGTCGCAAAGAGCACGGCGATGTGGTCACGCTGGGTACGGCGCGAGGTGGTAGGAGCGATGTGATGTACATGAAGTCGGCGGCGTCGCCGTCCCTTGCCGAAATGGAAACAGCCATGGAGGCGGATGGGGTGATGGAGGCTGCCCCCTTATCGGCGGTTGACGAGTCGAAACCTGCCATCGTTGGCTATGGCGCGTCGAACCATGCGGTCTCGGCAGGCAAGCTGACTGCAGGCGAGGTGAATGACTTCACCAAATGGTATTTCTGGCCCTCGGTGCTCGACGGCAGCCATAAGGAGTACATCGAGAATTGGAAAATCACTCCGCGCCACCGTTATACCGTGCAGGTGCGCACAAAGCAAGGGTTCCCGATCGCTTCGCGGGCGGTGAGCCTGTTGGACAATTCCGGCAACACCTTGTTTCAAGCCGTGACGGACAACACCGGAAAAGCCGAGCTATGGTTTCAATTGGTCGGCAATAACCTCTGCGGCAAGCATGCGGACTTCTTCCTCCTTGTGGATGGCGAGAAACAGAAAGCCAAGGACTGGAGCGAAGGAATCAATACGTTCATCTTCGACGAGCCCTGCGAAGTGAGCGACGCGGTGGATGTGATGTTCGTCTTCGACGCCACCGGTTCTATGGGCGACGAGTTGCGGTATTTGCAAGCGGAGATGAAGGATGTGATCTCTCGTGCCTCCGAGGCAACAGGCGGTCTGGCGATCCGTACGGGTGCTGTCGTCTATCGCGATCATAACGACGAGTATCTGACTCGTATCTCTCGGCTGACAGGCGATATCAAAGAGACCCAGTCTTTCATTGACAAACAGCAGGCAAACGGTGGCGGCGACTATCCGGAGGCAGTGCCGGAAGCGCTGATGGCGGCGATGAACAGCGCCGGTTGGGATCCTCTCGCACGTGCGCGCATCGCGTTCCTTATATTAGATGCGCCCTGTCACCAGGATTCAGCCACGATCGCTCTCTTGCACGACCAGATCCTCAATGCCGCGGCAATAGGTGTCCGCATCGTGCCGGTCGTATGCAGCGGTCTGGGCGAGAGTGGGGAACTGCTCCTGCGGTCCATGGCATTGGCAACGAATGGCACTTCCTTCTTCCTTACCGACGACTCGGGTATCGGGCACACGCATCTCAAACCGACCACCGATTCGCTCAAAGTGGAGCACCTCAACGACATGCTCGTCCGTACGATCGTCGAGTTCTCCTCCATGCCGAGTTGCGACCCCTCTGAGTTCTCCGAAAACGTGCCGGACGAAGTGGAGCAGTTCCTGCCGAACCCATTCAAAGCAGAAGATATAGAGCGCGATCCGTCGATCCCGCACGGCGAAGGAGTATACTACCTGATGGACGTCAGCGGCAAACTGATCACGATCTTCGAAGGCGAACTATCCGACCTCCGGACACAAATCGTCCGCATGGGACTGCCGATCGGAGTCTACTTCATCAAGACTTTCTCCGAAGGAGAATGGCATACCGAGAAGATGTTGATACGTTAAACTGTTAAATCGGTAAACGGTTAAAAAGTGGGCTTCGGCTCACTTTTTTTTTATTTTATTACCGAAAAACTTGCATAATTGAATTATTTGTAGTACTTTTGTCGTCGATTTTTGAATTTAATCGGATTAAAAACTAAATTTAGTATCAAAAGTATGGCGAATGTTCGTTTTGATGCGTTGAAAATTGCAAAAGAGCATACATCGGTGGATGTTTCGGCTCCCGAAGGCAAAGTGAAAGAGTATTTCGCAACCGATGTCTTTACGCGGGAGCGGATGAAGGAGTATATATCGGAGGAAGTGCTGGACCTGTTGTTCGACGATGTGGATAGTGGTCGCACGATCCACCGCGATATAGCGGGTAGTGTAGCGATCGGCATGCGCAAATGGGCGATGGACCACGGTGCTACCCATTTCACCCATTGGTTTCAGCCCCTTACAGGCGGTACGGCGGAGAAACACGATGCGTTCTTTACCATCGAGGACGGTGCGTTGATCGAGGAGTTCAGCGGCAATGCGTTGTACCAGCAGGAGCCGGACGCTTCGTCTTTCCCTTCCGGAGGCATCCGCAATACGTTTGAAGCCCGCGGCTACTCGGCGTGGGACCCTTCGTCGCCTGTTTTTCTCATCGGCGATACCCTTTGTATTCCGACGGTTTTTGTGGCATACACCGGTGAAGCGCTGGATTACAAGACGCCGCTGATCCGTTCCACTGCGTCGCTGTGCCATGCGGCGAGAGAGGTGTGCAGTTATTTCGACAAACAGGTCAAGCACGTCCATGCAAACTTGGGATGGGAGCAGGAGTATTTCCTCGTGGACGAAGCGCTCTATAACGCCCGTCCGGATCTGATGCTCACCGGACGGACGCTCATGGGACATAACAGCGCCAAGAACCAGCAGTTGGAGGATCATTATTTCGGCGCTATTCCGGCGCGCGTGCTGGCTTTCATGCAGGAGCTGGAGTACGAAGCCCTGCGGGCGGGAATACCTGTTCGAACGCGCCATAACGAGGTGGCGCCGAACCAATTCGAGATGGCGCCTGTCTTTGAGAATGTCAACCTCGCCAACGACCATAACCTGCTCGTCATGTCGATCATGGAGCGCGTGGCGCAAAAACACCATTTCCGCGTACTCCTGCACGAGAAACCTTATGCGGGCGTGAACGGAAGCGGCAAGCATTGCAACTGGTCGCTCTCCACCAATACCGGCGTGAACCTCTTGGCGCCCGGTAAGAACCCGTATCAGAACCTCCAATTTATCACTTTCCTAGTCAACGTCCTCATGGCGGTATACAAATACAACGGTCTGCTCAAGGCGTCCATCGCTTCGGCTACCAACGAGCATCGTCTGGGTGCCAACGAAGCGCCGCCGGCTATCATCTCCGTATTCCTCGGCAAGCAGATCAGCGAAGTACTCGATAAACTGGAGCATGCCAAAGCGGACGAAGCCATCATCATCAATGCCAAGAAAGAGATGAAACTCGGTGTAGCGAATATACCTGAGATCCTGCTGGACAACACCGATCGCAACCGCACTTCGCCTTTTGCATTCACCGGCAACCGCTTTGAGTTCCGTGCGGTCGGATCGTCTGCTAACTGCGGAGCCGCTATGCTGGCGCTCAATGCTGCTGTGGCGGAGCAACTGATGCTCTTCAAACAGGAGGTGGACGCACGAATCGAATCCGGTGAACCAAAAGAGAAAGCGCTCTTCGAACTGATCCAGCGATATATCATCGCCTGCAAAGCGATCCGTTTTGACGGAAACGGCTATTCGGACGAATGGAAAGCCGAAGCGGCTCAGCGAGGGCTGAACTGCGAGACCTCTGTACCGGTGATCATCGACCAATATCTCACGCCGGAGACGATTAAGATGTTTGATTTCACCGGCGTCCTCAGCGAAGCGGAGTTGCATAGCCGCTGCGAGGTCAAATGGGAGACATACACCAAGAAGATCCAGATCGAGAGCCGTGTGCTGGGGGATCTGGTGCTCAATCATGTCTTGCCTGCCGCCAAACGCTACCAGACTATGTTGCTGCAGAATGTGCTGGCGGTCAAACAGGTCTTCTCTGCCGACGAGACGGCGTCGCTCAACGAGCGCGACTACGACATCATTCGTCGCATCGAGTCGCACTCCGGCGCTATACTGGAAGGGGTGGATAAAATGACCGAAGCGCGCCATAAAGCGAACCGGCAGCCCGACGAACGATCCAAAGCGGTGGCGTACCACGACACAATCTTGCCGCTCATGGCGGAAATACGAACCCATGCCGACGAGTTGGAAATGATCGTGGACGACGAGATGTGGACCCTCCCCAAATACAGAGAATTACTCTTCATCCATTAATAGCGATGGCAGCTCTTCCTTTTATCAAAATGCATGGTCTTGGAAACGACTACATCTTTATAGATTGTTTCTCTAAGACTACAGTCGCGCTAATAGCACGGCTTGACATTCCCGCTTTAGCGAGGCGTGTCTCTGATCGCCATTTTGGCATTGGGGCGGATGGATTGGTGCTTATTCTTCCGACCAAAGAGGCGGATGCGGAGATGCGCATATTCAATGCGGATGGTTCGGAAGCAGAGATGTGTGGCAATGCTATTCGCTGCGTAGGAAAATACCTTTATGAAAGCGGGTTATGTGCCGATACCGGAATCTCTGTCAGCACATTAGCAGGTATCCGAAAGTTAAACTTACTTCTCACGGACGGCGTCGTGTCCCGGATCACAGTGAACATGGGGACGCCAAAGATGGCAGCGGATTCTCTTTCTTTGAAGGAACGCGATACATTAGGATTCATATCTGTAAACATAGGAAATCCGCACGCTGTGTTTTTCCGTAACTGGCTCATCTCCGATGCGGAAATGGCTGATATGGGCGCACGCATCAGTACACATCCCCATTTTCCTCATGGTACGAATGTCGAGTTTGTCCATGTTCGCAATATGCATGAACTGGATGTTCGCGTATGGGAGCGGGGAACGGGAGAGACGCTGGCTTGTGGCACGGGGGCTTGCGCGGCGGCTGTGGCGGCTTTCTGGATGGAAGAGACAGAGCACGAGGTGACCGTGCATCTCAAAGGTGGAAATTTGTTTATTCAATATGATCCGATTGATAAAATAGTGTATATGACCGGACCTGCTACAGAAGTGTTCAGGGGGCAATTGAGCGTCTAAATCCATTCGCGTATGAAAATCAATTCACATTATACTGATTTGTCCACTCATTATTTGTTTCACGACATCGATTTGAGGGTGAAAGAGTATTTGGCACATCATCCGGATGAGCATTTGTTGCGGATGGGGGTGGGGGATGTAACTCGCCCTTTGCCGCGTGTCATAGTGGATGCTATGCAGTCTGCTGCTGAAGAACTGGCGCATGAGGATACGTTTCGAGGTTATGGACCTGAGAACGGATATGAGTGGTTGCAGCAATGCATCATTGACAATGATTTTAAGCCGCGAGGTATAGAATTCCAGCCGGATGAAATCTTTATCGGAGAAGGAGCAGGTAGTGATTTGGGAAATCTCAGCGAACTATTCGCCTCGGACAATACGGTTGCTATTCCGGATCCGACTTACCCTGCGTATGTGGATGCCAATATGATGGCGGGGCGGAGAATCGTCCTTATGCCATGTCTGAAAGAGAATAATTTTGTTCCGGAACTACCGAAGGAGAAAGTGGATATTATCTATTTGTGTTTTCCCAATAACCCCACCGGTGCTGTTCTGACGCATGAGCAACTTCGGCTTTGGGTGGATTACGCTCGTAACAATCATAGTATCATTATTTTTGATGCGGCGTACGAGGCTTATATTTCTTCGCCAGACACCCCTCATAGTATCTATGAGATTGAAGGAGCCAAAGAGGTGGCTGTCGAAGTGCATAGTTTCAGCAAAAGCGCGGGATTCACATCCGTCAGATGCGGCTATACCGTGGTACCGTACGAGACTGGGCTGCAAGCCATGTGGATGCGGCGTCAATGTACAAAATACAACGGTACGGCATATGTCTCCCAGCGTGCGGCACAAGCCACTTATACGCCGGAAGGACGTGCTGCTGTCATTACGAACGTGGCATATTATATGGAAACGGCGCAAATGATTAGGCAGGGGATGCAGGAAGCCGGATTGCAGGTCTTCGGCGGCATCGACGCTCCCTATATTTGGTGTGCTACTCCGAATGGCATGGGCTCATGGGATTTTTTTGACTTATTGCTGAACCGATGTAAAACAATATGTACTCCGGGGGTGGGGTTTGGACCTTCTGGAGAAGGATATGTGCGTTTCTCGGCCTTCTCGCATAGAGAAGATGTCCTGAGAGCACTCGAACGCATTCATACGGATTTGCCATTATGAGTAAATGTCATTATATTTTTGTTACAGGCGGTGTCGCTTCCTCGTTAGGTAAAGGTATTGTGGCGGCTTCGTTGGGTAAGTTACTGCAAGCACGCGGGCTGCGGGTAACGAATCAAAAATTGGATCCGTATATCAACGTTGATCCCGGAACGCTTAATCCCTATGAACACGGTGAGTGTTATGTTACCGCGGATGGGCATGAGGCTGACCTTGATTTGGGGCATTATGAGCGATTCTTGAATGTTGAGACACACAAGGTTAACAACCTGACTGCCGGACGTATCTATCATTCTGTTATTGAGAAAGAGCGTCGGGGGGATTTCCTTGGAAAAACCGTTCAGGTAATCCCGCATATTACCGATGAGATTAAGCATAATGTAATTGCTTTGGGAGAAAGTGGGCAGTTTGACTTTGTGATTACAGAGATTGGAGGAACGGTCGGAGACATCGAGTCTTTGCCATTCATTGAAGCTATGCGACAAATGAAGTGGGAATTGGGGAGAGATTGTTTGTCTGTTCACCTCACGTATGTTCCGTTTCTGGCGGCGGCTCATGAGTTGAAAACTAAACCGACACAACACTCTGTAAAAGCATTGCAGCAAAGTGGCATCCAACCCGATATTATCGTCCTTCGCACGGAACATTCGATCCCTGAATCCATTAAAGCCAAGGTGGGATTATTTTGTAATGTTAACCCGAAGGCGGTAGTGCAGTGTGAGGATGCGGATTCGATCTATGAGGTGCCCGGAAACTTGCATCGTGAAAATTTGGATGAAATAATTCTGGAACATATCGGAATAGATACGCGTACGCTCCAGCCGATGGATATGACGGAATGGAATACATTCCTACAATTACGCAGGCAGGCAACTCAGCAGGTACGCATTGCGATAGTCGGAAAATATGTACAGTTGCACGATGCGTACATGTCTATCCGCGAGAGTCTTTCTCATGCGTGCACGTATAACCACTGTAAGTTGGAACTGACTGAAATATTGTCGGATGACCTTACAGAGCAAAATGTAGCGAAATGCTTGGACGGATTTCAAGGTATCGTCATTGCGCCGGGGTTTGGAGGAAGAGGAATTGAAGGCAAGTTGGCTGCTATCCAATATGCACGAGAGAATAAGATTCCTTGTTTCGGGATATGCTTGGGTATGCAATGCATGGCAATTGAGTTCGCGCGTAATATTTTGGGCTTCGCCGATGCTAATAGTACTGAGTTTGACCCGAATACAACGCATAATGTGGTGGATATGATGGAGGAGCAGAAACGACTTGTTAATAAGGGAGCAACGATGCGATTAGGTGCCTATGAATGTCATTTGCGTCCGGGGACCAAAGTGAGCGCTATTTACGGCAAAGAACAAATCCGTGAGCGTCATAGACACCGCTATGAGTTTAATAACGCCTATAGGGAGTTATTCGAACAATTTAATATGCTATGCGTGGGGAAAAACCAGGAGGCTGATTTGGTGGAAATAATAGAGTTAAAAAATCATCCTTGGTTCATAGGAGTGCAGTACCATCCTGAATTTTCAGGTACTGTGCTGAAACCTCATCCATTATTCATGGACTTTATACATGTTGCAAAAAATCTTAAATGATAAAATACTAAATTGTAAATGGTTTTATGTGTGGAATTGTAGGATATATCGGTCGTCGCGCGGCGTACCCGATCTTGATCAAAGGACTTCATCGGCTGGAGTACCGCGGCTATGACAGCGCCGGCGTAGCGCTCATCAACGAGCAAGGCAAACTGAATGTCTATAAGGCGAAAGGCAAAGTGTCCCAATTGGAGGCTTATGCGGCGGACAAGGACACCGGCGGAACAATAGGTATTGCGCACACGCGTTGGGCGACGCACGGCGAACCCAATACGGTCAATGCGCACCCCCATTACTCCGAGTCCGAGCGGCTGGCGATCATTCATAACGGAATCATTGAGAACTACGCGGTCCTCAAAGCCGGTCTGCAACAGGAGGGCTATACCTTCAAATCCGAGACAGACACAGAGGTGCTTGTGCAGCTTATCGAATACACCCAGCTCAACAAGCATGTGGACCTCAAGACTGCCGTCCAACTCGCGCTCCAGCAGGTCATAGGAGCCTATGCGATCGCTATTCTGGACAAAGACCATCCGGACACGCTCATTGCTGCCCGCAAGGGCTCACCCCTCGTCGTGGGAATAGGTGAAGGCGAGTATTTCTTGGCTTCCGACGCTACGCCGATCGTTGAATATACCGACCAAGTGATCTATATCGAGGACGAAGAAGTAGTTAGCATCTGTATGCCTGCAACCTCCGGCTCTGCCGGGCTCCCTCCCTTGAGGGGAGGGCAGGGGGAGGGGTTCCTCAATATTACTACCATCAACAACGTTGAAAAGACCCCGGAGATCAAGCGTCTGGAGCTCTCGTTGAGCCAGCTGGAAAAAGGCGGCTACCCGCATTTCATGCTCAAGGAGATCTTCGAGCAGCCGCGCACGCTGACAGACTCGATGCGCGGACGCGTCAACGTACGCCAGGACAATATCGCCCTCTCCGGATTTATCGATAATAAAGACCGTTTCCTGAATGCCAAGCGAATTATCATCACCGCTTGCGGCACTTCGTGGCACGCCGGCTTGATCGCTATGTACGCCATCGAGGAGTTCGCGCAAATACCCGTGGAAGTCGAGTACTCGTCCGAGTTCCGCTACCGCAAGCCGGTCATCAACAAGGACGATGTGGTCATTGCGATCTCGCAGTCCGGCGAGACGGCGGACACGCTGGCGGCGATCCAACTCGCAAAATCCAAAGGAGCGTTCATCTTCTCCATCTGCAATGTCATCGGAGCCTCGATCCCGCGTCTGTCCGACAGCGGCTGTTACACCCATGTAGGACCGGAGATCGGCGTCGCCTCCACCAAAGCCTTTACAGCGCAAGTGGTGGCGCTTACCATGCTCGCGCTTTGTATCGGACGCGAGAAAGGAACGCTGGCGCCCGACCAATACCTGCGGATCGTCCGCGAACTGGGACAGATACCCGACAAGATCGAGCGCGTGCTGTCCCAGAACAAGCGCATTGCGGATTTCGCCAAGACTTTCACGTACGCGCAGAATTTCATTTATCTCGGACGCGGCTACAACTATCCGGTCGCCTTGGAGGGCGCGCTCAAACTCAAGGAGATCTCGTATATCCATGCCGAAGGCTATCCCGCGGCGGAGATGAAGCACGGACCGATCGCCCTTATCTCGCAGGAAATGCCGGTGGTAGTCGTTGCGCCACATTGCGGTACCTACGAAAAAGTGGTCTCTAACATCCAGGAAATCAAAGCCCGGAAGGGTAGAGTGATTGCCGTGGTGACCGAAGGAGACGAAGTGGTCTCCAAGATAGCGGATTACACCATCGAGATCCCTGAAACGGAGGAGTGTCTCACGCCGCTGCTGACCGTCATTCCGCTCCAGCTGCTGGCGTACCATATCGCCGTCGTCAAAGGCTGCGATGTGGACCAGCCTCGCAACTTGGCAAAATCAGTTACAGTTGAGTAAATAGTATGACGTCGCCGGCACGATAAGCCGCCTGAAAGAAGAAATGCATCCGCCATGCATGGCGGATCTTGAACACAATATATACAACAAAAATTATACCAAAATATGAATAATATGATGAAAGTA
Organism: uncultured Bacteroidales bacterium; assembly: GCA_902792535.1. Taxonomy (GTDB): domain Bacteria; phylum Bacteroidota; class Bacteroidia; order Bacteroidales; family Paludibacteraceae; genus Colicola. The sequence continues at coordinate 12,007 of CADAZU010000040.1, forward strand.
GCGATTCTTGGTTACGGCAATATTGGTAAAGCCGCCGAACAAGCTGTTCTTGCCGCTCCGGACATGGAGTTGGCGGGTATTTATCACCATGACGACTGCCTGTCGTGCATGGCTGGAAACATTGATGTCATGTTGGTCTGCACGCCTACGCGTGAAGTTCAAACTTTCGCTGCCGTGTTGGCTTCGAGGGGAATATGCACCGTCGATAGTTTTGATATCCATGGTCAGATATGGTCCCTGCGCGAAGCGATGGACGCGGTATGCCGGACCAATAAGACGGTCTCAATCCTCTCCGCCGGATGGGACCCCGGAACGGACTCGATGGTGCGTGCGCTGCTTCAAGCTATGGCGCCTAAGGGACTGACTTACACCAACTTCGGTCCCGGTCGTTCGATGGGACATACCGTGGCTGCCAAAGCTATTCCGGGCGTGAAGAATGCGCTCTCGATGACCATTCCGTTGGGAACAGGAATCCACCGCCGCATGGTGTATATCGAGTTGGAAGAAGGAGCGGATTTCAAAACCGTGGAAGCTGCGCTCTTGGCGGACGACTATTTTGCGCACGATGAAACCCACGTCATTCCTGTGGACAGCGTGGATGCGCTTAATAATGTGGCGCACGGCGTGAACCTCGTTCGTTCCGGTGTCTCCGGCGCGACCCACAACCAGCGTTTTGAATTCAATATGGAGATCAACAACCCGGCTCTGACCGGTCAGGTCATGGTGTCTTGTGCCCGTGCTGCCGTGCGTATGAGAGACCGCGGTGAGTTCGGCGCAAAGACGATGATCGAACTCCGTCCCATTGACCTCCTCCCGGGCACCACGGAGGAAAATATCAAAGCCTTGGTATAAAACCGCTTCGGTAGGCATGCAGGAGCTGTTCGAGCGACGCGATCTGTTCGAGCAGTTCCTTTCCTTTGTCCGTATCCTTGATGCGAATGCGGTGCTTGCTGAAATCCTGTAGCAGCGTCCGGCTGTGGATATCGCTTCCGGAGATCACCGCTTGCTCGCGGCTCTCGAACGATTCGTGCTCCACCAACTGAATACCGTGGCTGTTGTAAATCAGCGTGTATCCGGCTATTCCTGTCTTCTCCTGATAAGGCTTGCTGAATCCTCCGTCAATCACGAACCGCCGACCGTTCGCACGGGTAGGGGTCTCGCCTTTTATTGTGCGAACGGGCACATGACCATTTACGATGCGCCCCGTCGCAGGGTCTAGACCGAACTCTTGAAGAATCTTCTTGCAAATCTCTTCATCGTCCGCCAGCGTGAAATATGCGCCTTTCTGCTCGCGGTGTGGATCGGCTGACTGAGGAGCGGAAGCAGACGGCTTCTCGATGAAATACCGTTCGAAAGTGGTCATTTTGTCTTTGTTGTAGAGCGGTGAGAACTCGCCTTCCCAGAGGTAGAGCATATAGTCCAGCGCGTCCTGTTTCTCCTTGCCCTCGCCGTAGTACGCTATGCGGATCACATCGTCCGTCCTGTCCATCAGCGCCTTGCCGCTCACCCGCTTGCCGCACACATCGGCTTCGGCGAACGAACCGTCCGCGTTCAGAGGAATAGCGGCGTGGTAGAGTAGGAAACCGTTGCGCACGAGGTAGAGCGATCCGTGCTCGTAGAGCATCTTCAGATGGCGTTGCATCTTCTCGCTCTTGCGGAACGAACGCCACAGCTGGTTCATCAGATCCTCCTCGTATTTCGTCAACTTGTACGGATCCGCCGGATCGATCGTCGGCAGGTTCGTGTCCAATAAGGGATAAACCTCGCCTTCTCCCTCCGCGCAAGGGAGGGTGATTGTGCCTTTCTCCAAGTCTATTTTGTCCAGCAAAGCGCGATGGTCCATGTGCCATTCGGGGTGACGGAGCACCGTCTGACCTTCCAATTTGAACTGGATGATCGAGATCGCTTTGTGCATTTTCGCCATCAGTTGCGCCGAACGGGTCAGCCGCGGGTTATTCTCAAAATCCTTGGTTTGCCATATCGTGCATGGGTCGTCACCGTAAATTGTCATGGCGAAGTTCGCCAGCGGCAACAGGTTGATACCGTAACCCTCTTCGAGGGTTTCGATGTTGGCATACCGGATTGAGACGCGCAGCACGGTCGCCAAGAGTGCCAAGTTGCCTGCCATCGCACCCATCCACTCTATATCGTGGTTGCCCCATTGGATATCGTAGTCGCGAACGGTGGACAGCACGTCCAATATCTTGCTTGCACCCGGTCCGCGGTCGAAGATGTCGCCCACTATATGCAGCGTGTCAATCGTCAGAGAATGAATCAGATACGAGATGGCTATGATGAATGCATCGGCGCTTCCGGTCTCGATGATTCCGTCTATGATGGCGTTGTAATAGGTCTGTCGGTCTTTCTGCTCCAAGTGCGATTCGTGCAGCAACTCACCGATGATATATTCATACCCGGGCGGTAAGAGACGCCGTACTTTTGACCGGCTGTATTTGATCGTCACGGCGCGCGCAATATTGACCACTTGGTGCAAACGCGTGCGATACCAGTCTTCCAATGTCGGCAGCTTTGAGATCTCCGCATTGAGCCGGAACAGGGTCTTGTATTCCTCCTCCTTCAGCGGCTCCTTGCCCTCAGCTTCATAAAACCTCTTTATGAGCTCTATCCGCTCGTCGGGATAGTAGATCAGCGCACAGATGGCGCGTTTCTCTTCCTCGGAAAGGCTCTCCCCATAGACCTCATCTACTTTCTTGCGTACCACGCCCGAAGCGTTTTTGATCATGTGAATGAAAGCCATCGACTCGCCGTGCAGGTCACTCACAAAATGCTCTGTCCCTTTGGGCAGAGAGAGAATCGCGCGCAGGTTGATTAACTCCGTGATCACGCTTTGTGCATTCGGAAATTTCTCACTCAGAAGCCGTAAATACCGTTCGTCCGTCATGTCTCGTGTATTAAATTTGCTGCAAAGGTACTACATTTATTGCATATACGCAAATGTTACCTCATTTTTTTGCCTAAAAAATGCACCTTACTCTTGCATATATGCAAAAAAAGTTGTACCTTTGTCCCCGATTTTGTCAAGTTGAGTTTGCAAAATGCGAACCAACGTACCAATGACAATATTATAACACCTTAAAATAATACAATTATGGCTAAAGTTTATCAAGCAAATGAGATCAAGAACGTCGCTATGTTGGGCGGTTCGGGATCCGGTAAAACGACCCTTATGGAGTCGATGTTGTTCGAGAGCGGGGTGATCAAACGCCGCGGTACGATCGAGGCGCAATCCACCGTGTGCGACTATTTCCCGGTTGAGAAAGAGTATGGTTACTCGGTCTTCTCTACGGTTTGTAACATCGAGTTTGAGGGCAAGAAACTGAACATCATTGACTGCGCAGGTTCCGATGACTTCTGCGGCGGTACCGTGGCAGCCCTCCAGATGTGCGGTTCGGCGCTCATCGTCCTCTCCGCTAACGGCGGTGTCGAGGTGGGAACCCAGAATAACTTCCGTCTCGTTGAGCACGCTAAAAAGCCGCTGGCGTTCGTCATTAACAAATGCGATCACCAAGACGCAGACTTCGAGCGCACTTTCAACCAACTGAAAGAGAACTTTGGCAATAAATGTACTTTGATTCAGTTCCCGGTGAACGCCGGAGCTGGCTTCAATGCAGTCATCGACGTCCTCAAGGGCAAGATGCTCGTATGGAAAGCCGAAGGCGGTGCGCCGGAACTCAAGGATATCCCTGCTGAGTACGCAGACCGCGTTGAAGAGATGCGTTCGCAGCTCTCCGAGGCGGCAGCAGAAGCAGATGAGACGCTGCTGGATAAGTTCCTGGGCGAAGGTCTGACCGACGAAGAGATCATGCAGGGTCTAAAATCCGTTTATGCGGATGGCTCGATGTATCCGGTGATCTGCTGCTCGGGTCTCAAAGATATGGGTGTTCGTCGTCTGATGGATTTCCTCAACGGTATGGCTCCGAGCCCTGCGCAGTTCAGCTATCCGACTGTAGATGGCAAGAAGATCAGTCCGGACGCTTCCGCTCCGACCAGCCTCTATGTCTTCAAGACTTCCGTGGAGCCGCATATCGGCGAGGTCAACTATTTCCGCGTAATGCAAGGTACCGTTCACAACGGCGACGACCTGCAGAACATGGAGCGCGGCTCGAAAGAGCGTATCTCCCAGCTCTACCAGGTAGCCGGTTCGATCCGCGTGCCGGTGGATGAGTTGGCGGCAGGAGACATCGGTGCTACCGTGAAGCTGAAAGATACCCGTACGGGCAATACGCTGAACGCAAAAGAATGTGACCTGCAATACGCTCCGATCAGCTATCCGCAGCCGCGTTACCGCCGCGCTATCAAGCCGGTGACCGAATCCGACGCAGAGAAACTGGCTGCTCTCTTGACCCGCTATCATGAGGAGGATCCGACATGGCTCGTTGAGCAATCCAAGGAGCTCCGCCAGATGATCGTATCCGGTCAGGGTGAGTTCCACCTCCGCACCCTCAAATGGCGTCTGGAGAACAACGACAAGATGCCGAT
>CADAZU010000041.1 GCA_902792535.1 uncultured Bacteroidales bacterium
TGTCATCTCCCTGCGCCAAGAGGATATCCCCCATCTGGTTCTGGCAGATACCGAGCGAATGCGTGTTACCGGCTTTCTCAAGCAGCGGCATCGCCTCCGTGAGGGAGCGTTTGGCTTCAGCCACCTTTCCCATCGCCAGTTCGGCATTGGCAACCTGGGAGAGGCGTACGCCAATCCTGGCGCTGTCCTTTCTCTGGCGCTCGATATCGAGTGCTTTCTTCGCATAGGAGAGAGACTGCTTGGGGTCCCCCATGGCTTTGTACATCTCGGAGGCGGTACCGAAGATAACCGCCCTGCGCGCCAGATTGGAAGTAAGCGAATTGGCAGCGATGGCTTCCTGGACGTATTTCTCCGCCTCGGCAGGTTTACCCGCGGCGATATAGACACCGGCTATATTATTGAGGGTAGAGCTGAGATGGTCGTAATTGCCGCTCTTGGAGTCGATGAGATAGCACTCGTTGAGCGCCTCGGCCGCCTTGTCAAACTCGCTGAGGCGGAAATAAGCGGCACCGAGGAGGCTATATACATCCCCTTGCGAGTCGGGGTCCACATGCTCCGTACATGAAGCCGCAGCGTTTTCGCAATACTGCACAGCGCGGCGGTAATCTCCCTCGCCATAGTAATACTCGGCGAGATAATACCAGACATTGACGTCCACGGAATCCATGTGTGCACCGGCAGGGAAACGCACCTGGGAATCAATATATCTCTTGGTATAGAGGTACTCGAAAAAATCGTTCGCTCTCGCCAAACGCACTTCCGGCTGCTTCGTCCGGGAATAACGAAGCGCATAATTGTCCATCCGGTCGGAGAAATCAGAGGCACCCAGCGGCATAGCAATCCACAAAAAAGACAACAAGCCAAGACACCATTTGAGACTGCGATAAAGATTCATAGCGTACAAGATTTAATGTTTTTCAAAATCCAGCGCAAAGGTACAACTTTTTTTGCATATAATTGTTATCATAAAATGCAAAAAATTTATCATAACATGCAAAAAGGTGCAAAAACTCGGTTTTTTTTCCCTTTTCCGCGAGTTTTTGCACCTCAAAATTATCAAAAAACTGTCTTAAATCTTTCCTCTAACGTTTGTAGTTCTCCCACTTGGTGTTTCGCATATCGCCGGATTTCATGAACTCCTCGTGCATAGCAAAAGCGCAGGAGAGGTTATGCTGGGTCTGGCCGTGCTTAGCGATCTTGAGGTAGTCACGCAGCATCTCGCGATACTCCGGAGCTACGCAGTTGTTGATGATCTCTTCCGCACGCTGACGCGGGCTCTTGCCGCGAAGATCCGCCACACCGATTTCCGTTACGATCACTTTGACGGAGTGCTCGGAGTGGTCGAGGTGGGTTACCATCGGTACGATAGACGAGATCGCGCCGTTCTTTGCGGTCGAAGCAGTGGTGAAAATAGAGAGGTATGCGTTGCGGGCGAAATCGCCGGAACCGCCGATACCATTCATCATCTTGGTACCACATACGTGCGTCGAGTTGACGTTTCCGTAGATATCTACCTCCAGAGCGGTGTTGATAGCAATCAGACCGAGTCGGCGGATGACCTCCGGGTTATTGGACGTCTCTTGCGGACGGAGCAACATCTTGTCGTGGTAGAAATCGAGGTTCTCCAGCACCTCCGCCATCTTGCTCTCCACGAGACGCAGGGAGCAGCCGGAAGCGAACTTACAATGACCTGCTTTGATGAGGTCCACCACGGAATCCTGCACTACCTCCGAGTACATCTCGAACGGCGGAATATGCGGGTTCTTACCGAGTTCTCCGAGTACGGCGTTTGCTACGTTACCCACACCGGATTGGATCGGCAGGAAGGAAGACGGAATACGTCCGGCTTTCATCTCTGCCTCGAGGAACATAGCTACGTTCTCGCCGATCTTCGCCGTAGTAGCATCTACCGGGGTGAAAGCAGCAATCTCGTTCGGACGGTTGGTCTTTACAACAGCAGCAATCTTAGCAGGATCAACCTTGATATGATCCGAGCCGCAGCGGTCGGAGGGTTTGTAGATCGGTATCTCCTTGCGGTAAGGCGGGTCGAGGGGCTCGTAGAGGTCGTGCATGCCACGCATGGTAGCGGGGAACATCTCGTTCAGCTCCACAATGATCTTGTCCGCCATGCGGCAGATGGTGGGCATAATACCTACTCCGGCAGCGGGCACGATCGTACCATCTTCGCCCACATAGGAAGCCTCGATGATAGCGAACTTAGGACGCGGGAGGAAGCCGTAACGCAGATCTTGCGCCATGTGGCTCAAGTGCATGTCGAAATAGTGGGTACCTTCTGCGTTGATCTCCTCGCGCATGGACTTATTGGACTGATACGGCGTACGGAACTCGACTGCGTGTGCACGCGCCAAAGCGCCATCGCAACTGTCACCCATAGACGCACCTGTCTCCAGTCCCACGCGGAACGGAATACCCTCTGCGTGCAGACGCTCTGCACGTTGCGCCAAAGCAAAAGGAACCGCCTTAGGCACTCCGGTGGCGGTAAAACCACCCATGCCTAAGACGTCACCATGTTGTATCAATTCGGCAGCTTCTTCTGCCGACATGAAAGGAAGTGCCATGATTATTCAGCTTTGCCGTCGGAACCGAGGACGTTGATGATCTTATGTTTGTACAGCTCGGTCATCAAGTCACGAGCCGGACCGCAGTACTTACGCGGATCGAACTCAGCCGGTTTCTCTGCAAACACTTTGCGGACAGCAGCTGTGAAGGCAAGACGTGAGTCGGAGTCGATATTGATCTTGCATACAGCCGATTTAGCAGCCTTGCGGAGTTGCTCCTCAGGAATACCTACTGCGTCAGGCAGTTTGCCGCCGTATTTGTTGATCATGTCCACATACTCCTGCGGAACAGAAGACGAACCGTGGAGCACGATCGGGAAGCCCGGAAGTTTCTCCATCACAGCGTCGAGTACGTCGAAAGCCAATGGAGGAGGAACGAGACGGCCTGTTTGCGGGTCGCGGGTGCATTGCTCCGGAGTGAATTTGTATGCACCGTGGCTGGTACCGATAGAGATTGCGAGTGAGTCGCAGCCCGTGCGGGTAGCGAAATCAACTACCTCTTCCGGTTTGGTATAGTGGCTAACCTCAGAAGCCACTTCATCCTCTACACCTGCCAATACGCCGAGCTCCGCCTCAACGGTTACATCGAACTGGTGAGCGTAGTCAACAACTTTCTTGGTGAGGGCGATGTTCTCTTCGTACGGAAGGGAAGAAGCGTCGATCATAACGCTGGAGAAACCGAAGTCCACGCAGGATTTGCAGAGTTCGAAGCTATCTCCGTGGTCGAGGTGGAGACAGATCTGCGGGTGCTCCCAACCGAGCTCTTTAGCATACTCAACAGCTCCTTGAGCCATGTAGCGCAGCAGAGTTTGGTTCGCATAGTTACGTGCACCTTTGGATACCTGGAGGATTACCGGGGATTTGGTCTCAGCCGCAGCTTTGATGATCGCCTGGAGTTGCTCCATGTTGTTGAAATTGAACGCAGGGATTGCATAGCCTCCCTTGATTGCTTTAGCAAACATCTCACGGGTGTTTACCAAGCCTAATTCTTTGAAACTTACCATAATTAAACTTTGTTTTAATTTGTTATTTGTTATTGGTTATTTGAATCTCGCAGCATGATGCCCCCGGATGAGGACATGGTGGTTGTGGATCGGGTCTGTCAGGAAATAATGCGCTACCTCGGGTGTTGCTTTGATCCACACCTGTGTGCGGCAGAGGTTTTGCTCGTATTGGCATCGCTCCAGAGTCACATCGACCGCCAACATCCGTTTCAGGTCTCCGGATAGTTTGACGAGGGTGTAGTCTCCGAGCGGGAGTTCGCCATGGATGGCTACGCCGATACCCGATTCGAAATGGGTGGTATATTCGTGTTTCTCAGTCATACCGAGCGACAGAGTGCAATGGGCAAAGAGCATTTCTCCGTCCGGTTTGATGCGTGCCGGGTTGACCTGGAAGCAGAGTTCGCCTGTGAGCCGCTTACAGACCATCATGGTCAGGAGCGTCGGGATGTCTCCTTCGCAGGCAGCGGGAATACCTTCGTCGTTCAGTTTGGAGAGGGCTATACAGCCGGTATTCTTGACGGTCGTCAGCAGGTCAAAGCAACGGAGCGTCACACCCTGCAGGTCGTATTTGAGGACTATCTCTTTGAGGCGTGCGTAGATGGCTTCCGCTCCTTTCATGCCCGGATCCACTTCGCCAAGCGAAGTCATTTCCTCGATGGGGATGTCGATGAGTTCGCAGTTCATGGTGTCCAGCACTTGTTGGTAGTCCGTGCAGGAGGAAACGAGCCAATCGGAAGGGAAACCTACTACACCCAGCCGCAGCGGTTGGTCGCTATGGAGCACAGAGGTCGACGGCGTCCCGACGAGAGGTCGTGATGAAGGCTCCTCCGATAACAAGGTATCGTCGGCATTCATCATTACTTTTCCGATGCCGTTATGCTGGCGGATATAACTCAGTATTTCGAGCGAAGCTGCAAGCGAATTGCTATGTCCGCTGACCATGAGGAAAACAGGTTTCTTGAGGTCAATGAGTCCTTCTTTCACGAGCCGGACAAACTTGCCTTCCGTTCCTCCGGTGAGAACCGCTACCACTTGGTGGGTTTGCAAGAAGTCCTCACTCAGCTCGAACGGCAGACCAAGCCGCTCCCGATGCATCTCCGATGATAAGATATGTAATATCATTATTTTCTCCAGAATTTAGCAGCATGATGACCTTTGATGAGCACATGGTGGTCGGAGAGCGGCGAAGTCAGCAGATACTGGCTGACGATCGGCGTGGTCTGAACCCAAATCTGGGTGCGACACATGTTCTTCTCATACTGACATCCCGTCACTTGTACATTGACCGCCAAGAGACGCTTCATATCATTACCCAGTTTGACGAGCGTGTAGTCGCCCGGCTCCACTTCGCCATGGATCGCTACGCCTATACCCGATTCGAAATGGGTGGTATATTCGTGCTTCTTGGTCATCGAGAGGGCGATCGTACATTTAGCGAGAAGGACTTTGCCGTCCGGCTGGATACGTGCGGGCGAACCCATCCATGCCACTTCGCCCGTAAGTTTCTTGCATGCCATCATCGTGAGCAGTACAGGAATATCGCTCTCGCAGCCCGCCGGAATACCTTCGTCATTCAGTTTGGAAACCGCTACACAGCCGGTATTCTTGATGGTCGTAAAGAGGTCGAAGCAACGAATGGTGATACCGTCCAGTTTATGTTTGGCGATGATCTCTTTGAGGCGTGCATAGATGGCTTCTGCTCCTTTCATGCCCGGATCCACTTCGCCGAGCGAAGATATTTCCTCGAATGGGATGTCGATGAGTTCGCAGTTCATGGTGTCCAGCACGGCTTTGTAATCAACCGCGGAAGCGATGAGCCAATCCTGGGATTTACCAACCACGCCGAGACGGAGTCTCTTGTCGCTCTTAAGCACTTTCTCCAGCGGCACACGCGTCAAGGAAGCCGTGTCGCTATCGTCCACAAAGACGGTATCCTTGGCATGCTGCATGATTTTCGCGATACCGTTTCTCTGGCGAATGAAACTAAGGATCTCGAGGGCAGCCGGAAGGGAGTTGCTAAAACCGCTTACCATGAGGTAAACAGGTCTCTTGAGGTCGATTTGTTTCTCGCGCACGAGGTCAATAAACATCGCCTCTGTACCTCCGGATAGGACGGCTACTACTTGGTTCTCTTCTGCAAAAGAATCCGAAATCTTAAACGGCATTTCCGATACCTCCGTGTGGAGTTTCGAGCATAATTTGTGTAGCATGGTTGTATTATTTTAGGGGTTATGTAATATTTCAGCGTGCAAAATTACACTTTTTTTTGCATATATGCAAATATTTAGCGATTTTTTTCTACAAGTCCGCCGTGTCCAGAAGGATTGTGACGGGTCCGTCGTTGATAAAATCGACCTTCATATCGGCTCCAAATCGCCCTGTTTCGACGTGGAGAGCGTACGTTTCCCGCAGGGTTTGATTCAGGTATTCGTAGAGCGGTTCGGCGGTCTCGGGACGTGCTGCGCGAACGAAAGAAGGCCTGTTTCCTTTGCGACAATCGGCGTAGAGCGTGAACTGGGAGATACTGAGTATCTCGCCGCCGATGTCATGGAGCGCAAGGTTCATCTTGCCCGCCTCGTCTTCGAAGACGCGGAGTTGTGCAATTTTTTTCGCCAGGAGATCCGCTTCGGCTTGGGTGTCGCCATCCGTGACGCCCACCAGGAGCATAAAACCCTTCCCTATTTTTCCGACGCACTCGCCGTCAATCCGCACTTCCGCGCGGCTGCATCGCTGTACTACTACTCGCATAATGAATTATAATTAGTTGGAGGTATGGATATATTCGACGGGATTGGGGAGGAGGGAGAGGTATTGCTGGAAAGCGGATTGGGAGAGGACGACGGTACCGCGGCAGTCGTTGGGATGGAAGCTGAGAGAAGGAGCGGACTTCAGACGGGAATCCAAGAAAAGGATCACATGGTGGTCCGTGTCGTTGATGAGTCCGAAAGGACTGACGCTACCGGGTTCGAGTCCCAAATAACGCATCATCCGTTCGGGCGAAGCGAAAGAGAGTTTGCCGGGTGCTTTTTTGCCCTGCGAGACCAAGATGTCTTTGAGCCAATGCTCTATATCATGGATTGCCAAGTCGTCATCACAGGGAAAACAGATGAGATAGTGCTGGTCGCCTTTGTGATTCCGCATGAAGATATTTTTGCAATGGACGCTGCCGTCGTCATGCCACCAGCGTTTGGCTTCTTCGATCGTTTTGCCTTCCGGATGGTTATAGGTGGTGAAAGGAATATGGTTCTCTTCGAGAAAACGCAGCACTTTTTCCTGGCGGTCGGATATGATTTCGTAATTCATTTGGAGACTCTAAAGGTGAAATATTTTTGTCCAATATAGCTAATGGCGACGGTAATGAGGGTGATTGCCATCTTTGATGGCGTGGGGTACCAGCCGAGCGTTTCTACGCAGAGTTTGAGACCGAAATAGTTGATTGCCAGATTGAGGGCTACGATCAGAATATAGCGCCCGAGTTGGCGCCAACTATTGAGTTCGGATTGGGAGAAAGTGACGTATTTCTGGAGCCAAAAGCCCGTGAGGAGCGTGATCGGAAAGACTATACAGAGAGTGGCTATGTGGGGAGTGAGGCAAATTTGAAGATTTGATAATTTGAAGATTTGAAGATTTAAATATACCAGATCGTGTCCTATAACAAAGTTATAGATGAAGAAATAGAGTACCCAGTCGAGGACGAGGTTTCCCCCTCCGCAGGCGGCATACCGAAAGAACTGCTCCGACATCCAGTTGGAGAAGGGGCGATAGAAAAAGTCTATTATTTTAGTTATAGTCTGAGCAATACGATTCATCAGCAGGTCTATTTATTCTCTTACCCCTTCGTATATATTTAGCAGTTTATTCCAGGTGCCGGAGAAGTACGGATTCCAATTGATGTCGTGTAATTCTTCGGCGTTTATTTGCCAATGGAAGGCATCTTTGTAGGACTCCAGTTGTGTCCAATTGACGCTATATTTTCCCTTAAATTCGTCGGTCAGGGCTAAAGTTTCTTCGCCGATCAGTTCCAGGGTTTTGACAAAGCCGAATAGGAGAATGAGGTTTTTATCGACTTCATCCACTTCATATTTCGCCCAGCTCGCCATGTATTCGTCCATGAGCACAATAATCATCGCTAAATGATCGACGTCAGTAACGGGTGTTTTCATACTTCATGTGTTTAAAAGGTGAGTATATTTTATTTTTCGGTGCAAAGGTATGAAAAAAGTAGCATTTATGCAAATATTTTACGGAATTTTTTGTAAAAAGTGCGATTTTATTTGCGTATTTAAATTTTTTGTATTACTTTTGCAGCCGCAAAAGCCCGAAAGGGTTCCCTATGTTATGTATAATAGGGATTCAGTTTAATCAAATTAGTAATAAATATGGACGACTATCACCCTGAAAATGCAGCGAGTACATGCCAAAAAATTTCTTGGTCAGCACTTCTTGAAGGACTTGAATGTCGCCCAGAGGATTGCTGAGACCACCTATAAGGGACAAAGTGACCAAGTACCAAGTACCGAAAAAGTACGCGTATTGGAGATTGGTCCCGGAATGGGTGTATTGACCCAGTTTCTGCTGAAAAATCCTAATATACAGCTCACGGCGATAGAGATCGACCGCGAGAGCGTGGCGTACCTCAAAGAATGGTACCCGGAGCTGCATCTGATAGAAGGAGATTTTCTGAAACTCGACCTGAATATCCTTTATCCCGAAGGCGAATTTAACGTCATCGGCAATTATCCGTACAATATATCCAGCCAGATTTTCTTTAAGGTATTGGAATACAAGGACCGTATTCCCGTGTGTTCGGGTATGATTCAAAAAGAAGTGGCAGAACGGATTGCGTCGAAGCCCGGCAAGAAAGCGTACGGGATTTTGAGTGTCTTATTACAAGCGTATTATGATATAGAATATCTATTTACAGTAGATGAATATGTTTTCAACCCTCCGCCCAAGGTGAAGTCGGCTGTGATCCGCATGAAGCGGAACAAACGACGACGGTTGGAATGCGACGAAGAGCTGTTCAAGACCGTCGTGAAGACCGCTTTCAACCAAAGGCGCAAACAGATGCGGAATTCTCTGAAGGGATTAGTAAACCCCACCCCGACCCGACCCTCAAGGGAGGGGGAAGAGAATCAACGATTAGAGTTTTTTCTAATCCGCAGACCGGAACAGCTGAGTGTTGAAGAATTTATTGAATTAACTAATTTAATAGAGAAAAGCCATGAGTGAAATCAAGATATTCTATAAAGATAAGGAGAAGATCAAGGTAGCGCGTTCTATCTCCGCGCTTCGCGAGCTCGATAAGAAAGATATTATCTGGATCGACCTGCTCGACGTGAGCGACAAGACCGAGGACACATTGGAGGGATTCCTGAAGATTGATATTCAGGAAGATGAGGAAATGGAGGAGATCGAGTTCTCCAGCCGTTATATCCAGACGGACGATTCGATCGTAGCGAACTCGAACTTCTTGAAGTCGGATTTTGAGACCGAGGCGGTGAACTTCATTTTGAAGAACTCGATTCTGGTTTCGATCCGCGATCATGAGTTGGACACGTTCAACGAGACATTCAAGAAACTATTCGTGAACACGCGAAATTTCCCGACAGGGTATCATGTGTTGGTGGCGCTATTCGAGACGCGAGTAGAAAAGGATGCGGATATGATCGAGGACACGACGGACATGATTACCGCTCTATCGCAACAGATCAACGCGGAGAGCGATCATGTGGACGAAGATTTGCTGGTTCAGATCAAGGATCTGCAAGAAAAAGTGACTATCATCCGACAGAACATCATGGATAAACAGCGCGTTATTTCCAACTTCCTGAAGTGCGATTTCTTCCCGGAAGAGCTGTATCCGCGGTTGACGATGATCATCAAAGATATCAATTCGCTTTTTGACTACACGAGGTTTGGTTTTGACCGTCTGGACTACCTGCAGGATACGTTCCTCGGTTTGGTAAACATCGAGCAGAACCGAATAATCAAGATCTTTACGGTCATCAATATTATCTTCCTGCCGCCAACTTTGATCGGTAGTTTGTACGGCATGAACTTTGATTTTATGCCGGAATTGCATTGGCGATTGGGTTACGCTTTTGCGCTCGGTCTGATGGTGCTTTCGGTAGTACTTATCTTGTTGATTTTCAGACTGAAAAAATGGTTATAAACATATTGTTAACAAGTGCTGCGTTCCACAATTCAAAACCTGTTCCACGTTGCAATTATCAAATATTATTACATTTGCGGAAAGGTGAAAATTAAAAATAATAAATAGTGGATCAACGGGTTAGAGCAGTTATTAACAATATTAACATAATATAATATTCATTGGAATTTTAAAATTAAGAAATATTTATAAAATAAGAAAGTAGATGGAGGAGCTGAAGGGTAAAATAAGGGAGTTAGCGAAGGCGAAGAATGCGGTTATCTTCGCGCACTATTACACGAGACCGGAAATACAAGAAATAGCCGATTTCATCGGAGATTCTCTCGCGCTCGCGCAGCAGGCTACGCGCGTGAACGCGGATATATTAGTAATGTGCGGCGTGCATTTCATGGGTGAGACGATGAAGATCCTTTGTCCGGAGAAGAAAGTGCTGATTCCGGATATGAATGCGGGTTGTTCGCTGGCGGACAGTTGCAAGGCGGAGGATCTGGCGGCATTCAAGGCGCAACATCCAGATCACATGGTGGTGAGTTATGTGAACACGAGTGCGGATGTGAAAGCGTTGACGGATGTTGTGGTTACGAGTTCGAACGCCAAGAAGATAGTGGATCAACTGCCTAAAGACGCGAAGATCATCTTCGGTCCCGATCATAACTTAGGAAGTTATATCAATTCGGTGACCGGGCGGAATATGCTGCTATGGAACGGAGCGTGCCATGTGCACAGCCGTTTTTCGCTGGAGGCTTTGCTGCAGTTGAAGAAAGAGAACCCTGGTGTGGAGGTGTTGGCTCATCCGGAGTGCAAGGCTCCTATTTTGGCGCAGAGCGACGTAATAGGTTCGACCAAGGCATTGCTGGAGCATACCATTAAATCGAGCGCGAAACGCTTTATAATCGCCACAGAAAGCGGTATTCTCTTTGAAATGCAGCGTGCGTGTCCGGACAAGGAATTTATTCCTGTTCCGCCGGAGGTGACGGAAGGGGTTGGCTGCAGTTGCAACGAGTGCGAGTACATGCGGATGAACACTTTGGAGAAAGTGTATGCGTGTCTCAGAGACGAGCAGCCGGAGATGGAGGTGAAAAAAGAGACAGCCGAAAAAGCCATCTCTTCTATCCAACGAATGCTCGAAATGAGTTAAGGGTCATTTACCCATTTTTTCTTTCAGATGTCTGTGGCTGGGACCTTCCTTTAGGATGTCTCCCAGCTCTTTTCTTCTGCGCTCGTAGTAGTCATGGCGTTTGGGGTTCTCCGGGAACCAGCCGCGCAGGACGCGCATCTCCTGCTGCATCACTTCGTGGATGCCCCAGAAGCACGAGAAAGCAAAAGCGGCTATGATCGTAGAGACGATATAGTTATCGACCAGCAGCGAAATGACCGTGCAAATAACTCCGGGAATAAAGAATCCCCACCAGCCTTTGCGCCCGAAATAATACTCCAGTTTAATGGTAATAGGATGGCAGATACCAATACTCAGAAAGACAGCTGCTCCGATGATAATTCCTGTCCAGTTCATAAATAATAAATAATTTTTTATTTCATTTAGTGTGTAAACATAAACCCGAAATATAGCCTCGGTCCGGTAGGCAGGACTAATTCATTACGATGAATAGCCAGCATCCAATCGAAGCGGAAAGTTAAATGAACCTTTTTCGTAAGGCAATAATCGCATCCTACATAAGGTGTGATATAGAAAAAAGGTTGTTTATGAAACGTGCTGTTAGGATCTTTGTTCCAACTCGTTTGATCGCCCTCTAATATATAAAGTCCTTTCATAGATCCACCGCCTATTACTCCCCCTATATAGGGCCAAACTTTATCCATCCGCCAACAACAGTCAGCCAGCACTCCTCCGCATCCGACCCGCACATAACTTCCCGGTTTAAGAATATCATTGCAATCGGTAGCTGTACTCGGCATAGTAGATACATATCCTTCGAATCCGGTCCGCAGGTATTTCCATAAATGCACTCGCAAAGCTCCTCCGATACCAAAAAGTGCTCCTTGCGGGCTGGCAGAACGTCCGTTAGCTGCAAGAGGTGCATTTTTGTCTTGTCCAAAGAGATATCCGGTATGTAACATCATACCTCCAGAAAAGCCTTGATAGACTTTATTTTTAGCTATCCCTTCGCTCACTTGCGCAGTTATGCTACATGCGCATAATAAACATATAATCAGTATTTTAGTACGCATATCAGAAGAATTTTCGGATGAACCAACAAGTGGCAAAAATGAGCGCGGGACCGAGACCGGAATAGAAGGATGCGGTGAACTCGGCAGGGATAAACGGCATGAATTTGAGCGCCATTCCCAAGCACATCATAAATACGATGAGGATCCATCCGCGGAGCGGAAAGGTGTGCAGGATCGTTGTTTGCTCCGGTTCGGCGGCAATGAGTGCGCAGTAGCGCTCCACAATACGGCGGAACATGAGGATAAAACCGGCTAATACGGCGGCTGTGATGAGCAAGAGCCACCATAGTTCGTCAGTCGGCATGACGGTATAGGCACGAATGCCTTTTGTCGTAATAATAAAGCCCGGAATGCCCCAAATAATGGCGGCTATCAGATATAAAAAACGCTTCTTCATTGTACCTTTGCTTTGAAATTCGCGGCAAAGTTACAACAAATAAATGATATATTTCTTAAGAAATGCTTAAGACAGGCTTAAATCACCATAAATAGGGATATGAATTACTGTATTTTTTGCAAGACAGGCTGTACGGAGAGTTCTCCGTTCACGGCTTGTTTCATCCATTGTTGGGGTGTTAGTCTGCCTAAACGATACCAACGCTCATAGGACTCCGCCCATTCGCGCCCTTCTTTATCTGCTAATGCCTGCTCCAGCTGGAACTGGACAATATGTCCGATAGGATAATTAGGCAGGTACATCGGGCTGTTGACCATGTGGGAGTAGATCGCCAGCAAGACGCAGTCTTTTTCGCCGAGAACGGGTTCGTAATAGGTGTTCCAAACCTCAGCGGCGATCGCCAGAACGGCTTTTCTCAGTTCGGCGGCATTCGCTTTCGGATGAGCATACAGCCACTGCCACATGCGCATGTCCACCAGACTGACGCCCATGATCTCATACATTCCCCAGAACTGGTCCATGACGGCTTCCCGGTTCATGGTCTGTTTGCCGTAGCCTAATAACTGCAGGTCGCGCGATTGGAAGAGGAAGGCACTTGTCTCCGTGAAACCGGTGTTGGGAATGCCGTGGAGCATGTACTCGTCCATCCGGTAAAGGCTGATCACTTCTTCCACATTATGTCCCATCTCGTGGACAGCAATGTTATAGCCTTTGTAATCCATTCCTTCCGGTGCGATACGTGTCCGCAGACGTGTAGGTTCGTTCCTGCCGACGCAGGGCCACGCGTGACCCGATCCGCGTGCGGGTTCGACCACTATATGACGGGCTATATCTTCCGCGTTCTCCTTCTGAAAACCGAGCATGGTGAGCATGGAGGCTATTTTCTTTTCGTATGTGATGGGATCCGGGAAACGCTTGCGTGTCTCGGCAGAGAGTGTTTCCTCGTCCATGTTGCTGCGCGCCTTGAAACCGTCGTACCAGATGTCGTATGGTCTCAACTCGCGTCCCAAGCGGGTCTGTATCTCGGCTGCTACGGTCTTGACCTGTGCGGAGGATAAGAGTTGGCAGAAAAGACTGTCCACTTCGGCGGCAGGGATCTCGATGTCTCCTTCGAAATTGCGAATGATCGCTGTGGGCATATTGGGGCAATAGGTGTCCACCTGATGCATGGTATGAAAAATATCCAGTATTTTTTGGTAGCGCGTGTCGGGTTCGCGGGCGCTTTCTCCGTTCACGACGCGATTGCTATAGGGATACCATTCCGGTTCGGCATTATTGATGACGGAGAGTGGAATCTCTTGACGCACAATGCGTTGCATAACTTGGTAGATCATCTCCTGCTTCTTCTGGTTGGAATAATCGACCTTCAGTTCGTCCCGTAAGTTCCAGTGGCTCAGCAGCTTCATTCCGTCCGGAAAGATCTGCCGTCCGTCCTCCGTGCGCAGGCGGTCCATGCAGATGTTATAATCGGCAATATAGTTCTCCGCTGCTGCGAGTGCTTCCGACTCGGCTGTTTTGACTTTAGCGGGAATGCGGCTGGTGAAGACATCTCCCAAACGTGCTTCCGCCCATTCGCGGCGCGTCCAGTGCTCGCCCAAGGTGTTCTTTTCCTCCAAGGTATAAAAAGGAAAATTTAGGATCGTGATAAACGCCACTTTATTGGCAAATAGGTCGTCCAACATGTGTGCGCTCGGATCATAACCGGACATGATCCAGTCTATATCCGTCGGTTCGCCGGCATTCATGAGCTGGGTCGGTTTGAGGAGTTCGACTTTCAACATATCGGCACTCTCGTTCATTTTCTCCATCATTCGGCTGAGGCTCTCAAAAAGCGTGTTCCGCTCCTCTTCCGTCCGCGCATAATTGTGCTCTACAAACTCGCGGAAATCCGCTGCCGAGCCATCTTGTTCAGTCCAAAGGGCAGCAGCCTGCTTCACGCCACGCTCCATGCGGGCGTCCGAAAAAACGATCCCTTCGCACAGCGTTTTTTGCTTGTCCGAAGAGGTAGTACATCCAATCCAGTTAGTCATCATAATAACTGCCGCAAGGGCTTTGAAAAAAGATTGTTTCATATCTATGCAATAGGTATTTTCAGTTCATTAATCGTGCCGTTCAGGTCGATAGAGAGCACAAAATGCTGGATCGTCAGCTTGCTGGTGAGTTTGAGCACACCGGGTTGGGCATTGGGTAGTAGTGCCGCCAGCACGGCGTCCAGCAAGCCGCTTAATGCTTCCGGCGCGATACTCAGATCATTGACGAACGGCGTGAGGTGGACAGAAGGAATGATACTTTTTCCGGCTAATTCAACCGCGTGGCGTTGCACCCACTGCGCAGCAAAAGACTGTAAGTCAATGGTATAGACGACGGGTTTCTCTTCCGTCCGAAAGACCAATCCCAGTCCGCGCAAGGTCTCGATCGGGCGGTTCTTGCTCCACCCTGTCTTGCGGCGAATGGCATTCAGGTGCACATCAATCGTGCCCATATCGTATTGGAAGCGGTTGCCCCATACATTGTCGATCAGTTCCTCTTTGCTGCAGATCTTATTGGGGTGCGTAGCGAGGTACTCCAGCAGCCCGAATTCCAAGCCCGTGAGGGACACTTCTCTTTCCTCCACCCGAACGATCCGCCGCTCGCGGTCCAAAGCTATATGGTCTGTGATGGAAACGAACATATCAGAAGAGTTTGAGTTGTTTGTCTTGGAAAATCTGGTATCCCACTTCGCAGTTGATGCACTCGTGGTGTTGGCAGTAGTTCTGGTATAGATGCAGAAGTGCCTGGGTGTCTGCGGCATTCTTCACCTCTTGTCCCAACACCCGCCACTGGCGAATGATACTATTGTTCTCCGCCGGGATCTGCTCCATCATAGCGAAAGCGTCCCAATGGGCATTATGGCGCTTCGCGTACGCGTATTTATATGGAATGACGGTGTTAATCAGCAGAATGTCTATACTGCTTCTGCCCAGCGGCGGCACATTCGTTTCCCGGAACTCAAAGAGCGAAATGAGGTCTTTTAAGTCGTTGGTATCGAGGATCTTGCTGAGCAGCGATTCCGATTGGTAGAGCAGTTGTGCAAATTGCCTGATTCGCAACTCCGGGCTGTTCTGCGGTCGCATTCGGGCATGTTTCCAGATACTTGGATCCATGGGCGTCAGGCTGAATTTTTCTTTGATAAGCCCCGCCTGACCCATCAGCAGGGCGGTTAGCTGGAAGAGACTGTTGCGATGTTTCTGCAGGTACGAGAGAGGGGTGTTGATAGCCAGTTGCTCGAAGGGCAGGCTGTTTGTATGAAACCCGAAATTGCGCGCCAAGGATATATAGAGCGCGTGTTCCCAACTGCCTTTGGTGATCTCCAACAGCCGATCTATAGACGCTTTTTTGCACTCCAGCCGTTTGTTCAGCAGGGTCTTGCGCCAACCTGCTGTGATCAGTTCCGGGTCATGGATTAGCTGCTCGGCACATCCGATACGGCTGATCGCGCTGTCCATCTGTTGCGCAGAGACGAAGAGGTCAGAGAGGTAGTCTTTGTCGCCCGGGTAATTGAGTTCGCATTGCGGGATTAGTTCGCCGCGCGAGTTATACACCGGCTTGTCTACCGTCCGGACGACATGCAGGATGATATTATCGTACGCCGGATCCAGATGGTGGCGATGTTTGACCCAGTCGCCGGAAGAGACATGTATCTCGACGTTTCCGACCCACTCTTTGCCATCAATCCGGATCCGTGCATGGCTGTAGTCCGGTCCTGCGTCTCGGTTGTGCTCACCCACCGACAGAATCTCCACCGACCGACCGTCCGTCGTCTGTTGTGCAAATCCCGCCCACAGGCAATGCTCCCATATATAATGCAGTATGATCTCCGGCATAAAACGATTTACGATTTGACGATTTACGATTTGTTCATTTGAAAATGTGTGCAAAGGTACGAAAATATTTGCAAATATGCAAAAAAAGCAGTAATTTTGCACGCTTTTTTGCTGACGGCGGATAGCTGACAGCTGAATGCTTATCAATTTTATGTTCAAAAATCTTCTAAAACAACAAGGAATCCGTTTCCGTCGGTTCTGCCACAAGGCTTATGCCGCTTTCTGTTCTGTTCACCGCGAGGTGACGATCGGGCGCGTGGCAGCGTACATGACGGATATGGAGATGCTCAAGAGCGGAAAGAGTATCGCCGTTTCGGCGTTGCTGCTTTTTGCCGGAGTAGCTTCCGCGGAAGCCGATGAAGGCGTTCCCAAGGATTCCGTCCCGTTAACCGCCCAACAACTTAGTCTTCAGGAGGTGCTGGTCGTTTCTCACAAAGCTGAAGTTCATTCGGAAGCCTATCGTCTGATCACGCAGGTCTCGCATGCCGAGATCGAAGCTTTACCGATCCAAACCGTAGCGGATATCTTGCAGTATCTGCCCGGGATTGATGTGCGAACGCGTGGAGCGAACGGTGCGCAAGCGGATATCAGCATGCGCGGCGGTACGTTCGACCAGGTGCTGGTGCTCCTGAACGGTGTGCCGCTCTCGGATTTTCACACCGGGCACTATGCGCTCAATATACCCGTTTCGGCGGAACTGATCGAGCGCGTGGAAGTGCTGCAAGGCACGTCTGCCAGCCTGCATGGCGCTTTCTCCGGTGCGATCAATATAGTCACAACCTCAGTTCTACGGACGGCCACTGGCAGTCCGATCGAGCAGAGCTCTTCACCCGCTCAAGGGAGGGAGCACAATGTGCGACTCAAACTGACGGCAGGTATGAACGGTCTGGTCAATCCCGAGGTGGCGGCTACCCTTGCCATTCCTGATAAATCCTCCTCCCTTGAGGGGAGGTCGGGAGGGGTTATTAACCTCTCCGCCGAGTACAGCCGTGCGGATGGGTATTATGCGCCATCGCCCACAGAGAAAGAAGCCACGGCGTGCAAGAACAGCGATTTCAAGTTAGCCAACCTCTATTTCCAGACCCGCTGGCGGGGACTGGACGTGCAAGCCGGTGCGCAATGGAAAGATGCGGGGCTCGGCATGGGGTATGGTTTCGGTAGCCAGGATCAGTTTGACGCCACACGAACGGCTTTTGCTTCTGCCAAGTATGCGCATCGTTGGGGAGCATGGCGGTTGGATGCGCAGGCAAGCTATCGCGCTAACTACGACCGCTATGAGTGGCATAGAGGCCAACGGCTGTACGGCAATTTCCATTTCGCCCAGACTGCTTCTGCTGCCATAGCAGCACACTATGCTTCGCGGATTGGTACTACCTCTTTCGGCGTCGGAGTAAGGAACGAGAACATGCATTCCACCAACCTCGGAGACACCATCAATCCGAACGGTCAAGTGCCTAATGTGGCGGATTTTCCGCTGGCGGACGTGCGTGTGCTGGATCTGGTCAAAGGCGGAAACCGGTTTCATGCCAATTACTACGCCGAGCAGACGTTCTACTATGCCGGATTGGCTGCGTCTATCGGTATCAACGGAACCTATAACACGCAGTTCGGACACCATTTGGGAGGCGGAGCGAATATAGGTTATACCTTTGAGAAAGCCGGCACGCTCTATGCCAATGCGAATCGGTCGCTGCGCATGCCGACCTTCACGGACCTCTATTATAATGCCGGAAACCAACTCGGCAACCGCAATCTCAAACCCGAAGAAGCCTGGTTGCTATCCGTGGGGTATAAATACACGCCGGACTTTGGCAAAGCGGGCAAACTGTCTCTGGCAGCCGATTGGTACTATCGTTGGGGAAAGAATATAATCGACTGGGTGTATGTGCCGACCGACACCAAGCGTCCCTACCATGCCGAGAACCAGCAACAGGTGAATGCCACGGGTGTGGAGCTATCTGTCGCCTACCGCTGGAATGAATGGCTGCGGTGTATCTCGGTGGATTATGCCTATACGTATCTGGACTTGGATCTGAAGGAGTCGGGTTCGCGGTACTTGGACTACCTCAGCCATAAGCTTTCGATCAATCTGGAGCATGGGATCTACAAAGGTCTCGGAGCGTCATGGACCGTCCGTTTCCAGAAGCGCGAAGGGCAGTATAATAATGCCGAAGGAGCTGTGGCGGATTATCAGCCGGTATGGCTCTTGGACGGTTCGATCTTCTGGCAGAATAAGTACCTGCGTGTATCTGCCGATTGTACCAACATGACCAACACCCGCTATTACGACTACGGCGGAATCCTCCAACCCGGAGCGTGGGCAAAAGTGAGTATCAAAGCGATGTTGTAGCCAACGCTTGGGCTAAAGGTATGATATTCGTCGTGCACCGTAACTCACGGTCTATACCTGCTACGGTAAGAACCAACCGCGAGCGGACAGGCGAATAAGGAGCCTTAATGCGTATGGCGCTTATATCCGAAACGGGTATATGAATCTCTGTTAGAGGGCGAAAAAGCGAGTATTCTTTAATATGCAGCATTTCGCCCTCTATTGTGTATGTATTGCGGGAATGATAGATACATTGTATAGCGGCGGAAATGATGATAACAACGCACATGATGATCAGAAACAACGAATCCCGGAAGACATCTAAAATCCACACCCCGACGGCGTACCCTAAAGTGACGCTAAAGACCTGGTACGAAAATGCGATCCAGTCAAAACGGTTGTTAAATTCCAAGCGATGTGAAGAGATGTCCTTCCGCTCTCTTTGATTGGGGATAAAATCAATACTGCGTTTGTCGAAACGACTCATTATAAATGTCCATACGAAAGTCAAAATAATAGCCCCCCATAGTACTGCCGATTTATGCGGCGGAGCGGCAAAGAAATATATCACAGCCAACAATCCGAAACTGAAAATGTAATCGCATAGCGCGCGAACGATGCGTTTATATGTACGTTGCTGTTGAAAGATCATAATGTATCAGTATTTGGGGTAAAACATAGATTGCGCGGTTTCTTCCAAAGCGGCGGTAGCTATATTCATGCGTCCGGCTATCGTCTGGCGGCGTTTGTAATAGGTGCGTTTTGACATATCCAAAAGCATCAGTATATCTTGGGTCTCGATTCGCATTCCGAGCAGCACAAGCACTTGTATGTCGGCTTCTGTCAATGCCGGATATTGCTTGCGGAGTGATTCAATCTTAGTCTTGTGCGAACTCATCAGATGTTCCACTGCCTGCGGACGATTGGTTTGGTGGGTCACTTGGTCAGCCAATACCGATTGCATGAATTTGCTGTCCCTGTTATACATCAGTTCGCGTATGCGCATGTCCGACAACTGCTGTTTCAGGTCAGCGTTTTGTATCGAGAGAACGATCACAATAATGCATAAGCCGAGAACAACCACTATCCAAAAAGAAATTAAAAAACTCATTCCATCCATCGTATTTGTGTTTCGATTTTCGCTGCAAAGGTACTGCTTTTTATGCAAATGCGCAATAGGCAATAAGAAGCCGGTGTACAAAAAAAGAAACAGGTAATATCATAAATCATTGATTTGCAATACTATCTGTTCTTTATTTACCAGTCGCCCGGTGTACAACTATTTGATCATTAATACGATCGGCAGGTGGTCTGAGAAGCCGTCTTTTTGGTATCGGAAACCATTGAAAGTGCGTTTGGGTCTGAGGCCGAGATATTTTTCGTCCGGTTCTTGGACCCATTCTGCATCAAAGATTTGTACTGTGCTGAGACTGTCCAAAGCAGGCGATGTATAGAACCGATCGAGACAACTCCACCGCCCTTGCCATTTATGCGTGCCGATTTCTTTTCCATTAACAGCTTCCTGATACTTCACACCCCGTAGTTCCTCCCCCTTCATGGGGGAGTTGGAGGGGGCGTCACTATTCATGTCTCCCATAACGATGATTTTTGCGTTCGGACAAGCCTCATAAACGCTGTCTATGGCTGTTTGCAGCACGGCTTTTACTGCGATCCTTTTCCATTCGCTCTCTGCGGCTCCGCCGCGTTGGGAAGGTAGGTGGCAGACGAATAGGTGCAAGGTGTCCTTCTTGTCCACCTTGGCGCAGACATAGAGGATGTCGCGGGTGATTAATTCTCCCTCTCCTTGGGAGAGGGTCGGGGTGAGGTTTCTCGTCCGA
The DNA here is from genome assembly GCA_902792535.1 of uncultured Bacteroidales bacterium. Classification (GTDB taxonomy): domain Bacteria; phylum Bacteroidota; class Bacteroidia; order Bacteroidales; family Paludibacteraceae; genus Colicola. The sequence goes on from CADAZU010000041.1 coordinate 20,376, forward strand.
ATGGTGTCCACCCTGCTCTTTTTATAGATCAGCGCAACGTCTATTCCCCGCGGATCGGGGCTCTCGTAATGCACAAAATCATACTCGCCTCGCCGGAGGGTATAACATAGTTTGCGCAGGCATTGCGCATTCTCCACCTCCTGCAGACCCGCTATATCCACCCCATCCCACTCACCGATGTGGGTCAGCACGCGGGCAATGGATTCGACCTTCCGTTCATAGCGCGTGTAGCTCCACCGCCGCTCACCCTCCGGCGTCCATTCCCAATCGTCTTTCTCCACCCACAGGCTGTCAATCATAACGCTGTCGTGCTTGGGATGGAAAAGATTCTCTACATTATAACTCACCACCAGCAGCGGCTCGGCGGACATGGCGTTAATGTCTGCGAAAGCCATTATAAGAGTAAAGATGATATGACAGCACTTGTGCTGCATGGTTTGGGGTGTTATTTGAATAGTTTAGGTAAGAATCGGCAGAGGTAGTCTTGCCAGTTGTCCCAAGTGTGCCCTCCGGCACTCTCGTAATAGGTGTATTCGAGGTGGTTGGCTTCTAACCAACGGCGGTAATCGGTATTGAAATCATACAGAAAATCCTCCCGTCCGATGCCGATCCAATAGAGCGTTGTGTGCTGCATCTGTTCGCGGATTTCCTCCTCCCAATGGTCGTAGATCGCAACCGGTTCGACAGGCAGGATCGCTGCTGAGAAAAGACCCACATAAGCGAACTGACCATGCAGATAGTGGCTCACGTGCAGGGTGTGAAAACCGCCCATGGAGAGACCTGCAATGGCGCGCTTGGAAGGTTCATTGCTGATTGGATATTTGGCTTCGGCTTCCGCCATGAAGTCCGGAAATAGGCGGATCCATTCGCCGTTCATGGCGTTCGCGCGCTCTTCCTCCGAAGTGGGTCTGGCGGGGCAGTTGTCCGGCATGATAACCACCATCTCTTTGACCTCTCCGGCTTGCAGCAGCGAGTCCATGATCTCCACCAAACGTCCTTGCCTCGTCCAGTCGTCTTCGTTGCCGTACATGCCGTGCTGCAGATAGAGAACCGGGAACTTTGTACATTGTACATTGTCCCTTTGTACATTACAGTAGCTTTCCGGCAGATAGACGCAGCAGGGCGTGCCGTGGATCGTGTCGCGCACAACCGTTCCGGCTGACTTCTGACTTCTGACTTCTGAATTCTGACAGCTGACGGCTAATAGCACGATTGCCGCCAAGTAAAGAATGTGTTTCATAGCAATTTAACGATTTGTTCCAAGTATTTTTTGTCGATTTCATCGAAAGTATTGAATTCTTTGCTGTCTATATCCAGCACGGCAATCACCTCGCCGTTTTGGTGTACCGGCACAACGATTTCGCTGTTGGACTCGCTGGAGCAAGCGATGTGTCCTTTGAACTCATGCACATTGGGCACGATCACGGTCTCGTTTTTCTCCCACGCTGTGCCGCAGACACCCTTTCCATAAGGAATACGTGTACACGCCAGCGGTCCTTGGAACGGACCCAAGACCAATTCTGTCTGTACTCTGAGGTCAACCTGGCAGCGGTCTGTATTCTGTACTCTGTAAAACCCCGTCCACCAGAACCCGAACGTCTCATGGATGAGTGCCGCCACGTTCGCCATGTTGGCGATCAGGTCGGTCTCTCCGGCAACCACGGCAGCCGCTTGTGCCAGCAATTCTTTGTATTGTTCTTCTTTCGTCATAATAGTCTTCCTTAATTGCGCCGCAAAGGTAGTACTTTTTTTGCATATATGCAAGTAAAAAAAAAGAAAAAGCGCCCCTACGGACGCTTTTCCCAATTGTTGTGTGCTCGCCGCGTCAGCGTCGAGTCTTGGATAAGCCGGCTGGATTTCAAAACATATTCCTTTTTCGGACGATGAGACTGAGAATAGCTTGCGGAACGCCCCATCTGCCGATTATAACCGCTGGTTTTGAATTAATCGTTTGAGCGTCCTCAAGCGAAATAAGAATTCCGACGACAAAGGTACTGCTTTCTTGCGAAATGAGCGACCACAAAATCGTGGGCGGTTGCTCTACCTTGCTCGCGAAAGTGAATAAAAAATGACTTTTCCGCTATCAATATCTTGCGTATATCAAAAAAAAAGTGTACCTTTGCAGCCGAAAGTCGCTTGAAAAAGGTGTGACATTTATCAAAAAGTCGTACCAAAAAGGTGTTAAAACAATTAAAAAGTCGCTATAAAAAGGTGTTATGTATAAACGAAAAATTGAGGCTATTCTTCAAGAATGGAAGAATCAGACCAAGCGTAAGCCACTTATTATCAAGGGCGTTCGTCAATGCGGTAAGACAAGTTCCGTACAGGAATTTACCCAAAAGAATTACGAACAGGTCATTTACCTGAATTTCCATGAGAAAAAGTCCTACAAGGCTTTCTTCAGCGGAGACTTGGATGTAGAGACCCTTACCACCAATATCGCTCTAGGGATTATAGGCACGCAGTTTGTTCCGGGCAAAACATGCCTGATCTTTGACGAGATACAGGATTGTCCGCGTGCGCGTGCTTCGCTCAAGTTTTTCTGCCTCGACGGCAGATATGATGTGCTATGTACCGGTTCGTTGCTTGGCGTTAACGGCTATAAAACCAAAGAAGAGCAGCAAGAAGAGGAGGAAGCATCTATCCCTGTCGGTTTCGAAGAAATCGTCTATATGTATCCCATGGATTTTGAAGAATGGATGTGGGCAAACGGCATTAGGCCGGAGCAGATAGATATTTTGCGGCAACATTTAGCAGACGAGAAACCCCTCAATGAGACTTTCCATAATCGTTTCCGTCAGTTGTTGCTTCAATATGTATTCATTGGCGGCATGCCGGAAGTCGTGGAGAAATTCCTGACTACCCATAATATGGGCGAGACACGCAAAGTGCAGCTGAGTATTATTGACAGTTATGAATCCGATATGATCAAATATGCACCGGCTACCGATAAGCCGCGTATTCGTGAATGTTTTGAGTCTATCCCTAAGCAGTTGGCACGTGATTACAAGAAGTTTACATACTCCGTTATCCGCCCCAATGCCAAAGGACGTGATTATGCCGGCAGCTTGCAATGGATTGAAGATGCAGGCATCATTCACCGCTGTTATAACACAGAGATAACTGAATTACCGCTTGAAGGTGTAGCTATTAAGGATCAGTTCAAAGTCTATATGGCTGATACCGGCCTGCTCATCAGCATGTTGGAGGAAGGTACTGCGTGGAGCATCATGCAAGGAGATCTGGGAGCATATAAAGGTGCTATCTATGAAAACTTAATGGCGGATATCTTAGGTAAAATGGGGCGTAAACTCTATTATTTCCATAAGGATAGCGGATTGGAGATTGATTTCTTGATGCGCTATAAGAACGAGTGCGTGTTAGTGGAATGCAAAGCCCGGACCGGTAATGCCAAATCAACCGGTACCATCCTCAAACATCCGGAGAAGTATCATGTCAATCATGCAATTAAATGCGGTGATTATAATATAGGACGGCAAGGTGCACTACTGACCATTCCGTTCTACATGGCTTTTCTACTGAAAGAATTATAATCGATCTCCTGGTGCTCTGCGTCGTACTCCTGTCCGCAGACACGCCAGAGGTAGGCACGCATGGTCTTGGCGCCGGTGGCTTTCATGTAATAGTAGATCGTGCGAAATTTCTTCGCGATCTTACCCGAGATGTGATGAATCGGGTCTTCAAAAAATACTTTTCCCATCGCGTTCGGGGTTTCGTTGAGTGGTTCTTTGCTTTTCGTCGGAACATGATCCCGTGATGGTCAGGTTGCCGACGCGAGCATCACGGGATCATCTGCTGGGAACGACTTAACGGCGACCAGAGAACGACCCTTTCGGGAATGTCGTACGTTTGTAGATCGTGCCGCGCTTGGCACTTGATCCGTGTGCCCAGGTAGTAGGACGGCAAACCGTGCTCTTTGATGAGAATGCTCAGTTCTCCTTCTTCTTTTTTTGAGCAAAAATTGATACTTGGTCATACTGATTGAAATTTTGATGGATTATAGACAAAAAAACAGACCCGCGAAAACATTCGCGAGCCTGTTTACTAACGCTTTAACGGCTTAACAATTTAACGGTTTAACGCACTTCAGTGCCTAATATGTTGAATACCTTGCCGTCGCGGTGGATGAGGAGTTGGCCGTTACGGAGGATCTTCTCAGAGCCGTTGGACGGAGTAGCTACCTGGTCGATAGCGGTCGGCTGCAGCGGTGCGTTAGCCGGCTGGATGGTTATCGCCTGGATGTAAGCACCGGCAGTAACGGCGTCTTCCATACGGGTAGCTATACGAGCCGGAGCCGCCGAACCACCGTTAGCGTGGAGGTAGATGACTACGTGTACCGGATTAGCCACGTTGTAATGAACGGTAGCCTCACCGGGTGTCGTCTGCGTGATCGAGACAGCAGCCTGACCTTGGATTTGCAGGTTCAGCTGGTATCCCGGGAAGGTCTGGCATTGAACCTTGATGTCGCCTTCTCCTGCAGGGATGTCGAAGGTCAGCGAACCCGGCAGGAGCGCCATCCATGCGCTGGAACCCGGAACTAAGGCATCCAAAGCATCGGCTACAGCTTGCTCGTCAAGGGTCGTGGTGATCACCAGTTGTTTGGAGATATCATCAAAGGTGTTGGCTGCGTCTGCGCTGAAGATCACGTTCTCGTTGCCATCCGGGTCGGTCTCCGTAAAGCTGATCGTGGTTACTTTATCTTCCGGAACGACGAGAGGTATCTTACCGATTTCAACTTCCCAAACCTCTTTGCCAGCGGCGCCGCCTTCCTGGACTCCGTTGATATTAAAGAAGCCTTTTTTGGTCTCATCCCAAAATACATACGGAGTCAGTACATCTACTCTGCCGACATCTTTTCCGCCTTTCTCAAATACCTGGCAGTGGATAGCTATGCCGCCAATGCCGAGTGCTTTTGCGTGTACATGTCCGAACTTAGGATCTGCCTCGGAGTTCTTGGTAACGGAGAGGAGATTACAGAGGATAGCTGCGTTCTGGCCGGTTGCGAACAATTTCGCTTCGTGTACCTTTATTGCTGTAGCGCGGATGGCCATAGCCGAGGTCGAAGCATTCGCCTCAAGGGTAAGGGAGTCTTGTTTGCTCTCGCTGCGGATAACCAAACCACTGCTCGGAGCCGCGATGCAACACTCAGCACCGGTGATAGTACAGTTTCCTTGGAGCATAATGGTGATATCCCGCTCGGCGAGAATGACATTCGCCTTGATATCAGCGCTCAAGCCCGTAACATCTGCGTACCAGTCGTTGAGGTAGAGGATGCGGTGCTCGCGGTCGAAAGATACTTTGCCGTTACCCAGTACGTCGTTTGCGTTCTCGCTGGTGATCAGAACACCCATCACGGTCACGCCGCTGGTTGTCACATATAAGTCATAGAATGCTTGTGCGTTCGCGTAAACGGGGTTATTGGAGATGGTAGCACGAATAGTGGTGGTACCTAATTTATGCGGAGTAATTGTCGTTCCGTCGATAGAGATGTCCGCTACGGTCGGATCTGTAGATACCCAGAAGTTGATAGGCACATTGAACGGGTTGATCAACTCAACAGGCGTGAAAGGAATACCTAACTCCGTCTCGGCAAAGTCAGATGCGAAACGAATCATAGGCTGTCTCTTAACCACTTGCAGGTAATAGCTTGCCGAATGACCTACATACTCGTCGTTCTCCTCAAAAGTAGCGGTGATCTGGGCATTTCCTTCTGCGAGCATGGTTACGTTACCTTGGTTATCTACGGTAGCGACATCCGGGTTGCTGGATACCCAATTAGTGATGGTTACGGTCTCATAAATCATCGTCGGGAGACGCTGGGTTACTTCGTTAACAGAGTCCATCACCGTCATGGGGCTGAAATAGAACGACGACGGCTTCTTCACTTTGAGTACATACGAAGCGGAAGCTCCGTTCCAGTTTGTGTTGCCGGGCCAGCTGAAGCTGATGGTTGTCTCACCCAGACCAATGACGGTCACTTTACCGGTAGCATCAATAGTAGCTACGGAAGGGTTGGAGGAGGCGAAGGTGATCTCCGTAGGAGAAACCGCCTGTGTGGCCCAAGAAATACGTCCGGAGTTGAAGGACATGATCGTGAGCGAGTAGTTCGGCGTGCGGATTGTGCTGCCGCTACTACTACCTCCGACAGCACCATCCTCACCGATACCGCCTTCAGCGCCACCACCGCCGGTGATAAAGGCTGCGGTGTACTCGGTTACTTCCTGACCATTCATCATAAATCTCGCTACCGGCGTACCTTTCGCAACGGTGTAGTGGATGGTGTGGTAGGAGTCGCAGTTATCCAAGCGGTTGTGCTCGGAGTAGGTCACATCGGCAGTGCCGGCACCTACGAAATAGGCACCACGGCCGCTTGCCCAAACGACAGCCTCGTTGGAGGTCTGAACTGTTTCGGCATTCAAATAGCCCACTTGAGAGTAATTGAATCCGCCCTCACCAACTGTTGCGGTAGCGTTAACTTCTAAAGCCGTACGGTCGGCTGCCTGACCGGGGAAGAGATCCGGGGTGAACTGACAATCCTGAGCACGTAAACCTTGAGAAACGAGTGTTAGCGCGACGAGCGCCAAGCTCCAAAAAGTAGATTTTTTCATGTTTTTGAATTTGTTAGGGTTAATTATAGTAAAAAAACGAATACTCTTCAAAACAAAAAAGCAGTACTTGGCATAATAACCAAGCACCGCTTATGGCGTTGCGAAGAATATATTCCTACTTATTTGCGCCCCATTCGTATGGGGGGGGTAAAATTAAACATCTGATTTATAGCGAGTTGCATAGGGGTTAATTATTCGTTTCGCCTAGCAAGGGGCGTGTAGTTTATTATAATTCTTTCTTCAGATACTCGTACGTATAAGCTGCACTACGGAGATAGAGACCTGTGCCTTTGTCCTGCAATTTCTCAAAAATCTTTGAGTTGTAAATCTTATCAAAGGCTTCAAGCATAGGCATATTGTAGTCTTCCATAAGGAAACTTACCATCTGGTCAACAATCAGTTTGACCACCAAATCAAACTCCTTCTTTTTCATATCCGCTGTAATTGATCTATCGCACGTTGCGTGCAGAAACAATATTGTGTCGAAGGCCTTGCATAAGCCAACTTCTCGACCAAAGCCTGAAGCGATAGAAAGCCGTTTTCGTACAGTTGTAATGACAATACTACGCCATCGTCCGCAATGGGACCTATTACGATATCATAGTTGTGCTTCTTACCTTTACGATTGCGATTATTAAGAACGAATTTTGCCCACTCTTCATCAACTCGCTCAAAGCGCTTGATAGACAGGTTTAGCGGATTTGTCTCGTCCCATTTATACCGCAGGACAGTCGGCACGCCGCATTCCTCTTTTTCACATTTATCATTGCCTCTTTTGGCGGCATCAACCTTTGATGGCGTGAGATAGAACCCGCGTCCAAAATCCTTGTTCGGGATGCATTTAGACAACTCTATCTTGTCAAAATCCGTATTTGAACCATGGTATAGGATCATAGCGTACCTCCATTACGAGCACATATCTTTTGCAAGGAACCAATCGTATCTTGTAACGCCAATGTATGCTCTACATCGTAGAACTCATCCAAAAATGCGAGACCGTTAAATTTCTTGAGGTAGTCATATGACACTTTCGGCGCAAGGCGGAACTTACGTGCAAACTCATCAATACACAAGTTTATGTACTGTATTTTAAATAGCGTTTTCTGTGACATAATCCATTACCTTTGCAACTTTCGGCTGCAAAGTTACAACTTTTTTCTGGAATATGCAAGATATTACTACATTTTTTACAAAAAAATCGCCCGCGGGAGCAGACGATTTATAGTGAGTTGCACAAAAACTCCCGCGACATTCACATGCCGCGGGAGAGACGAGCCAACTTGGAGAAAACGCTCTTTATAAAACCCTATGAAAACATTTTAATTGGCCCGTCTGACTTTCCTTCATCCTTTCATTTTCATCCTTCGTCCTTTCATTTTCGTCCTTCATCCTTTCTATACCGGATAGGTGTCACTCCATATCGGTTTCGAAACAAGCGGTGAAAATTATTCGGCGTGAGCCCCACTTCTTTGGCTATATCTACTACTGATTTATCGGGTTCGTTGAGTAACATATCACTCCCCGTTTCGATGCGGATATTATTGATCCATTGCGGAAACGACAGACCGGATGTGTTGTTGCTAATAATGCGGTTGAGCGCGTGTCGCGAGAGTTTCATGCGTGCGGCAAACGTGTCTCTGTCCATGTGCCGGTCGGCATACAGTTTGTCGTCATAGACCGCTTGCACTATTCGCCGGTATGCTTCGGCATCTCTGTTGCGGTTTGGAACTTCGCGGCTCGGCACTTCCCGGTTCAGCTCCGTCAGTTTCTGCTCCAATGCTTTGTTTTTCTTCTTGAACCGGTGCGACCTGAAAAACAAGAAGACGGCAAACGCAAAACTCACTACAGCTATGCCTACAAAAATAGCGTATGAATGTTCCGTTAGTATATAAAGGATATTCATGTCCTTAGACTAATTACCTAAGTTGATTTGCTACCTGATGTTCAAAATTTTCTGCAAAAATACTATATTTTCGCGAAATATGCAAAAAAAAACTCCACTTATTTGGTATCGTCCCAAATTAGTGGTCTCAACTTTTGGTAAAAATCGATAATAAGTCAACTGAGAACCCGAATTGTCTTCTCCAGCGCAGCAATGAAGGCATCGACATCGGAGCGGTCGTTGTACAGCCCGAAAGAGACTCTCACGGTGCCCGGAACACCCAACTCGTTGATCAACGGCTCCGCACAATGGTGCCCCGTACGGACGGCTATGCCCTGCTGGTCCAACAGCGTCCCGATGTCAAAGGGGTGAATCAAATCCTGACGGCTGAACACATTAAAGCTGATGACTCCGGCTTTGGGCTGGGACGCGGCATAGACATGCACCTGCACGCCCTCTTCCTGCATCCTTTCATTTTCCTCCTTCATCCTTTCCTCGCAGTACTCCGTCAGGTCGCGCTCATGCGTCTCAATGGCGTCCATGCCGATCGATTGCATGTATTCGATGGCTTTATGCAGCGCGTACGAGCCGACGAAATTAGGCGTGCCGGCTTCGAACTTATACGGCAACTCATTATAGGTTGTGCCGGACCAACGGACATGGTTGATCATTTCTCCCCCACCCTCGTGCGGCGGCAGTTGCTCCAGCCACTCGCGTTTGCCATAGAGCACGCCGATCCCCGTCGGACCGTACATCTTATGACCCGAGAAAGCAAGGAAATCGCAATCCAGTGCCTGTACATCAATCGATCTATGCGGCACAGACTGCGCGCCGTCAATACAAACAGGGATATGGCGTTCGTGCGCAAGACGAACGATCTCCTCCACGGGATTGACCGTTCCTAACACATTGCTGACATGCGCCACCGAGACTAACTTCGTCTTTTCGCCCAGAAGCCCCTTAAACGCCTCTATATCGAGCGTTAGGTCCTCGCGCAAGGGAATATGCCGGAGGACGGCTTTCTTGCGCTCACAGAGCATTTGCCAGGGCACGATATTCGAATGGTGTTCCACCGCAGAGACGATGATCTCGTCGCCCTCTTGGATAAAAGCTTCT
>CADAZU010000042.1 GCA_902792535.1 uncultured Bacteroidales bacterium
CGACAATCATAGTCGTTGCGCCCATGAACACGCCTAACCATCCCCACTCTTTCAGTTTCGGAGCTTTGAGAATGACCGCTATACCTGCCAATAAGATCAACAGGCCGTAGCCTCCATCGCCCAGACAGAGTCCGAAGAACAACATGAAGAACGGCGCAAAGAAAGGCGTCGGATCTATCTCTGAATAATTTGGCAGCGAATAGAGCCGCGTGATCGGTTCAAAGAGCCGGGTGTAGAAGTTATTCTTCAGTTGAATCGGCACTTCGTCCTCCTTGGTCGGGTCGGTTTCCTCGTAATATACTTCTGCGGATTCCAGCATCGCGTTCAACTCTGTCTCTTTCTCAATCGGACAGAAACCTTCGATGAGGCATAAGGAGCCATCTACCAGCTTGTCAGTTGAGAGCTGAACTCGCTGCCAATCAATCTGTTGACGCGCCTCCTGCAGTTCTTGTTTAAGTTTCTCCAGATTCGCTACTTTCCATGCTTCAATACGCGCATCTGCCGCTGCCAAAAGACCCTTCAGATGGTCAATCTCTTGGTTCCATTGAGCCGCTGATTTCTCCGGTTGCGGCAGCTCGGTAGCTTTTTCCTGCAGTTCCGGGATATCGATATTTCGGGATGTCGAGTTATCGACTACTACGAAATAGGTCTTTCCTCCCTCGTTAGCGACCGCGATACCCCACTCTTCTTTATACGCTTTGTCCGCGCAAGCGAAGAAACGCAGCGTGTAACCGGCTTCTTGCAGTTCTGCGATGCGTTTGGCATCGAAATCGCCCCAAATAGCCACTTGCTGTTGCGCAGTTTTCGCATCAGCTATACGTTGCTCTATAGCCGCACGCTCTTGGATCATCTGATCCGGCGCACCTTGCGCAATCAAACGGCGGAGTTCATCTTCGTGCTGGAGAGCAGCTTGCAGTTGCTCGTCATTTTCGATGTCGCCTGCTGATTTGAGCGTGATATCTACTACGCCCAGATCGCGCAATTGGGTCAGGAACGGCTCATAATCACGATGGAACACCAAGAAGGTGTATTTCTTCATTTTCGTAATCATAGCTTCGCACCCCTTTCTTCCTCTGCACGAGCTTCCGCTTCGCGTTTGGATTTAACGATCTTCTGGCTGGATTTGGAGAGGTTCTCCTCGTCTTCCATGAATCGTTTGATTTTACGGATGGCATCCTGATAGCCCGGAATCTGCACTTTCTCAAAGAGGTTCACTTTCTGCGTCGTTTTCTTTCGCGCATATTCAAGCAGTTCCACTTTGCGTCGCACAAACTCCTGGCGGATACCCACATCGGCGATTGCCTTGAGTTGCTCAAAGCCATCGGCAAACCACTTCGGACTGGAGAAGAGCGAGAACTCTTTGGTCGAATAGACCACTTCGTCCAATACGGGCACGCGCACGCCTGCAATCTTTTTGAAAGACATGCGCACGTCGTCCACATGGATGAGCGAAGTGTCAAACTCGCCCCAAAGCGCAATCATCTGGTCATAATCCTTGATGCGGCGGTTCACCTCTTCGTCCAGTTCCTCCAACTCATGTTTGGCTCTCTTCACCTCCAGGCGAAGCGCCGTTTCCTTGCTTTGGAGCGTCGGAAGGGTCCGCTGCCGCATTTTCAGATCTTTCTCCAGACCTTGCAGCGATGTTTTATTAAATTGATATTGAATAGCCATGTCGATTAACGATTGACAATTTATCTTTTATTTCCAGGTCAAATAATAATTGTAGTCGGTTCCGTCCCAATCACAGCCATCGTGGTCGGTGTAGCCGCCAACCGTATAGGTGACACAGACTTGGTTCTTACCGCCTTTGTGCAATTCGTAGATGTAATATGAAGCCTTAAAACGAATCACATCTTCGGTAATCTCGGTCACTTCCATTTCGAGGAAAGCATCTATATGGTTCATACCTAAATGAATGGGGACCTCTATCGTTCCTTTATCCTCTGACGGACAAACGGTGTAGCCAAGATTACTCCAATCTGCGGTCGAACTTTTGATGGTGATAATTGGGTTGGTTTCCATATTCTTATTATTTTGGCCAGTATTTTTCAACAAGAGCAGCTTTGATATTCACCTCTTCCGGTTTGAAGTACTTACCGAAGAGTGTCCAAGCAATGTCCAACATCTGAACGGTATTGATGTTCACATCGATTGCCAGAATCTCTCGGCTGTAGTCGCGCGCGAAGTCCAGACAGCGGATATCGTAGTCGGTCAGGTCGAAACCGTTCTCTTTCTTGGTCTTTGCGTTTGCAGCATCGGCATACAAGCGAACAGCGGCGTTCATCACCTGCGGATGATCTTCGCGTGTCTTTTTGCCCGCAACCAACTGCTTCAAACGGCTCAACGAACGGAACGGATCCACGATGACTTTACCGATTTCGCTATCACGGCGGAGGTACAACTGACCCTCTGTGATATATCCGGTATTATCCGGAATAGCGTGTGTGATGTCGCCGCCGGAAAGTGTGGTGACTGCGATGATGGTGATCGAACCGCCGCCGATCTCCTCCGGGAACTGAACCGCCTTCTCGTAGATCTTAGCGAGGTCCGAATAGAGCGAACCCGGCATAGAGTCTTTGGACGGAATCTGATCCATACGGTTAGAAACGATAGCCAGCGCATCGGCATACAGCGTCATATCGGTCAGCAGAACCAGCACTTTCTCGTGTTTCTCTACCGCGAAATACTCTGCTGCGGTCAATGCCATATCCGGGATCAGGAGTCGCTCAACAGGCGGGTTCTCCGTCGTGTTGACGAACGAAACGATGTGGTCAAGCACACCGGCATTGGAGAACACATTCTTGAAATAGAGGTAGTCGTCGTTGGTCAGACCCATACCGCCGAGGATGATCTTGTCCGCTTCTGCACGAAGTGCCACGTTTGCCATCACTTGGTTGTACGGCTGGTCCGGGTCAGCAAAGAACGGGATCTTCTGACCGGAAACGAGCGTGTTATTCAGGTCGATACCGGCAATACCGGTAGCAATCAGCTCCGACGGTTGTTTACGACGTACGGGGTTCACGGAAGGACCACCGATCTCGATCTCTTTGCCTTCTACCGCAGGTCCGCCATCGATCGGCTCGCCATAGGCGTTGAAGAAACGACCTGCCAATTGGTCACTCACTTTCAAACTCGGCGCTTTGCCCAAGAAGACCACTTCGGCATTGGTCGGAATACCTTCCGTTCCTTGGAACACCTGCAGCGTCACTTCGTCGCCGATGATTTTAACCACCTGCGCCAACTTGCCGTTCACGGTAGCCAATTCGTCATTACCCACTCCTTCTGCTTTCAGCGAGCAGGTGGCTTTGGTGATCGCAGTAATCTGCGTGTATATCTTTTGAAATGCTTTAGCCATAGTACTTACTTTTTAATTTGTTTTTCTGCCAACAGTTCATCGAGTTTCTTGCGGTAGTCTTCGAACTCAGGAGAATGGAACTCGCAGTAGTTCATCTGCTTGCAGAGGTTGATGACGCGCTTGAAATAATCGATCACATCGGTGAAGATGTCGAAATTATAATCATGACGGCATATGTCCATCACAAGGCGGAGCATGTACTGCTGACGCTCCAGCGGACAAACGGCGTCGATCTTATCAAAGGCATCCTGCTGGAGGATCACGAAGTCAATCACTTCGGATTTCCAGAACTCCTCGTGGTAATCAACGGGCACGCCGTCGTCACCGAGAATATTGATCTGCTCCTGGATCTCCTTACCGCGCTGCAGATAGGTCTTCATGTCATTTACCATCGGCAACCACTCTTTGTCGATCAGTTCCGAGATATATGCCTCAAACTCCGGGTACTCCACGTATTTGGAATACGAATCAATCGGGTTGACAGCCGGGTAACGCTTGCGGTCGGCACGCGCTTGTTCCAGCGCATAGAAACAACGTGCTACTTTCTTCGTTCCCTCCGTCACCGGCTCTTTCAGGTTACCACCGGCAGGCGAAACGGTACCGAGGAACGTAACGGAACCCGTTGCACCATTATTAAGGTACACGTAGCCCGCGCGCGAGTAGAACGCGCCGATGATGGCAGAAAGGTCCATCGGGAAGGCATCTTGTCCCGGAAGCTCCTCCAGACGGTTGGACATCTCACGTAGCGCTTGTGCCCAACGGCTGGTCGAGTCCGCCATGAGCAGCACGCGCAGACCCATCGAACGGTAGTATTCCGCAATCGTCATAGACGTATAAACGGACGCCTCACGGGAAGCGACAGGCATGTTGGACGTGTTGGCGATGATGATGGTACGCTCCATCAGCTTGCGACCCGTGTGCGGATCTTCCAGTTCCGGGAACTCGGTGAAGGTCTCTACGACCTCGTTGGCACGCTCACCGCAGGCAGCGATGATCACGATGTCCGCTTCCGCTTGTTTGGAGATCGCGTGCTGGAGCACGGTCTTTCCTGTTCCGAACGGACCCGGGATAAAACCTGTTCCACCCTCGCAAAGCGGGTTCGCCGTATCGATCGTACGAACGCCCGTTTCCAGCAGTTTGAAGGGCCGCGGTTTCTCGCGATACGCCAAGATAGCTTTCTTCACAGGCCATTTCTGAACCATCGTCACTTCGTGATCCACGCCCTCCGCATCGGTCAAAACAGCCATCACTTCATGGATGGTATATTCGCCGGCTTTGGCGATCGATTTGACCGTATAAGTGCCCTCGAAGACGAACGGCACCATGATCTTGTGCGGCTGGTGGTTCTCGTCCACTTCGCCCAGCCAAGCAGCGGCTTCCACTTTGTCGCCCACTTTGGCGATCGGAGTGAACGCCCATTTTTTCTTCTCGTCGAGCGGGAAGTTATACTCTCCTCGTTTGAGGAACACGCCGGTCAGTTTGTCCAAGTCGTTCTGCAGACCGTCGTAGTTACGGCTCAACAGACCGGGTCCGAGAGTGACCTCCAGCATGTGGCCGGTGAACTCTACTTTGTCGCCCACTTTCAGACCACGGGTGGATTCAAACACCTGCGCATAGACGTTAGCGCCGATGACTTTGATCACCTCCGCCATCAGCCGCGTCTCGTTTACAAAGATGTAGCAAATTTCATTTTGAGCTACAGGTCCATCGACAGCCACCGTGACGAGGTTGGCGATGATACCTTTTACTTTTCCTGTTGTCATATAGAATAATTAATAATTAACAATGAATAATGAATATCCCGTTACGCGTCAATATTCACGCCCTTCTTCATATCCGCCACAAGAGCGCGGAAGACCCGTTCGCCTTCCTCAACGGTCAGCAGGCTCCAGCGATGCAGCATCACCACCTCCAGATAATAGGCGAACACCATTTCGGCGGAGAAGAAATCAAACTCCGTGCAGTCTTGCAGCCATTCGAAGCGGATGGCATCCATCGCTTTCTCGCGCGCCATGAGGTCCTCTATCTGCGCTAAAGCCAGAATCGATTGATAGTCGCCCGAGAGCTCATTCAGTCCGAAATCCTTCTGCGAAGTATGCGTGCGCAGCTGCTCGGCTACTTCGTCGTTGCCCACAACCTGCTTCTTCACGTCAAAACCGTGCTTGCGGCAGATTTGCGCCACCAGCACATTGTTCATATCGCGGTTGAAGGCAAACCAATCACGGATGAAGCGGTTCTTCGCTTTCAAACCCGTCTCCAGCGTAGCCTCATCCATCGGCACACGAAGCAGATCCAGCATCGCTTTGTCCGACTCCTGCAACTGTTCGTCCAGCAGTTCGTCCAGTTTCTCCAGCGATACCGGTGCGTCCGATCCGGCTTTCAACTCCGGCAGTCCCGATAGTAAATACTCGTAAGTCATAAAATTTACGATTTAACGATTTACGATGTACGATTTAGAACAGCTCCTCTACCAACTGCGGACGAAGCATTTCCTTGAAATATGCGATGAACTCCGCGTCGCCGAATGCCAGTTTGTAACCGCCTTTGGCAGGCTGAATAGTGAAATCGGTCTTGATACCTTTCACCTCTTCGATCTTCACGCCCTTCTCCAGCAGGCCTTTGGCGTTAGCTGCAAAATATTTCTTCAGCGCTTCTGCATCTTTGGCTTCGATGAGCACTTCGCCGTCTTTCGCCATCTGCTCTGCCAGCTTGGCGATCAGACTTTGCATGAACTTGGCGTCCGCCGTAGCGGCTTTCACGCTGTCCGAAGCAATCTTGTCGGAAAGCATGTTCGCGATCTCGGTCTTCACAGCATTCACACTCTGCTCGGCATACAGTTTCAACTCTGCGCGAGTCTTCTTGTCCAAATCAGCCGATTTGCTCTCTGCTTCGGCTACCAGCGCAGCAGCCTTCTTCTCTGCCTCGGCAATGATCTCTGCAGCCTTCGCGTTCGCTTTCTCAACGATCTGTTGCGCTTCCGCTTGGCCTTTTTCTACGCCCTCTGCGTAGATCTTGTCTGTTAATTCTGAAAGATTCATATAGTTGATTTTTTAATTATGTACTCTTAACAAATTTTCTTCCCCATAAAAATCGCTGCAAATTTACGAAAAAAAAATGACATAAACAAATGTTTATGCCACTTTTCTAAAATTTTAGCAATAATTCAGCAAAATAATACATTTACGGCAGGATTGTTATCTCTACCCGCCTGTTTTCTTGACGTCCTTCTTCCGTTTCATTGGACGCAATCGGTTTGGTGTCGCCATAGCCGAACGCTTTGATGCTCTCCGGCGCACAGCCATAGGCAATCAGTTGTTTGCGCACGGACTCGGCACGCGCTTGCGAGAGTGCTTTGTTGTCCTCCGATTTGCCGATATTGTCCGTGTGACCCGCCAGACGTACTTTATAGCCATATGTCGCGATAAAAGCCGCTATTCGTTTCAGCTCCGGCAACGAACTCTCTTGGATCACATCGCTTCCGGTCTCGAAAAGCAGATTGTTGATCGCCACCGCTTCGTTGGTTTTCAATACCGTAATATTCTCCGGACGCTTGTCTTCCGGCAACGCGATACAATAAATATCATGCCTCCGCCCGTATTTCTGCGCATAATACGCCGTCTTGCCATCCGCCGAAATCTTGTACCAGCAATCTCTGCCTTTCGTATTGATCTGCGGTCCCAGATTCTCCGGTTCCGACCAGCAATTCCAACATGTGTCGCTTAGTCGCCGCGTCACCCAAACGTCCAAATCGCCTATTGTCCCTTCCCGATCGGAAGAGAAATACAGGGTCTTCATATCGGGATGCAGAAACGGCGAACGCTCCATGCCCGGTGTGTTGATCGCTTGTCCAATCGAGTACGGTTTTCCCCATCGCCCTTGTGCATCCCGCTCGGAGACAAAGATATTCAGGCTTGCTTGCTCTTCTCCTTCCGCCGGATAGTTAGCCGCAAAAAGCAGCACAGACCCGTCTGCGCTTATCTGTCCGTCCGCTTGCCAGTTGCCCAGTTGCAGACCGGACGGCAGCGGTCGCGGTTCCGACCAACCATACGCACCGCGAACCGAGAAATACATCCTCCCTTCGATAAACAGCAGCATGGTTTTGCCGTCGCCGCTGACGGAAGTGGGCGCTTCGTTGCGATACGGATTGCTTAACTCAGGAATACGTCGCGCAGCACTCCATTCACCTGTTCGGGCATCCCGCCGGGAGACATAAATATCCTCGCTGTACGAACCGTCTTCCCGATTCAGTCCCACGAAATACAAGGTCTTGTCGTCTATCGTCAGCGTCGGACCGTATTCTTCGCCCTCAATGGTATTCACGCTTTGCGGCAAGATCTGCGGCTGAATAGAATCCGGAGTCGTGAAACTGCAGAAAATAAGTACCAGCAACTGACCTGCCATCACGCGCAGGAAGGTCGTAAACGGATAGACCGTGGCATAGCACACAGAAGCCTGGTTATTCTCGCTCGACATGGATTGCGCGTACGGCAAAGCCATCGCGGAGGTCATAGAACCCACCATTAGCCCGACCACATTGAAATAATTCATGTGCAGCCATTTATAGGCAATCACTCCTACTATCAGCAGCGGAATAATAGTAATCAAAAAGCCGTAGCCGATCCATAGATAGCCGCCGTTGACCAAAGTCGGCAAGAAGGTCTCTCCTACAGAGAGCCCGAGCGCCGCAAGGAACAAAGTCAATCCCACTTGACGCAGCATCATATTGGCGGAAGTGGTAGAGAAAGTGACCATATTATAATACGGTCCGTAGTGACCAATTAAGATTGCCACAATAAGCGATCCGCCCACGAGTCCTAATTTGAACGTAGTACCCATGCCGGGAATAGGAATAGGCAGCAAACCGACGCATATACCCAATACCATGCCAAAAAATACCGGCAACAGATGCGGTACGTCCAGTCGCTTCAACTCATTTCCGAATGTGTCTGCTACTCGGCTCACATCGTTCTTATCGCCCACAACCATCAAACGGTCACCCAGCTGAAGAACCATATCTGGCGTAGCCAGCAGATCAATTCCGGCACGACTGACGCGCGTGATAGTTGCATGGTATTGCTGGCGCAAATTGAACGTACGGATCCGTTTGCCGTTACATTCAGGACGGGTGACGGCGATACGACGGGAGATCAAGTGGTCCGATTTCTCGCTTTGTTTACGCAGATCATAATCCTTCATCTGCCCCAACAGACGCAACGCATCAATATGATGTTTGTCCGTCAATACACGTAGTGTATCACCGTTTCGGAAGAAGGTCTGTTCGTTCACCAACTCATCCGATCCGTCCGGTCGGATTACACGGCTCACGACCATCTCTTTGACCGGACAGATACGCTGCAATTCCTTCAAAGTTAAAGTATTGATCTGCGGGTTATTCAGCGTTATATCCACGCAAATAGGCTCTTCCGCAGTTGCTTGCGCTGCTTCTTTGAGCCGCTTCTCCTCTTCCGGTAACTGGATTCGGAAAGACTTGCGAATCAACTCAAATGCCAGTATCACACCCACGATACTTAAGGGATAAGCCACCGCATAGCCGGTTGCAATATCCGGATTAGTCGTGCCGGTAAGGTCATAGTAGGCTTGTTGAGCCGCCGCCAGAGAGGGCGTTGAAGTCGTTGCACCGGACATCACACCCGCCATCGTGGACATGTCAATTCCGGTGATATAATGCAGCACAATAGCGCACACGCAGCCCAACAGCACAATGGCTGCTGCCAGCATATTCAGATGCAGACTGCCTCGCTTGAAAGGCGAAAAAGAAGGACCGACCTGCAGTCCGATAGAATAAACAAAGAGTATCAGACCAAAATCCTTGGCAAATTGCGCCACCGAATGGTCTATCTTGACACCCGCAGAAGCCAAGGCTATTCCTACAAATAGCACCCACGTCACACCTAACGAGAATTGCTTGATTTTCGCTTTCTCGCCCAGCCAAAGACCGATCGTCATCACAATCGTCAGCCAGAGCAGCGACTGCGTGATAGACGGAGTGAATATAAACGACTCAACAGAACTCATTTCATATATCAGATTTATGACCTAAGATTTTAATCATACCAATCAGCGCTTTAGTACAAGCCCGATCAGTTATCTGCTCCCGCAGTTTGCCCAGATGGAAACACTCTGCCGAAGTACCTTCCGGTGTTGCCCAGGCGATCCAAACGGTACCTACAGGCTTGTCATCACTACCTCCTGTCGGTCCGGCAATGCCGCTTGTGGCGATGGCATAAGTCGTCCCTGTTTGCACACGAACGGACTCCGCCATAATGCGCACTGTCTCTTCGCTGACCGCGCCGCGCGTTTTCAATATATCTTCAGGAACACCTAACAGATGCTCTTTTACCGAGTTGTCATAGCTCACAATAGAGCCCCAATAGAAAGCCGAACTGCCGGCATGTTTGTTCAGCAACGAGGCTAATTTGCCACCCGTGCAGCTCTCCGCCGTAGATATTGTTTCCCCTCTTTCCTTCAATAGTTTGCCTGCTATCACCTCCAGCGGTTCGTCCGTTTCAGCGATCAGATACTCTTTGGTCAGTACTTTCAGTCTCTCGAACCACTCGTTCATCTCTGCCTCCGTAGCCTCGCCATACGACGACAGACGCAGGCGGATAATTCCGTCCTTGGGCAAGTAAGCCAGATGGATGTACTCAGGCTTCGTGGCCTCGTATTCCTCCAGCACAATAGCTAATGACGACTCAGGAATGCCGTTCACCTGCAACGTACGGTGAAGAATCTGTCCCATTTGTACATGGTCCTTTGTACATTGTACATTTTGGAGATACGGCAGTATCTGCTCCTCCATGGCGATTTCCATCTCATACGGAACGCCGGGCATAGAAGCCAACAGTTGCTGTCCGTGCGGAAAAATCATCAGCGGAGCAGACCCCACTCTATTGGGTAAAATAACCGCACATTCGGGTACCATCCATTGCGTTGCCGTCAATCGGTTTAACACATCCGGTCGGTCTTGATACAGATGCTCTACATGCGCACGCACGCGCTCATCTTCAATAAGGTGGGTCTGAAAATACTCACAAAGGACCTGTTTGGTGATGTCGTCTTTGGTCGGACCTAATCCGCCTGTGGTCAAGACGATATCCACTCGTTTGAACGCATCGTCGATTGCGGCGATGATATGCTCTCTGTCGTCATGAACGGAAGTGATTTGGAATAACTCAATTCCGTTCTCGTTCAGTTTTTGCGCCATCCACGCGGAGTTAGTGTCCACCACTTGTCCGATCAGCAACTCATCGCCGATAGTTATTATTTCTGCGCGCATTGTTTTTTCCATTCTGTTGCGGTTAATTCCAATTCATTATACCATGCTTCCCCAAATCGCCGGATCAACGGTTCTTTTAGGAACTGATAGATCGGCAGATGCAGTTTCTTCCCTTTCACTCGTGCGCAATGGCATATATCCCACCGATGATACTCCACTCCGATATATTCACCCACTTGCGTCAGTCGGATTGGATATAAATGGCACGAAATAGGTTTCTTGAAATCAATCTTGCCGGCATTGTATGCTTTTTCTATCAGACAATAGCACCAGCCGTTATGATCCGTGCGGGCGAACACACAATCTTTGTCATTGACGATAGAGGTCACCCGCTCGCCGGAAGGGTCATTATAGGCTATGCCTTGCGCTTCTACCACCGCTTTTGCTTCTTTGGTCATGTCCGGCAGCAAAACCGGCAAGATACTCTGTATCTTCTCTTCCTCTTCTGCGGTCAATGGAGCCCCTGCGTCTCCCTCAATACAGCAGCATCCGCGGCAGACATCCAGATCGCAGCAGAATTCCTTTTCCAGCACATCCAGACTCACTAATGTGTTTTGTATCAGAAACATCCTTCTACCCAGATTTTAATTCCCAAACCGATGAGCACTAACCCGCCTACCAACTCCATATTGATCTTCAGTCTGCCTACAAAAACGCCCAGCAGGTATCCTCCGAAAGAGAATAGCGCTGTAATACCGCCGAACGTGAGCACGGACCACCATAGTTGGTTCGGATAAGGCACAAAGAGCATTCCTGTTGCCAGCACATCTATACTGGTCGCTATCGCCAGCATCAGCAGATGGCGAAGCGTCCAATTGGCTCTTTGGCTCTCCTCATGCGACTTGTGATAGGACTCCCATATCATTTTGCCTCCTAAGAAACTCAGTATCACCAAAGCAATCCATGGCGCATACGTATGGAAGAAATCATTGAATATATTTCCGGCGAAAAAGCCTACTACAGGCATGCCGGCATGGAAGAGTCCAAAGATAAGAGCCATCAAAGCCGGACGAGGGCGGTTGACGGAGTTATGGATATCGGTTGTCAGACCTTGTACTACGGACACAGCGCAGCAATCCATCGCCAAGCCTATTGCCATCAATATAATAGTGAATATACTCATCGCCGATTTATTGCCGCTTGTATTTGTATCGTGCCCCCGTTTTGCCTTTGGCAATAGAGGCTAATTTATTACGCACAAACGTCTTGCGGATGGGTGAGATACGGTCCGTGAACACATGTCCCTCCAAATGGTCATACTCGTGCTGCACAATACGCGCCTGAAAACCGGTGAACACCTCCTCGTGTTCCTCGAAATTCTCATCCAAATACCGCATTTTGATTGTCTTAGGCCGAACCACATTCTCGCTTATTCCGGGCAGCGAAAGGCATCCCTCGGAATACGTGCAAGTCTCTTCGCTCTCCTCAACAAGCTCCGGATTGATGAATGCGCGTTTGAAATCTTTGCACTCAGGATAGTCTTCCGCTAACTCCGTTCCATCCACCACAAAGAGCCGCCAGGGTTTGCCTACCTGCGGAGCTGCCAGACCGCAACCTTCTGCTTGCGTCAGGGTCTCATACATATCCGCAATGAACTGCTTCAATTCCGGCGTGTTTTCTATCTCTTCAGCCTGTTTTCTCAGTACCGGCTGGCCGTACAAATATATAGGTAAAATCATAGTCTCTCTAAATAGCCTTCCAATATAATGCAAGCAGCGATTTTGTCCACTACTGCTTTGTCTTGCCGTGCTTTCTTCTTCATGCCTCCGGCAATCATGGCTTTGTGCGCTAACACGGAGGTGAAGCGCTCGTCATACATAGTTATAGGCAGGTTTGGAAAATGTTTTTTGAATACTCCCATAAACGGACGGATATAATTCATGCTCTCCGATTCCTCTCCGTTCATTTGGGTGGGATGACCGATCACTACTTCATCCACAGGCTCTCGAGCAATGTAGTCGGTCAGCCAAGGAATAAGATCCTTTGTCTCAATCGTAAGCAACGGATTAGCCGTAATCCGGAGAACATCCGTCACGGCTAATCCTGTACGTTTACGACCGAAGTCTATTGCTAAAATTCTTCCCATTAAAGGTTATTCAGTTCCGCATCGATTGCGTTGTATTTGGCATCGTCATGGAAACGATAGTACAGACCTTTCAAAATCTGCATGTACTGACGCTCCTCCGGAGCCATTCTGTGTGCTTCCTCAAAGAACGGCAGCGATTTAGCGAATACTTCGTTCATTTCCTCCAAAGCTTTCTTGTATTCTTTGTTGTCGTTGATGAGTGCGGCAGCCTCATTCAGTTTCACTGCCTGGTTGTAATATACTCTTCCCTTTCCTGCCATCGCATCAGCCAGCGTAGGATCACAACGCAGAGCTTCGTCGAAATCTTTGAGTGCCTCATCGTAGTTGCCTAAACTCTCATCCAGGTTACCCTTGATATGATGATATTGCGCTACGTTCGGTTCGCGTGCGATAGCTTGGGCGAGATATTCAACGGCTACCGACTCCTGACCGGAGAAGATATAGTAGTTGATCAGGTTCTGCAGGAACCAAGGCTCTTGCGGGAAACGCACAACGGCATTTTGCAGCGTTGCAACGAAATTGGCTGTATCCTTGATTGCTACATATTCCTGATAGAGGAACTGGTTCACCGAAATAGCCTCGTAATCACCGTCCTTCATCTCGTTCAGCAAGGCAATAGCCTCCGGATGCAATTCGCTCTGAACGGCAAAAATAGCAGCGTAATATTTGTACTGGTCATACGTGGTGTCACGCGGCATTTCTTTTTGCAGTTTCGGATCCTGCATCATGGCCAGATCAGGAATAGCAATGTGCATCTTGAATGCGTTGTATGCGCCCTCGAAATCTTTCTGCTCGTTGAGATAGATACCGTATTTCACCAACTCCTGCTGTTTGTAATACTCCAGCATCTTCTTGGAGATGTTGTTGCGGGTCTTCTGGTCCACTACCTCGCGACCTTTCTTGTCCAGCGTAGGGATCATAGCCAGCTCATCTGCTTTGAGCCAGTAGTTATAACTCTCCTCTACGGCTGCTCCGGCTTTCGCCTGATTGGCACCTTTACCCATCATCTGGTTGTAGTTCTCCTGCGTCATTTCCTGATAACCGATCATACCTGCCCAATAATAGGTCTCAGCGGTCGGTTCTGCTTTAAGAGCCTCTGCAATCGCTGCGCGTGCGGCAGAAAAATCAGGAGTCTCTGCCAATGCATAACTTTTTGCTTTCTTAACCAGTGGGTTTTTCTGAGCAAAGCAGCCTGCGCTTATCAGCACTAATGCTGCCAAAAACAAAGATTTTTTCATACTGTTATTCATTTGTTTCGTTGTTGTTTGTTTCTTCATCACTCATTCCTTCGGCATTCTCTTCCTCCTCTTTCGGAACGATACAGCCGCTGACGAGACTGTCATTGCGTTTCTGCAGTTCAATCAGTTTGACGCCTTGTGCAGCGCGGCCTGTCTGACGGATAGTAGAGATATCCATGCGGATAGCGGTTCCTGATTTGGTCATCAGCATCAGGTCGTCCTCATCGGTTACCGCCTCGATACCTACCAGAT
>CADAZU010000043.1 GCA_902792535.1 uncultured Bacteroidales bacterium
CTCCGCCAATTCAAATGCCATATCATTCAAGGCATAATAATATGACAAAGTGTCTCCGTTTTGGAGGAACATATCTGCGGAGCGTTCAAACATGTCATACGAGAGTTGGAAATCCCCCGCCAAATGGCAGATGTCGCCTATATTGCTATATACTCTTCCTAAGATATGGTAGTCTTTTGTGCCGGAACGGGTGGCATCAAGGAACGCCTGCATGGCTGCAACAGGGTCGTCCTTCTCCCGCAAAAGACGACCGTAATGATAGGCAACATCACCCCGTCCCTCTCCACAAGAGAGGGGGAAATGTCTGAATGCCTCATACGCTTGCGCGAGGGTCGCGCTGTCTCCTTCGTCCACGCCGTACATCTTACCTTCATGCCACAGACTGTCCGCCTGCGCCAATACATGTTGCGCCTCACGGAGGGACATAGTTGTATTGTCGCAACGGCAGGAAGCGAATGTTGCCAGCGTAGCAATGAAGATTATATGCCATGAGAATGTACTTTTCACGCTGCAAAGGTACAGATTTTTTATGATATATGCAAGAAAAAATGGATTTTTCTTCCTATGCGCTTGCATATGTCATTTTTTTGTAGTAATTTTGCACACGGATTGTTTTTTGTTTGAAACAGGCGATCCGGCGGCGGTATTTGAAAGAATGAAAAAAAGCAATAAAAGCAACAAAAAAGCATCTACAACTTGTAGATGCCTTCTTGTTTTCGCGCTCCCTCTAGGACTTGAACCTAGGACCCCCTGATTAACAGTCAGATGCTCTAACCGACTGAGCTAAGGAAGCGTGTTCGTGCTCTCTTTTTCGAAAGCGGGTGCAAAAGTACTGCTTTTTTCTGATATACGCAAATTTTTTTGCAAAAAAATGATGTTAAGACGCCGTTTTTTTACTAAAAGCCCCGAAAATAGGTCAAAAAAAGATAAAAATGAAAAAGATTTTAGGTTTAGGAAATGCTCTGACGGACATCTTGCTGCAGGTGAGTGAAGACGATCTGCGTGAACTGGGATTCCCCAAAGGGAGCATGAACCTTATTTCTAAAGATCAGGCGGAGCAGATCCAGTATCGGTTCCTGTCAGTTCGCAAACGAATGGTAGCAGGCGGTTCGGCTTCGAACACGATCAACTGCATTGCCTCTTTGGGCGGAAAAGCCGCTTTCATCGGCAAAATCGGAAACGATGAAGTGGGTGATTTCTACCGCGAGGACATGTTGAAGAACGGCGTTAAGCCTATCTTGCTGCTGTCGCAAGACGCCATGTCCGGTTTCTCCATCGTATTAGTCACGCCCGACGGCGAACGCACATTCGCTACGTATCTGGGAGCTGCGGCGGAACTGTGCGCAGACGACATCTCCAAGGACGCTTACAACGGATTCGATATCTTCCATATCGAGGGCTATCTGGTGCAGAACCATGAGCTGCTGGAGAAATCGATCCGTCTGGCGAAAGAGGCTGGCTGTATGGTGTCGCTCGATCTGGCTTCGTATAATGTAATCAACGAGAACCACGCTTTCCTGAAGGAACTGGTGAAGCAATATGTGGATATCGTCTTTGCCAACGAAGACGAGTCGTTCGCTTATACCCATCTGAATCCGGAAGAGGCGGTTCAGATGATTGCCGAGCAATGCGACATCGCGGTGGTGAAAGTCGGCAAGAACGGTTCGTACGTCCAGCAGGGCAGCAAGCGTCACCATATAGGTGCGATCACTACGTCCTGTACGGACTCCACGGGTGCCGGAGACTATTTTGCAGGCGGTTTCCTGCACGCGCTCGCGGACGGTTTTGATATCCGCCGTTGCGCAGAGATCGGTACGATAGCTGCCGGACGGGTAGTAGAGGTGGTCGGAACCAAGCTGCCGGACGAGCAATGGGAGGAGATCC
Organism: uncultured Bacteroidales bacterium; assembly: GCA_902792535.1. Classification (GTDB taxonomy): domain Bacteria; phylum Bacteroidota; class Bacteroidia; order Bacteroidales; family Paludibacteraceae; genus Colicola. Next base: position 1,885 of record CADAZU010000043.1, read on the forward strand.
GCCGTATATGCGCGCTCTACCGCGGGTTTATGCAGAAATATGATAAAGAGTGAGGAATTGACAATGAAAAGCATACTAAAACCGTTTTATATCATTTACCAGTATCTGGTGGCATGGCCGATACTGTGCGTGCTGACGGTCTTCACGGCTGTTTTCACGATCTGTACCGTCCATTGGCGGAATGCTGAGTTTGTGCACAAAGTGCAACAGTTCTGGTCCCGTTCGTTCTTCTGGCTGATGTTTCTGCCGGTGACGGTAGAGGGCGAGGAACATATCAAGCCGGGACAGAGCTATGTGTTCGTCTCGAACCACCAGTCGATGTTCGATGTATGGTTGATCTACGGCTGGCTGCCGGTGATCTTCAAATGGCTGATGAAAGCGGAGTTGCGCAAGGTGCCGTTTGTGGGTATCGGATGTAAGGCGGCAGGGCATATCTTCATTGACCGCCGCAATGCGAAAGCGGCTGTGGAGAGTCTGCATGAGGTGGAGAAACAGCTGGTTAACGGTGTAAGCACGGTTATTTTCCCGGAAGGAACCCGTTCGCTGAATGGCGAAGTGGGACGATTCAAACGCGGCGCGTTCCAGATCGCGCTGGACTTGGGGCTGCCGGTTATTCCGTTGTCGCTGGACGGCTGTTTTGAGGCGTTGCCCAAAGGCAAACCGTTTGTTCACCGCGTGCCGACGAGGATGTATATAGGTGAGCCGATCGACCTGCAGCAGTTCCGCGACGCAGAGGGAAAAATGGACTCCAATGCGGCTATCGAAGCCGTCCGCAATGCCGTCATAGCCGGACGAATTCACAAATAACAAATATCAAATGTCAAATGTCAAATGTCAAATGTCAAATATCAAATAAATATCATGTATTCCGATCCGAAAGACTGTCTCTATTGCCAGAACAATGAGACTTTGCACAATTTGATGATTGAGATCGCGCACCTGCGCGTGTCGCGCGCGTTCTTATTTAAGGAACAGACCTATCACGGCCGCTGTCTGGTGGCTTATGACGGGCATGTGAATGACCTGAACGAGCTGTCCGATGAGCAGCGCAACCTCTTCATGGCGGATGTAGCCGATGTGACGCGCGCTATGCAGCGTCTGTTCAAACCGGAGAAGATCAATTACGGCGCTTTCTCCGATAAGTTGAGTCACCTTCATTTCCATCTGGCTCCCAAATATGTGGACGGACCGGACTATGGAGGTACTTTCCAGATGAACCCGGGAAAAGTCTATCTCTCTGACGCCGAGTATGCCGAGATGGTGGAAGCGCTCAGAAAAGAGCTGAAAGCTGAATTCTGATAGCTAAATGCTTTTTAGAGAGATCATAGGACAAGAGGCAACGAAACAGCAGTTGCGTCAGGCGGTGCGTGAGGGGCGGATCCCTCATGCGCAGCTTTTTACCGGTATATCGGGTATCGGCAAGTTGCAACTCGCCCTCGCGTACGCGCAGTATCTCAATTGTCCGAACAGGACGGAGGAAGACAGTTGCGGCACGTGTCCCACTTGTCTCCAGTTCCGGCATCTGCAACATCCGGATCTGCATTTTGTCTTCCCGATAGTGGGTTCGGACGAGGTGTGCAATAATTTCTTAGAGCCTTGGCGCCGGATCATACTCAACAAGCATTATTTCGATCTCAACGACTGGCATGAGGCATTGGGCGTGGAGAGCAAGCAGAGCATGATCTATGAGAAAGAGAGTGGGGAGATCCTGCGCAAACTGAGTCTCAAGGCGTACGGCGACGGCTATAAGGTCATGATCATCTGGCAACCGGAGAAGATGAATGCCACGACGGCAAACAAGCTGCTGAAGATACTGGAAGAGCCTGCGGAGAAGACGATCTTCCTGCTGGTCTCCGAGCACCCGGAGCAACTGCTCTCTACAATCCGGTCGCGTGTGCAGACGGTTCAGATACCTCGTCTGGAGACCGAGACGATTGCTGCGGCTTTGGAGCAAAAAGGGATGGACGCAACGCGGGCAAAAGACATCGCTCGGATCGCTAACGGTAGCTATCTGTCGGCTCTCAAAAAAGTCGATGAATCCGAAGCAAATCAGCAAGAATTGCGCGATTTCATCGCACTTTTCCGGGATGCTTATACCGTGGGAGTATTGAAAGATCCGCAGAAGAAATTCGAGTCTCTCAAGCGTCTGAGGCAATGGTCGCTGGATATGGCGGATAGCAAGGTGGGAAGGGAGCGGCAGAAGCATTTTTTGCAGTATGCCCAGAACCAAGTGCGGGAGAATTTTATCCGTAATGTGGGTCAGCCGGAGCTCAATTACCAGATGGAGGACGAGCGGATTTTCTCCGATAAATTCGCGCCTTTTATCCATTCCGGCAATGTGGAGGGGATCATGAACCAGTTGGATCTGGCGGAGCGGCAGATCGAGCAGAACGGCAATGCCAAGATGATTTTCTTTGACCTCTGCCTCCAGATGATCGTATTGATCAAGAAACCGAGAATAAGTTAACAATCGAAGATATGAAAAAATATACAGCAGGCAATGGTCCTCAGGAGTTGGGAGCGAGTGCAACCAAGCGCAATTCGGCGCATATGCTGCCCGTTTGCGACTGGCTGAGTGATCTGCCGGAGAATACGCAACTGACAGACCTCATCGAGGTGCAGTTCAAGAATACACGCAAAGGCTATTTCCATAACAGCGTGCATCTGCCGCTGGAGAAAGGCGTGAAAGTGGTGGTAGAAGCGAACCCCGGATATGATGTGGGTGAAGTGGTGCTGACCGGCAAACTGGTGGAGTTGCAGATCAAGAAGAACAAGATCGATACGTCCCGGTATGAGGTGCGTCAGGTGATCCGTATTGCGACGGAGGAGGACTTGGAGCGCGCGAAAGAAGCCCATGCGCGTGAGCAGGAGACCATGATCAAGGCACGCCAGTTGGCTAAATCGCTGGGACTGGAGATGAAAATCGGCGACGTGGAATACCAAGGCGACGGGTCGAAAGCGATCTTCTTCTATATCGCGGACGGGCGTGTCGATTTTCGCCAGCTGATCAAGGTCTATGCCGAGACGTTCCGTATCCGCGTGGAGATGAAGCAGATCGGCGCGCGTCAGGAAGCAGGGCGTATCGGCGGAACAGGTCCTTGCGGGCGGGAGTTATGCTGCTCCACATGGATGATCAATTTCTCTTCGGTCGGCACAGGAGCTGCACGGTTGCAGAATATATCTCCGAATCCGCAGAAGTTAGCTGGCATGTGCGCAAAACTTAAATGCTGTCTGAATTACGAAGTGCCGGTCTATGAAGATGCGTCCAAAGCCTTGCCGCCGCGTCACTTACCGCTGGAGACCAAGGACGCGACGTATTATCTCTTCTCCACGGATCCGCTGGCAGGAACGGTTACTTATTCGACCGACCAGCACGTGCCTGCGAACCTTGTGACGCTCACCACCGCGCGGGCGCATGAGGTGATCGCTATGAACAAACGCGGCGAGAAACCGCTCTCGCTGGAAGGCAACCGTGCTGCGGATGCGGAGATAGGGTACCAAACCGGACACGGCGAGTTGACGCGCTTTGATCGGAAAAAGAAAAAACGCCCCAAGAAATGAAAAGAGTAGCTCTTAGACTGTTCGCTGCTGTGCTATTATGCGCGGCGTTTGTCGCTTTTTCGTCCTGCAGAAACGACATTGTTTATAGCGAATTTATCGCGATTCCATCGGGAGAATGGCATGAAGATGCACTGCCGGAATTTGTCTTTAATATAGAGGATAAAGAGGCTGCGTATGATCTGCTGCTCTATGTGCGTCATACGGAGCGCTATCCGTATCAGAACATGTGGCTTTTTGTGCGCGGCAACCCGCAGCAGTATAGCGACACGATAGAGTTCTATCTGGCGGACGACAGAGGGCGCTGGCTCGGAGACAAGCACCATGGTTTTATCGAAATGCCTGTTTTGCTGGAGTCGAATTATCATTTCCCCGATACAGGGCGGTTCTGTTTTACCGTGCAGCACGGAATGAGGGATTCGCTTCTGCGTGGTGTGACCGATGTGGGAATGGAGATTGTGAAAATTAAAAATTAAAAATTACGAATTAGGAACTGTGGGTAAGAATAAGTTGAAGAAATTTGCGGAGATGGAGACCTTTCATAATGTCTTCCAACCTCCGTACGAACCGATAGCGGGGCATTGGCGCGACCGCTATTTTCATAATGAGAACCCTATTGTGCTGGAGTTGGGTTGCGGCAGAGGAGAATACACCGTGGGACTGGCAGAGCGGTACCCGGAGAAGAATTTTATCGGCGTGGATATCAAAGGTGCGCGCATGTGGGCTGGTGCCAAAGAGGCAGAGCAGAAGGGACTGAAAAATGTTGCATTCTTACGCACAAATATAGAGTTCATTACGGAGTTCTTTGCTGCCGATGAGGTGGACGAGATATGGATCACGTTCTGCGATCCGCAGATGAAAAAAGCCACCAAGCGTCTTACTTCGACCTATTTCATGCAGCGCTATCATCGGATCGTGAAACCGAACGGTTTGATTCATCTCAAGACCGACAGTCCGTTCCTCTATACTTATACGACGGAAATGCTGCGGCTGAACCCCTATCCGGTGCTTTGTACTACGGATGATTTATATGGAGAAAAGTCCGATGGAATCGAGCTTTTTGACGATGCAAAGGCGCTTCAGACCCATTATGAGAAACAGTGGTTGGATCGCGGAATGAGTATCAAATATATAGAGTGGCAACTTGCGCCTCTCGCGTCCTGGGAAGAACCGACGATTGAGATCGAGAAAGACTCCTACCGCTCCTACGGCCGCAATTATCAGTCTTCATGAGAGATCACATTTTTTTGTTCTGACCGTTTTGACCTTTTTGACCGTTTCGCCCCAAACGGTCAATCCGGTCAATTCGGTCATGTCATTTTTTATGCCACTTTTGCCATTTCTGCCATGTCATTTTTTTACTGCATCCGCCACATTTGGCGGATAAACCGTTAGTTGTTCTTGTATATTCTTAGTCATCCGTTACCCATTTCCGACACTAGGTCGCACTTTACCGCAGGGGATAAGATTTGCGGAGAGATTCGAAGGAAGAAGGGGAGGCTTTGAGGGCAGCGGAGATTCGGGCAAGCCATCCGGGCGCTGAGTCTCCGTTTTCGGCGGGGGTTTCTGTGGATATATTTATTTTCGGGAGGTGGAATTGCTCTGCGATGGCGTCAAGGCACATCTGGGTCGCATTGCGTTTGCCTTGCACGGAATAACCGGCTATATGCATGGATGCCAGAAAAGCGTGTGCAAGTACGTCCGGATCAATCTCGGGTTCGTTTTCCCATGTGTCCAAAATATACGGATGTCCGCTGCGGAGCAGGGCTTGCTCGTCCACTACACCGCCTCTGGCAGCATTGATGATGAGTGCACCGGGTTTGCATTGGCGCAAGAATACTTCGTCGCAGAGGTGATAAGTGGTTCTGTCAAGGGGGACATGGAAGGTGATGATGTCGCAGTTTTTCGCGATTTCATCGAGAGAAACGCCTATTCCTTTGGGTGGATCATTGAGGAGCACCTGCATGCCTTTTCGCTCTGCCATTCGGGCAACTAATGAGCCGACATGACCGACACCGACCACTCCGATTACCGGAGTGGCGGAAATTTGAAGATTTGAAGATTTGAAGATTTGATATTCATTCAGCGCTTCTTCGATATAGTCGCAGACGGCTTGTGCGTTGCAGCCGGGGCAAGACATCCATCGGATGCCGTGCGCATCGCACCAGGCGGTGTCAATATGGTCAAAGCCGATAGTCGCTGTGCAGACCAAACGGACGGATGAATGCGCCAAGAGCGATTCGTTGATTTGGGTCCGCGTGCGGACGACCAATACGTCTGCGTCCCGAACGGCAGAAGGTGTGATTTCTTCCGATTCCATCGGACAAATCTCAACCTCCTGCCATTCGCGTTGCACGGCTTCCGCCAAGAACGGAATATGTCTGTCAATGACTATCTTCACTCGTATTTGATATTGTCGATGAGACGCACGGGACCGCAATAGACGGTGACACAGCCGATGGCGTGGTCAAAGGTATTGGTGGGAAGGAGAGTTGTTTGGTCCACTATTTCGTAGTATTCGACCTCCAGTCCGTCCACAGCATTGATGGTGTCGATTACACGCTGCTGTACTTCGGCAACAGATGCAGATTTCGCCCATTTCAACGACTCAAAAAGGGTTTTAGAGATTGCCAGAGCGGTCTCTTTTTCTGCGGCGGAGAGTCGTTCATTCCGGCTGGAGAGTGCTAAGCCTGATTCCTCGCGCATGATCGGACATCCGATGATTTGCAGGTCTCCGAACGTGCCCGCCATAGAGCTATGCTCTACCATGTGATGGATGATCGCCAGTTGCTGGAAATCTTTTTCTCCGAAATAGGCTTTGTCCGGTTGCACGAGGTAGAAAAGCCGGCTGACGACCTGTACCACGCCGTTGAAATGTCCGGGACGCATTTTTCCCTCCATGACTTGGTCCAAGCCGGCGAAATCAAATTGGAACGTGGTGTTCATCTCTTCCTCCGAATACATCTCTTCGGGCGTTGGAGCAAAGACGAAATCCGCTCCGATGGAGCTGAGCAATTCTGCGTCGCGGTTGATGTTTCGCGGATATTTCGCCAGATCCTCTTTGTTGTTAAACTGGGTGGGGTTGACGAAGACGGAAACGAAGCACACATTGTTCTCGTTCACCGCTCTTTTGACAAGGCTGGCATGTCCGGCATGCAGCGCACCCATAGTTGGCACTAAACCGATAGTTTTGCGTTCCTCCTTGCATGCCCGTACGACATCTTGGAGTTCTTTTTTGGTAGTAATAATTTGCATAAAATATGATAAAAATTGTTCATAAAAATCAAAAAACGTGCAAAGATAATCAAAAAATGTCGAAAAATAAAATTTTTCGTCACTTTTCGTCCATTTTTTTTCGTCATGTCAAAATTTTTTCGTACCTTTGCATTGCGAAAAAGCGCACATGCCTATGAAAGAGCCGAAACGTATCCTATTTATCTCTCAAGAGATAAACCCTTATTTGGCGGAAGAAAGTCCTATCCGTCAGTTTAATCGTCAGCTTCCGGAGTACTTCCAGGGACATGGTTATGAGACCCGTACGTTCATGCCGAAATTCGGCGAGATCAATGAGCGTCGCAATCAATTACACGAGGTAATCCGCCTCTCAGGTATGAACCTGATTATTGAGGAATCAGACCATCCGCTGCTCATCAAAGTTGCGTCGATCCAGTCTGCTCGAATCCAGATTTATTTCATCGATAATGATGATTTATTCCATCGCCGAAAGGGTGTGATGGACGAGCACGGGAATGAATACGCGGACAATGACGACCGTGTGATTTTCTTTGCCCGCGGTGTGATCGAGACGGTGAAAAAACTTCGCTGGACGCCGGATATCATTGTATGCTCCGGCTGGATGAGTGCGTTAGCTCCGCTGTATCTGAAAAAAGCGTTCAACGACGAGCCGTTCTTCGCTAATTCGAAGATCGTGCTGATGCTGGATGACAATGAGTATCAGAAGCCGTTCTCGACGAAGTTTGCCGACAAGCTGCGCATCGAGGGAATCAGCAATACGGATGTCCGCAGCATCGCGGATTTCCCCGTTGGATACGAGGAATTGATGCGTCTGGCGGTGGATTATTCGGACGCGATCGTGTATGCGATGCCGAAGGTTAACCAGCGCGTGGCGAACTATGCGGAGACGAAAGGCAAGCCGATTCTGCTGTACGAGCCGGTGGAAGATATGGTGACGGCAGCGAAGAGGCAGTGGGAGTTTTATCAGACATTATTGGGAAACAAGGAAGGGAATGCATAAGTTTTGGGCACGCATAGGGTGTTTGGCAGCGGTCGTGTTGGCTTTTTATGCCTGCAAAGGCGATGTGGCTAATACCGGTATGTCGGTTTTGGACAAGGACGATGCGATCATCGTGCTGGCGGATACCTTTGCGTTCCGGTCTGCGATAGACAGTTGCGACGCCATCATATCTCAGGCGGATTCGTTCCTTTTGGGCGAGATAGAGACCGATTATGGTGTGCTCCGAGCGTCGATTCTGACCCAGTTGGCATGCCCCGAAGGGTATCATTATCCTTCCGGAGGTGAGATCAAGAATCTGGGGTTGGATTCCATCTGTCTGTTTATGTATTACAGTTCATGGGAAGGCGACGACGATTCGCCGCTGGCTATCAATGCCTATATGATGGACAAGAAGACGTTCCGCTATTCCGGCACGTATCCCACCGATCTGAATATCAGCGACTATTGCACGCATGAACAGAGTATTTTGACGAACCACCGTATCGTTGTGGCATCGGAGAAACTGGATTCGATCCAGGACAGCAACGGCAATTATGTTCCGATGGTTCGTATGCGCGTGAATGACGATTTCGCGGACTATTTCTGGGCTATTCAGTCGTTTGAGAGCCAGGAGAAATTCAATGAGCAATTCAAGGGCATCTTGCTGGAGACATCGTTCGGCTCTTCTACCATACTGAATATATCGGATATCGCGCTGGGTGTGTATTATCATTTCGAGTACGAGAAGACCGCCGGAAAGGACACGTTGGTGCATGATATGAAGGCTTTTTATGCCAATTCGGAGGTGCGTACGGTCAATCATCTGTACTACGAGGACAAGCAGCAGCTGGTGGAGAGCCTGCAAAATGACTCCGACTCCTATAATTATATTATCGCGCCCGCGGGCGTGTACACGCGTCTGACTTTCCCGATCAAGCAGATTGCGGACTCCATCATCCGCCATATGCGCGATCCGCTGAGCGGCGACACGATCAAACGTCCGTATGTGAACAAGGCGGAGGTGCGCGTGGCTGTGGAGAATAAATTCACCGGCTCCAGCAGCGAGATCAAGCGCAACGACTGGCTGCAACCGGCTACTCAGATGCTGCTGGTCAAAGAGGAGAGCATGGACCGGTTCTTCAAGAAACGCGAATTGCCGTCGGATACCTGTGCGCTGTTGGGCACGCTGACGCAGGGAACCGATTCAATAGGAAACGCGATTTATTATTATAGCTACGATTTGTCGGATTTCATAGCCGGAATCCTGCATCAGTTGGTGGACAATAAATCGGGTCAGAAAGAGATAGCTCCGATGCTGGATATGTTGCTGGTTCCGGTGTCGATTCAGACCAGCACAACGACTAATTCAACTACGGTTGTTTCTTCCGTCCGTCAGCAACAGACCCTTTCCGCTACCAAGATCCGTTCCGCTAAGAATGGCATGAAACTGGAGATCGTTTATAGCGGATTCTAACGCCCGAACGGGCATAAAAAAACGCGGCACGTAGCCGCGTTTTTGCTTTATACAGCATTCTGCATTCGGAATAGATCCGCGCGCTCCAGTTTCCGGCGGGCGTACTCTTTGGTGATCGTGAAGGTCTGAGGTCCGACTTTCTTATGATTCGGCAGTTCAAACATCAGATCGGTCATGATCGCTTCCATCAGTCCGCGTAGTCCGCGTGCGCCGAGTTTGTATTCCAGCGCTTTGTCCACAACGAAATCCAATGCCTCATCTTCAAACACCAGCGTCACATTGTCCATCGCCAGCAGTTTCTGATACTGCTTGGTCAGAGCATTCTTGGGCTGCGTCAGGATCGCGCGCAGCGCATCGTGGTCCAGCGGATTGAGATGCGTCAGAACCGGCAGACGACCGATGATTTCCGGGATGAGACCGTAGGATTTGAGATCCTGCGGAGCGATATATTGCAGCAAATTGGACTTATCCAGATGCTCGGTCTCCTGCTGGGCAGTAAAACCGATGACCTGGGTGTGCAATCGTTGCGCAATCGTCCGCTCGATACCTTCGAAAGCACCGCCGCAGATGAAGAGAATATTGCTGGTGTTGACGTGAATGAACTCCTGATCCGGATGTTTGCGGCCGCCCTGCGGCGGTACGTTCACAATCGTCCCCTCCAGCATCTTCAGCAATGCCTGTTGTACTCCTTCGCCGCTCACATCGCGCGTGATTGACATATTCTCGCTCTTACGCGATATTTTGTCGATTTCATCGATGAAAACGATGCCTCGCTCCGCCTTTTTGACGTCATAATCGGCGTCCTGCAGCAGACGGACAAGGATATTCTCCACGTCCTCTCCCACGTATCCGGCTTGGGTGAGCGAAGTGGCATCGGTGATGGCGAAAGGTACTTTCAGCATTTTCGCAATCGTTCGGGCAAGCAGCGTTTTTCCCGTTCCGGTGGAACCCACCAGCAGAATGTTGCTCTTCTCGATCTCCACGTCGTCGTTGGTTATTTCCTGCAACAGACGCTTGTAGTGGTTATAGACAGCGACCGAGAGGAAGCGTTTTGCTTCCTCTTGGCCGATGACATATTGGTCGAGAAAATCCTTGATCATCTGCGGCGTAGGCAAGGTGTCGAAACTGAGGTCATCCGGTGCGGATATCCGTGCCCCTTTGGGCATCCCCAGCACCAATTCATGCCCGGCCTCAATGCAATCCGTGCAGATCAGCGCACCGCCGATGCCGGAGAACATGTTCGGTTTACTCTCGCCGCAGAAGGAACAAGTATTTGGTTTTCGCTCTTTTGCCATGAACAACTACTTATTTTTGAGCAGCTTTCTTCTCCGCACGACGTGCTTGTGCCAACTGGATGTCATAAGCGATCGGCGAAGCGATGAACAAGGACGAATAGGTACCTACGATCACACCTACCAAGAGAGCGAATACGAAGCCCTGGATGGTCTCGCCACCGAAGATAAAGATCGCCAGCAATACCACGAACGTACTCATAGAGGTTGAGAACGTACGGCTCAACGTATTATTCAATGCATCGTTGATATTGGTCTTCTTCTCGCGTTTCGGATAGAGTTTGTTGTACTCACGAACACGGTCGAAGATGACCACGGTATCGTTGATCGAATAACCGATGACGGTCAGGATCGCAGCGATAAATGCCTGGTCGATCTCCATGGAGAAAGGCATGATCTTCCAGAGGATGGCATAGAGACCCAAAACGATCACCGTATCGTGTGCCAATGCTACCAATGCGCCTACCGAATAAGCGAAGTTGCGGAATCGGAGCAGGATATAGAGGAAGATCACAATGAGCGCTGCGAGCACAGCCCAGATAGCGCTGGTGGTGATATCGTCGGCGATAGCCGGACCCACTTTCTGGCTGGACATGATACCCACGTTGGCGTTCGACTCGGTGGAGTGGAAGTCCTCGAAGGTGATGTTCTCGCCCAGGAACGGTTTGCAGCCCTCATAGAGCAGACCCTCGATATATTCGTCTGCCTCTGCGTTGTCCTCGTGGATGCGATAGTTGGTGGAGATACGTACCTGGTTCGCGTCGTTACCATAGGTAATGACATTGAGCGAGAAGGTCTCGTCGTCCTCCAGCGTTGCTTTGAAGGTGTTCTCCAGGTTCTCGCGAACGTCCTGGGTATTGATGCTCTGGTCGAAACGAACGACATAGTTACGTCCACCGGAGAAGTCGATACCAAGGTTCAGTTTACCGAAGATATGCGGCTCCAGACCGAGGATAGCGAAGATCACAACTGCGCCGGAGAGGCAATAAGCCCATTTGCGCGCTGCGATGAAGTCGAAATGCTTGTTCTGCAGGAAGTTCTGCATGATCTTGGTGGTGAAACTCAGCTCCTTCGCATTGTCCTTCGAAGCATAATCCTCGAGCAACAGACGGGTGATGAACACAGCCGTGAGGAACGAAGAGATGATACCGATCATATAGGTAACAGCGAAGCCCTTGATCGGACCTGTACCGAAGATAGCGAGGATGGCACCGGTGAGGAAGGAGGTGACGTTCGCATCGATAATAGCGGAGATAGCACCCTTGAAACCGTCCTCGATCGCTTTGCGCATGCCCTTGCCGCCGCGCAACTCCTCGCGGATACGCTCATAGATCAGCACGTTGGCATCCACCGCGGTACCCATCGTCAAGACGATACCGGCAATACCCGGCAGGGTCAGAACGGCAGAGAAGGAAGCCAGAATACCCAACAGCAGGAA
>CADAZU010000044.1 GCA_902792535.1 uncultured Bacteroidales bacterium
GAGCTCTTCGGCAGAGAAGGGTTTGGTACGCGGGTTGCAGATACGCCCTGTACAAAGGGTCTTACCACGTTTCTGGAAGTAGGTGTCCGAGTGGGAACAGATCTTCCCTCGGTAGTGGTCCACCATGTCAATCGGTTTGTACTTGGACATAGTTAAAGTGGGGTTTGATCGCCCAAGCTTGGTCGATGCAGGGATCCGCCAAACTTGGCGGATACAAAGACCATGCGGGCGAGGGTTAAACAAATGTGAGAGCAGCGCGACGTCGGCGCGACGTCAGCGGATTGAACGGTTTTTGAAAGGTACCTAAAACACCGCCTCTCTCACGAAAGACGGTGCAAAGATAATAGTAAAACCTACTTTGGTGTTCCTTCCAAAGTGAAAAAAATTTCCCAAAAATACAATTTTCCTCTTTTTTCGCTTCTCGGTAGAACCAAACGAAGATGTAATTTTCCATAAATTTAAGTTCTTCCTCTTCTTCCTCTTCCTCGTGTAAAGGAGAGGAGGAGGAACTTTTCTTTTTATTCTTTTTTGGTTCTTTTTTCTTTTGTTTCTTTTAATCCGCCAATCTTGGCGGATGCTTATCCTACGATCGTCAGCCGGAACGAATGATCATTATACACAAAAAAAGGGAGATACTGAATTATCTCCCTGATTGAATGCAGCCTATGGCGGTGCCCTAATGCACGTACATAGTTATGTTATTTGAGCGTAGCGGTCTTTGTTCTATCTTTTTCATATTCATTTTTGTCTGAGAATTGTGGTGTATTGCAGGGTGGTTGTACCGTTGACCCGGATGGTTGTGGTTTGTACATCTTCGGTCGTAACCGCAGCGGCGGACATGGTGTCGAAATCGTAGTGATAGCCGGCTATTTTGTCCAAAACCTCGCCCTCGAAGGCGTATGTACCGATACCGGTGTAGGTAACGTTATACTCGCCCTTTTCGGCATTCGTGAGCGAAACGGAGATGGTACAAGGTATGGTGTGGCTCATGTTGCCGTTGAACAACGAGTGGGTGGCAGGCCATATGTATGCGGACTTTTTCCAATTCTCGATGAACTGTTCTTTGGTTTGCTCCTCAAACCGGTAGTTGGTCTGGATGGTGTATTGGGTTTGTCCCTGCCCGTTCACCATCGGCACGACGATATCGTTTCCGAGATGGATATTTCCTTCGGTGTCGATCGAGAGCTGTTTGTGCAAACGGATGAACTGCTCAATCTCCGTTTGGAAGTTGGTGTTCTCGTATTGATTTGTATTGGTAAAGAGCACATAGTAGCCCATATACGATTCGAAATTCATCGATGCTGCAAGCCCGGTTATAGTTGCCTGACCGCTGACATACGCGCTATCGTAGGTTAGTTTGAGGTTCGGCATATTGGGTGTCTCCACATCCACTCCTCCGGCAGAGATATCGAGCTCAATAGAAACCCTCTTGATACCTTGCGGAATGGTGAAGGTGTATTGATACTCATCCTCGTCCGCCAGATTAGAAAGAGTCAGATGGCAAGGAATCTTATTGCGGACGAGTGCATATTCGGTGAACATGAAGTATGTTTTTCCCTTGTCGTCCAGCTGGCGGATCCATTGAGCAGAGTCTTTGGTGCTGTCGGGTATCTCCGTGAACCGGATCTTCCATCCTGCAAAGTGGGAGAACTCGTCTTCCTGTACGGAGGAATCCATGATACGGAGGGTAACCACGGTATTCATCTGTTGGGTATAGTCGATGAGTGCTTTTTTGTAATTCTCCTCGGCTTCGGTCGCTAATTTCTCGCGGATTGAAGCGAAGACATCGGGTAGTACATTGTGCATCAATTCGGCGAAATACTCGTCCGAGATCTTATCCATGGTTGCCTGATCGGGGTACATATAGGAAGACATTGCACGTACATCTTTCTCCGCCATACACCATGTAAAGGCATCGGTGTTATCGTCCCAGAACCGCTGGCAATACATCCGCACGGATTGCTCTATGTAGGCATTGAGACGTGTTTCGGTCATTTTGCCGCGTTTTATAGCGGGGTAGAAATAATTAAACCAGTCTTTTGGGGTTCGATACCAATTAAATCCGTATTTGGAGGAACTACCGACGACGGATGAACTTTCTTCGGAGTAATAGAAGCGGTATGCCTCGCGGAAGAGATCCACTTTGCGTTGTTGTATATGGGTACCGAATTTCTCGAGCCCCACGCCGATGAAAGCCACACAGCCCATCGAAGCGGTCATGATCGAAGTACCGATAGCACTTGCCATCGTGCCCGAAGCGAATGAGAGAATAGCCTTGAGCGTATTGGCAGCCACGCTGGTATCGTCTCCGTTGATATCCGCCGACACAACATCCAGGATTGTGAGCATCAATCCCACTGTACCGAGTTTATCGGTAATCTTATCCATTGCTTCAGTTCCGAATCCGATGGATTTGAGCATCGCATATCCGCCGTCCAGACCGATTGCCTGCCAGAAACCCATATCGTCTTTCCACTTGCGGACAGCTTCGGCTTCGGGATCTTTGGATTGCATGAAATCGAAGAGCCTTTTGCAGGTCGTATTGAAATCGGTGTAGAATAAGTGTTCCGTGTAATCCAACACTATCTGCGCGCTGCGGAGGTAATCATTCTTAACGGTAAATGCAGAGAACGTACAGAGGTGTCCGGTGGTAATAACGGCTTCGCCGGCCGTCTTGTCGTAATGGAATAGGATGGGTTCCCATGTACCGGTTTGCTCGTTGAAGTACGCGGCCTGCAGCTCTTCGTCACTGCCGACGGCAATCGGAATACGGATCTTGGCGACACCGCTCAGATCATGTATCTCGCCCGAGTCCGTCAAGAGACGGAAATCGACTGCCAAACCTTTGATCACGCCCTCTAATACAGTGGGCGTTAAGACAGAGTTTCGGATGCACATCTCCGCATGATGGTCAAAGACCGTAGCGGACAGTTCAATAGATGCTTTCTGTCCCCGAGCAATGCGGTTGGAGTCATTGAGTTGGAATATCTCCGCTCCCTCATAGACAAAACCGGGACGGAAAGTGAGACTGTCAATGAGCGAAGTGTTGGCGTTGATATCCGGGATTCCGTTGAAATGCAGAGTTACCATCGCGTCCCCGTCAGTATTCTCGCTGACCTGAATATTCTGCACGTCGCTGACCGGTACGGAGGTATGGAGCGAATCGCTATGTACCACCATCCGGTAGTTCAGATCCTGCGGAGGCAGAGGCGTGAACTCGCCGTCATACATGGCGATGATATTCTCCGCGAACTTACTCCATCCCGGCGCATTGGCATAGAGATCTTCGGAGCCAGCAGGCACGCGGAGATAGAGCACCGGGCTGCTCTCTGCAAAAAGGACATCCGGGAATGTGGATTCCGATATAGCCGGCGGAATGAGATGAGGGCAGGTGATCTCGGAGGTGTATTCATACGGTGTACAGTCTATAAACACATCATTCATATTTACAATCGTTTGCGGGATGGCGTACGAATACATTTTACCGCGTACAGACCTCGGCTCCATTCGGAGCAACGTCCCGGGCCAACCGGCGGACGGGTTATCCAGAACAAGATACGCGATTGTTTTGTCCTTATTGTATATTATGGGGTAGAAATCGCTGGAGAAATACGGATTGAGCGAATCGACAAAGAGAGAGGGAACGCCAAAATTATCTTCGCTTAGTCCGTCGAAGGCGGTGGTAGCAATCACCCGCACTTTCGAACCGATACGGACAATAGGCGAGCCTTGCCCCCAGAGCGTACCGGAGAACGCTGAATCGCCGAGCACCTCCAGGTTCTCGAAATCCGTCTGCTGACTGAGGGTCGCACCCCAGAGTGCTTTTTTATTGATCTTGACGATGCTCTTCTCCCAATCTCCGTGTCGCGGATGAGAATGGGCGAAGGACTCGGTCGCTAATTCGACATGCGAACTCTTGCATACGATAGTGTTCAGTGGGCAGAGGAAGAACGCTTCTCTGCCAATCAACCGCACATTGGCACCGATCGTGAGGTGCTTGATATTGGTCAACCGGAATGCTTGTTCGGGTACAACCTCCATCTTGTCGCTCTGAACCAGCGTGTCGATATTCGTGCTCATGAAGGTCACGCGATCGATGGCTTCGATATTGTTGCCAAGGGTTATCTTGTCGAATCTGCCCTTGTTGTAGAATGCCATTTGTTTGATATGCGTCACGGTGTAGGTCGTGCCGGATACGGGATCCGTCACCGAGTCGGGAATAACCAGTGTGCCGTTATTCACGCCTATACCGCCACCGATGTATTCCAGAATATCCGCCGTTCCGTTACCTAACAGCCCATACCGGATACCGTCAATATCCCGCTGTATCGCATCGTACGGACGGACATTGATCCATATATTGACATTATTGACATAGATGGGCACCGACGAGAGACGGTAGAAGCCGTCCATCTGACCACCCCAGCCGTAGTTGAAGTGGAAATAGTCATCCTTCGTATATCCGTCGCAGACCAGCGCGTGACAATCTCCCTCTCCTTCCGGACAACCGACATAGAGTACAGGGCGTTTCTCGTTTAATTCGCTTTTAAGCGAAATCATTATATCGGCTGCTTTATTGCCGGTTACTGTTTCGATTCCCGGTTCATAACCGAAATTGTCTATCAATGCATTCGGTTGCCATACTGTGGGACTGCCATTCGATTGGCAATAACTCGTTCCCATCGCTTTACCTACATCTGCCATCAATTGGGCTACGGCATTGGCTTGCTCCCATGAGTAGCCATGGTCATAGTCATCTAACATATTATCCCAATCGTAGGTATGCACCGGAAAATCTTCGTATATATCCCCGTTTTCTTGCGACCAGCCTACATAAACCTGTCCACCGCTCTGTACCGGCCATTTCCAGTAGTTCATCACCTGTGCTACGGCTGTCGGTACACAGCCCGTATAGCAATGGCTGGCATAAGCGGAACTGTCGGAAGGGTCTGATGTAGGACAAAGGTTGTTATAGGGTGCTGTTTGATTCCATTTGGCGGTTATGAGCGGACCTACTACCACCTCACCGATTATGGGCTCAGGGGTATTAAACATGTCGTCCGTTATGACAATTCGCCGCGGTTTGCGGGTTCGCAAGGCAGGGTTACGACGCAAGCTGTCGATGCCGGCGGAGTACTCGTTGAGCAGGTCGAGGAGCTGAACCGGCGCATCCTCGTAACGGAACGAACCATGGTCGCAATAACCGAGAATATCCGATACAGCACCGTCTTCACCCGATACGACTACAAAGCCTTGATCGTTACCGAGATTGACGATATAGACATTATCTTTGTTGGTTGCTACGCGTGAGGGCATACGATGCGCGATAGACGGCATTGGCTATCCGGATTGCCTCTTCCGGCATAATGTCCGCTGCCATCAAAAAACTGAATACTGACAGCTGAATACTGATAGCTAAAAGAAACCGTTTCATTGTTGCGCAAATTTAAAGGTGAAACGTTCGTTGGTGACGATATACACGCCCGTCATGCCTTGGGTCGAGATAACGGCATTGCCTTCGCCGTCTAAGCTGTATTGGGAAACTAACATACCTTGCACGTTGTAGATATTCACTTTCGATCCCGGCGTACCATGCTCAATGATGATCTGTCCGTTGCGGAAGAGAAAATGTTCCGGCACCTCGATCTCATCTATTCCTTCAGCTATCTCGGCTTTCTCGAACTTCACCGACCTGAGTTGGTTGATGGCGTACTGCACGGAGGTAGACCCGGTGGTGATCATCAGTTCGGTAGCCGTGTAACTCAGTTCGGGGTTGCTTGCAAAGGAGAACAACACCCGCTCTCCCTGCACCGGGTAGATAGCTACCACATTCTGCAATGAGCTTGCGTCCTGCTTCTGCGGCTCCTGTGCCATCGTCGCCATCGGCATAACCATCATTGCTACAAGCGCAAAGGCGAAAAATAATACTTTCTTCATAAGTCAAAAATTATCAATAATGTTTGAAGATTCATTTTATTTCTTTTCCGTCGAGGGTGTAGAGTTTGTCATCGCGGCGAATGATGACATGTCCGTTGAGGACCTCTTTCCGGATCGCGGAAGAAGAGGTTTGTACGGTCTCTACGCCTTCAGCGAGTGCGCTCAGCGGATAGACCCACTCGTGCCAAGCCGTGCGGTAGTCCATATAACTCTCGTCCGGCGCGTACATGACGGCATAACACTCCTTGAAGGTCTCTGTGTCTATCGTCGGCGGAACGACGGAGTAACTAATAAGGGTATCCAGTTGACTGAAAAAGAAGGATTGATACCCTATATTAGTTACTCCTGCATGTAGAATGACGGTCTGCGGATACTCTCCTGCCTCGTAGAATACGAGGTCACCGATTTTGGTGACCGACTCCGGCAGGATGAAACGTTTGTTCTGACAAGCGAGAGGATAAGCGAGTAGTATGGTTTTTTGCTTGTCGAACAGAAGACCGTCTTCTGCACAATAATTGAGGTTCGCCGCATCGACATGAACCGCCGTCAAGGAATCGCAGCCGATAAAACACGGGGCTTTGATCTCCTCTAAGGAAGCAGGGATAGTCACTACCTGCAACCTGGAGCAGTAATTGAAACTATTCCAGATCGTCTTCACTCCATCGGGAAGGGCGAGGGTTGTTAATCCGCTGTTGGAGAAAGCGTTTTGCGCTATTTCTTTGAGTTTGCCGGCTTGTCCCCATCCGATAGACGACAGGTTCTTGCATTTTTCGAAAGCACTTTTAGCTATCGTTTCAATGTTATCAGGGAGC
The DNA here is from genome assembly GCA_902792535.1 of uncultured Bacteroidales bacterium. Classification (GTDB taxonomy): domain Bacteria; phylum Bacteroidota; class Bacteroidia; order Bacteroidales; family Paludibacteraceae; genus Colicola. The sequence goes on from CADAZU010000044.1 coordinate 6,750, forward strand.
ACAACGGAAGTCATCTGACAACTGTTGAATGCATACGTTCCGATTTCATTGACCCGATAGTTCTTGCCGTCATAACTCACATCTCCGGGGATGATGATCGTAGCATGACCTTGGTAATTGGTCTTCTCCCCAAATTTATCCCACGTGACGGAAGCAGTACCATTGTTGTCATTGAGGTAGTAGTACAAGTCGCCGATTTGCACCTTCTGGGCCGAAAGCCCCAAGGTGAAACCGGTAACAAGCGCGAAAAGAAATAATGTCTTTCTCATAAGGGAATGATTTATTGCTTGAGTAATAGTTCCGGCCATTCTTCTTCTGTACCGGCGTTATGAATCAGCGTCAGGTAGTCGCCTTTCAGGCTGAATTTCAGTTTTTCATTCATCGGCCATAATTCATCAAAAGGATCTCCGTCCTTACTGCCGTCCATATAGACGAGGATGGAATTGAGCGTAGCATCGATTACATCGCCGTCAATCTTAAACGTACCGTCTCCGACGATATGCTCATGAGCTACTACGTCGCGACCGTTCATGTAATAATCCTCGACACGCTGGTACGTACCGTCTTCACCAAAGGTGTAGAAAAAGTCAGATTCGTTTGAGACGCGCTTCCATGTTCCTATGAGCGGGCTGTCAATTTTGTCTTTCTTCTTGCAAGAAGTGAATACCGTCATGCCGGCTGCCAGCACAAGGGCAAAGAATAAGAATTTTTTCATAAGATTAATCAGTAATTATAAAATCGCCTGCAAAATTACTGCTTTTTTATGAAAAAGCATTCGCAAATCGTACAAATCGACTCTCAAATCGTACAAAAGTGATGTTTTTTCTTAGATTTGGTTATTTTGCGCTGCTTTTTCTCTTAATCTTTTTTGCTTTTTCCCCGGAGCGTTCTCCCGACGGAACGGGAGAAAGACCGTGTCCGTTCAGGGCTTGTTGGTGCGGTAAACCGCTGGTCTTTCTCTCCGAAAGTAGAAAAAAATAATGAAAAAACGCGCGTGCGTTTGCGTATGTGGAAAAAAAGTAGTATCTTTGCACGCTAATTTGGATAAATACGGAAAGTTTTGCAATAAATATGGAGAAATTCGAACAATTATGCCGGAAACGGCGGTCTATACGCAAGTATAAGTCCACGCCGGTAGAGCAGGAGAAAATAGAGTATATGCTGCGTTGCGCATTGATGTCACCGAGCGCCAAACGGACGTGTCCATGGGAGTTCATCGTGACGCGGGACGAGGCGAAAGTGCGTGCGTTACAGGCATGCAAGACGTACGGAAGTCAGATGTTTGACACCGCGACGGCAGCTATCATCATTGCGCTGGATCCGACGCTGTGCCACAACACATGGATGGCAGACGGAGCGATTGCTGCGGAGCATATCTTGCTGGCGGCTGCGGAGCAGGGTGTGGGTGCGTGCTGGTGCCATATACACGAACGCGGCATAGAGACCGATGGAGCGGAAGACCGTGAGGGTGCGGCAAGGTTCGTACGCGAGTTATTCGGTATTCCGGAGAGGTACGAGGTGCTTTGCGCGATCGCTTTAGGCTATCCCGATGAGGAGCGGAAAGATTATGACCCCGCCAAACTCAAGTACGAGAAGGTGCATAATGAAAAATGGTAATTTGTAGAGAATAGATTATGAAACCGATAATAGCAATAACAGCCGGAGATACGAACGGAGTGGGGTACGAGGTGATTCTGAAAGCCTTGCTGGAAGCACATATGTTCGAGATCATGCGTCCAGTCATTTACGGCAGCGCCGGAGTAGCGAAACACCATATTCAGACGCTGAGCGAGGAATACCGGAACATCAACTGGAATGTCATTTCCTCTCCTGATCAAGCCAAAGACGGTCGGTTGAACCTGATCAGCTGCTATCCGGACGATATGCCGGTGAGTTTAGGCGCTCCTTCGGAGGCCGCCAACAAAGCAGCGAAAGCAGCTCTGGACCGCGCTTGTCTGGATCTGAAGAACGGCAAGGTGGACGCTTTGGTGACCGCTCCGATCAACAAAGAAGCGCTGAATAAGGGACAAAGTGACCAAGTACCAAGTACCATAGGACATACGGAGTATCTGGAGAAAACCTTTGGCGGGGAGAGTCTGATGATGTTGTGCAGCGGGGCATTGCGTGTGGCATTAGTATGCAACCATGTGTCGATTGCAGAGATTCCTGCGCAGATCACCGAGGAGCGGATCTTAGCCAAACTGACGCTGCTGAACAACAGCCTCAAACGCGATTTCGGATTAGAGAAACCGCGTATCGCCGTGCTGGCACTCAATCCTCATGCGGGTGACCAAGGTCTGCTGGGCAAAGAGGAACAGGAGATTATCATGCCCTCGATCGAGAAAGCGAAAGAGCAGGGTATATGGGCGTTCGGTCCGTATGCTGCGGACGGATTTTTCGGGAGCGGACATTTCCAGCAATTCGACGCAGTATTGGCGATGTATCATGACCAAGGTCTGATTCCGTTCAAGACTCTGGACATGAGCGGCGTGAACTACACGGCAGGACTGAGTATCGTACGCACGAGTCCGGATCACGGCACCGGATACGACATTGCGGGCAAGAACCAAGCGGACGAGCAGAGCATGCGCAATGCGCTGTATATGGCGATTGACATTCTGAAAGCGCGTGCTGAGTATGACGCGAACACGGCAAACCCGTTGCCGTTCATCGAGCGAGAGGACAAAGAAGGTCGTCCCCGTCGCGAATTCATTGATTTTAAAACAACAAGATATAATGACAAGTAAAGAGATTAGACAGTCCTTCTTGGACTTTATGGCATCGAAGGGACACCAAGTGGTTCCTTCTGCGCCGATGGTGATTAAAGACGATCCCACGCTGATGTTCACCAATGCCGGCATGAACCCGTGGAAGGGTATTATCCTTGGCAATGATCCGATCAAATATCCGCGTGTGGCAGACAGCCAGAAATGTCTGCGCGTGAGCGGCAAACACAACGATCTGGAGGAGGTGGGACACGATACGTACCACCACACGATGTTTGAGATGCTGGGCAACTGGTCGTTCGGCGACTATTTCAAACAAGAGGCGATTGATTTCGCATGGGAGTACATCGTGGATGTGCTGAAGATCGACCCGTCGAACCTGTACGCGACGGTGTTTGAGGGCTCGCCGGAGGAAGGTCTGGCGCGTGACGATGAAGCGGCTTCCATCTGGGCGAAACACCTGCCGGCAGATCATATCCTGAACGGCAACAAGCATGATAATTTCTGGGAGATGGGCGAGACGGGTCCCTGCGGTCCGTGCAGCGAGATCCACGTGGACAGCCGAAGTGCGGAAGAACGCGCCAAGGTGCCGGGACGCGAATTAGTGAACAAAGACCACCCGCAGGTGATCGAGATCTGGAACATCGTCTTCATGCAGTTCAACCGCAAGGCGGACGGCAGTCTGGAGCCGCTGGCAAAGAAAGTAATTGACACCGGAATGGGCTTCGAGCGTCTGGTGCGTACGATCCAAGGCAAGACCAGCAACTACGATACGGATGTGTTCCAGCCGATGCTGAAGAAGATCGGGGAGATCTGTCATTGCGAATACGGCAAGGACGAGAAGACGGACATTGCCATGCGTGTGATCGCCGATCATATCCGTACGATCGCGTTTGCTATCACGGACGGACAGTTGCCGAGCAACGAGAAAGCGGGTTATGTCATCCGCCGTATCCTGCGCCGCGCCGTGCGCTACGGCTACACGTTCCTCAACATGCGTGAGGCGTTCCTGTACCGGCTTGTGCCGCAACTGATCGCCGACATGGGTGAGGCCTACCCGGAACTTGTCAAACAGCAAGGACAGATTGTGCCGGTGATCAAAAGCGAGGAAGAGGCATTCCTGCGCACGCTGGACAAAGGAATCGGTCTGCTGGACAAGCTGATGGACGAAGCAAGAAAAGCCGGCAAGACCGAAATCAGCGGCGTGGATGTATTCACGCTCAAAGATACTTACGGATTCCCGCTCGACCTGACGGAGCTGATTCTGCGCGAGAACGGGTTCACCACCAACGAAGAGGAATATAATAAAGCGCTGGAACACCAGAAATCCATGGGACGCGAGGCGAACAAACAGGATCTGGGCGACTGGACCGTGCTGGCGGAAGGCGAGACCGAGTTCGTCGGCTATGACGAGCTGGAATGCGAGACGAAGATCCTGCGTTACCGCCAAGTGAGCCAGAAAGGCAAGACCTTCTACCAAGTCGTGCTGTCCAAGACGCCGTTCTACGCCGAGATGGGTGGTGAAATAGGCGACACGGGAACGCTCGGCAATGTCCGCGTGCTGGATACCAAGCGTGAGAACAACCTGCCCGTACATATCCTCACCGAACTACCCGAGGGCATGGATGGCGAACTGACCGCTACGGTGGACGCAGAGAAGCGCCAGGCAATCATGTGCAACCATACCGCAACGCATATCCTGCATTACGCTTTGCGCCAGGTGCTGGGTCAGCACGTAGAGCAGAAGGGTAGTCTGGTGACCGCCGACAGCCTGCGTTTCGATTTCAGCCACTTCCAGAAAGTGACGCCGGAAGAGTTGCGCGAGGTGGAGAAGGTGGCGAACCAGCTGATCCGTCAGGACTTGAAACTGGAGGAGAGCCGGCATACACCGATCGCTGAGGCGAAAGCAATGGGTGCGATGGCGCTCTTCGGCGAGAAATACGGTGACGACGTGCGTGTGATCAAATACGGTCCGTCGATCGAGCTGTGCGGCGGTTGCCACGTGGCTTCGACAGGAAAGATCGGTTCGGTTCGTATTGTTATGGAGACCAGTGTAGCTGCCGGAGTGCGTCGTATCGAGGCAGTTACCGCAGCGAAAGCGGATGAGGTCTATTATGCACAGCAGGATATGCTGACCGGCCTGCGCGGTCTGTTCAACAACGCGCCGGATCTGGCAGGCGCCATCCGCAAGTCGATCGAAGAGAACGCCGGTCTGAAGAAAGAGATTGAAGCCTTCATGGCAGAGAAGATCGAGCGTTTCCGCGACGAGCTGATCCACCGCGCCGAGGACTATAACGGCATCAAACTGGTACGTCTGCAAGGCGAGATGTCGCCGGAAATGATACGCGGCGTAATGCCGTTGCTGCGCGGTAAGTTCACGGATGTGAAGTTCGCCGTAGTGGGTGCAACCCAACATGAGGGCAAGCCGACGATCTCGGTGTTCCTGAGCCAGCCGCTGGTGGACGAAGGCAAGAATGCAGGCGCGATGATCAAGAGCGCTGCCAAGCTGATCCAAGGTGGCGGCGGCGGTCAGCCGTGGATGGCTACTGCCGGAGGACGCGACGTCAACGGACTCAATGCCGCGATGGAAGAGCTGGTCGCTGCGCTGAATTAATAATTGAGAATTGATGAGACTGCTTACGTCATATCTGCCGGAGAAGGTGCGGAGCGCTGTCCGATTCTTATTGGTCGGCACTTCGGGTATGTTTTTACAGACATGGTGCTTCATGGCTGCGCTCTATTTCATGGCATATCCCGATAAGGGTTCCGCGCTCTATTATGTGGCGTTCGGAATCGGATATCTGCTGGAGATGATACCTAATTATTTTGTGCTGAACTGGTACACCTTCGGCTCCAAGCCGGATAGAAAGAATGCCGGCGGTTTTCTGCTGGCACGCGCAATTAACGTCGTGATTCAGTTCGGATTGCTGCCGCTGGCTCTGGCGCTCTTCTCCTCATGGAGGGACGATGTGATCAGCATGATCGTTATTTTCATCGGTGGATGTATCAATTACCTCATTTGTTTGGTTTTCTTTAAAAAGAAAGAATCATGAAAATATACCGCGCGAACATTATTCATACCCCGACTCCGGGTAAGTTGGAGATCATTCCTCACGGCTATGTGGTCGTTAAGTCGAACGGACTCGTAGAAGGTGTTTATACCGAGTTGCCGGAGAATATGGACTGGCGTCGCCAAGTGATGGATTTCGGCGACAAGTTGCTGATCCCGGCGTTCAATGACCTGCACGTCCACGCGCCGCAGTACCGTAACATGGGTCTGGCGCTCGATCTGGAGTTGCTGCCGTGGCTGAACACCTATACGTTTCCGGAGGAGAGCAAGTACGCTGATCCGGAGTATGCGCGGCGGCTATACAGACGCTTCGTGCACGAGCTATGGATGCAAGGCACCATGCGTTCGGCAGTCTTTGCGACGATCCATCCGGAGGCTACGCGTATCTTGGCGGACTTGTTTATCCAAGCCGGCATGGGTGCGTATGTAGGTCTGGTTGGAATGAACCGCAACAGCCCCGAGACGTTGCAGAACACGACCGCCGAAGTGATGGAAGGAATGCGGATGCTGAAGGCGCACTTGGACGAACATGGCAACGGTCTGGTGGCTCCGATCATCACGCCTCGGTTCGTGCCGTCCTGTTCGGACAAGATGCTCCGCGCAATGGGTGAGTTCGCCGCCGAGACGGGTATGCCGGTGCAATCCCACCTGTCGGAAAACCGTTCGGAGATCGACTGGGTGAAAGAGCTGGAGCCGGACTCGACCTGTTATGGCGACGCATACAATCGCTATGGTCTGTTCGGTCAGACGCCGACGCTGATGGCGCATTGCTGCTACACCGACGGCGAAGAAATGGAACTGATGCGCAAGAACGGCGTGTATGTGGTGCACTGCCCGATGTCGAACAGCAATCTGTCTTCGGGCATGGCTCCTATTCGCAAGTTCTTGGACGCAGGAATAAAAGTGGCACTCGGTACGGATGTATCTGCCGGACATCATCTGTCGATGATGCGAGTGATGCAATACGCGATACAGGTGTCCAAACTCAATTACGCCCAGACGAAAGGCGATATGTCGTTCCTGAGTCTGAGCGAGGTGTTCTATCTGGCGACCAAAGGCGGCGGTTCGTTCTTCGGCAAAGTGGGATCGTTCGAGCCGGGGTATGAGTTTGATGCGCTGCTGATAGACGACACGTATCTCAATTATGACCAATACACGCTTCCGCAACGTCTGGAGCGGTATATCTACCTCGGAGACGACCGCGACATTAAGCGTCGTTTCTGCCGCGGAGTGGAGTTAAGCGAGCCGGTGTTTTGAGAGTTGAATGTTGAAGGTTGAAAGGGTCATAGAAGGTTTGGCGCTGGAGGAGTATCTGGCGCTGGAAGCGGAGCGGGTGAAGACGGTTCAGACGCCGGTGCTGTTCACGTGGATCGTGGAGCCGACGGTGATCTACGGCAAGCACCAGATCCGCGAGCAGGAGGTGAATGACCGTTACTGCGAGGAACATGCCATCCGCGTCGTGCAGCGGCAGAGCGGGGGAGGATGTGTCTATGCGGACCGTGGAAACCTGATGATCTCTTATGTCTCGCCTTCCACCCACTCGCAGGAGGTGTTTGAGACATTCCTCCGGATGGTAGCGGGAGCGCTGAACAGAATGGGCTATCCTGCCGTAACAACGGCGCATAATGATGTGCTGGTGGGAGACCGCAAAGTAGCAGGAACGGCTTGTTACACCACGCCCACAGGAACTGTGGTACATGCCTCGATGCTGTATGAGGTGGATATGGAGGCGCTGGAGCAGGCGATCACCCCTTCGGCGGAGAAACTGGAGAAACATGCGGTGGCGTCGGTGCGGCAACGAGTGCGAAACCTGCGCGAGATAAAGGATTTAGGAACAATGACAGAGTTTAGAGAGCGAATAGAAAAAGAGATGGGGCGTCCCTCGCTTGTGATCTTTGATCTGGACGGGACGCTGCTGAACACGATAGACGATTTGGGCTATGCCTGCAACCATGCCTTGGAGGCGTGCGGTTTTCCGACCCATACCATCGAGGAATACCCGCGGTTGGTAGGTAATGGCGTGAACAAGCTGATCGAACGTGCGCTGCCGGAAGGTCAGAAAGACGAAGAGACGGTCCTGCGCGTGCGTGCGCATTTCGTACCTTATTATAACGCGCATAACTGCGATTTCACGCGTCCGTATGACGGCATTCCGGAGCTGCTGGAGAGTTTGAAAACCCGCGGCTGCATGCTGGCGGTCGCAAGCAATAAATACCAAGCGGCTACGGAGAAGATCGTATCGCATTTCTTCCCGGGAGTCTTTGATGTCGTCCTTGGCGAAAGGGAAGGAGTGCCCCGCAAACCCGATCCGCAGATCGTGCGGGATATAGAGGCAAAGTTACAAAGGAACAAAGTACCAAGTACTTACTCTGTGCTCTATGTAGGCGACAGTCTGGTGGATCAAGCGACGGCAGCGAATGCCGGAGTGCCGTTCGTCGCCTGCTCATGGGGATTTGTGGCGCGCGAGAGGCTGGAAGAAGCGAAATGCGAGCAGATTATTGACGCACCAATGGAGTTAATTATAAATAGCAAATAGTATTATGGAGATTTCTTTGCGGGCGCAGTCCATGCCGGAGAGCCCGATCCGAAAATTAGCAAAGTACGCCGATGCTGCCAAGCTGGCAGGGGTGCATGTGTATCACCTGAACATCGGTCAGCCGGATATCAAGACCCCTCCGCAAGCCATGGAGGCGGTGAAGAATTTTAACCAAGAGATCTTGGAGTACTCGCCTTCGCAGGGCTTGAAGTCGCTGCGGACGAAGATGGTCAGTTACTACGCCGAGTACGGGATTGACCTCTCTCCGGATGAGATCATCATTACCGCCGGAGGTTCGGAAGCGATCATGTTTGCGTACATGTCTTGCCTCAATCCGGGCGACGAGATCATTGTGACCGACCCTTCGTACGCCAACTATATGGCATTTGCGATCTCGGCAGGTGCTGTCGTCAAATCCGTCAAGACGGATATCAAGAACGGGTTCAAGTTGCCGCCGGTGGAGGAGTTTGAGAAACAAATCACGCCGAAGACGCGTGCAATCCTGATCTGCAACCCCAATAACCCGACGGGCTATCTCTATACCAAGCAGGAGATGCGCCAGATCCGCGATCTGGTGAAGAAATACGACCTGTACCTGATCTCCGATGAGGTCTATCGCGAGTTCATCTATACCAAATCGCCGTATATCTCGGCTTGCCATTTGGAGGGCATAGAGGAGAATGTGGTGCTGGTGGACAGCGTGTCGAAGCGCTATAGCGAGTGCGGCATTCGTATCGGTGCGCTGATCACCAAGAACAAAGCGGTGCGCGAGTCGGTGATGAAGTTCTGCCAGGCGCGGTTGAGTCCTCCTCTGTTCGGTCAGGTCGTCGCAGAAGCGTCCCTCTCTACGCCGGAGGAGTATATGCAGGAGGTCTATGACGAGTACCTCACCCGCCGTAATTTCCTGATCGATCAATTAAACCAGATTCCGGGTGTTTTTGCCCCTGCGCCTACCGGAGCATTCTATGTGATGGTAGAGCTGCCGGTGGACGATGTGGAGAAATTCTGCAAGTGGTGTCTGACCGACTTCACTTACGAGGGTGCGACGATTATGATGGCTCCGGGGACAGGTTTCTACACAAATCCTGAGGACGGACGCCACCAAGTGCGCATGGCGTATGTGCTCAATAAGGAGGATCTGGCGAAAGCAATGATAGTATTACGTAAAGCATTAGAAGCATATAATGAAAAGAATTAAGTATGTCGGCTGTGACGACGCCGAGTTGGATTTGTTTGAGAGCCAGTACGAGTTGCCTGAAGGCATGTGCTACAACAGCTATGTCGTGCTGGGAGAAGAGAAAGTAGCAGTAATGGACGCGATGGATGCGCGTTGCTGCGAGGAATGGTTAAGGAAGGTAGATGAGGTGCTTGCCGGACGCAAGCCGGACTACCTCGTTTGCCAGCACATGGAGCCGGATCATAGCGGCTCAATGGGTGCTTTCCTTGCCCAATACCCGGAGGCGACCGTTGTGTGCTCCAAGCAGGCAGTCGTAATGATGAACCAGTTTGGGATCGAAGCAACGAACGTGGAGGTAGTATGTGAGGGTAGTACGCTTGATCTGGGCGGTCTGACGCTGCAATTCATCGCTGCGCCTATGATCCACTGGCCCGAAGTAATCATGACCTATTGTCCGGAGGAGCAAGTGCTCTTCTCCGCTGACGGTTTCGGTAAGTTCGGTGTTTATCATGCCGACGAGGACGACTGGGCATGTGAGGCGCGCCGGTACTATTTCAATATCGTCGGCAAATACGGCGTGCAAGTTGCGAATGTGCTTAAGAAATTAGCAGACAAGCCCGTCGCTACTATTGCGCCGCTGCACGGACCGATGTTGGAGGGCGAGAAGAAAGACGAAGCGCTGCGTCTGTATTCGATCTGGAGCGCGTATGGCGTAGAGACCGAGGGTGTGTTGGTGGCATACGCTTCGATCCATGGCAACACCCGTCGTGCGGCAGAGCAACTCGCTGAAATACTGAAGACCAAAAATGCCGGAAAAGTGGCGATCACTGATCTGAGCCGCGACGACATGGCGGAGGCAATCGAGGATGCGTTCCGTATGAACCGGCTCGTTCTTTGCTGCGCAACGTACGACGGAGATATATTCCCGCCGATGCACATGTTCCTGCATAAACTGCGTCTGAAGGGCTACCAGAACCGCCGCGTGGCATTGGTAGAGAATGGTTCGTGGGCACCGCAGGCGGTCAAAGTGATGAGAGAAATGCTCTCTACCTGCAAGAATGTAGAGATCGTTGAACCCACCGTCACAATCCGCGGTTCGCTCAAGCCGACGCAAGTGGCGGAACTCGAAGCACTCGCAGATGCCCTCTTGGCATAAACTATATGGTATATTGATCTGCCTGTTCCTGTTGGTACAAACGGCTCAAGCCGCACTGACCATCACTTCCAACGGCGCAGATATGTCGGATAGCATTTTATCGGCTGTCCGCTCTCATGACACGGTTATCCTGGACGGCTCGAAGGGCGAGTTTGTCTTGGGACACACCGTGGTACTCAAACACTTAGAGAACAAAACGATCATAGGTACGCATGACGCATGTCTGCGTACCCGTTTTCGTATTGCGCCGGAGATCCGAGCCATGTTAGACAGTGCGGATATCATGCGTTTCTCTACAGCCGGTGAGGGTGGAGTGCTCTCCAACGGCATGAGGGTACGCGAGCAGCGGGAACTGAAGACCCGCCAACTGTTTATAGACCGTTTCAATGATCCGGAAGAGTCTTTCCGTTCCTCCGGAGGCATCCAACTCTCGCATTGCCGTTATGTCACAATCCGCGGACTGCGGCTGCAGGGACCGGGGGCTGTAGATGTGAGCGGGAACGACCTCTTGGGAATGGACCATTCGATGCATATTACCGTTGACAGCTGCGTACTGACGGATGGCATGGACGGAAATCTGGACATCACTTCGCAGTCAGATTCGATTACGGTCTCACATTGCTATTTCGGCTATTCGGAACGCAGTTACGACCACATGAACTCAAATCTAATTGGTGCCGCCGACAGGGTAGAGGCGGACAGGGGCAAACTGCATGTCACGTATTCCTATTGTACATGGGGAAAAGGTTGCCGCCAGCGTATGCCGATGGTGCGGTTTGGTACGATTCTATTGGATCACTGCCGATGGGAATGTACCACGGAACACCCGGCAGTCGATGCCCGCCGCGAATCAACGGTCACCATCATCTCACCCTCTTTCGGTCCCGGTATTAAGATTCCTTACCGCTCTGCCCCCGATGCCCGGTGCCTTGTTCGATAAAAAGATTAAATCATTTGTCTGGCAATGAATGATTCCTCTTTTATCATATCGTCTATAAACGCGGATTTCTCTGATGTATGGTCAGAACCGGAGTTGATGCCCGCAAAAGGGCATAATGCGCTTTATGTGGCAACTCGTTTTGGGCGAAAGTACGTGCTGAAGGCTTTGGCAGAACCTTATCGCGAATCCACTCCGCATATTGAATTGCTCCGTAAGGAGTTTACTATCGGAGTCGGAGTGGATCATCCGAATATCGTCCGGCTGCTTGATTTCGGGCACATGGATTCCATCGGCTGGTATATACAGATGGAGTTTATTGATGGCATTACGCTGGATCAGTTCCTTGATGCGAACCCGCCTGCTGCTATCCGCCGCCGCGTCATAGAGCAACTCCTTGACACCCTTTCTTGTCTGCATGAGCGACAAATCATCCATCGGGATATCAAGCCGTCCAATATCCTCATCACGCGCAATGGTTCTGCGGTCAAACTGATTGATTTCGGAGTGTCCGATACGGATGATCCGGCAAAACGATTGATAACCGCGCGGATATCTATGCCGTGGGAAAAATCATCTCCCTTCTTTTCCCGCATCGTTATAAATATATTGCTCGCAAATGCACACGAGTGAACCCCGCAGATCGTTATTCTTCATGCGCACAGGTAGCGCGTGTTATGCGTAGAGCTGACCGATTGTGCCTATGGTTGCCGGTGTCACTTCTCTTTTTTTCCATATTATGCCTTGCAGGATGGCTCATGTATGCTGAATACCGGCAAGCCGAGCTCAAGCATAGCGAACAGGAGCAGAGTCTTTCTGCCAACATTGACTCCCTTCTCAAAGTGAATGAAGAACGTCAAACCAAGGTGGATTCTCTAAATCGCGTGGTGGATGATTTGGAGAAACAAATCAATGCCCCTTCGCCTCAAGCGATATTGGATGCCAAAGCGCGGCAAATGTATGCTGATTATATTCGTTCTACGCGCATAGCGATTTCCAAAAGAGACACGGCTGCTTTGTTACATAACCACCCAACACCTTCAGATTTGTTCTGGCAACGCAGAGAAGAGATTTTGAATTCTATTTCGGATGATGAACTAAAGAGCTATTTCGATAGCCGTTTGCGGCATCATCATTCTACAATATATATGCCGTTTATCAGAGAGATTGCGGTTGAGCGGGCTAAGTTTATGCCTTCCCCGAACGATTGGTATCAGATGGGGATAGATATTGGTTTTGGAATATGGTAATAATGAAGTACTATGAATAAGAATGCACCGGAAATAATCCAGTTACGCTTGGATGTCGAGCAGCGGGCAGGTTTTCGTCCTTCTTCTCCGGCGGACTTTGAGACGCTGATTTTAAAGATTTGGGAAGTTCTCCACGAGAATATAGCGCTCAGTACGTTAGAACGGCTGTGGGGCTATGTGGACGGAGCAGAAAATACGCGTCAATCTACGCTTGATCTCCTTGCTCGTTTTGTCGGTCATCGGGATTGGAGGGACTATCTGGAACAGCTGACCAAGAATGAGCAGGGAAGCAGCCATAGTTTTATCGGAGAAGGTGTCCATACTCAGGATTTACAGCCGAATCAACGAATAGAGGTCACATGGCTTCCCAACCGCCGTTGCGTCTTCCGTTATTTGGGAGATATGCGTTTTGTAGTGGAGGAATCAATTCACTCCAAACTGCAAGTCGGAGACACCTTTATCTCCACCTTCTTCCTCATAGGTCAGCCGCTCTACATCGACCAACTCATTCAAAATGCTCAACCACCTGTATCATATATTGCAGGCAATAACGGCGGTCTTCAGTCTGTCACACTGAAATAAGATATAAAAAGAAATCTTCGCAATCCAAATAATTGTTATACCTTTGCACCCGCAAAGCGGTACATACCGAAAAATGTGTGGTGCAAAGGTTATTTTTTTGCCTTAAATGGATAAAAAACGAAAATTTTCTTCATAAAAATTTGTATATGTTGGAAAATTTTTATACTTTTGCAAGCGATTAGCAGCGGCTGATTGCTTCGCGCACACGAACATAACATATTTTTGCTGACGAGTCAATCAAAGAGAATATAAAGTCTGGCAACTTTTTATCCTAAGGAATAAGATTGGCAAGCGTCAGTGCATACTCCGGTATGTACTGCTTTTGCTTTATTATTCCTGGGTTATGCCAGACGCCCATTCTCTTATAAAGCATAAGCAGTATTTTTGTATTATGATTTAAAAAAAATAATATATCATGAAAAGAAGTTTAGCAATCATCGCACTCTGTGCGCTATTCAATGGTTTTCTTGCCGCAGACGCCACCATCGGCAAATGTCATTTTGTGGGCGAACGTCCGCCGCGTAGTATGAGTATTGGCAGTACTACGGTTTACTACCATGAGATGAGTTCATCGTCTGTTTCCCGCGGAGGTGTGGAGTACAAACAGTGTACCGGCGATGTGTGGGTCATCTACCGCTCTGCCTCTGATGCCAAACGTCTCCAGTTCCAAACGACAAACGGCTCCGTGCAAACGTGTAATGATTATTAAATCCACCGACATACAACCAAGAGAAGACCGAGAGAAAGCAAAGAAGAATCTTATAAACGGAGTATGCCGAAAATCCGAAGAAGAGTAGGCTTATAAAAAACATATTAAAATGAAAAGAAACAAAGTTTTGCAAGTGTTGCTTGCTGTCGCGGCAACTTGTTTTCTATCTTCTTGTATTGGAGGTAGTTCGTCTTCACAAGATGAATCATTCTGGGAGGGACGTGTTCAACCAGGAACGTACTCCGGTAATTATGTGGAGGACAATGGACTCTGTGTTAATCGTTATAGTTTAACATTAGAGATCTATGATGATAGGGATATAAAATTAAAAGAAGTGTGTCGATCAAGCTGCGGAGACGGCACTCCGAAAACGAAGATTTTTTATGGTATAATTTGCAAACATACAGAAACCTATGATGGGGTTAAAAAAGTTTGGTACGGTGTGGATGATGCGAAACAAGAAGGAGGAAGTTGGGTGACGTCATTTAATTTATCAACTAATATGGAATATTCTCATGCTGATGAAAATACATACCAAAATTACTCTATGCGTAGAAAAGAATGCACTTTATATTAAATAACAATCTATATGAATATGAAAAACAAGCTTTTATCGTTGCTAATTTTAGCACTATATGTGATTATTGTAATAGGATGCGCGAATAGTAACTCGTCATCAAGTCATAATTCCCAATCGTCCAAGTACGATAGAACTCCATACGCTGTTTATGTGTATGACGGCAATAAAGAAATAGTATTATATCAGAATCCTAATACTGCTACCGTAAATGGGAAAAGCGGCAGTTGGTCAGAAAGCAATTATGGTCGTATTTATGAGCGATATGGCGGACGCCCTGCTACTCCTGTTTATGTGGTAAATTATGGTAGTGAAACTTTAGTAATCTCTAAAAGCGAAGAACTCGTTTTCTTTGGAACAGAGGATGAGGCTGAGCGAAATGAAGACAATAAGTATAAATGGAAGGACTGTGAAAAAAAGAGATTATGATAGCACATAAATTCATGTAATGATTTTTAAATTTTCATGCAATAATTAAAATTTTACAACAATGACACAGATTAAAAATCCCGAGAACGGGAATCAAAAAGGAACGGTAACAATTGTAGGTTACTCGGAAAGATTCTTCATGAATGCCGCACCGCCTGTCCATATCATGAAAGACTTATTAGAGATAGGTAAAGTGGAGAAAAACGGGAAAATTGAACTTGATATAGACAAGGAAAGCAGAATTGTCTTCAAGTGCAATCAGTGCTCGTGTCGCTTTAGTCCCATTGTGGTAAAACCAGGCGATTGGGTAGTTCTCATCTACGATCAGGCTATGGATTGTATAGTACCAGTAGTTACAGATAGCGAACATTATGGGCAGGCCAAAATGATTTATCGCGAGACCCAAAAGCAAAAGATGATACGAGAGGTACAGAGACCTGCGGAAATACGAGCGTTAAAACGCGCAGGCATCTATTCACTAGTAGTGATCGCTTTGGGTATTGTTGCGGCAATTGGAGTCGACATATACAATGTTATAGAACAGAATAAGAGGTCTAGAAGTACTGATTTTAGTTATGTGGGAAATAATACGTCAGTCGAGGGGCAAAGTGCAAATTACGAAGCTCCGAAAACAATTGAAGATTACGATGACATTTTACGACAGATTGAAGTATGCGAAAATGCCCGGCAAAACTTTCTGTATGAAGTAGATAATGTGTTTGTGAAAGCGAACTCTCCTGAATACCAAGGCATCATGGCGCAGAAGATATTTTGGGATGCGAACAAAGCATTAGATAAATTTAACGACGAAGGCGAAAAACTGGAACGCTTATTGCGCAAGCATGGCTTTTCGGATGAAGCATCCAAACATAAAGAAGACAGAGAATATATGAACCGTGTCTACCGCGAAGAGAAAAGAAGGGCTCAAGGTTATCGTTAAAGCCAATCAATAAAAAGTTGTAAGATAACGAAAATCGTGACGGAGTAATAAACAACTACAATTATGGATGTACTTTTTAAAATAGGCATAGCAATTGAATGTATTGGCGGATTGTTATTCCTCATTAATCAAACAATCGCGCGGATTGTTGTCGTTATAGGATCTGCAATTTTGCTATTCTGGGTTCTTTTCGTTTTATTGCCACAATTGTAAATTGGAATGAATTATGAATAAGTTTTTAACAATTATCCTTTGTTTGTTTTCCATCTCTGCTTTTTCATTAGAAACGATTCATATCAGAGGAGTAGACATGACGGAAATGACCAAAGCGCAAGTTCAAAAAGAGATAGAGGGCGATTATTATGTATATAGCCCCCCTCAAGAAGGTATCTTCTATGATCCAGACAATGGTTTGTTGGGTATTGTAATATCATCTAACGAAATACTAATTACCCATAATTTTGTTCAGACGATCTTCCCCGCTAAGGGCTCTGGAAATATTACAGGAAAAGTCCCTGACCACGCTTCGTATAGTAATGGGAAATGGTTCGTTTATTCTTTTCCAAGTGGACGAAAACTGTATTATTATACCTATTATGAGTTTTATATCGAATACATGATGTTCGAAAATACAAAATGGATTGGAAATGGCAGTGACTCTAAACCAGCACTGACAACGTCCGAAAAAGGACTTTTCTTCTCGCAAGATGACGAAGGGAAGTGGTTGTATATAGGTAATAGCGGTACATATCGGTTTGAGAAATTTGGGGCAGAAGAAATAGCACGTGTTGAAGCTCAAAAAAAGGAAGAGGAAATAAGACGACAGAAAGCCGAAGAAAAAAAGAGATTGCAGGAACTGAAGCGACAACAGCAACGAGAGCAACAGCAACAAGAACAAGAAAGAGATTTGAATCATATAGATTCAGATTCTAAAGAGATGCAAATACAGCACGTGGTCGTTAAAGGTGAGGGACTTTATCGTATTGCCCAAAAATACGACGTTTCTACAAAAGAAATTTTGGAACTAAATCCGGTACTTATACAAAAGGGACTTTCTATAGGTCAAGTCCTAATTATCCCTAAGAAATCACGAAATAGTGCTAATCAATATAACCAAGTTAGCACGCCCGTAGAGAAATCGGCGGAAAAATCACAGCTTGAGATAGATATTTATGATATGAATTTGGAGGCAGAACGCAAAGAGGAAGAAGCCCGTAGAGCCTCTTTGAGGGCGCAAGGTTATGTGGATTTAGGTTTGCCGAGCGGCGCAATGTGGAAAAACAAGAATGAGGAAGGCGGTTTTTATACATACGACGAGGCTATGTCAAAATTTAAGAACGATTTGCCGACCGAGGAACAACTGATTGAATTAAAAGATAAATGTACTTGGACATGGATGGACAATGGTTATAAAGTAATGGGACCGAATGGAAATTCGATCTTTCTCCCTGCTGCGGGCTACCGCTTTTGCGATGGCAGTGTGGGCCGCGTCGGCTGGAACGGCTACTATTGGTCGTCCACGCCTGGCGGTTCAAAGTTCGCGTGGTACCTGTACTTCAATTCAGGCAGTGTGAGCATGTACAGCTACAGCCGTTGCAACGGTCTCTTTGTCCGTCTTGTCCGTTAGTTTTTAGAATAACCCTTGTTCCCCGAATGATCAATAAATATTCTCATCTATGCAGGCAGGTATCCCTTGACGGACGCAAGCAGGCATAGATGAGCGCGCAATAAAATTTGCGTATGTCAAAAAAATGTTGTAATTTTGCAGCCGAAAATGTGATTTTCGTATGGAATTTATATACAAAAAATGTGATTATACAATATGCAACTGATTGAAAGAAAGATAGATACATGCCCGAACGACTGGAAAAACAATCCCAAACGAAAACCTCTCTAAACCAATCTTCTTTCTCTTAATCCGCTTGCCCACCGCAGGCGGATTTTTTTGTCAAAGTCGAATGATTTACCTCCCAAACACAGAATGAAGTAGCACAAAATTTACATTTGCTTAACGGAATAAGCAATTTTTTATAAAAATGCTTATTGGATTAAGCATCTCGAAAGACGGTAAGCAGATTGCAGATGTTCCTAATGCTTTCATTGCAGCTGATGGTATTGAATATGCCTTAGGGAACAAAATTCCTCTTTGGCTCTTTGGATTTCTGTATTAACATTTGCACATAGCTTCTTCCTCATAATCCGTCTGCCCACCACAGGCGGATTGTTTTACTTGCCGCGTTTCTTCATACGTCGTCCATTGCCCGGCATGCCATGACACCTATATAAAAATTTGCACTGAGACTTTGAGACTATGAGACTTTAAAATCCAAAAGTCCCATAGTCTCACATCATTTTTTGTAAACGCGCACCTTTGTTTCCTTTGCGTCCTTTGTGAAAGATAACAAAATTTTTGGAATCATTTTAGGTAATTTTGGACAAATAAAAAAAATCTCCTCTTCCATTTTAGCCGCTTGTATAAAAATTTGCACTGGCATAAATGGCATAAGTGTCTTGTCCTGAAATATGTTGACACTAAAAAAGGTGTCGTTATGGACAAAAGATTAAAAAAGTTTACGATTGCAGATCGATTAGCAATCCTCCATG
>CADAZU010000045.1 GCA_902792535.1 uncultured Bacteroidales bacterium
CATTCTTCCGGCGCAAAACCACTTGGCGTGCTTCAGTTCGAATACGGACAAGACGCAATGCGACGCGATCCGTGCGGCGATAGATGCGGTATTGGGAGCACCGCAAGGGATAGAAACCCCCTCCGACTCCCCCTCAAGGGGAGAGAAAGTGCTCCGCGACGGACAGTTGCTGATTAAGCGAGGAGATAAGATCTACACGCTTACCGGCCAGCAGTTATAGGGAAGAGGGACCTTCGGGTCTCTTTTTTTGTATAAAAATATACAAAGTATTGCGTATGTAAAAAAAAAGTTGTAATTTTGTGCCCGAAAAAAATATTGAGTCGATGAAAAACAAAAAATTTCTATTCTTCCTTACTTGTATGATGGTGTTGCAGTCGGTTATACCGGCGGCATGGGCACAAGATCATGATTTCAGCAATATGGAGAAAGAGTATCCATTGCTGATGCAGCGTTACGGCGACCGACTGGAGAGCCGCAATGCGCATTACATCTTCGCGATTGACATATCCAGCTCGATGACACAATACGAGCAGGTGGTGCGCGAGAGCCTGAAGACGTTCGTCAATGCAATCCCGGAGAATGACCAAGTGACGATCATCGTGGTTTGCGATGAAAACAACACCAATTATCTGAGCTCCATCAAGTGTATCACGATTGAGCCGATGGTTCGCCGCTCAATCATCGATGCGATCAACTCGCAGCAGTTTAAGTTCCTTCGCCGCAATGACCCGCACGACGGATCGGATATGTTCACGATGACGAGCCGTGTGCTGGAGGCGATGAATGTAGTGAACAGCAGCGATCTGACGTTCGTCTATCTGCTGACGGATTTCGAGTATTGGACGCATAGGAATACATTCGACAAACGTGCCGAGGACTGGGCAAGCCTGAAACCGCTGCTGACGGAGAAGCACCGCGGGGCGATGTGCAAGTACGGCGTGGAGTTGGCGCAGAATGGTGTGAGCCATCCTGAGGCTGTGATCAAGCCGGAGCTGGACGCTATCTTCGGTCCGATTGACTACCAGCCGGCGAGCGATGCTGCGATCCTCAAACAATGGTTCGGTCATATAGTCGATGAGATCCGTGCGCAGAAGATCAACAGCATGCTGAAGGCGGATTGGCAGCAGTGGTTGGCGAACCGCAAACTGGGTATTGATATTGCGGATCGAGAGGTGAAGATGACTCTCCAGAACCCCGATACGAACCTGATCTCCGGCTTCACCGCCGAGGCTGTTTATACCGTGGAGAAAGAGCCGACATGGTATCCGTCGTTTATCCAGATTGACTCCGCGGACGTATGTATCACGGCGAACTACGAGTCGAAATATGCGGAGGAGATTCAGAAACTGCAAGGTATATGCAAAGTGAATCCTAAGGGAGAGGATGCAGTTAACCTGACCCGCCGCGAGACGATTACTATGCCGCATATCGGTATTTGGAACTCGACGCTGCCGAAATGGGCTTGGGCGTTGATCATTTTTGTATTTGTGCTGATCATCATTTCTTTGATATGGGAAGCGATGCAGAAACCGCAGAAGCGGATGACGAGCATCCAAGTCAAACGCAAAGGCAGCAACGGCATCGATACGTTCAACGGCGATACGGATTTCCTGCCTTACACGATCGGCGATGGTGGGGATTTGAGTGTCCCCGGCGCTTCCTGGCGGCTTAGGATCGAGCCGCGGCGGTACAACCCAATATTTAATATCTTCCGCAAGACGGGTTATTATGGTACGCTGGAGAGCGGCGATTTTGCCGATATTATCAATGAGATGACGGACTACAAGATCGCCACGCTGCAGGTGGGCAAGACGGCGTTCCTCTTCCGCTACAAACGCGCGCCGATGGTGCGTCTGGAGATAGCGGAAGGTATCACCACATACGTAATCACGATTTCATAAATTTCAAAACCTATATAACACATGAAAACTTATTTTATCGGTTTAGGCGGTTGTGGATTGCAAACCGTAGCCAGCC
Organism: uncultured Bacteroidales bacterium; assembly: GCA_902792535.1. Lineage (GTDB taxonomy): Bacteria > Bacteroidota > Bacteroidia > Bacteroidales > Paludibacteraceae > Colicola. The sequence goes on from CADAZU010000045.1 coordinate 1,978, forward strand.
TTTCAACACGTTTGAAGAAAGACCCCAACTACAATCCGGATGACTACGCATTCACGTACGTCGATACGGATATGTTTACGTACAGCCGAATCAATTCGGATTCGATTGTAATCCCTGCTGCTGATTTTGTGGACATGGGTCCGACGGTACCTCTGGCGATCTACAACGGCGCGAAGACGACCGACCGTCCGAACGAGAACACCAAGCGTTTGCTGGAATGGGCTATTTCTCAGGAACCGGGTCATATGGTGCTGCCGAACCATCCGCTGAGCGACGGCGCCACGGCGCAGCGTAACGTAGGCCGATTCGGTATCTATAATTTCTACGAAGCGATGGAGCGCGAGTTGACCGCCAAGATCAACCGTTTCCGCGAACTGACGCCGGACGATAACGGCCGCCGCGACGTGGATATTTGGGTGATTGCTTCGTCTTGCGGCGGAACAGGTAGTTCCATGACGCTCGACGTGCTGTATATGATCAACAGGTTGGCACACCATGTAGCGAACGGCGAACCGAACGTGAAACTGGTGCTCTACATGCCGCAGACCTTCGTGGATCTGAACAGCTCCAACCCGAACCACCGGTTGAACGGTTATTCATGCATGGAGGAGATCAATTTCTTCCGCTTCAATTTCGAGAACGGCAACGGCAAGAGCTTCGAACCCTATGCAGTTCGTCCGACGGCAGCCGGAACGGAGATATACGATTTCCCGCTATACCAGTTCCTGATCCCTGTATGCGCCGAGAATAACTTCGGCTCGAAGATGAAAGTAGATCAGTTCTACCCGACCATCGCGGAGATGATTTACTATCTGAACACGGGCAACGGTCGCGCTTTCGTGAAGAGCAACCTGAGCAATATCTTAGCGGAACTGCTGCTGAAGAGAGACCCCAGTTCGGGTATCACCTCGCAGATGGTGGGATATGGTTTCCGCGCGATCAAGAAAGCGAACAAGGAGTTGAAAGAGTATTTGACGCGCCGCGCGCTCTATGAGGTGATCAATTATGGTCTGCTGGACCAACGCCGTCCGTCCGACTTCGACCAACAGAAAGTCGATTTTGCCCAAAATGCGATCCTGAAGAAACTGTTCTCGCTGTCGGAGACGGTGATGGATAGCGATATGACTTACCGCTACAATACGACGGCAGATGCGGACGCGCTGGAGTACCAGATTTATTCGGCAGTCAACAATGCTACCAAATATGATCCGAACGAAGTGTCCTCCGACGTGGTACGCGCTATCAGCCTGAAGCTGGACCGCCTCTATACCACCGAGAACTACGACGAGATGAAGAAAGCCGTATATGCCATGATCACAGGCGAGATCGACAAACGTGTGAACGAGTTTATTCTGATGAACGGTCTGAATAACGCCTACGATTTGCTCAATTTCGTCGATGATTTCTATCTGGAGCCGCTATGCCGCTATATAGTCAGCACTCTGCAGCCGGATGCCATGGGCAAGGTGAATGCAGCCAAAGCAGCTTGTGCGACGTACTCAAAGGGTGGTCTGCTGCTGGCGCTCAAGAAAGCGGAGATGAACCAAGCACTCAAGAAATACAAGGATGCGGTAGCCCGCGCTATCACGCTGACCCTTGCCGTACAGATCATTCGCGAACTGACCGAATCGCCGTCCGGCTATCTGGAGAAACTGCGTAAGGGCGACAATACCAATTATGCCGGCATCCGCAATCTTCAGAAGCTGCTGGAGAACGACGGAACAGATTATAAGGATATGTACGCAACGCTCGCGAAAGAGTTCCGCGCAACGGAAGACGATATCATGACCGTTTATCTGCCGTCCCTCGCCGAACTGGCAACGGGCGAAGACAATACCGACTGGGCTGACAATAATTGCTTCGACCAGCTCTACCAAGGGAGCGTGATCGCACAACAGGACATCACCCGCGGTCTGGAGAAGATCCGCGTACCGATGCGTACCTCCGCTTCCGGCAAGGGACTGAAAGATATCATCAGCCGCATCGACCCGGATAACAACCTGTTCATCAACATCATCAAGTCCAAACAGATCTCGCTGCCGACCAACAAAGAGACGCTGATCATCAAACCGATCAAGCACGTGATCGACACGATCGTAAACGACAAGAGCACCTCTGCCGGACGATGGATGAGCGAAGAACTGAGCGAAGCTATCAAGAATCCGGATCTGCTGCCGAAGGCGTTCAAACGTACGGATGATCTCTTCAATAGTTTCAAGAACACAAGCCGCGTGCCGGTATTTTTCCCGCTCCGCAGCGACGTATCGGTACCGGACAATATGCGACTGATGTTCGTCGGCAACAACGAAGGTCTCGCTGGAGACCTGGGCTACAACCCCAACAGCAAAGTGCAGCAGTTCATCCATGACTCGTCGATGAGCGACCGATTCATGGTGATGTGCATGCCGGCCGGATTCGAGTTCAATATGTACAAGTACTACCAGAGTTACAAGACCTTCTATATGTCAGATCCGTATCTGGAGCGCGTACGCAGTCAGTTCTACGGCTGCCATATCCACGCTGCCTTCAACAAGTACGGCCTGACATTGCCGAAATCGGAGCACAGCTCCACAGCGCCGAAAGAGAGCCTGACCGAGCAATTGGCATCCCGCCGCATCGAGTCGCTCGTCAAGAGTCTCTATTTCCAGCACGTGATCAACCTGCTATGGGAGAAAGACAAGAGCGCCTACAACAACCTGTTCGGTCTCTCCGGCTCCGCGGCAGAAGTGGACACAACCGGCATGACGCCGGAGATGCTGCAACTCCTGGGCATGGAGATCGCTCCGGCGGCAAGCGCAGGCGAGGTGAACCAGTTCATCACGCTGCAGTTCGACCCGAAGAGCATCAGCATACATCTGCAACTCCGCCCCGTGACCATTAATCCGAAGACCAAATATCTGGCGATCGACAACAGTGGCGTGCAGAATTTCGAGTTCGACAAAGATCATACCCAGCAATGCAAGGCCTTTGTGGAGCAACTGATGACCATCCCGGAGAGCCTGTTCGCAGTAGCCGACTATCTGGAGCAGAAATTCGATATCCGTACCAACGAGCAGATGAACAGTTCGCTGATGGGTGTACGCGACGAAGCGAAGATGCGCATGCTGAAATCGATCGAAGGCGGCGCGGCTACCTTCGCCTTCTGCTGGCTGCTATGGAAGAAACATAATAACTCCGAAGACAAAGCGTTTATCGAAGTGATAGACCAAGCGATCAATTCGTTGTAAAAGCACTAAATCAAGACTGTTATGACCCCTTTTTGGATTGTAAATTTCCTTGAAGAAGATGCGTGCGAGTCGTTCTTCCAGTCGTACTGGGATTCGCTGCTGCAAAACACGACGACGCAACCCGCTCCGCTGAAGTTCTTCCATATAACGGACGGCAAAGCGGATGGAATGACGAAAGAGAAGCTGAACGAGATTGCGTTTCAGCGGCTGTCGATGAGCAGTTCGGAGACGGAGAAACTGATTCCGGCCTTCACCGCCAACCAGGGCAACAGCATCAACGTGATTTTTGTAGGCGACGTGACGCAGGCGAAGACGATAGAGCGTTTTCATACCTGGGCGAAATACCTGCAGGAGCAACGTATGGCGGATATCAACCGTCCCTGGTTCTCCATCAGCAGCGTACGGATGTACGGTATCCTGCTGCGCCCTGCGTCGGTGACCGTGGATGACAAGACGGTGACGAAAGGAGTGATCGATTTTCTGAACGACCTGAGCGCTATGCAGAGGCTGCAGATGAATGACCGTCCGTTCGAGAAGATCCTTTTCCTCCAGTCCTCCATGACGGAAGAGGGGGTTTGTGCTTCAACGACTACGATATCCAGTATTACGACGGCAATGCGACGGCGGTATTTTTCGAAGCCGATGTGCAGCGCGAGATAGATGCGTATAACTTATCCGCGATCGTGCTGAAGGATTTGACGACCAATATCGACGAGCATTTTCTGGATGTGAAGGAAGCACGCGCGTTTGTCGATGACAATCAGAGTTTCATCGACACCTTCAAGCCGATGAACACCAAGCGCTTCTTCGTCAGCGACGGACCCCATATCCCCAATATGGAGATCACGCGGTTCCACACATCGCTCCATCTGCATCATATCATCCCGATTTGGCGCGAATATAACACGTTGCATATCGAGAAAGTGATCAACAATGTGACCCAAGAGTTGAGCAGCTTTGAGAAAGATTTCGTCCGCTCGCTCAACCAGCGGCAGCATAAGTTCATCTTTGATAGCTCGCACGGCTTGCAGGAGTTGGTATTCCAGATGTTCTGCGACAAAGGCAATCCGCGATACAAGCATATCAGCCTGCCGCAGAGTATGAAAGTGCTGGAGCATTTCCAGATCAAGATCAGCGATGCCTGCAAGAGTTTGGAGGCGCCTCCTGCGGCTTTTGTGCTACCGGGTGATTTAGCCAAGCTGGTGAATAAAGCGCAAGGCATGACGCTCTCGTCCGATGCGCTGCGCACCCAGTTGCAAGAGGAGATGAACAAACTCGATACCTATAAATGGACGACGATCATCTCGTCCGGCATCGCCGGGTTGGCAATAAGCGCAGGGCTCTTCCCCGTAATAGGGTGGTGGAGTATGTTCGCTTTCCTGCTGACGTTCCTCGGAGGTGCGATCGCTTTCATCCTGAAGATCAAACGTCTTGAACGGCTCAAAGACCTGTTCGTGGGTGTCAAACTATGCGAGATCCGCAAACGGCTGGATACGCAAGCCCAGAAACTGCACGAGAAGACCGTCGAGGAGATGAAGCAATACATGAGATGGTTGCACGAGAAGAAGTTAGTCCGTCTCCAGAACGAGATGAAACTGATGACCCCGCCGGAGTTCAATTTCCAACAGACGAAAGCGTTCCAACCGCTTCTCTCCGGTTCGTTCGGAAACCAGCCGTTGGTAGCAAATGTGCCCACGGTGCAACTCTATTCCGACGTGGACGGAGGTACCATCGGTATTCCTGATCTCGAAAAAGGCTATAAGAGCAGTGTGCAAGGGTTGGTCAAAGAGCTGATGTACAGCGACGAGACGATCGCCGATGCCGAGGAAGAGAACGTACAATTCCAGGCGCACCAGACGAATCTCGCTACCCGCCGGATGCTCCTCTTGCTCGATGTATCGGGCAGTATGTCTGCCGACATGAACGACCTCAAGAAATACGTTCATGAATTGGAAACCATCGGCGAGATCGAATGGATTGCGTTCGATGAGGACGTGGTTGCATCCAGCCGTTCTGCTTCTGTAGATGCGCTGAAAGCCGGCGGAGGAACCAATTATATTCCGGCGATAGAGCGTGCGGTCGAGTGGTCGCAGACCAGCGAATACGATATGATCATGCTTCTGAGCGACGGATGTCCGTTCGAGGAATTGGACGACATCGTGGCTGCGGCTCAGAAACTGAAAATGCCGCTCAATACGGTGGCTGTCGGCTCCGCGGCGGAAGATGTGCTTATCAATATTGCGCTGCGAACGGGCGGAAAAGAGGTTACGGTAGATAGCTTCGACCAGATTCGTACGCCCGATGTATGGAATAATGAGATCCTGCCGAATGTCGAACTGGTCAACAAAGGCGAGTATTCGTTCGGCGAACTGATGAAACATATCCAGCTCGACGCATGTGCTTCGGCTTTGCATAAGTTCGCTCTCAACCGCATCGGCGATTACAGTCTGACGCTTCCGGCTATCATTTGCGGCTATATCAACCAACCCGGCTTTGCCGAGTGGCTGCAGGCTGCTGCGCAACGTAATACGCTCTCGCTGCAAGCGGAGCAGATGCGCGATGTGGCTTATTTCGCCGCCGCAGAGAGCAATGAATACCATAGGCTGGAGGAGCAGCTCCTGAAATTATGCAATATGAATAATACTGCCGCACGGGTGCATGCATCAAAAAGCGAGCCCGATACCATCGTCTCGCTTTTGTCTCTCCGTCCATTGACCGCCATGAGCGACCTCCAATGGGCTTCGGCTATGAAATTCAAGGATTAAAGCTTTTTGCCGTCCGGCGAATAGAAAACGCCGTTGCGCTCAATGACCAATTGACCGTTGCGGAATCGTTTAACAGCCCCTTCGTTCGCGGAGGGGTTTGTTATATCCTGCGGTACAAAGTCAACGAATTTGCCCATATAATACGGCGCGCATACATCTGCGGCGGTCTTAGTGGCACTTACCGATCCTGTTTTGTTGATGGCATGGCCGGCTGAGGTCGCGTTCTCGTTCCAGAAGCCGCGGTTGAGCCAGCTTGTTATAACCGTTCCGCTACTTGTGTTCCAATTGGTGTCATCACCGTTACCGGCTTCCTCCGGGAACCAGTAGTTGATGCCGGTTACGCTCTCCAAGGGCTTGAGTGCATCTACGAGGTCTTTGACAAAATTATATTGCCCCGCTACCGAACATGCCCATACATCCTGCGTGTTGAAATTGACGCCGGAAGTAGGCCAATACTGGAAATTATAAGCGCATTCTACAATTTGAACTTGTTTCTCGGGGAAGTTATAGTTGAGGCTGTTGATGGCTTTGATGAGATTGTCTTTGTTGCTTTTGGCTGCCACCTGTTCGTCGGTCAGATAGCCGTGCCAGAAGGGGTAGTAACTCAATCCGATGATATCGAAATCGACGCCTCCGTTAATTAACTTGTGGTAGTAATAATAGTTATATCCGGTGTTTGTCGGTCGGTCAGTATGAATAATAATTTTAGCGTTCGGACACACTTCTCGTACCGCGTTGCAGCCCGCTTTGAGCAGACCTAAATAGCCCGTCCAGTTGCTGCTCGCATCATCGTACGGCTTGACCTTTATCCCGCAAAGGCCATACATGATCTCGTTTCCCACTTGTACTAAATCCGGCGTTGCATTCGCTTCATTGAGCGTGGTCAGCACGCGGCGCGTATAAGCCGCCACGCTGTCCGCCATCTCCGCATCCGGCTTGCCTTTCCACGCCACCGGAGCTTGTATGTGCGTTGCATCCACCCACTCGTCGGAGTAATGAAAATCCAGCATAAAATACGCCCCTGCCTCTTTGATACGTTTGCCTAATGCGGTGACATACGCGAGGTCCTGACAAACGGACGGATCGGTAGCTCCTTTGGCTTGCTGAATAGGGTTGACAAAGATACGCACACGGAAGGTGTTCCAGCCGCAGTCGTTCACAAACCAAGTGATCATGTTGCTGATTTTCTTGCCGTTCACGTCCTTGTAATAGGAGTTGTGCTGCTCGTACATCGGTAACATACTGATGTCTCCGCCTACAAAGCGCTGTTGTTGTGCACACGCGCATACACATACGAGCGCGCAAATAATCAATAAGGAGATATTTTTCATATTCTTCATGTTTTTTAGTTGCAAGCCATATTCGGTGCAAAGATACGATTATTTTTCGAAATGACCAAATTTTGCTAACTTTATTTTGCAAAATGCACAAAAATGTCGTTTTTTGGGCTATTTTCTTGTGCAATCGACAAAATAGTAGTATTTTTGTACCGATTATTGCATTTTGCAAGAAAAAATTGAACAATCGAAGCAAAGTGAATAAAATATAAAACATTTTAAGTCAATTTAATTATTTATTAACTAAAATTAAAACATTATGAAGAAATTTTTATCCCTTTTCTGCGCTGTAATGATTGTGTTCAGCGCAAGTGCTGCTCCATTGCAGAAAGTCGCTAAATCGGATTTGAAGACCGCGAAGAAGGAACTGAAAGCGAATCGCAACGTCCTCGGATTGACCAAAGCGATGCCTGTTAAAAAGCAAGCTGTCAAAGCGCCTAAGGCGAAAAAGGATCTTACCTTTACGCTCGCTACCGATGAGCTGCAGGCATTCAGCGCAAAGATCATTGTTACTCCTTCGGATGACCAGGCTACTTATTATTGGGGCGTAATGGAGAAAGCGCAATCAGACACTCTTCCTGACGCAGCGCTCGCAAGTTCCGTGAAAAGTAGTTTGGATTACTATATCATGATATACCAGTATTATGGTATGGAATACACGTATGCTGATTTCTTGTCTCAAGGAGAGGAGGCTTATACCTTTAGTGACCTGGAGGCAGAAACCGTATATACCATCTATGCGATGCAAATGGATGAAGAGGCTAATCTGATCGGGGCTGTTACTCGCCAGAACTTCACCACGCCTTCTTTTGCTCCTACCGGTGACACAGTTAGAGTGGCTATTAGTGGCTTGAAATTTGACGACCATGTAGCAGACCAGGGGTGGTGGCAGATCGTAGGCTACAGCGCGGATAGCACATATTATGTTTCTTTCTCCAACGCGGACGGACTGGATATAACCGAGCCGGCTGGAAACTACGATTACGAGACGCAGATGGATCCGGACTACTCCGTGCTCTATATCGGTGATGAGGAGATCGTTTTCGTTAGCGGATCGGTCGTTGTTTCCCAGAATCAGGATGGAACGTATCATGTTTACGCAGATGTGTTGGCTAAGGACGGAAAAGTATATATCATCACGCTCGATAGTAAGCTGGTTGTTCCGTCGGACAATACCATCACGATGTCCTATAATAACGGCGTGCTTTCTATCAACACAACCAATAGCGATACCTATTTCTATTATATTGAAACGAAAGAAGAGTACGATGAGTACGAGAGCGATTTCTCGCAAGCTTCGATCAACGAGGAAGCAGATGCTTGGATCGCTACTTTGAAGCAATATGGTTACATGAGTTATTTCACCGTTTCCGGCAACTACACCATCAATGTTTCGGAGTTCCTTGGACAGTATAATGCAGAGGGTGAGTATGTTGCTTTGGCGGCTCCGGTGGATGATGGCGATCGTAATGGCGAGGCGGTTTATCTGCTCTTTACTCACGCTTGGCCCGAGGCTATCGACAATACTGCTGTCGAAATCAAAGCTACCAAAGCAATCCGCAACGGCCAACTCCTCATCATCAAGAATGGTGTTGAGTACAACGCGCAAGGTGCTATCGTAAAATAAATTATTGTAGTTCATTGAAAAAGTGACATTTGCGCTTGCAAGTGTCATTTTTTCTAAATTTCCGAATCATGAAAAAAATATCATTTATCCTCTGTGCATTGATGATGATGTGGAGCGTGAATGCTGCGCCGCGTCTCCATGCACCGAAAGCCAAATCCGACAAACAGCAATTGGAACAACGGCTCGCTCATGCGAAAAACGACAAGGAGCGCGATGAACTGACCTACAAGTACAAACAGCTGCTCAAAGCGCAGCCTGCCAAAGCAGTTCGTGCGCCGCGTGCCAAACACGAAGCGCAGCAAGTGACCATTGAGCGATACAGTTACTTCATTTCCGGAGGTACAAGTATCCAGTACGGACTCCATAACGAAGAGCTGAACATGCATTTCTTCTACCAATTCCCGCTGGCAGAAGGAGCGCATAACATCGAGTTCGGCAAGACCTATACGCTTGAAGAGATGGAAGCCGATGGCTGCGAGTGGGATGAATACAACGAGGACGACGACCTCGTCATGCATTACTATACTGCCGCTACTTTTACTATCACGAAAGGCGAAGGATTTGACATCCATATCGCGGCGACGGCAACGGACGACCTGGGGGACGAGTACTTGTTCGCTTATGACGAAGAGCCCGTTGAGCCTACTGGCGAGACGGTAGAAGTGTCTGTCAGCAGACCCCTGATCGGATGCGACTACAACGAAACGGATGGCTACTGGCTACTCCGCGCGCAGGACAACACCTATTTCGTTCAGCTGGAGTATTTCAGCCAGGACGGTGAATCGCCTGCCGGTTCTTTCGGAGCAAACGATATAGAGTTCAGTTCCACTTATCTGGAGATCCAAACAGGTGTTCTGGACGAATACGACGAGCCGGTCGTTCAAACAATCCACGTCAAAGACGCTACGATCAATGTGACGGTAAACGACGGACGTACGGATGTGACGGGTTCTATGCTGGGAGAAGACGGCGTGAGGTATAACATCACACTTTTCTATGCTACTCCTGTGGTAGAGAGCCAAGAGAACTTCATCGCGAATGACCTCTCGGTGGATACATGGGCGTTCGAGGCATGGGGAGAAATACAGATTTTCGCTTCCACGTCGGACGGCAAATCGCTCTCTTTTGATTTCTACGGCAATCAGGAGGAAGGCATCCCCGGAACGTATATGATCACCCCGCTGCCGGGCAACATGAACGGAGGTTCTGTTTCCGTCAACGGAGAGCAGTTCGCTGTCTATTCCGGTTCTGTCACTGTCGCTTATGAGAACGGCGAGTACAGCGTCACAGGTACTATCCTCTGCTGGAATAATGTGGAGTACACGCTCACGCTGAGCGAGCCCGAAGTGGTCGTTTCTGAGAAGAATTTCAATTCGGAAGCCATGGTTCTGGATATTTATCCGGCGGATCGCTTCTTTGAGGTATCCGGCTTTGACGCGGACGGCAACTACCTGCTCCTCACCATCAATTCCGCTACGGTGGCAGGAGATTTCGCAAGTGAGGTGGACGGCGAATATACGTACGCCGAGATCAATGGAGAAAACTATGTCTTCGTCTCTGCGGAGAACATCCAAACGACTTATGCGGACGGGAAGGCTACTGTTACCGGTACGATCCGTCTCATCAACGAAAACAACAAATACGATGTAGTGGATCTTGCGCTCGATCTGCAGGCTGGTCCGTATGTGCCTTCAACCAGAAACGTAACGCTCGCGCAGATGTACCATGCCAATGCAGCGAATGATGCGGTCGGCTACTCGTTCGTTTCCGAAGACGGAATGCAGATGTTTAATTTCGCTTTCGCCGTCAATATGTGGGACGAAGATATCGAATTGGGCAAGACCTACACCCTCGCCGATATGGATCCGCAGCAGTCCTTCGGACGGAATGCGGCAGAGCGCGAATATGTCGTTTACCGTACCGTTTCCTTCAAAAAGACCGCAACCGAGTCCGGCATCAAGATCGAGATTACTATCCTCGATACACGCGGAAACAGATGGAATATGATTTACGAAGGAGCAGATGTCGAGTACGAAGCATTGTATGTGGAGCTCGGTCAGGCGAATCCGTTTGCGCACGCAGACGGCGGAGTCGAGTACGAAATGGTGGACAAAGACAACAGCCTCTCCTGCCACCTTGTTATTGCGGGCTACATGGGCATGGAAGATGTAGAAATCGACTCGCTCTATACCTCAGAGGACGGAGGAATCAATCTTGAAAACAGCTATCTATCCATCCGCAAGGTTGAGTACAAGATCGTTGAAGCCGCTTTCCGCAAAGAGGCGGAGGGAGAAGAGGTATGGGTTTCCGCGGACATTACCGACGAGCGCGGATACAAATATAACCTCCGTTTCCACGACGACGGATTTGTTCTCACCGGAGACACGATCCAAATGAGCTTCAACGCGGAGGTTTCCGCGACCTTTGACGAGGAAGGGTATGTATGGTACATCTACGCCGAAGGCGAGAAATATATCGCCAGCTTTGCCATCGACAGCAATGAGGACTCGCCCGTCGGCATCCATGGCTATGATGTCGAACTCTGGAGCTCGCATGTCGAAGTCCTCCTTGACGCGGAGGAAAATAGCTGGTTGTATGTCAACCTCCATTCGGTTGAGTATGTGACGGTTAGCGAGACCGAAACGGGCTATGCTGTTGAAGCGGAAGTGGTTGGAGAAGATGGAAATGTCTATGTCATCAACGCCCGCAAATGGGCGGAAGCGATAGACCATATCGCCGCTCCGGAAAAGGCAACCAAACTCCTTCGCAACGGTCAACTCCTGATCATCAAGAATGGCGTAGAATATAACGCACAGGGTGCAATAGTAAAATAACTATTCTACTATCCCGGTACAAAAGCAGCTGCTTCGGCGGCTGCTTTTGTTTCTTTCCTTCAGGGGCAATCTGATTGCCCGCCTTTCTTCCTGTCGTTTTTCTCGCCCTGCTTCCGCATTAACCTTTTTATCCGAAAAATTTGCATATTACAAAAAAATGTTGTATCTTTGCACCCGATTTTGAAAAACCTGTATATGAGAAACATTCTTTTTGGTGCATGGCTGGCTGTTGCGGGGTTGATTTTCTCCTCTTGCGGCGCGAGAACAGAGATAGAGGAGCCGACGGATCAAACGGGACTTCGGTTTGAGATAACCGTTGATTCGGTAGAGGCGACCGAGGCGCGCATCTGCATCAATCCTTCGGATACGGCTTCGACCTATTACTGGAATGTGTTCGTCGCGGAGTCTGTTGCGGGAAAAACGGAGGACTCGTTGCGGTTGGAAATGGAGAAAGATTTCATAGCGTGGTGGAAAACCGCTAGCGGGAATATTCCCTATTCGCGTTTGCTTTCAAAAGGGAACACAACCTATAGATATACGGAACTGGCGGCGAATACCGATTATGTCGTCCTTTCGGTTGCGATGAACGACAGCGCGCAAGCCTCCGGAGCGGTAGCCAAGACATATTTCACAACCTTGCCCGTGAAAGAGGATTCCGTAGTAGTGATTACTGCGAATACCGCGAAACTGCATAATTTGACGAAGATGAACGGGACTTTCATGCTGATGACCACTACTGATCAGGGTATGTTTGTTTCTATTTCCGTCTTCTCGGAGACACTGGAAGGAACATTTACTTCCAAGGATATGGATCAAGCAGCTTCGTATATTACGCTTAAATCTTCTTACGATATCTTGGAATTGGAATTCACCGGTAAAAAGGAAGACCAAAACTACATTTACGAAGGCTGGTTCATTGCCAAAAACAAGGTCAAATACCGTTTCCGATTCCTCTGTTCCCTTTAACATAAATTAGTGCGTGATAAGTGCGAGATAAGTGCGTGATAAGTGCGTCATTTTCGTGGTTCCTTCCTTCTCCATCCCTCCTCCCTGTAAGTTTCTATAAACTGCAACCACCAATTGTTAATAACTTTTTATTTTGGTCAACTTTTGTACTTTCTCGAAAATGCAAATCGCTGTAAATGAGCGGTTTGCGTTTTTGTTTTGGATAACTTTCCGAAATTGTTGATAAAAATTGTTGTCAAAAAAAATAATTTTTTCTTTGCTAAAAACTTGCACATGTCATTTTTTTGTTGTACTTTTGCATCGTTTTTCCGGTCTTGGTCCGGTGCCTTGAATCAACCGGCTTTTTCGGGCTGGACGGAATCACCTGCTAATCAAGAGATTAAGTTTTATTTATAGCATATTATGGAAACATACATTATCAAACGTGATGGTAAAAAGGAGTTGTTCACCATCGACAAAATCAAAAATGCCATTTCGAAGGCATTCTTAGCAGTTGGAGCATTTGCGACGGAAGAGGCACTCACATCCATTCTTTCGCATCTGCGAGTACATAACAATGCAACCGTAGAGGAGATTCAGAATCAGGTGGAGGTTGCGCTCATGGCGGAGGGATATTATCAGGTCGCTAAAGCATACATGCTTTACCGCCATCAGCACACGGAGGATCGCGACACGCAGCGTCGTTTGGATTTTATGATGAATTATGTGCAGGCATCCAATGCCGCAGAGGGTTCGAAATTCGACGCAAACGCGAACGTTGAGCATAAGAATATCGCTACTCTCATAGGCGAGCTGCCGAAGCAGGGCTTTATCCGTCTCAACCGCCGGCTCCTGACCGAGCGAATCAAAGAGATGTTCGGCAAAGAGCTTGCGGACCGCTATATGAGTCTTCTCAACCAGCATTTCATCTACAAGAACGACGAGACCAACCTGGCAAACTATTGCGCCTCTATCACCATGTATCCGTGGCTTATCGGTGGCACCAAATCCATCGGCGGAAATGCCACTCCTCCGAAGAACCTCAAATCCTTCTGCGGCGGATTCATCAACATGGTGTTCATGGTTTCGTCTATGCTCTCCGGCGCGTGCGCTACGCCCGAATTCCTTATGTATATGAACTATTTCATCGAGCAGGAATACGGAGAGGATTACTACAAGCGTGCAGACGAAGTAGTTGATCTGGGACTGAAACACCGTACGATTGATAATATCATCTGCGATTTCTTCCAGCAGGTCGTTTATTCCCTCAACCAGCCTTCCGGCGCGCGTAACTATCAGTCGGTATTCTGGAATATCAGCTATTATGACCGCTATTATTTCCAGTCTCTCTTTGAGAACTTCCGCTTCCCGAACGGCGAAGCTCCCCACTGGGAGAGTCTCAACTGGCTCCAGAAGCGCTTCATGAACTGGTTCAACGAAGAGCGTACGCGCTCCGTCCTCACCTTCCCGGTGGAGACGATGGCGCTTCTTGCCGAAAACGGAGATATCAAAGACAAAGAATACGGCGACTTTACCGCTGAAATGTATGCGAAGGGACACTCGTTCTTTACCTATGTCAGCGACAATGCCGACTCGCTCTCTTCCTGCTGCCGTCTGCGCAACGCCATTACGGACAACAGTTTCAGCTACACGCTCGGAGCGGGCGGTATCTCCACGGGTTCCAAATCCGTACTGACCATCAACCTCAACCGCGCGATTCAATATGCGGTACGCAATAATATCCCTTACCAGAAATACGTGGAGGATATTGTGGACTTGATGCACAAAGTGCAGTTGGCGTACAACGAGAACCTCAAAGCTCTCCAAGCGAAAGGCATGCTCCCGCTCTTCGACGCAGGATATATCAATATCGGACGTCAGTATCTCACCATCGGCGTCAACGGTCTTGTTGAGGCGGCTGAGTTCCTCGGTCTGGAGATCAAAGACACACCGGAGTACGCGCATTTCGTGCAGGAACTGCTCGGTATTATCGAAAAGAAGAACAAAGAGTATCGCACCAAAGATGTGATGTTCAACTGCGAAATGATTCCGGCGGAGAACGTGGGCGTCAAGCACGCTAAATGGGATCGCGAGGACGGATATGTTGTGCCGCGCGACTGCTACAACAGCTATTTCTACATCGTTGAGGATAAGTCACTTAACGTGCTGGACCGCTTCCGTCTCCACGGACGCAAGTACATCGAGCACCTCACCGGTGGATCGGCTCTCCATTGCAATTTGGAGGAGCACCTCAGCCAAGAGCAATACCGCCAACTCCTCCGCATCGCGGCGCAAGAAGGATGTAACTATTTCACCTTCAACATCCCGAATACCATTTGCAACGACTGCGGTCATATCGACAAACGCTACCTCAAGGAGTGCCCGCATTGCCATTCGAAGAATGTGGATTACCTCACGCGTGTGATCGGTTACATGAAGCGCGTTTCGAACTTCTCCGAGGCACGCCAGAAAGAGGCGGCTCAGCGGTACTACGCAGAGAAAGAGAAAGCTCCGCAATGCTGAAAGTAGCTTCATACGACGTTGTATTTCAAGAGATTCCCGGAGAGGTGACGCTTGCGCTTAACCTCTCCGGGTGTCCTTGTCATTGCAAGGGGTGTCATAGCCCGCATCTATGGGAAGATACGGGTGAGATCTTGGACGAAGAACTGGTCGCCGATCTTCTCGGTCGCTATGGCTCGCAGGTGACTTGCGTGGCGTTTATGGGAGGAGACAAAGCCCCGGAAGAAGTTGCCCGCTGGGCAGAATATATCGCAGATTGCCGACCTTCTCTCCGCATGGCATGGTACTCCGGCAGACCATATACTCCGGAGACTTCTTTCAACTTTAAACTTTCCACTTTCCACTTTGTAAAGTTCGGTCCTTATATCGAAGCTTTGGGAGGTTTGAAGAGCGAAAAAACGAACCAGCGTCTCTATAAGCGGGTGGGGCAGGGTTCGCCTGATTCGCCCTATGAATGGGAGGATATAACCTCTGTTTTTTGGAAAAAACGCTTCGAATAGGCACTTAAAATAACTTTTTTGCAAAATTATTGCTCAAAAATTTGCGTATGTCAAAAAAAAGCAGTACTTTTGCACCCGCTTTTGAGAAATTAAAGGCGACATGGTGGTCATAGCTCAGTTGGCAGAGCATCGGATTGTGGTTCCGAGTGTCGTGGGGAGCTTAAGACGAAAACTCTAATCCGTTGTAACTCAATAAGTTATGACGGATTTTTAACTTAGGTGGCCCGAAATTGTCCCGAAAATTTATTCGAAAATTCGAAGGATAATTTGGCTCAAAAGCGCTAAAATATCTGACATCGTAACTCTGTTTTCGGCAAAGAAAATGGAGAAAAAAAAATGTCAACACTAAGTCAATTTTCACCGCTCTTTGCGTTCATCGAGTATTATGTAACCAATCCGTTCACCCAAACTTTAGAACGCCGCAAGTTCCGGCTAAACAATCTGCGCAAGCGTTGCCGCACGGCAATGGAGTTCCGTGTGCAAGCAAACACCATTTGCAGCCAGCTTAATATGAAGTTGGCTAACGGCTGGAATCCTTTCAACGAGGACGTCAAAACGGAGAACCCGGGCGCAGTACCTATCAAGGTTGTTTACGAGCAGTATTTCCGTGACGTGGAAAAAGATCTTCGTCCTGATACCCTACGAGGCTATAAGGCATTCAGCCGTAGGCTTCTTGAGTGGTGTGATAAGAGAAGCCCTGATATGCTGTTAAAGGACTTCTCTGATGTGATGGCTGTCCGCTATCTGGACGAGCAGCGCCAAAAGAACAATTGGGTAAATGCCACCTTTAACAACAACCTTGTGAGCGCCCAAGCATTCTTTACTTGGGAAGAAGAAGTTCATCGAGAAGAACCCATTCTACGGCATTTCCAAGAAGAAGAAAGAAGCCAAGAAGCGTACCGTAATTAACGCAGACGCACGTGCTATCATGCGTGAATGGTTTATGAATAATAATCCGGGTTATCTGCTCATCTGTGAGTTGGTGTTCCAATCGCTGATCCGTCCGACCGAAATCAGCAAACTGCGCGTGAGCGACGTTGATTTGGAGCACAAGGTAATTCACTTGGATGGCAGTATAACCAAGACAAAGTACTCGCGTAAAGCCGTGTTGAGCGACGAACTGATTGAGATACTTGGACGTAACATCCAAGGAGCGAACCAAGATGATTACCTCATCAGTAACGGCTACCTGCCCGGCAAGGAGCCTATCAGTTCCCGCATGTATCGCAAGACGTGGGACAAAATGCGTAAGCAGTGCCACCTCCCGGACACCATGCAGCTCTACTCCCTCCGTGATACGGGTATTATCAGCCTGTTTGATAATGGAGCAGACGCAAATACTGTCAAGGGAGCAGCAGACCACCACAACCTCAACATTACGTCCATCTACTGTGACCACGTGGATGACAACCTTGTTGAGAAAGTCCGCAAGCACTCGGCTAAGTTCTAAGAGATTGGCGGTCGGGGATTAGTCCTCGACCAGCCAAAACTCTCCTTTCATCAGCTCTGACATTCCATCTTCCGTGAAGGTAGCGGTTATCTTCTCGCAGATATACCGCTGCCCATGGATGATAAACAGTGAGCGCACATTAGGCACGTCCTTCGCCAAGAAGCTAAACTTATACTTCTTATTTGACGCTATGCGGTGCGTATTGGCATTTGATCCAAACAAGTTAGAGCGCAGGCGCATACTCAAGCCTGTCAGCTCAAAGTCCATCTCACGCGGGTACGTCAGCACATTGTCAATCACCGGAAACAATAACTTCCCGCGCATAGCATTATAGGTGCTACCCGTCCAGAAGCCCATGTATAACTTATCAAAGTACTCTACCGACCTTTCACTCTCACCTGCTTTCAGCTTTTGGTCTGCATAGTCCCATGGTATCGAGTTATTAGCTCCATTCACGTATTGACCACATTCCAAGAAGAAGGCATTGCCTTTGAAATTGCCGTCAGCGTATGCTTCATCGATCCACACCGGCACAATCTTCACTTCGACAGTCTCAGCGTTCTCATCGACAATCGAGTCACCGAACATATTGATAGGTTCCAAGGTGTTCAGATAACGCGTGTTCCCCTCTAAATTCTCCGGCTGTGAGGAGTCCACAATATACTTGCCGTAATTGCGGATGATAAAGTACGTATCTTCAGCCCTGCAATAATATAGGTACTCCAAATTCCACCCGTTATAATATACCTGCACATAGTCTGCTGCGCCTCTCATCTCCACATAGAGACGCTGCGCACCATTCACTTCCTTGTAAAACTTACCGTAGTTATAGGGTCTAAACAAACCTGCAAAAATGACGTCTTGCGTTTTCATCATGTCAACAAACCATTTGCAGGAATAGTATTTCCATTTCCTATGGTCACACTCTGCAAATTTGAGGTTGACGTATTCCCTGTATTTACAAGAGCCAGCATCCTCCACGGTTGAGGAGAACTCGTCCACGATGTTCGTTAACTCAACTGTACCAGCCGAAGCAATCGCTTCCGTCGAAAAGCGGAACGATATATGCTTCGAAACATGATCGATGTCGAACTCACCATTGAGGAAATACTCCAATTGCTCAAACAGCTCTGTGAGCGTCCAGTGAGGCAAAGCCGTTGCCCAGTTAAGGCAGCTCCATGCGTACGGAAGCGTATTGCATACGATGAGGTAGCGATATTGACTATTCATCAGTTTCGAGAAATCGTAGGTGTAACCGACCGAGTTGCAGATCAACTGAAGGAGATAAACGAGATACGGCTGGAACGACAGTCCATGCGTATCGTAGTGCCATGACGAAGGCCAGGAACTGCTATCATTCGGACGATTTTGGATGTTGCCGGTAGTGTTATTCACCCAAGGCAAAGCAAGATAATTAAGACCGTTGTCGATGCTTTTCCCAATGTGCGCATTGGCAGGAAACGAGGACGTTTCCGGGCTGGGATAACCTAACTCCAATTCATTGATATAGAGCACATCGAAACTGTCGGAATAGTTCTGCACGGAGCGACCTTCCAAGAACTGCGTTTTAACCTCCACATCATTGATTTCCGTGATGGTGATTGAGCCGTGTTTGTAGAAACTACGATCACGGATCTCACAGTCAAAAAGCAGTTGCTGCGCCACTACGTCCTTTCGGTTGATATGACCGAAAATAGCTATGTTATCAGCACATCCGGCAAGCGGAAACGTGATGGTCATGGAATAACTGTCAGCCCCTGAGAAATAGCGGTTTTCGCTGACAAAATCGAATGCCGTACCTTTCTTCAAAACGGCTAATTTATGGTCCACATATATTTCCATTATCTACGGGATTTAGGGGGGATTTAGGGGTTTTATTACGCATTAGTTGGTTGTACTCATCCTGGGCTTTCTTAATGCCCGCATCACCGGTCACGGTGTTGACTGTCACAAACGGCTCATGGAGGCGGTTGTTCATCTCGGAGACGGAGCGTGATAAGGCTTGTGACGCGGCAGCGACGGCAAGCAACTCGCCATTGGAGGACGCTTTTGCTATCCGTTGTGGAGCCGTGATAGACTGCGATACATCCGAAGCTGACAGACGCCCGATGGTATTGGTACGCTGGGCATAATCGAGGGTTTCGATCATGGCACGGGCTTGGGGATTGCGGAGCAAGTCTTGACTTGCTACCCATTCCCCTGCATGGAC
>CADAZU010000046.1 GCA_902792535.1 uncultured Bacteroidales bacterium
ACGCATCGGCATCGAGTACGATTTCTGGTTCCCGCTCCAACTCTCGCTGGACTGGCGTCCTACGCTGGGAGCAGGTCTGTTTGACGACCAGAACGGCGGCGCAGAGGCAGGGCTCTATTGGGAGATGTCCTGTATCAGCCTCGGAGTACGCTATAAATTCTGACAACAATAGTCCTGATGGCTATTTACTATAAACTAACAATTAACATTCTGTATAAGGTAAAATGAAGAAAATTTTATTCATTGCAGTACTTGCTATGGCAAGTGTAATGGCTTTTGCCCAGCCTCGCGCAATCGGTGGTCGTCTGGGTTATGGTGCCGAGTTTTCGTATGAGCATGGTCTAGGTAGCGGAAACATGATTTCGCTTGAAGTCGGTGTTCCGGGATTTGCAGGTCTTGAAGCTGCTTGTACCCATGACTGGATTGATCCGTTCGGTGCTACTGTACCTTGGAACGAAAAGGGTGAGTGGCACTGGTACATGGGTGTCGGTGGTGCCGTTCAGTGGTCTTGGTATGCCACCACCGCAGCTTTCATCGGAGCAGCCGGTCGTTTCGGTATCGAGTATGACTTCTGGTTCCCGCTCCAACTGTCGTTGGATTTCCGTCCTACTTTGGGCGTTGCTATTGCCGGTAACGGCAACGGCGGCGTAGCCGCAGGATTCGGCTATGATGTATATGCCGGCGGTCTTGGCCTTGGTATCCGCTACAAATTTTAAGTAATGAAACGGTTATCGCTCATAGCACTTTATGTACTCATGGCGATACCGCTGTGCGCTGAATCCACGTCCGTCAAAGGGCGTGGATTCTTCCGTTACGCGCAGTTCGGACATAGTCTCTATGCCGATATGCACCCGAATTTTGTGCGAATGGACATCCCTTACTGCACCAACCATCCCGCCTATGACTATGGCGCGCACGGGACACCTTACCGGTGGCAAACCATGGGACTGTTCGGCATCAACCTGCCGATTTGGACGGGAAACCTGAAGGACTCTACCTTCGCCATGACCGTGAATATGGCGCTGAGTGCCAACCTGTGGATGGATTTCTATGATTTCAGCACCTCGCCCATCGTGGACACCGACTACCGGATTGGTATTCCTACCGTCACGTTCCTGCACCGTCTCAACTGCGGGTTTGCAAAGAACTACTCCATCCAATGGAGCCCGTTCAAACATGAATCAACCCATATCGGCGACGAACTGCAGATCCGACATATCGACCGCAACTACGCCATCCGGCGTGTCAATGTATCCTATAACTATACCGAGTTTGTTTTCACTTTCAACGAAGCGGAAAACCGCTACGCGGAGAACCATTGTTTCCGTCTTGGCTTCATGCTACTGTGGGCGGGAGGATGGTTTAATATGGATCCCGATGCCGGAGACGCGTCTATCGTCGATCCGAATGGCACGGAATTTGTGCCGTATATCAAGAGAAACCCTTGGGAACTTTATTTCCAGTACCAATACCAGTCTCCGACCAGCAAACATGGCTTTCAAGGCATTGCTTCGGCGGAGATCCGAAACCGCGAATGTTATGGCTACGACCTCACTACACTCAAAACAGACGATCCTAAGAAACTACAGAAAGACAAACGCGTCTTCACCTATAATATATTCGTGGGCGCGCGATACAACACACCCGGGTATGACGGTTATTTTTCCCGCATCGCACTCGGTGTCCGCGCTTACCACGGCAACTGCCCCTACGGACAATTCCGGTCGATCAGTAATTACAGCCAGATCGGCGTCAGCCTGATGTTTGAATAATTCACAAATTAAAAAACCACAAACTATTATGAAAAAACTCATCTTTCCCCTTCTCGCAGTAGCGTTCATCCTCAGTTCGTGTGCTGCTGCGCGCCAAGCCAAAGCGAACAAAGACACGAACCAATACCGCTATGAGATCGAATGTGCAGGCAATGCGATCCAAGGCACCTATCTGGTCAAAGTATGGACCTACAGCCGCAGCGCTGGTATCGCCGAGAACCAATGCCGCAAGAATGCAGTGCATGGCGTCATCTTCAAGGGATATGGAGGCGGACAAGGATGCGTCTCCCAACGTCCTTTGGCAGCGCAACCGGGTATTGAAACCCAATACAAAGACTATTTTGACAGCTTCTTTGCTAACGGCGGTGAGTTCCAGAAATACGCTTCGATCATGTCCGGCACGACCGAGACCGTACGCGTAGGAAACGAATACAAAGTAGGCGTGGTGGTCAGCGTTCGTAAGGACGATCTCCGCAAAGCTCTCGAAGCCGCAGGAATCCTCAAGAAACTGAACTCCGGATTCTAATTATAAACCTCGATATATCGGAGTACCGATTTCCCGATATATCGGCAAAAACAATATCAATTATGAGACGAAAACTTTTGTACTTTGTACTCTGTACCCTTGTACTTTCATTAGCCTCATGTGGCGCTAAACGCTCCCAGGCGTTCTATGACCAGCCGAGCCGCGTACTCAGCGCGGATTACAACGGCACCTATGTCATTCGTACCCAAGTTCGCTCCAAAGATGCGGTTACCGCATTCTACGATGCGCAGCGTAAGGTAGTTAAGGAGATCATCTTTGATGGTATTCAGGCTGCCAACAACGGCGTCTCCGACCTCAAACCCCTCTGCCTCGATATGAATGCACAGGAGAAATACGAAGACTACTGGAATGCTTTCTTCAGCGACGGAGGTCCTTGGAAACAATTCACCAACTACTCCAAACGCCGTGTCGTCACCACGCGCTATGAACGCGACGGAAGACAGATGGTAGAGACCGGTACCGTCACCGTCGATCGCGCCGGAATCAAGAAAAAACTCCAGGAAGACGGCATCATCCCGCTCGAAGGAAGATACTAAACTATTATGAAGTTTAATTCATTAGAATTATGAAAAAGTCATTATTTACTATACTTCTTGCGCTGACTGCTCTCGTGGCAAGCGCGCAGATCAAGAAACCGGAACTGATGGTAGTGCCGTCTGATGTATGGTGTATCACCAACGGATACTACATCGAAGTGGAGAATATGGGTATGACCACCAAAGTGCCGAACTACAAACAGGCGCTGCAGGAGAACATGGGGCTCAAGCTGGCGATCGCCAAACTCAATGACCTCATGGCGGAGCGCGAGTTCCCTCTCCAGAGTCTGGAGCAGATGATCAAAAACCTGGAGCAACGCCGTATGGAGGACAATATGACCACCTCCAAAGCCGGCAATGAGTTGGCGGAGAGTCCGCTGGACGAGGTGGCGCGCATGGCGAAATGCGATATCATCCTCGAACTCAGCTGGGAGGTAAAAGACTTCGGTCCCAAACACTCGCTCTCCTATATTCTGGAGGCACGGGACGCCTATACCGCCAAATCCATCGGAGCTGCTTCCGGCACCGGAGCTCCTTCTATGACCGCTGACGTAGATGTACTGCTGGAGGAAGCCATCGTGGCGAACATGGATAATTTCAACCTACGTCTGCAGGACCATTTCACCGAGATGCAGACCATCGGACGCGAGATCACGCTGGATGTCAAAGTCTTTGCCAACAATGCCGCTGGCGTGGATCTGGAGACCGAGTATAACGGAGAAGAACTGGTCGATGTGATCAACAACTGGCTGCAACTCAATACCATACAGGGACGTTTCTCCATGCCATACGCGTCGGAGAACGTAGCGAACTTCACCCAAGTGCGCATTCCGGTCTATGACGAACGCGGACGCGCTATCGATGCAAACGGTTTTGCCAAAGGACTGGCGAAATACCTCCGCCAAGCACCGTATAACATCCCTTGCAAAGTGATGGTCAAAGGTCTCGGAAGAGCCGTAATCGTCCTCGGTGAAAAATAAAGGCATTTACAATTTAGTCATTTACCATTTATCCTTTTGACTATTATGAAAAAGATTTTTTCTATACTATTAGCGATGCTCATGAGCGCTGCTATGTTCGCCCAGACCGAGTATCTGCCGATCTCCGTCTATGCCGCCGATGACTCCGAGTCATTCCCGCAGGGCGCTAAAGCCATGATCGAGAATAAACTGACCCAACTGCTCACCCGCAACGGCATTGCCGGACTGGATTACATGGGGCAGTTCGTCCTCACTATCACAACCACACCGCTCGACAAAGATGTCATCCCGGGACCGCCGGCTAAAATAGCCGAGAAAATGGAGATGAACCTCTATATCGTGGATACCTATGCTAAAACCATTTTCTCTTCTACTTCCTTTGCTATCCGCGGACTGGGCGAGACCGAGAACAAATGTTACCTCAACGCCATCAGCCATATGCCGCTGCAGACTCCGCAGGTAACGAAATTCATCGATGAGGGCAAGCAGAAAATCATTGATTACTACGACCATGAGGGCGAGGCTTTGATCAAAAAAGCTATCTTCCTCGCGAGAAAAAAGGATTATGAAGAGGCGCTTTGGATTGTCTCTCTTATTCCGCAGCAGAGCAAGCATTACGACGCTGCCCTCCAAACCGGTCTGGACATATACCAGCAATACATCAACAACGAGTGCAACATCTACCTCGCTGCCGCCCGCCAGGCTTGGGCGGCTGAGCAGAACTCCAAAGGAGCAGCTGCTGCCGGAGAGTATCTCGCTAATATCTTGCCGGACGCAGGATGCTACGACGAAGCCATGGAGCTCTACCAAGAGATCAAGGGCAAAGTGCTCGATGACTGGAAATTCGAAATGAAGAAATACCAGGATGGTGTGGACCTGGAGAAAATGCGTATCGACGCTTCACGTCAAGTCGGTGTAGCCTATGGTACCCACCAGCCGGCGCAACGCACCTCCATCGAGTTCCTCCGCTCGATCCTGTAACCGTTTAACAGCATAACAATTTAACGTTTGTGAAACAAACCATCCTCACATTCCTTTGCGCATGCATGGTGATCTCCATGTATGCGCAAAGCGAAATGTCCTACCATCGCAACTCGCTGGCTACCATGCTCGTCTATCACCCCGAGGACGAGTTCGGTGGAGAGATATACAAAGCCTTCGACTCGCTCCCCATTCCGGACAAATACGATGACCACACCATCTCCGACGCACGCGTGATTGACAATAGTACCATCTCCGGATTGCGCTCCCAATCAACCGGCTATTATAAGGCTACGTATGGTCACCAACTGACCGCGGCGGAACTCAAGAAAAACGCGCAATTTACGGAGAATCTGCTCAATGAAGCGGAGATCGCGAAAAAGATGGTGGCTATCTGGTTCGGTTTGACCGGCAACACCGTCTCGGACGCCACCTTCAACACCTCCCTCATCCAGTCCCGCGGACAATACGATGCCAATGATGTGGATGTCGCGCTCGCGCTGCAGACCACACGGGGACTCGCCTCTCTCTCCGACGCCGGAGAAGAACTGCTCAACCATACCTTCGTCCTCGTCAACGACATCACCTATGTCACCGCGGAGCAGGAAGCCGAAGCTGCCAAAATGGCAATAGGTGTTATTGGTGGTATCTTCGATGCCCTCACCGGAGGCAAGTCCGGGCAACAGATGGCGCAGACGGCGGGCAAAATAGCCGATAGCTTCACCGGATTCAAGGTCAAGACCCATTCCTATCTCTACCAACTGGAGTGGAACGACTCCATCGCCGCGATATTCTACCAGTTCCACTACACCGCCACACCCGATCCCGTGAAAATGCAGGCGTTCCTCGACGACAAAACCACATACCGGCTCAAATATGTCGCCCATGAGTATGAGTTCGACAAGAAATCGGTCCTCAAAGGCAAATACTCCCGAACCGAACTGGTGCGTACCATCTGCGCGCGGTCCATGGATAAGAATATCGTGGCTTTAGGCAAACAGTACGAGGACTTCAAAGTCAAGACCCCGGTCTATCAGGTCCTCACCAAAGAAAACGGCAAGATAGAAGGATATGCGGCTAAGATCGGCATGAAAGAAGGAATCTCCGAGACCTCCAAGTTCCAAGTCGTGCAGCGCGTCATCAATCCCGAAACGGGCAAAACGTCTTATAAATATATCGCGACCGTCAAGCCCAAGAAAGGAAAAATCTGGGACAACCGGTATAATGCCGTGCTGGAGGAAGCCGACGGCGCTACCCTGCCCTATACCACCTTCGTCAAAACCGCCGGAGGCGAGATCCTTCCCGGCATGCTACTCATCGAAGGCAAATACAAGAAAATAGATAACTGACGACGGAATGCTTTACGACTGGATCATATCTCTGCCCATGATGCTCTGTTTCTTTTGGTGCATCTTCTTCGCCGTGCGTTTCCATCATGGCAGCGCTGAACCGCGTGTCACGGGCACGATTTACCTTTTCTACATCGCCGCTACCATTCTCTACACCGACCATTGGCTGTATTTCTCCGATCATCCGAGTTTCATAGGCGAATGGAGCTACTCCGTCGTCAACTTATGCGTATATCCTTTATATTATGCGTACCTGCGCGCCCTCACGCGCACGAGGATCACCTACGAAGTGCCGCTTTTGCTCCTTCCGGCGGCGGTTGTGGCGATTGTTTTTCCGCTGAACGTGCGCTTTCATTGGGGAGGTGAAGATCTCATTCATCTGATCTTTGCCGCGCAGATAGCATGGGTCGTGATACGCGGCTACCGCTTGATCAAAGCCACCCGCCAGCGTTTGGATAACAACTACACCGACGACCGCAGTTACCTCCTGCAACCGACCCACACGCTCCTGCTTCTCGTCGGCTTCACGGCCGTCGCATCCACGCTACTCAACCTTCTGGGACGGGATAGGTTCGACGGATCAATACTTGTCGCTATTCCTGCGGTGCTGATGTCGATCCTCCTGTACGGACTGGGCTACGTAGCCGCGCATACCTTCATGCCGAAAGAAACAATCGCCCCGGAGACGGAAGAGGAGGAAGATAAAGCACTCAGAACGACCACCGAAGAGACGGATGAACTGTTCAATAAGATCATTACTGTCCTGCGCGAAGAACAACTCTTCACGAACCCGAACCTCACTATTCAGGACCTCGCCGCGGCTGTGGGATCGAACCGCACGTACGTCTCCGCCTGTATCAACCGGCGTACGAATTTCAGCTTCTCGCAACTCGTAGCACAATACCGGGTTGAGAACGCCAAGACCATCCTTGCGGATCCGCAATACGGTACAGATCATGATGCCGTTTCTTCGGCCATCGCACTCAGCGGCTTCACCTCCGAACAGACCTTCTACCGCGTCTTCAAGGAACTCACCGGCGAAACACCCCTCCAATACCGCCACAAAAACCTCCAATAGCGTTTTTTTCGTCAATTTGCTTGCACAATTCAAAAAAAAGCAGTATCTTTGCGGCGAATTTATACTTTAGAATGTATAAAATTAATGAATTTTTATATTTTCTGATGTATAATTTAAGATAGAATATATACATTGGAAGATGTAAATAACTAAATTATAGCCGTATATTATGCAGCGTTTATTGGAAAACTACAACCGCTTGTTAGGGGAAGAATTGCCTTCCTCCTTCCGGTATTTGTATGACACCATCAACTGGGACAATCGTTTGATTGTACTGAAAGGCGCACGAGGTGTCGGTAAAACAACGATGCTATTGCAGCATATCTCCCGCTCATTTGAGGATCCGGCAAAGGCACTCTATGTCTCTGCCGACCATATCTGGTTTGCCAACCATTCCTTAATCGATCTGGCGGAGTACCATTATATACATGGCGGTACGCATCTTTTTATTGACGAGATACACAAATACCCCGATTGGCAACAAGAAATTAAGAATATCTACGATTCGTACCCTCGCCTCAATCTGGTTGTTACCGGTTCGTCTATGCTTCGTTTGGAGCATTCTCTGGGAGATTTGTCACGCCGTTGCAAGTTATACACGATGCGTGGCTTGAGTTTCCGGGAGTACCTTAAATTAGAGCATATCGCGGACTGGCAAGTATTGCCTCTTGAAGAAATCGTCCGGCATCATGCGCAGATAGCAGGACGGCTAACGGGGCAAGTCAAAGTGCTCGGACATTTTGAGCAATACCTCCGGCACGGTTATTATCCTTTCTTTCAAGAAGAAGGGAACGGCTTTGACGAGCGGTTGCAACGCGTTATTAATACTGTATTAAACGAAGACATCCCTGCTGTTGTGAAGGTGGAGTATGAGACGGTTTATAAACTAAAGCAGCTATTGGCCATTTTATCCGAGCAATCGCCCTACACATTGAATGTGTCGGCTTTAGCGCGGGTATTGGGAACTTCGACAAGCCAAGTGATGAAATTGATTGACCTGCTTAGTCAGGCGGCTATCATTCGCCGCTTGTTTTCAAAAGAGCGATCTATGAAAATGCTCCAAAAACCGGAAAAAATACTCTTTGATAACACCAATATAATGTATGCTCTCTCTCAAGAAGTGGATCAAGGTACGTTGAGAGAGACTTTCTTCACGGATATGTTGAGTTACAGCCATTCTATTTCCATGCCGCAAAAAGGCGATTTGATGGTGGATAAACATCTCTTGTTTGAAGTCGGCGGACGAAGCAAGGGCTATAAACAGATTGCAAACATCCCCGACAGCTATGTAGTCGCGGACGGCATTGATATTGGATTTGAGAACAAGATTCCCCTTTGGATGTTTGGCTTACTATATTGATGTGTAATAGTTTGTCGCATTCTTTTTACCACTGCACTCCTCCGGGGGTGCAGTTTTTTTATCCCCAAAAGCAGATTTGTACGATTTGAGAGTAGATTTGTACGATTTGCGAATGCTTTTTGAGAAAAAAGCAGTACTTTTGTGCGCGATTTCGAATTTTAACAACACAGTTATATGAAAAAATTATTCGTACTATTGAGTGTCGCAGTCCTCGGTGCCTTCTCCCTGATGGCGCAGGAACAGCCGCTGGACGCTAAGGAGCAAGCCCTGCTGCAAAGTATCGGGCAGGCTTTGGAACCCGTTTTCGGCGAAGGGTATGACCCGTTGTGGAACGCTACTGTCGAAGACGGTCATGTGACGGGTTTTGATTTTATCTGGCGTGAGCCTTTTCCGGTCAGTGTGGTACCCGACTTGTTCCGGTTCCCCTATCTGAAAAGTCTCTCGCTGGCTGCCACCGGTTTGAGCGGCGATGTGGAGCAGTTGGTGGATGTGCAGCACATCGAATGTGCCGACAGTCTGCGTACGATCGACCTCAGCGACAACCGGCTGACCGGCAATATCGGTGCTTTCGCCGCACACTTCCCCAACCTGACTGCCCTGCATGCCCCCTATAACCGGTTCAGCGAAGTGCATCCGATGATCTCGCCGAAGGTGACGGGATTGACGCTGTACGGTCAGACGCTGGACCAGACGGTGACGCTCGATATCCGCAACCGGCAACGGAAAGAAGACCTGATAGCGGCGCTGCCGGAGATCGTACGCTACGACCATGAAGCGCAGAGTTACGGTACCTGTACGGAATGGTACATCAGTTGGCCCAACTCCGGACTCACACTGGTGCCGTATGAGGAAGACGGACAGAACTATGTCGAATGGAGATCGGGTGGCTGGGATCCGATTGTTCTGACAGACCATGACACGATCAGCCTCTCAGGCAGTTGCGCCTACTCGATCACGTGTCCGCTCAAGATACACTACCGCATGGCGGATGTCAATTTCAACAGCACGGTCGATATAACGGACTTGCAGGCACTCATCTGGAATGCGCTGCATATCCCCACTTTCGATGCAATCAACTACTACGCTGCCGACCTGTACCCGGATTCGGTCGTCAATGTGCAGGATGTGGTGCTGATGGTGGACACGCTGTTGGCGCATGGCATGCCGACGGTGTCCGAAGCACCACGGCGTACGGTATCTCCCGCTGAATCCGAAGCCGAGATCTACTGGTTGAACGGCGAGCTGCATCTCCGCAGCGACAAGGACATAACGTCATTGCAGGTGTATATTGCCACCGAAGGGACGGTCGAATGGAACTTAGGCAAGGAGTGGCTGCATAGCCAGGCCGCAACCGGCAACGGTCTCAATGCCGTCATCTATTCGTTTTCGGGTGCAACGATCCCGGCGCAGACGGATAGGGTGATCGCCCGTTGTACGGAGGATGCGACCGTTAGCTACGCGGCGCTGTCGGACAACCAAGCCCAACTGATCCGCGTGCAAACCAGTGCCAAAATGCCGACAAGCATGGAAAGCATTCAGCCGTCAGTATTCAGCACTCAGAAGCGCATTGAAAACGGTCAGTTGCTGATCATCCACAACGGTGTGAAGTACAACGCACAAGGCCAGGTAATCAAATAAATTTGAAATTTGAAATTTGAGATTATCGTTTCGAAGAATAAGAAATTTGAAATTTTATGAAAAAGCACTATATCATTGGTTTATTGACCGTTTTGGTACTGTCCGTCAGCACCTTTGCGCAGAATACCCTGCAAGTATCGGACGTGCGTGTTCAACCGGATCAAACCGTCATGGTACCTATCCAGCTGACGAACTCGCAGCCTATCGTAGCGGTGCAGTTTGACATCAGCGTGCCGCAAGGTTCATGGATGAGCACGCCAACACCCATGCTCACCGAGCGTGCCGCCGGCCATCAGGCGGCTATCAACTCCTTCAACGACACCACTTATACCGTCATGGTCTGGTCAACGTCCAACGACGCGATCCTGGGTCATTACGGTGAGTTAATGGGAATAGAGCTGTACTCGGGAAGTTACGTAACTGAAGGCAATGTGTATGAACTCAAGCTGTCCAAGGTCGTATTGGCACTCCGGGACGGCAGCAATGTCATGACCGGATGGACGGACGGCAAGATGTATATCGAGAACACGCCCGATCTCATCATCCATGACGTGCAGGCGGACAAGACGGAGTACATGCCCGGCGGGCAGATCGCCGTCAGTTGGATAGCGGAGAACCAGGGTTCGTTCGCATTGAAGTCCGGTTGGACGGCGAACATATCCCTCGTTAACGGTTCCGACGAGCGCCATATCGGTTCCTTCCGCAAGGATCTGGGCAGCGGTTCGTTCGCCGTCGGCGCCACCGAATCCCAAATGGTGGTGCTCAAACTGCCGGAGATACTCGGCATGGACGGCGAAGCCTATGTGCGTGTCCAACTGGATGCCGACAACGAATCCGGCGAGACATGGGAGCATACCGCCAACAATACCGCCACAAGCAGCACTGCGCTGAACATCGGCAAGAAGATGTTCGCCGAGATACCCGACTGGATCGAAGAGAGCAACCATACCGAGTATGTCTATCTCTACCGCAGCGGTAGCACCGTTTCGGAGGAATCGGTGGAGCTCCGCGTAGGAGACGCCCGTCTGTCGCTCAACTCGCCGGCGGTGTTCGTTCCCTACTCGTCCAGCGTGCATGTCCCGATAGAGGTCACGGCGAACGGCGTGGTGGATGAAGACAGTCTGACGACCCTCCATATCGAATCCGCTGTATATGGCACCATTGACCGTACCATCCGCATCATCGACGATGCACTTCCTGTGCTGCACCTCCAATGCGACAGCACGGAGGTGACCGAAGGTTCGGCGTTCGACATCACGCTCAGCCTGGATCAGGCGCCGAAAGAGAACATGACCTTTGCCGTGCTCTGCTCGGCAAGCGACCGGTTCACTTATCCGCAAACCGTCCGCATACCGGCAGGCAGCACTTCGGCGGTCATGCATGTCAAAGCAATCGACAACACCACCGTCAATCCGCATATCGACGCGGTATTCGAACTGCTGAACGTCCATTACTATACCGCCCGGATGAGCATCAAGCTCTGGGACAACGATATGCCGGAGTTCAGTATGGAGCTCAGTCCGCTCAGCGTGACCGAGTCCTCGGGACCGCAAGCTATCACGGGCTATCTGACCCGTACCACCAAGTACGACCGCGAAGTGACGTTCCGCCTGTCGGACGACAGCAACGGCCGTCTGATCTACTCGTCCTATGACCTGACCCTTCCCAAGGGCACCCGTGCGGTGCGTTTCTCGGTGGGTATCATGGATGACCGGGACGTGAACGGCGACACCACCTTCCATGTGACCGCTGCGGTCTATATGCCATCTTGCTGGTGTACCGACACGACAGCTGCCGGCATGCGCACCCAAGCCATCACCGTCATTGACGACGACGGTCCCGCCCTTCGTCTGAGCGTGGGTTCGACCATGCTGCTCGAGGGCGATGCAGAGGGCGTTGCGCTGACCGTCACCCGTAACACAGCCCCCGAAGGAGCCTTGACGGTCAACCTGTCTGCCGATAACGAAGCCGGGCTGCTTTTCGACCATACCGTCATTATCCCCGACGGCGAGACAAGCGTCACCATCCCTGTACGTGCCCAAGCGAACGACCTGTCCGGTGACGGACGTACGCTCGCTTTCATGGCGCAAGCCGAAGGCTATGCGATGGGAACGACATGGCTCATTCTGACCGACCAGACCTTGCCCGATGCACAGATAGGTGCTTTCGCAGTGGACACCGCCCGGGCGGTTGCGGCTACAGAACCCTTCACCCTCTCCCTCACCGTGCTCAACCGGGGGGCTGCCGTCCTACCGGCAGGTACACTCGTCAAGGTGTATATATCCGGACAAGACCTGCCGTTTGCCACTTTGCAGACCACGCAGGACCTCCAGCCCAAACAGCAAGCGGTGCTCAACCGTACCTTCACCTTACCCAAGAAACCCGGTGACTATTACCTCCATGCCGTAGTGAACGAGAACCGGCATATAGAGGAGCTGGATTATACGAACAATAGTTCGGATTTCCTGACCGTCCACTCGCTCTCGCCGTTTGCGGCAACGCTGCAACCCGATAAAGCGGTGTATGTACCGGGCGAAACGATCCATATAGATGGTCAACTGATCGCCTCCAATGCCGGCGGCAAGTCGGTGGAGGTCTATGCCCGCAATTATGACCACCGTTTCGCCAAGACGATGACAACCGATGCCGAAGGCCGTTTCGCGATGGACTTCACGCCTATCGCCGGTCAATGCGGTGCGTTCGGGTTCGGTGTATGCGAACCCGGTGCGGAGGATGATGCGGTGCTCACGACCGTGACCGTTCTCGGATTGCAGGAATCGGATTACACCACCTGCTACCCCACCGTCGGCTATGTCTATGACGGCGAGATATGGGTGAAGAACCTCTCCGACTCGGCATTGACGGGACTCACGGCGACTATCGCTCCGGAGCACGGATTGAGCAATATTGCATTGCTGCTTTGCGATACGATCACCTTAGCCGGCAACGAAGCGAAGGCTCTGCCCTTCCATCTGCTCACCAATGCGGCATCGACAACCAGCGACTGGGAGCAGTTACCGCTCGTCTTCTCCTCCGCCGAAGGACTGAAAGCGGAAGGAACGATCTATTATTTCGCCCGTACCGCCCATGGTCAGCTGGTAGTGGATCTGGAGAACGGTGCGCTGACGGCAACCGTGACCAAAGGTACCACGCGTGACCTGTCCCTCACTATCCGCAACTACGGTGCCGGCGAATCGGGTACCATCAGTTTTGCATTGCCGGGATCTATCACGACCGTCACTCCGGGTCAGATGAGTTCATTGCAGCCGGAAGAGATCGCAACGGCAATCCTGCGTATCACGCCGACGGACGATATGATGCTCAATGTGCCGGTGACCGGTCAGTTCGGCATCAACTGCACCAATGGAGCAGGCGTTGCCGTACCGTACAATATCACGGTGGTGTCCGGTAACACGGGTACGCTCACCGTCGATGTATGCGACGAATATACCTATTATACAGACGCCGCTCCGCATGTGAAGGGCGCCAAGGTGGTCATCCGCCAGCCGGAAACGGAAGTGGTGGCGGCACAAGGCACCACCGACTCCACCGGTCATTATACCGTCGAACTGCCGGAAGGCTATTACTACGTCGATGTGTATGAAGAGCGGCACGAATCCAAGCGTATCTCCGTGCTCGTCAACCCCGACCGCGAGACCCTCAAAACAGTCAATCTTGCCACCTCACTCGTGTCTGTCAACTGGGCCGTGGTAGAGACCGAAGTGGAAGACGAATACGAGATCGTTTCTACCGTTACGTATGAGACCAATGTACCGGCACCGGTGATTGTATTCACCATGCCCGACAAGCTGCCCATCGACTCGATGGCGGACTGCGAACAGCGTATCATCTACGCGACCGCAGTGAACAAAGGACTCATCCGGGCGGATAATGTGACGATCACCATGCCCAAAGACTCTGACCTGAGGATGGAACTGCTGGCGTACAAGAAACCCTTCTCGCTCGCAGCGCAAGACAGCGTGTTCGTTCCTATCCGTGTCACCAAGATCGGTGACGCCTGCCGCGATGAAGACTCCGGCGGCTCGGGTGGCTCGGGTGGTTCCGGTGGCTCGGGTGGTTCCGGTGTCTCAGGCGGCTCGGGTGGTTCAGGCGGCTCAGGTGGCTCAGGCGGCTCGGGTGGCTCAGGCGGCTCGGGTGGCTCAGGCGGCTCGGGTGGCTCGGGTGGTTCCGGTGGCTCAGGCGGCTCGGGTGGCTCAGGCGGCTCGGGTGGTTCCGGCGGCTCGGGTGGCTCAGGCGGCTCGGGTGGTTCCGGCGGCTCGGGTGGTTCCGGTGGTTCCGGCGGCGGTAGCGGTGACGGGGACGGAGAACCCGACACCTTCACGCAAGATTGTAACATCTATACCTGCGTCAAATGGAGCGTTAAGTGCGGCGATGATCTCATTTGGTACCGCGAGTGTGAAGTGACAGCAAAAAAGAGTTGTGGCGACTGGAATAACTTCTATAACATGCCCAAGAACGACGGTCCTGCAGGCTGCCACGTAGGTAGCGATGATGTGCCGCCGGCAGAGCCCTATGAGTTGAAGAACACCTTCTCCATGTACTCCGAAGACTGCGATTCCTGCGTTTCGCCCTTCAAGAACTACTTCCAGGAGTGCGCATGGGATCTCGTGACCACCTTCGTGCCCGGTATGGGAACGGTGGATCATGCGATCAAGTGCTTCAAGGGCGGATACAACCTCTGGGAGAAAGGTCCGTTCAACAGCGATGCCATCGATTGCGTGGTCAGCTTCATTCCGGTCGTAAGCACCGCCATCAGCATCCACAATATGGTGGAGCACTGCGTAGGTGCGGCAATAGACCCGTGTAGCGGCTCCAATTTCGACGGCAGTCCTTCCGGCAAAGCGGGAGGTGACGGAGGTCCGTCGCACGGCGGATGGAGTCCGAACGGCATCGGTGACCTGTTCAAGGCGCCCAGACGGATCCCGGCTGGCACCACAGAGGAGCAGCAGCCTGCCAATGACTACTCCATGTACCCTGCTCATATACAGACCTACCTCACCAATACCGAGTACGCTTGGCGCGCAGCTTATGCGCACAAAGGCATCGTCATGGAGATCTTCGGCGACTCGGCATTCATGCTCATGGACTCGCTGGAGTCGCTTGCCCTCCACGATTATCTGATAGCGCACGGAGCGGATGAAGGTATCCTGTCCGTCAAACCCGACAGCGTCACGTCGGAACAGATGACCCGCTTCGCACAACGATGGAACAATACCTTCGGCGGCGACACCACCGGTGGCAATTATATCCACAACGAGGTGATCGGTCATTATATCGACATCATCGTCGCCTGCACCAACGGAGCGCATCAGTTGGGCTATTTCGACCTGGCACAACTGGTCGAGGGAGAGGTCAACAAACTCGTGGACGAATTCCAGGACGCCCCCGACGGTTCGATATGCGCGTCTGTGTCCTTGCAGTTCACCCAGAAAGCCGTCTTCGCTCGTCAGGCCTTCCGCGGTACACTCACCGTCGGTAACGGCGATGCGTCCCTCACCATGGACTCCGTACGGCTGACACTCAAGGTGGTCAACCAGACCACCGGTGCGGTGGCGACCGAACATGAGTTCCAGATCAACGCCGAGTCCCTGGTAGGCTTCGAAGGCGAACTGAACCTCGAGGACGGCTGGGCATTGGCTCCGAGCACCACCGGTGTAGCCACTATCCTCTTCATCCCGACCAAGTACGCGGCACCGTCCACCAGCATCAACTATTCGTTCGGCGGCGAGTTCAGTTACAAGGATCCGACCAGCGGTCTGACCGTCACCCGCACCCTCGTGCCGCAGATACTGACTGTCAAACCGTCCCCCAACATGCAGCTCACCTATTTCATGCAGCGTGACATACTGGGCGACGATCCCTTGACCGAATGGAGCACCGAACCGATGGAAGAGGCGGAGTTTGCGCTGCTCATCAATAATATCGGTAACGGCGCGGCAACCAACATGCGCATCAAGACCGAGCAACCGCAGATAGTGGATAACGAGAAAGGGCTCTATGTGGACTTCAATCTGACGCGTTCCATGCATAACGGACAGTCGGCGGCGTTCGCACTCGACGGCTCCGTCACCAATGAGTTGGGCACGATTGCAGCGCGCTCGACCGACTACGTGCAGTGGTTCCTTACCTCCACCCTCTTGGGTCACTTCACCGATTATAACATCAAGGCGACCCATCTCACCAGTTACGGCAACCCCGATCTGTCGCTCCTCGATACCGTGACCATTCATGAACTCATACGCAGCATCGATATGCCGCAGGGTACCGGATGGCTCTGTAACGACATTCTCGATGCGCACGACCAGCCGGATATGCTGTACGGCGCAGACGGTTCGGTAACGGACGTAAGGCCTGTTTCGGACGCTCAGACGAGCGAAAGTGCGTTCAACGAGTACCTGTTGACCGTCTCGGCGCCGACCGGATGGATATACGGTAACGTAGCCGACCCGACGGGAGGTATGCAGAACCTCGTGCGCATCGTGCGCATGAGCGACAGCAAACAGATATGCTTGCGTAACTGCTGGCAGACCCATGTCACCCTCCGTGACGGCAAACGACCGCTCTACGAGAACCGCATTCATATCCTCGATTCGGTCAGCAACGGAACGGAGACCTACACCCTCTATTTCAGCGACCGACCGGAGACGCAACTCATGATCGAGCGCTTTGAGGATGTGCCGCAAGAGACGATCGACACCGCCTTGGCAGGCGTGCAGGTCATCTTCAACAAACCCATCGCACCGGTCAGCTTCACCTATGAGGACCTGCGTCTGACCTGCAACGGTCAGCAGCTCGACCTCTCGGATGTGACCATTCAGCAGATGACGGAAACGGCGTACTTCATCCATCTCCGCCCCGTCACCGCCAAGAACGGATTCTATGTCCTGGAGATCAACATGACCAATGTGGTAGATTCCGAAGGCTTCAACGGTCTCAATACCGCCAACATGGTCTATTGGACCCAAGGCAAAGAAATCTCCACCGCCCTCGACCAAACGAGCCAAGAGCTAAAAGCTAACAGCCAAAAGCTGATCATTGACGGTATTCTCTACATCATCCGCGACGGCAAGACCTACAATATCTTCGGCCATCCGGTCAACCCAGTACCTTTGCGCCCGTAAAGGTGTGAGCCTTGGTAATGATAGCAGAATAAGATAGATTCTAATGATAACGCGAGCCTGACGTCTCGCGTACAGAACAAAAAAGTGGCGGATTTGTCAAATGCTTCGGGCGTAAGACCGAAGAAAAAGCAAGCGTAGCTCCTCACATCGAGAAGCTACGCTTATGCTTGGCGAGATAGTGCCAAGAGTTAGGATGGAGATATTAATTGTTATTATAGCCGTTTGGCTCAGCGGTTCCGAATCCAAGAAGTGCAACATGTCCATCTCCGCCAATTTAGGGAGATTGAAGAAAACGGTTCCTACACGCACAATTTTTTTACAATCCCGGAGCGCCAAACTATGATTGTCCAACATAATAGCATAATCGCCGAACCAATCCAGAGGTCGCACTCCATGTATAGATTCTTTGTTAAGACCTAACACGTCGGTCATAACAGCATCTCCAGTATAGGAGGCAAAATACCCCTAAAATGCAGATTTGTACGATTTGAGAGTAGATTTGTACGATTTGAGAATGCTTTTTCATGAAAAAGCAGTACTTTTGTGCGCTCATTTGATTAGTAACACACAAAACTATTAAATTTATGCAAAAGATTTTATTTTTCGCCCTTGCGCTGGTAGCCGGCGCACTGGCATTCACTTCTTGTGACAAGAAAGACAAGAACGGAGCTGATGATCCGAACGCAGTTGTTTTCAATGCTGTCGGCGAACTGCGCGGAGTGATGTTCCCTGTACACAACGACCAACAGCAGGCGGTCATCACCTTGCACCCCAACGCCAAGACCGTGGATGTGAAGTTTGTGAGCGCACGCATCGCGTCCGAGGACGAGACACCGCAGGATATCTTTATCCATAATATGCCGGTCAGCTCCGAGGACGGTCACTTCTCGCACATCAATCTCGTGCTGGCAGACGGCTCGGCTTATAAGCCCTTCCCGAAATCCTATGCGTACGCGATGATGGATGAAAACCGCACGCGGTTCAACATCCATTTCGGCAACGACGACGAGCAAGACACCCAGGTTTACCTCGTCTTCGGAGCTATGCTCAAATAAAAATAATACTTTGTCATGAAAAAG
>CADAZU010000047.1 GCA_902792535.1 uncultured Bacteroidales bacterium
CGCTGCGGTTGCGCTAACCACCCCGTGGGTATTGGCGTCCTGCAGCATAAATCCGTCGATTACCACACTATCCGCGTTCACTAACGCAAACGTATGGGCGGAGTTGTTCTCGTATCCCTGATTACCGTCTTCGCCCGTCACATTGCATCGCACCGTGGAGCGGTAGTTACGCGGGTTGCGCCCCTCCGTGTCCGTACCGGTCAGCGACGACGGATAGCCGCCGTAGAAACGCATATGACCGTAGGCAATGGTAGCCGCTGTACGGATGTTTTTGTTCACGTAGTTACCCGGGCCCACCGTTCGGCACGTTCCTTCTTTGACTAATATCTGTACCGTATGGAATATCGTATCTTCCCCCGTCGGCTTGCCGTCTCCGTCTAATTTCGGCAAGCGGTAATAACGGTTGCTTGGGATGGTATCCACAAACCGCTGGCGGAAATACTGCACACCCTCACCCAAGTCGCGGATAGGCTTATCCCAGCTGTTTCCCTCTTGCTCTTGCGGAACGAAGACGCCTTCGTCAAACACGCCTTTTCGGTTCGGGTCAATAAAGATAGTAGGAATCGGATCGCCATTAAGACGTCCCTCCAGTCCTTGTTGCGGAACCAAAGCATATACAATCGGGTCCGGCTTGCGCACCAATGCGCCCAAGGTCGATGCCGGCTCGTACGGGTTGGATACCACACCATAGTCCGTATGCGCATGGACCAGCCATGGAGACAGATGCGTCATCGTCTCGTTCCACTGCACACCCTTTTGGTCCAGCGCCGAATAGGAGGTCAAGTGCCATATACGGGGACCCGGCAAATCCACTGTACGGGCAAACGCCGTGATCACACCTGCGCCGTAGAAATGCTCCTCCACATTGACATAGTCCCATCTGTTCGGATCCGCCGACGGGTCGAAGAAACAGGGGTGGTTGCTGGACGAACCCTCTGTAGGCATGTTATTCTTGTCCAGCGAATAAACCGCCTCCTTGCGTACACCCGTCCAGTCCGTGATATCGTGGTTCATGAACGCCGTGTGATAGACGAAGGTCTCATATCCGGAGATACCTGTTTTCTGACGAACCGAGGCAAACTGGATATCGTTGTTCACATCGCAGCGGTTGCCCCAGAAAACGGAGTTGAAGATCTGACCGCAGTTGCGGACATAGATACCGCCGGTACGTCCGTGACGACGACCGTAATAAGTCACGTCCGGACCCATACAGTTATTCGCCGTCCGTTCCGCCTTCGGCGAGGTAGATGCCGCCGCCCTCCGCGTTAGCGGTGTTGTTGCTGATTACACATGCCGTGGCAAAAGGCGAGTAGTTGCTGATATTGTCTATCTCGGTCACTCCTGTCGTCGGGTACTCCTCCGGCACATGGCTGATCATCAGACCGCCGCCGCAGCGCGCCGCACAGTTCTGGATATGGCTGTGACCTATCGAACCCTCATAGGGTATGGATATAGCAGAACTCGATGTTTCCGCCTCCATCTGCATAGATACCGCCGCCGCGCAGCGTTGCGTTGCATCGCTCGATGATACAGTTTTTCAGATACGAATTACCCACCATATACACGCCGCCGCCGTATGCTGTATGCTCGCGCACCGTCGTGCTGCGGGAAGCGGCGTTACCACTCGATATCACACAACCGTCCAGCAATGCCGGTTTGTCCAACGGACGGAAGTGGTCCTTCAGCTCGTCCGCCGTCCTTTCGGTATCGTATTTGCCGTTCGTCGCGAACCATACTACGTGGTATGAGTTGGCGGGATAAGCGGTGTTATACCGTCCGCGGATGGGG
Organism: uncultured Bacteroidales bacterium; assembly: GCA_902792535.1. GTDB lineage: Bacteria > Bacteroidota > Bacteroidia > Bacteroidales > Paludibacteraceae > Colicola. The sequence goes on from CADAZU010000047.1 coordinate 1,789, forward strand.
TCGAAGACATAAGAAACAATGGAGGTCGAGTGGTTTCCGGTCAGGATTGTTTTGTGCCGCAAATCCCATTGGGAAGCAATCTCTGTGCCAGAGGTCGTACCGATACCGTTCGGGTCGGACCAGTTCTCGCTGCATTTTTTGCCGTTCGACATGATACGGTCACCCGGCTTCTCCTCCGGGGCATCCGGATTGAAACCGCCATAGACCTGAATTCCTTCGTAGATTTTGAAAGAGGTATTGAGCATCGAACCGCCGGACGACTCCGTCGATTCGGTAGGTACATAGGTGCCGGCGGCGATATAGACATAACCGCGAGACAATGAGTGTTGCTCCATATAGGAGTGCATATCGTTGATAGCATCCTGCACGCGGTTCTTAGCCGTCGCCCAAGACAGACCGTCATTCTCATACGAACCGTCCGGGCGCACGTACCGTATAGTATCCGTCTGCGCGTACGCGCCTGCACACGCACACACGTTCATTATTATAAATAATAATACTACCGATAATATGTTACTGTTGTTTCTCAATTTCATGCTCAATGTTCTCCTCAATTTTATCCTCCACATTGGTTCTACATCTTTCTTTTTTCCCTGCATAGCTTCCCCCTATATCCTATAAGAGTCAAGTAAGACTCAAGTAAGACTTAAGTAAGACTCAACTCGTGGTCAAGTGCTTAAATAGCACAATTTTTTTACTCAATAATTCACTGTTTTGGTTGGTGTCTCGGCACTCAACGGCGCGGATAGATTGAAATTCGCCCTCAGCCATGGGGTAAACGGCGAAGTCTTGTCTATCTGCATATAGATTGTCGGCTTGTATTCATTGCCGCTTTCATTCGTCTCCATCAGCATCTGCAGCGGGAAATAGCTCTCCTTGCCGCTCTCTTCCGTCGTGTACGGGATCGTATAGAAATACGACCGTCCTTCCCACCATAGTCCTTCATCAGACGGACGGACTAATTCTACGGTATCACCTGCTGTCACAACACTTGGAGCCACATTTTCAAGGGGTTTGAAGCAAAAAATTTCTTGCGAATACAGATTGCAAGCTTTCATAGTCGTCAGCCTGACCGCCGCATCCGGATCATCTTTGTTTATTCGTTTATTCTTTTCCACAAACCAATTGATATCCACCTTTGATGCGATATGATAGAGCAGCAAGTCCATCGATGCATGACTGGCTACCTTCGGGGAAATAAACGAGCAATAATAACTGCTTGTGCCGGGGCGGCTATAGTTATATGGTGTACTATAGATATTCGCTACCGCTGCTCGAGTTGCCTTAGCTGACATGTTGATTTTCAATCCCAATACATCATCCAAAGTGCTGATAGACGACGTCGAGAATGATTTACTGAAGGTTAGAGGTATGGAAGATGCTACTGCATATACACGCTGCTCTATGCCTTTGTCATCCAACAGAATCTCAAGACGCTTCGTGCATCGATAGATAGGATTTCCTTGCGTCTCATATATTCCGTTGTACGTTTCGAACGTCCAATCATCTTCGGTGAGCGTTTCTTCTATGCAACGGTACACCTCCCATCCTGCACCTAAATCACGCAAAAGAATAATATAAGCATGTGTCGGCAACGCAAACTGCTCTGTTGTCCCCGGATCGCCCACCACGCGACGCGGAGCTCTGTTAGGCACATAGACCTCGTTCGCCGGCAAGCATAGCGAGAATGGCATTTCTGCCATTGTCACTTCCTCCCGCGAACATCCTATGCCCGCGAAAAGAACCATAATTAATAATATATAGATTGTGAATTTCTTCACCTTTATAACTCTATTGCATGTGTTCCGCCATCTTTCCAATCAAGCGTGACACTGACGCCTACATTGGAGTTTTCCACCGGTTCCAAAGAGCCGTCTGGAAGCTGTTTGACGCGAATGATTTCCAAAGTACCCGCCCGCAGAGGCGAGTCTATATCCAATATTGTTTCTGTTATAGTACCATTATTCAAGGGGGTATATGCCCTTAGTTGCCAAAGAGATTTGGCATTTTTTTGAGTCGGCAGATGTGCCGGCATAGATGCTGCAGGAGCATCCGGCGAAGGCATTGCCGTGACTGCATAGCAGCGACTACTAAGCTCATCCATGCGTATTAACGACGAATAAGCAAACGTATATAAACTATCGCGGATGTCGAAATCGGATGCCGTACCGCTCAAGAATACCCTCATGTCTGTTGCCGGTACAGAGTCGGATTCCACGATAAGAGCCACCGCACATGTCACCATATAGAGATGCACATTATACGACAATATCGTACTATCCGACATCGTTATAGGCATTCGGGCTGAATAGATAGCCGTATTATAGGTAGGTAACGTATCTGATTTCTCTTGATGAATAGCAAGGGAGGCTGCATGATTCATACCATCCATCCTCACATTTGGATTATCTTCCGTATTCACCACTGCCAAGTGCATATAGTCCTCACGGGGAATATACAACGTGTAGGAAGCGCTCCTGGCATCCACTATTTCGTGCCACGAATGGCGCAAGTCATCTTCTCCCCACGAATAAAAAAGCATGTCCAAATCATGCGCAAATCCCGAGAAAGTCGGCTCCAACCATGTCCGCAACGCATTGGCGGTAGGGAGATCGGCCACGGAGGATAGTTTGTTCTCAATAACGATATCTATATCCGTTACCAACCTCACTTCATATGATATTTCATAATCCACACCACAAACGCTCAAATCATCATCGATGATTGAGCACGCTGCTATCGTGGAAGCCAATATGGATAATAGATACCGTTTCATAATAGGAGCAACTCCCCTCTTTCGGGGCGATGCACGCCCCGAAAGAGAGAATTGCATCTAAGAGATTAGAGTTCTAATTGATAAGTATGACCAGCTACCCATTGCAAGTCAACTGACAGACCAATCTCCAAAGTCGGAGTACGGAGATCAGGTATTCCGTTGTATGCTTTCGTCAAGTCACCGATACTCAACTCTGCTTTGGTGATATAGTCTTTCTTGAATACTCTACGACCGGTTTCTGTTGCAGCAGATGCAAGCAGTTTTCCTACGAGGTAGAATTTACCACCTGCAGGGATTACACCATCAGCACCTACGAAATCCACACCGGTATTGTTTACTAACTCAATCGCAATCATCACATTGTCCGCCTCAGTACCAGCATTAGATGTTTCCAAAACAAGCGTAGAGTTGGTAGAACCATAAGTAGTGGTAATTTTGAACGGATTTGTCGTCATAATTTTATCATAGATAGTGTAAACCGGAGAAGGAGTAGCAGCCGGATATGTCTCCGGAGAGAAGTTGAAACCAACATTCTTCTGACCACCGACTAAGACAGCAGTCAATGTGAATTGCTTTCCGTCGTTATTACACTCTATTGCTGCAGCGGTAGGAAGTGCTGCATCATTAAGATTGGCACTACCTAATTTAACTTGAACATCAAAACGACCTACTGCGTAGTTAATCGGTTTCTTAAGCGCAATAGAGCGGGTGCTTGAGTTGACTGCTCCGTTAGCTGTAAGATACTGGCCAAGTACCCAACTCCAGTCGTGGGTAGCATCTGTCAAAGCAGCATTTTCAGACTCATTGGAGGTGTAGATAGTCGTATTCGAATAATACCAGAGAGAAGCCGGATAGGTGTACAACTCTACCGGTGCCATTTGCATGTTAGAAGAAGTCGTTTTATCAACGAAACTCTTATCAACCGATGTTCCAAATGTCTTATTATCAGGATCGTAAGCTATAGATACCGATCCATCCGGCAGATTCAGACATGCCGGGAAATTATTCAGATTATCATCCGACTTCAAGGTCACTTTTTTGGTTCCATCATCATAAGTAACATAGGCTTCATTCTTGATAGCTGCACGCATATTGTTTGCCAATGTATTCTCATTCAAAGAAATTGTCGCGAGCAAATCATTCATCATACGCTGAATATTGAACGAGTTCAGGTTCTTGGTGGTCTTGTATGTATCGAACAACATTCTGAATCCTTCGTTTTGCGCATCCGTATAATTCTTCCATGCAATATCGTTCTCATCCACAGCGTCTGCTACACTCTGCACATACGCAAGCAATTTTGTATGAGCGGCATGACCAGTTACGACAGATGCATTGGCTACAATTGGTCCCAAATCAAATTTGGTAGTATTGGCAGTGGTCGTAGCCTCTACATAGGTCAGCGAACCCTTTTCGAAGTTGGTTCCACTTGCATTCGACTCTGCATAGAACAAGAAAGCAGATGTACCTGTCGGAACTGCAGTTGTGTACTTTTTGGCTTTACTTACTGCGGCTAACTCGCTGGTAGCTTCGATATTGCCAATATTTGTAAGTTTTGCTCCTAATTTCTTGTGCTCAGCCATAACAGTGTCATTTTTAGCAAGACCGAAAGGAATCAAACAGATGTTTTTAATACCTTGGAAGTCACTCGAACCATTGTCTACCTGTACTGCAGTACCCGGCATACGGCGTGCACCACCCGTTGCATTAGCCGGCAGAGAAATAGTGATGTCGGTAGTTACCTCCGGAGCCTTCTGCTGCGGGGCATTTTGGTCGCCTTTACATCCTGTGAAAGCGACTGCGCTTGCCAGCATCGCTGCGCAAGCGATAAATGTCATTTTTCTCATACTTTTTAACATTTTTTTGTTAATAATTAAGTTAATTTAATTGTTTGTTGTTAATTGTTTTGTTGTTTTCTGTTTTGTATTTTATATATTTTAGTGGTTGTTATTTAAAATTCATCATTCGTACCTGTTTGGGTTTGAATGGTATGACATTCAACAACGTAGTGAAATCCTTTGTATTGTTGGTCATTATATACAAGCACCTGGCTTTCTCGCTCATCTTATACTGATACAAATCTTCTATATCTTTGGCATAAGGTGCGTTCAGCGCTTCCTCTATATCCTTGCGTCCGAAATCAATCACATTAAACCGGTGCAGCATCAACTTGATTTCTTCTGTCAGCAGATCCTTCGTTAACCTGCTCTGCAATTTGGCAGTTAATTGAGCTACCGCTAAAGAGGACACATACAATTTCTTCCCGTTCATACCCAACAGGTAGTGGAGAGCTGTAGTATTCTCACGTGTCCCTGTGTTATACAATCCGTATTTTTCACACACAAACCCTATCAAACAGTTTGTATCTATAAAAATATGATTCTCATTATTTCTCATAGAGCCAGTACGTCCGCATATTCTTCTTGCTCTTGCGCAGTAAGCAAGTCCAAATTAGAATTGACCCACCGACGCTCTGCAACGGAATAAATATCCCGCTTTGTCACTCCTGCTTTTTGCAGCATTATTTGCAGCAGTTCCTGCTGTTTCTGCAATAATTCTTTTCTTCTCTTAGCAGTCATAATAAATTACTTTCTTTCTATATATATAGTAATACATCCTAAGTTACGCATGATGTGGCGCAGTTCGTCGCGCATGTAGCGGTAGGTAGCGCCGCCGTGGAGGGCTTTGATCTTCTTCTCGCGGATATCGGGATCCGGCTCGGTGTCCATGATCTCGAACACCTCGTCACGTCCCTCAAACTGGACTGACTGCAGCGCGTACTTCAACTCCGCCCAACTCTCGCCTCCGTTGCATATGTCGAACACCGAGTCGTTGAGAGCCGGATAGACACTCTGCATATATTCCTTGATGGTCTTGGCACGGCTGCCCGCGAGGTAGTTGTTGTAACTCTGTCGTCCGTCGAACGAAGCGAAGCCCACAATGCGTATGTGCGATATATGGATCATGCTGTCGCGCTGCACTTCGCCCAGGATATTGATGATGCTGTCCATGAGCAGGTCGTTCTGGATGAAGTTGCGGTCCATCTTGGTTATATTGACCTCGAAGAAGATGAACACGTTCCTCGGGTCAGCGCCCAGTGCCATGTCGCTGTTATACGGTTCGTACTCCTCCTCGCTGCGCAACAGGCGGCTGCGCAGGCGGTACATGGCATCCACTTTCGGTACGAAGAAGGGAACGAAAGCGACGACGGGCTCGGGCTGCGGCAGGATTGGTGCCTGGATACGCTGGCTGCCCATTGCCATGCGCTCGTCGATCGGCTCCACCGGCTCCACCGGCTCTGCCGGCTGCTCCTCTTTCGGCGCAGCGGCTATATCCGGTATCAGCTCCGATGCTTTGTCCAAAGCTTCTGCGGCTTCCTCTAACTTCTCGCAATCACACCGTTTCGCCAACGATGCCTCGTTACCCACGAGCGGGAAGGAGAGGTTCACCCCCACTTTCGGAAGTACAAACCAACGTCCACCGGAAGCCGTCTTGTCGCCGCAATGCTTGCATTCGAACCGGTCATACCAGCTGTATCCGGCGTCCACACCACCCTCCAGCTCGATACTGAAATAGGGTTTGATGGGGAAATGCCAACCGAAGCTGGCACCCGCCATGATGGCGTCGCCCTGGTAACGACCGTCCTTCACCTCCTTATACATCCAGCTAACCGGGTACGCGTCGCCCGCGACATTATAATGAGCGTACGCGACATTGACCGATACGAAGCCGCGGTTGAACACATTACAGAACCAATACCGGGGAGCGATGCTCGCCATGATATGACGCCATTTGGGGAATTTCTTATCGTCCAGCGGGAAGGGATTGAAACCGACGCCCAATTCGAGACTCCATTTGGGCGCGAGCTTGATCTCCAGCTGGAGGTTCGGCGTAGCCGCCGCGTCGTAGAGCAGATTGTTCTTCAGCGCCACGACCTCTGTCTTCTGCTTCTTTGCCGGAGCTTCCGCTTCCGCGCTGTCCGCGACAGCGGTTGCCGCAGCAGGTTTGACCTCGCTGACGGCTGCCGGCTCCTGAGCATACACGGAAAAACCACCCCAGAACAGGAGTGCTAATACTATGAAGCAATATTTTTGTACCTTACCAATCATCATTTTTATCGTTTCCCGGTTGCTGATTTTTAAGAAAAAAACCTATAAAACCCCTCTGTCGTTTGTAAGCCCGGCGGGCTAATGCGTCTTGGTATGCTATGCCGCCCTGTGAGCAAGCTCCCGTTCGTCATATCATCCCAATCCACACTCCTTGCGGAGTACAAACGCCCGAGGCAATAAACATAAAAAACATTTTCCATATAAAAAGTGGCGCAAAATTAGTATTATTTTTCGGATTATACAATAGTATAATGCTCTTTTTTACGCAAAGTTGAGAAAAAGAGCGTTTTTTTTACTTATTGTCGAAACTAATGTTCCTTATCATAAGTATTGTGCGCTCCATTCGGTAGGCGTCATGCCCGTCTCGCGAGCGAAGGTACGCCCGAAAACAGTAGGCGAAGAGAAGCCGCAACGCGCCGCTACCTCTTGCACTTTCAGCTCCGGCTGTTCGCTCATGAGGCGCTTAGCCTCCTTGATACGATAGCGGTTGACCAGATGGTAGAACGAGCAGTCGAAAGCGACGCGCACGAAGCGGGACAGATAGGTTCTATTCATCGGCAGCACGGCGCGCAGATCCATCAATTGGAAGTCGGGATTGAGATAGGGTTTCTCGCTCTCCATCCATTGCTCGACGAGCCGCTTATGGTCTTCGAACTCCGCAACGGATTCCTCCGCTTCCTGCGCCGAGTCAGTCTCGCTGGAGTGCTTACTCTCCTCACTCAGCGTTTCGTTGCGCTCCATATCTTCCCACGGATCCTTGCGGTAGAGGATCTGCTCCGTGGCATAGCCGAGCAGCAGAAGGAGCAACCATTGCTGGGTGAAGAGACGGTTAGGGATATACCAGAAGACGATGAAATAGAACGATACTCCCAGCAGGAAAAGGATCACCAGATAGCGTACCACCCATTGGACATCAAAATTGTCCAGCGAGGAATAATTATCTTCGCACCATTGCCGGTATTTGCGTATATGGCGGCATGTGAGCCAGAAGAGGACCACCGGGTAGAGCATGATCAGGTAGATCAGATCAAACGGTACGAAATAATCAATCACCCCGACCAGCAACACCGGCAGCACCCCTATAGCGACCTTTTTCCAAGTGAGCCATTCGGGTTGGAGCACTTGGGTGGGATAGGCAAAGAGCAGCCACGCCAGGATATTTCCGAGTATAAGCGACATGTTATAGAGCGGATCGTCCGGCGTACCTCCGACGGATTTGATCCCTGCGCCGTAGTGCATTATTAACATTCCCGTGATCAGCACCGCCCAGATAATCAGCGACACCATCCATGTTTGGCGGAGACGGTTTCCCTCCAGATGGCGGGACATCACCCACGCGCCATAGAGACATACCACGATCGTGCATATCTCCTCAATAGGATTGACGAAATACTCAAAGATATCCTCCGGTATAAACCGGGAGAGGTAATAGCTCGCCACCGCTACCACCGACAAAATCAATCCAAAGACCAGCTCGGATTTATATTCAATATAGAAATTGCGAAGGTTCATTTTACCCCCCCCATAGCGTTATTCGCTGATTTACAGTCCTTTATACTATCCATACCACACATTCTCCACGAAATTGGGTACAAAGGTACTGCTTTTCTGCGACATGTGCAAATTTTTCTGCATTTTTATTGCATTTTTCTTTTGTGGTATCCCGCTGTTCTCCCGCTCTCGTCGTACTAACCACCCACTAATAACCCACTAATCACCCACTCATCACCCACTCAAGGGAGGGAGGAGAAGGGCGGGCGATAATATCGCCCTGAAATGAACGCTGAGGACGGCAGAGCCGTGTCCAAATTCAATTTGGACGCAATAAACGAAGAAAAATTTGCATGAATCAAAAAAAAGCAGTACTTTTGCAGCATGAAACGGAAATTTGTACAGATAGTGACGTGGTTGGGGGTGATGGCAGCCCTGACGCTGGCGGCGATGGGAGTATGGGTCATCGGATGGCGTGGAGACCAGAGCACGGAGAGTTTGAAATGGTTACAGATGTTGCAAACATGCGCAACATTTTTGCTACCGCCGCTGTTTTGCGCATGGCTATGGGACGAGGAGCATAAGCCCTTCCGGTGGCTGCAGATGGACCGCGGGGCGAAATGGCAGATTTTTGCTATCGCTATAGCGACCATGGTATGCGCTATACCGGCTATTAACCTGCTGGCGGAGGTGAACAGCAGGTTTTTAGATTGGTTATTGGCGAATAGCGATTGGTCAAGAGAGGCGATCGAATGGATGAAAGCGCGGGAAGAGGAGGCAACGGTTCTGACGGAGCGGTTCTTGCAAGCCGACAGTTTCGGCGGAATGCTGGTTAATATAGGACTGATGGCGCTTCTGCCGGCTTTGGCAGAGGAGATGAGTTTCCGGGGCGTGCTGCAAGGGGTTTTGAGCCGTCAGAGGTCAGAAGTCAGCCATATTGCTATATGGGTGACGGCGTTTATATTCTCGGCAATACATTTCCAGTTCTACGGGTTTGTGCCGCGTATGCTGCTGGGGGCTATGTTCGGCTATATGCTGGCATGGACGGGTTCGCTATGGGTTCCGATCGTGATGCACTTTGTCAACAACGGCGTTGCGGTGGTGAGCTATCAGATTTCAGCCGTCAGCCATCAGCCGTCAGAAACGAGCATCGCCGACACGATAGGTGCCGGCGATACATGGTGGGTAGGCGTGATCAGCCTTGCTGCCGTGTGCGGGTTGCTTTGGCTGATTCGAGTATTATCCATAGACAAAAACCCATAAAACCCTTTTGAAGGCTTTAGGAAATCGAAAATGCGCAGCCCCCGAGCCTAATGGCTCTTGCGCCCAAGTCCCTGTATGCCGGTCAGTAAGCAAGCAAGCAAGCTTCCTGCCGTCATTCATGCCCTTCGTCTCCATCGATTGCCTAAATAGGCAACGATCGGCTGCTTACAAAAATATCCCTTCGGGATTGGAAAATAAGAAAAATCTATGCAGCGCGTAGGTCGGGGTAAAAGCCTTCAAAAGCACGCCAAGTGGGCACATAAAAAACATTTTCAAATCAGATCGTAGCGCAGAAACACAATGTGTTTTGATTACATATCTGCGTCCACGAGGATACGACCGCAGAACTCGCACGGAATAATACGCTTGCGGGTGCGGATATCCAACTGGCTTTGAGCAGGTATCTTGGCGTGGCAACCGCCGCAGGAGTCACGCTCGATCTTCACGACAGCCAGACCGTTGCGGGCATTCTTACGAATACGCTTGAAAGCGGTCAGCAGACGATCGTCGATCTTCTTCTCCAGTTCACCGGCTTTGAGGACGAGCGCTTCGGTCTCCGCCTTGGTCTCCGCGAGGATTTGATCCAGCTCCGAACGCTTCTGGTTCAGATCCACAGTACGATCCTCGATGTCCTTGATCGTCTTTGCTTTCTCAGCCTGACGTGCCTCCAATTCGGTGGTGTAATGCTTGATCTTACGCTGCGAAGCCTCGATCTCCAGTTCCTGGTATTCAATCTCCTTGTTGAGGTTGTCGAACTCGCGGTTGTTGCGGACGGTGTTCTGCTGCTCGCGGTAGCGTGAGATAGACGCGTTGGCGTTCTCGGTGCGGACGCGGTGGTCAGAGATCTGGGTCTCGCATTCCTTGATGTCATTCTCGATATTGACCAGACGGGTCTTGAGACCTTCCACTTCGTCTGCCATATCCTTCACTTCCTGGGGCAGTTCGCCCGCGAGGGTACGGAGTTCGTCGATCTTGGAATCGACTTGCTGCAATTCATAGAGGACTTTGAGTTTCTCCTCGATTGTTAATTCTCTTTTAGCCATATCGCGCGAGCTATCCTCGTAAGGTGCCATAAAACCCCGTTTTATGGGTAGTTACTCGGATGCTCTCGCTCTTCGGTCCGCAAACGCTGCGCTGGTTTACGTCCCGAGGTTAGAGAGCGCCTCTTAGCTCGCAAAGAGGGATTAAGTTATTAATTATTTTTAGTTAGTATTCAATATTTATTATAAATCGAAAATGCGGCGGTTCGGCGCTCTATGCGCCTTCGTCTAATCGCCCAAAGTCGTTCTTTTGTGCAAGCACAATGCCCGCCTTTGTTCGCTTATACTTCGTCCGGCACTCAATAGTGCCGTACTTCCGCCTTACAAAAATGCGCTTCGCTTACAAAAATACCAAAAATCCATGCGGCGCGAAGGGATTATAACGGCGAATTGCGCTAATTGAGCTAATGATTAATTCGCTTAATTCGTTTAATTAGCCGTTTTATTAATCTGCTCAATCTGTGGATTATAATATTTTTCTTATTTTTGTAAGGCAGACGGACGACTTCTTGAAGTCGGGCGGAATGGGGAGCGGTTTTTGTACTCCGGGAGCTTGCTCACAAGAGGGCAAAAGCCGATGACCATCAGGCTACTTCCGTAGCCGTCCTGCCGCATTTTCGTTTAACTTATACTATATATCGGGGTGTGGTCGCGGGTGGAAATGGTACATTTCACGCCAAGGGGGGCGAGGATGTCGCGGAAGATGTCACGGGCATGCTTCTCGCTGACCCAATGGTCGATGTCCACAATCGCAATCCGACCATCCGCCTCCTGGAACTCATGGTACTTGACGTCCGCCGTGAGGTACACATCCGCGCCCTGCGCTATCGCCTCCGGAATGAACTCCGCTCCGCTGCCGCCACAAAGAGCAACCTTGGAGATTTGAAGATTCGAAGATTCGAAGATTTGAAGATTCGAAGATTGCGTTTTGGGGAGGGAGTAGCGGATGTACGTGGTGTCCAGGCGCGCGCGTACGCGTTTTAAAAAGGAGTCAAAGGGCATAGGTTCAGGGAAGGAGCCGATGACACCCAAGAAGGAAACCCCACCCTGCTGGAGAGGGGTGACGTTAGCGAGTCCTAATAGATCCGCGAGGCGGGTGTTGATGCCGCCGGGGACGGAGTCGAGCGAGGTATGCGCCGAGTAGATCGCTATATCGTGCTTGATCGCTTTCTCGACGATACGCGCCTGCGGCGTCTGACCGCATACCTGCTTCAGACCATGAAACAATAAAGGATGATGAGAGATAATCAGTTGGCAACCGAGCATAATAGCTTCATCGACCACATCTGTTGTCACATCTGTGGTCAAGAGGACTGATTCAGTATCCCGTCCCGTGTCACCTACCTGCATTCCCGAGTTATCCCAAGTCTCCTGGGCACTCCGTGGCGCTACAGATTCTATGCTATCAATAATGCTTTTTAAAAGCATTCAGCGTTCAGCTGTCAGCCGTCAGAAGTCAGCCTTCAGCTATCAGAAGTCAGCCTTCAGATTCTTCAGATTCTTCTTCTATCTTAAAGTCCGTGATTCCTGCGTTAATGAGGATATTGTACCATTGGATGAGTTTGCGGATGTCGGAGGGATAGACGCGGTCGCGGTCCCAGTTCGGCAGGACTTCGTCAAACCAAGCCTGAAGCTCGGCATTGGAAGCCTTCTTCGGGTCGAGCGCGACAGGCTTGAGTCCCTCTTTCTTGCCGGCATTGGTGAGCACCTCGTGGAGGGCGATGTCGTCCGCGTCGGTGAACATCGATACGTCGCTGAGCGCCACGATCTTGTCGCGCGCATAGGTCGGCATACGCTTGCCGTCCACCAGACTCTCCACGATCAGCATGTTATTGCCGCGGGTAACCAAACGATACAAACCCGGCTTGCCGGTGATTGCCAATATTTCCGTTAATTTTGTCATAAGTTATAGCTCATTTTTCGAAATCGGCTGCAAAAATACAACAAAATTTGCATATGTGCAAGAAAAATTGTAATTTTGCAGCCGAATATGATAAAAAAGCTACTGAACGAACCGATATTTCGGTATTTTATTTGCGTCTCTCTCGCTATCGCGACCATCGCATTGCTTCCGACGCTACCTCCTTTGAGTTTCCAGGAAGACAAAGGTATTTTATACATCCGGAGTTTCGAGATGGATATGCAGCGGGTTGCGGTGACACAGACGGAACTGGCGACCGGTGCCAAGCAGGTGGTGGCAGAAATGTCGGTGAAAGGGCTGTGGTATTGCTATCGCGCGATGCTGATCCTCGCGATCATCAGTCTCTTCTTCTTTTTCAGCCGCAAAGGGCTCATCTTCTGCGATCTGGTGAGCATTTTAGCCGGTGCGTACTACGTGCTGCTGATCTACTACGCGATGCGGATTTCCGATCTCCAGTTTGCTACCCTCACGCCAACTCTCACGGTCGTTCTGCCTGCGCTGACGATCCAGGCGATGCTATTAGCGCGGCGATGTATCGTGCGGTCATTGCAGGAAGAGAGCGAGGAGGAGGATTAAAAGCGTCCTGCCGGGCATACGCAACATTAAGCGGTAAATTTTAGCAGGGCAATGCCCTCTGTTCCATGATCGCTTATGCCCTCCGTGAGCAAGCTCCCAAGGGCATGATCGATCACGAAACAATAGAATAAATTCTATTTTTGCTAAAATTTATCGCTTAAAAACTTGCGTATGTGCAATTTTTGTAGTAATTTTGCAGCGTTTTTAGAAATATATGGGATTACTATTACTATTTTTACTCGGGTCGATGGCGATCAGTTTTCTGTGCTCCGTGCTGGAGTCGGTGCTGATGAGTACCTCGCTGAGTTATATCAATCTACGTGAAGAAGAGGGCTACGCGCCCGCGAAACTGATGAGCAGCTACAAGGAGAACACAGGTCGTCCTCTGGCGGCTATTTTGTCTCTGAATACGATAGCGAACACCATCGGTGCTGCCGGCGTAGGTTCGCAAGCGACTATCCTCTTCGGCTCCAAATGGTTCGGACTCGTATCCGCCCTCACGACGATCCTGATACTCGTTTTCTCGGAGATCATACCGAAGCGTATCGGCACGACGCACTGGCGCGAGCTGATGGGTTTCACGGCGCGTATGATCCGCGTGCTGATCATTGTGCTATACCCGTTCGTATGGCTGATCGAGCTGATCACCCGCATGTTCCCGGACAAGGAAGACGAGCCTTCGGTGAGCCGCGAGGAAGTGCTATCGATGGTGAATGTTGGCGAAGAGGAAGGTGTGGTGGACGAGGACGAGAACAAGATCTTCAGCAACCTGATGCGTCTGGACAGCATTCATGCGTACGACGTGATGACACCGCGCGTGGTAGCCAAGATCGCGCCGGAGAACATGACGCTGCGCGCCTATTACGACTCCGACGAGTACGACCATTTCTCGCGTATTCCGCTGTACAAGCCCGAGTCGCCGGAGTATATCACGGGTTATATCCTGCGCAACGACGCGCTGGAGGATCTGACGGAAGATCATTTCCGCAAGACCTTAGGCAGTATCAAGCGGCCGCTTCCGGCGTTCGACCAGGATCTGACGCTCGGCACGATCTTCGACAGCATGCTAAAGCAGAAGAGCCAGATCGCACAAGTGATCGACGAATACGGTATGTTCGTCGGGATCCTGACGCTGGAGGACATCATCGAGACGATCTTCGGACTGGAGATCATCGACGAAAACGACACCGTGATCGACATGCAGCAGTATGCGCGGGAGCGGTGGAAACAAAGACAGAAAAAATATATGAAGGTACCAAGTGACAAAGTACCAAGTGACAAGGAACAGAATGAGGAAGAAGAGCGACATACGGATACTGAACAAGAAGGCTAAGTTTGAATATATCATCCTCGACCGGTACACCGCCGGTATTCAGCTTTTCGGGACAGAGATCAAATCGATCCGCGAGGGTAAAGCTTCGCTGGTCGATTCGTGGTGCGCGATAGAACACGGGGAGATATACGTCAAACAGATGCACATCGCGGAATACCGCTTCGGCAGTTATGCCAACCACGACGCCAAGCGTGACCGCAAGCTGCTGCTGCAACGGCGCGAGATACGGAAGCTGGAGAAAGCGACCAAAGATACCGGCAAGACCATTATTCCGCTGGTGCTGTTTATCAACGAGAAAGGGCTGGCGAAGATGGAGATTGCGCTCTGCCAAGGCAAACACACGTACGACAAGCGGCAGAGCCTGCGCGAGGCAGATGACAAACGCGAGATAGCGCAATTAAAAAAACGAATATATGAGTAAAGCATTATTGATGATTTTAGACGGCTGGGGCATCGGGAACAAGAGCAAATCCGATGTGATCAGCGTGACGCCTACGCCGAATTGGGATGCGTTATTAGCCAAGTACCCCCATTCGCAGTTGCAGGCAAGTGGTGAGAATGTAGGTCTGCCGGACGGACAGATGGGTAACAGTGAGGTAGGACACCTGAATATCGGTGCGGGTCGCGTGGTGTATCAGGATCTGGTGAAGATCAACCGCTCCATCCGCGACAACTCGATCATGCAGAACCCGGAGATCATTGCGGCATACAAAGCCGCGCAGGCAGCGGGCAAGAAACTGCATATCATGGGTCTTTGCTCCACCGGCGGCGTACACAGTTCGCTGGACCACCTGTTCAAACTGGTGGAGATCGCGAAAGAGTACGGCGTGGCAGAGAAGACTTTTGTACACTGTTTCATGGACGGTCGTGATACCGACCCGCGCAGCGGCAAAGGGTTTGTAGCCGACCTGCAGCAGGTATGCGACGCTAACGGCGCACATATCGCTTCTATCATCGGCCGTTTCTACGCGATGGACCGCGACAAGCGCTGGGAGCGCATCAAAGTGGCTTATGACCAGCTGGTGAACGGCGTTGGTCGTCAGGAGACCGACATGGTAGCTGCTGTACAAGGCTGCTACGACCGCCACACGGAGGAGCACAAGGACACGGATGAGTTCATGGAGCCGCTGGTGAACGCGAATTGCGACGGACGGATTGCGGAAGGGGACGTAGTGATCTTCTTCAACTACCGCAACGACCGCGCGAAAGAGATCACGATCGTTCTGACCCAGCAAGACATGCCGGAGCAAGGCATGAAGACTATTCCGGGGTTGCACTACTGCTGCATGACGCCGTACGATAGTTCGTTCAAAGGGCTGCATATCCTGTACCCGAAAGAGAATGTGGAGAATACATTAGGCGAAGTGGTCAGCCGGTTGGGAATGAAGCAACTTCGCATTGCTGAGACGGAGAAATTCGCTCATGTGACGTTCTTCTTCAACGGCGGTCGCGAGGCTGAGTACCCGGGTGAAGAACGGATCTTGATTCCGAGTCCGAAAGTGCCGACGTACGACCTGAAGCCGGAGATGAGTGCTCCGGAGGTGACGGAAGCGCTGGTAGCAGCTATCAAGACGCAGAAATTCGACTATATCACCCTCAATTTCGCGAACGGCGACATGATCGGACATACGGGTGTGTATGACGCTATCGTGAAAGCGGTCAAATGTATCGACGAGTGCTCGCACAAGGTGATTGAGGCGGCGCTGGAGAACGGATATGAGATCATCGTCATTGCCGACCACGGCAACTGCGACAACGCCCTCAACCCGGACGGTACGCCCAATACTGCTCACTCGCTGAACCCGGTTCCGTTCGTGTATATCAGTAAGGATCACGTGAACGCGCACGTAGAGGACGGTATCCTCGCGGACGTAGCTCCGTCGCTATGCCATATCATGGGTATCGAGCAGCCGAAGGAGATGACGGGACGGTGCTTGATAAAAGATTAATGATTTGGAAATAGTAGTGTTGCGATAATTTTAAGAACAAATTTAGGAAATCGAAAATGCGCAGCCCCCGAGCCTAAAGGCTCTTGCGCCCAAGTCCCTGTATGCCGGTCAGTAAGCAAGCTTCCTGCCGTCATTCATGCCCTTGGTCTCCATCGATTGCCTAAATAGGCACCGATGTGATCCACAGATTACACAGATTTAACAGAAGAAAATTTTTTAACGGCGAATTTCGCGAATTAAACGAATTTTTTTATTGGTCAAAAATTACCAACAATTATTCAAAAATTTGCATTGCTAATCTAATCGAGAAAGTGTATAGTGTATAGTAATATACTATATAGACAAAAAGAAAGCGGCGCGGAAGCGTCGCTTCTTTTTGTCGGTTTCGTTAGGAAACCGCGATGAGCAACAAGGATTAGTTAGCCGGAGTCTCAGCGGGAGCCTCAACAGGAGCCTCAACAGGAGCCTCTGCACAGCAAGCAGCGCTGTCTGCCTTCTGGCAGCATGCAACGCTATCTTTGCAGCACTCATTCTCTGCGCATTTTTTGTCGCAGCACTTGTTGCCGCAGCTCATTGCAGCGAGTGCAACAGCTACGATAAGAAGCATTTTTTTCATTGCTAAAAAAAAATTAAATGTAGTTAAAAATTGTAATGTAAGTAAGGGAAGAATTATTTGTTCTTCTCAACCTCAGCAGCTACGTCCTCGCCGAGATCAACAGCGCGCTCGATCAGCGATTGCTCTTTAGCGGGCTCTTCAGCCTCAGCAGCCGGTTCAGCAGCCGGTTCAGCAACTACCTCAACAGCAGGAGCAGCCTCTTCAGCCTCAGCCTTCTCTGCCTCTTTGTTTGCGCAGCTGAGTGCAGCAAGAGCAACAGCTACGATAAGCATCATTTTCTTCATAACTCAAAGAATTTTTTAAACATGTTTTTGTTAATAAAGCTTTATTTTTTCCGCCTTTTTGCGAAAAACGGCACAAAAGTACTAACTTTTTTGCATATATCCAAAAAAAATTGTAATTTTGCGCGATAATTTGTAGATTTTATGAGAAAAATGGACTTTTTTGATAAATCAGACCTGAAATTCATAGGTTGGAACATCGTAATTGCCGTTGTAGTAGGAATCGGTATCCTGGTCGCTCTGATCGCTTATCTGCGTCGCTATACGGAGCACGGAGTGGAAGTGGATGTGATCGATGTCCGCGGTTTGGTGGTGGCTGAAGCCAGTCCGCTGCTGGCGGATCAGGGTCTGCATTTAGTGGTAGTGGACTCGACTTATTCGGACAAAGTGCCGTTTGGCACGATTGTTGAGCAAGATCCAAAGCCGATGAGTCATGCCAAGCACGGACGCGCGGTGTACGTGACGATCAACGCGACGACGAAGCGCCAAGTGACGATGCCCAACCTACAGGACATGAGTTACCGTCAGGCGGAGACGACGCTTCGCGGTATGGGTCTTGAGGTCGATTCGATCTATGAATACGAGCCGTCCGAGTTCCGCGACCTGGTTCTGGACGTCCAATGCAACGGGGTGAGTGTACAGCCGGGTGAGAAACTGGCGGTCGGCACGAAAGTGCGTCTGGTGGTTGGTTTCGGACGAGGCACCGAAGAAGTGGAAGTGCCTTCCGTCATCGGTCTGACTCTCCAAGACGCGCGCAGTCTGCTGCTGAGCCGGCGGTTGACGATCGGAGCGGTGCATTACGACGAGCCGAGTGAAGAGGGCGTGACGCAATACGTCTATCGGCAGACGCCGAGCGCCGGAGAGCACCTGATAGAAGGCGAGACGGTCGCGCTGAGGCTGTCGGCGGATATCGAGAAAGCCGCGAGCGGAGGGGGCGCGCCCAGCGAGGAAGAGTGGTTTTAGGGAATTGAGAATTTTAAGAACAAAAACATAGATAAACCCTTTTGAAGGCTTTTGAGCTTCGCTCTACGCGTATTTTGCTGATAAAAACTCCTCGCAAGCAAGCTTTCGGATAGTTTTTAACAACAAACTCCGCAACTCTGCGAGTAAAAGCTTTCAAAAGCACGCCAAGTGGGCACATAAAAAACATCTATATTAGTCAAAAATTACCAACAATTTGCATTGCTGACCAAATCAAAAAGATGCAAAACACAGAAGACATAGAGAACGAGGAGTTGTGGGAGAGATGGCGATGCGAGGTAGATAAAGGTCAAGGCAAAGAGCGGATCGACAAATACCTGGCGGAACACATGACCAACACCAGCCGCAACCGCATTCAGAATGCGGCTGATGCAGGGAATGTATGGGTGAACGGAAAGGCTGTGGCTTCTAACTATAAGGTCAAACCGGGTGACGTGATCCAAGTACTGCTGGATCATGAGCCGCATGATTTCACCATCACGCCGGAAGATATACCGCTGGATATCGTGTATGAAGACGAGGATCTGCTGGTGGTGAACAAGCCTGCAGGGCTGGTGGTTCATCCGGGACACGGGAACTACGAGCACACGCTGCTGCACGCGCTGGCATGGCACTTCCAAGTACGAAGCGACAAAGGACAAAGTACGCAGGTCGTTGATATCAATGATCCGGCGATCGGGTTGGTACACCGGATTGACAAAGATACCAGCGGATTGCTGCTGATCGCCAAGACACCGGAGGCGAAGACGAACCTCGCCAAGCAGTTTTTCGACCACACGACGGAGCGGGCGTATAATGCGCTGGTGTGGGGCACGTTCAAAGAGGAGAGCGGTACGATAGAAGGCGCTCTGGCACGCGATAACAGAGACCGTACGATCTACCGCGTTTGGGATCCGGAGGAGTGTCCTCAAGCCAAAGAGGCAGTCACTCACTGGCGTGTGATAGAGCGATTTCCGTACGTGACGCTGGTCGAATGCAGGCTGGAGACAGGTCGTACCCACCAGATCCGTGTGCATATGAAACATATCGGTCATCCGCTTTTTAGCGACGAGAAGTACGGCGGGTGCGAAATTCTGAAGGGTCTTCGCACGCAGAAATACAAGCAGTTTATAGAGAATTGCTTTGCGCTTTGTCCGCGACAAGTGCTGCACGCCAAGACATTGGGTTTCACCCATCCGCGAACCGGAGAGCGGATGCTGTTCGACAGCGAATGGCCGGAAGACATGCAAAAGCTGATCAACAAATGGAGAGACTATACTCAGGCTATACTGTGAGTATACTCAGGTTATACTGTGGTTATACGAATAACATAATAATCACATAATAATAACATAATAATAACATAATAATCTCATAATGTTAGGAGGACAAGATATGAACCGGATTTTATGGGTTGACGACGAGATTGATTTGCTGCAACCGTACATTATTTATCTGAAAGAGAAAGGTTACGAAGTAGTGACCGCGAGCAACGGCGAGGACGCGGTGGAAGCGATCAGCCGTCAGACGTCAGACGTCAGCCATCAGGGGTCAGAAATCAGTATTGTATTTCTGGACGAGAACATGCCGGGCATGTCCGGTCTGGAGACGCTGCAGGAGATCAAACGGATTCATCCGGAGGTGCCGGTAGTGATGATCACCAAGAGCGAGGAAGAGCATATCATGGAGCAAGCGATCGGCGGCAAGATAGCGGATTACTTGACCAAGCCGGTGAACCCCAGCCAGATATTGCTGTGTCTGAAGAAACATATCCACCAGCAGGCTATCGTCAGCGAACAAGTGCAGCAGAATTACCGCCAGGAATGGAGCGATATAACCTATATGATCGACACGGCTTCGACAATCGAAGAATGGCAGGCGATCGAGCGGATGCTGAGCAAATGGGACATCGAGTTGGCGGAGATCGAGGCGGAACAAGGCGGCAGGTCCGGCATGCACAGCCTGATCGAAGACCAGCGTACGCAAGCCAATGCGGCTTTCGGCAAATGGGTGAGCAGGAACTACGAGGGGTGGTTCGGGACATCAGAAAGACCGATTATGTCGCAGGACGTGATGAAGCACGCTGTGTTTCCGCTGCTGGACAGAGGGGAGAAAGTGCTGGTATGCGTGATCGATAATTTCCGTTACGACCAATGGAAGACCATTCAGCCGCTGATCAGCGAATTCTATACCATCCGGACGGAAGAGCAATACACTTCGATTCTGCCGACCGCCACGCAGTATGCCCGAAATGCCATTTTCGCGGGTCTGCTGCCGCTGCAGATACAGGAGATGTATCCGCAATACTGGGTAGAAGAAGGCGACGAGGAGAGCAAGAACCAATACGAGAAAGAGTTGGTGCAGACGCTGCTGGACCGCTATCGGAGACGGGAGAGTTTCAACTACTGGAAAGTGAACGAGAGCGATTTCTGCGAGCGCGTGATAGCGCAGCTGAAGGGCGTGAAGACACCGCTGAATATCGTGGTGCTCAATTTCATCGATATGCTGTCCCATTCGCGGACGGAGAGCAAGATCATGAAGGAGCTGGCGAACGACGAGTCGGCATACAGGAGCCTGACGATGAGTTGGTTCAAGCACTCGCCGACACATGAGTTACTGCGCCGCGCAGCCGAGTTGGGATTCACGCTGGTTCTGACGACCGACCATGGTACGACGAGGGTGAAGAACGCCGTGCAGATCATAGCGGACAAGAACACCAACACCAATATCCGCTACAAAGTAGGCAAAGCGCTGAACTGCAACTCAAAGAACGTGATGACGATCGAGCAGCCGAAGCGCGTAGGTCTGCCCTGCCCGAACGTGAGCAGCAGTTATATGTTCTGCACGGGCAGCGATTTCTTCGCGTACCCGAACCAGTTCAATTACTACGCGCAGTATTTCCGCAATACGTTCCAGCACGGCGGTATATCGCTGGAAGAGATGATTATTCCGCTGGTGACGCTGGTGCCGAAGAGATGATAAATTATTTGCTCATAGCGATCAGCGTGCTGACGTGGAACACAGCCCGGATGGGCGGTTTTGCGAAGCCGGAGAAGAACGAAGTGATTCAGTATCTGATGTCACAGGATGCGGACGTGATATGTCTACAGGAGGTGGACGTCTATAAGAATGCGAAATATCTGACGCTAGGCGATGTGCGGGCTACGTTCAGCCGGAAATATCCGTATTCGTATATCGATTTCTCGGTATATGACAGCCGCCATCAGTTCGGTACGATGGTATGGTCGAAATATCCCTTGATCCACAAACAGAGCATCCACTATGAGACGCGCGGCAACCTCTCGAACCGATGCGACATGGTAGTAGGGAAAGACACTATCCGACTGATCAATAACCATTTGGAGTCCTATAGTTTCACCCATGAGGATCTAAGCGAAGCGGAAGAGCGGCGCGATTATGAGGGTGTGAAGGAGACCATCCGGAGGCTGAAAGCCAAATGGGAGCGTGCTATTCCGCTGCGCAACAAACAAGCACAGGTGATCCGCGAGGAGATCGAGAAGAGTCCTTATCCCGTGATCATAGTAGGCGATTTCAACGCGCCGGCGTTCAGTTATGCCTACCGGCATATCAGCGAAGGACTGCACGACGCCTGGAGCGAGACGCATTATTTCTGGGAATGGGGCGCGACCTGCGAGAAAAAAGGATACGGTCTAAGAATAGACTATATCCTTTGTTCCGACCCTTTGCGCCCCGTCCAATGCTTTGTTCCTGACGCTCCGGGTTCCGACCACAAGCCGGTCGTGGCAACTATCGAAATCAGCCGTTAGACGCTTTTATGATAGTGGTAATCGTCGAATTTACCACCCTTCTCCGAACTATCCAAGCGCTCGTGAATGCCGAGTTTGGATTTCAGATCCCGCCAGCACTCTCCCGGGTCGCGCCAGTTCGTTTTCCGCCAATAGAGAATCAGCAGCCAGCCGAACAACATACCTCCGAGGTGGGCAAAATGGGCTACATTATCCGCTGTGAATCCGGCTACAGATCCCAGTCCGGCAAAGAGCTCAATGGCGGCATATAATATAACGAACGTGCGCGCACGGATAGGAATCGGGATGAAGAGGATATACATCGGCACGTCGGGGTAGAGCCATCCGAAGGCGAAGAGGATACCGAAGACGGCTCCTGAAGCACCGATGGTATTCAGATAATAGGCATACTGCGCCAGCGCGGCTGCGCCATAGGAGGACGCCATATTGCTGAGCATCATCATCCATACCAGCTCCTGGATGAGCGCCGCTCCTATTCCGCACACGAAATAGTAAATCGCGAAGCGCCTTGCTCCCCACTCCTGCTCGATCATCGGCGCGAACATCCAGACCGCAAACATATTGAAGAATAT
Organism: uncultured Bacteroidales bacterium; assembly: GCA_902792535.1. GTDB lineage: Bacteria > Bacteroidota > Bacteroidia > Bacteroidales > Paludibacteraceae > Colicola. Next base: position 24,464 of record CADAZU010000047.1, read on the forward strand.
GTGGCTGAAGTTCGCATGGAGGAACATATAGGTGAACGGCTGCCACCAATGAAACGAAGAAGCCGAGACATAGTGCAAGCCACACAAGGAGTTCAGGTCGACTCCATATCGCTGCACAATAGCAGCAAGGAAGAAAACCGCAAAATTAGCTATCAGCAGATAGCGCGTAACAGTAGGAATATTTCTCATAACGAGTGCAAAATTACATTTTTTTCGTGACATATACACACAAAAAGTACACCAAATCGCCAAAAAAGCATTTTTTTTTGCCAAAAATGCATTTTTTTTTGCCAAAATATTTGGTATATAAAGAAAAAGTTGTAACTTTGCAGTCGCAAAATTGGGAAAAAGAACCCATCGTTCACATTATTAATAACAAAAAAACAAAAGTTATGAACAAATCAGAACTTATTAAAGCAGCCGCTGAGAAGGCAGGCGTATCTGCAGCAGCCGCAGCAAAAGTTATCGACGCAGCTCTTGAGGCAGCAGTAGAGGCAGTAAAGAAAGGTGAGAACGTACAGCTCGTTGGCTACGCTACCATCGCAGTTGCAGAGCGCGCAGCACGCATGGCTAAAAACCCGCGTACCGGTGCAGTAGTAGAGGTACCTGCAAAGAAGGTAGTTCGTATCAAACCGGGTGCTAAATTTGCTCTCTAATCAAGGCAATGTAGCTTCACAAACGAGTTGCCCTAACACACGGGCAGCTCGTTTTGTCTGTTTATTCAAATAAGGTATATGCTGAATATTATTTTATGTGGTGCTCCGGGCAGTGGCAAGGGCACACAATCCGGTTTTGTCACGGAGAAATACGGTCTGCAACATCTGTCCACAGGCGATGTACTGCGCGCAGAGATTGCTTCGGGCAGTGAGTTAGGAAAACAAATCGACGCATTGATCTCGCAGGGAAACTTGGTTCCGGACGAGATGATGTACGGCGTGATTGAGAACTATATCTCTTCTCTGCCGAAGGACAGCAAGGGTATGATCTTTGACGGTTACCCCCGTACGGTAGCTCAGGCAGAGTCGCTGACCGAGTTGCTGAAGAAATACAACATGGAGGCGATCATGATTGACCTGCTGGTAGATGAGCAGTTGCTGATCCAGCGTCTGATCGAGCGCGGCAAAGTGAGCGGTCGTGCGGACGACAACCTGAATACGATCCGCCATCGTATCGCCGTTTATCACAACCAGACCGAGCCGATCGCCCATTATTACCTGCACCACGGCAACTACTGCCCTGTGAACGGAAACCACGGCATGGAGGATGTGTTCCTGCAAATCGAGCGCATCATTGAGCGGTTTCAGGGTGAGAAACGGTAAACCGTTAAGCTGTTAAATTGTTAAATCGTTAAGCTGTTATAGAGTTATGGCAACCAATTTTATCGACTACGTGAAGATCTACTGCCGCTCGGGTAAGGGCGGCGCAGGATGTATGCACCTTCACCGCGCCAAGTACCTGCCGAAAGGCGGTCCGGACGGCGGCGACGGCGGTAAAGGCGGGTCGGTAATCCTGCATGGCAACCGCAATCTATGGACGCTGCTGCACCTGAAATACCAGAAACATATCATGGCGACAGACGGCGGCAAAGGCGGTCAGAGCCGTTCATTCGGAAAAGACGGCGAGGACAAGATCATCGAGGTGCCCTGCGGGACGGTGGTCTATGACGGCGAGACGGGTGAGTTCATATGCGAAGTGAAGGAGCATGACGAGCGCGTGGTGCTGCTCAAAGGCGGTCGTGGGGGCTTAGGCAACTGGCATTTCCGCACGGCTACGAACCAAGCGCCCCGTTATGCCCAGCCCGGAGAACCGGCTCAGGAGCGGACGGTGATCATGCAACTCAAAGTGCTGGCGGATGTCGGTCTGGTCGGTTTCCCGAACGCCGGCAAGTCCACGCTGCTGAGTGTTGTCTCTGCCGCCAAGCCGGAGATAGCGGACTACCCTTTCACGACGCTGACGCCGCAGTTGGGCATCGTCTCTTATAGAGACGGTCGTTCGTTCTGCATGGCGGATATACCCGGAATCATCGAAGGCGCGAGCGAAGGCAAGGGTCTGGGTCTGCGGTTCCTGCGGCATATCGAGCGCAATGCGGTGCTGCTGTTTATGGTTCCGGCTACCAGCGAAGATATACAGGCGGAGTACGAGATCCTTCTTCGCGAGTTAGAGAAGTATAATCCGGAGCTGCTGACCAAGGCGCGGATCTTAGCCGTCAGCAAGACGGATGTGCCGCGGCTGGACGAAGAGGGCAACGAGTTGCCGGATATTGATTTTGAGGCGCTCAGCCAAAAGATCGGTATTCCGGTGCTGCCTATCTCGTCTCTCACGGGCGAAGGAATAGACGCGCTGAAAGACGCGCTGTGGGTGGAACTGAACAAAGAGCAGAACCAGGTGATTGAGATCAGCCATGCGCCGATTGACGTGACCTTGATTGAACGTGACGAGCCGGAGGCGCAGGAGGATGAAGAGGAGCACACTATCTACCTCAACGAGGTAGAAGAAGAGTGGGATCTCGACAAATACAAGGGGATCGGCTGGGATGAGTAATTTCTACGACAGGATGATCGAGTGGCGGGAACGCCATATCAGCGAGAAGGATCTGGTTCTTCTCCTGTCGTTCTTTGTAGGTGCTTTCTCCGCCGCAGCCGCAGCTATTCTGAAATCGTTTATCCATCTGATCCAATGGCTGGTAGAGGAACAGTTGATCGGCGACAGCGGGCACACGTGGTGGTACCTGATCACGCCGATCATCGGTATCACGCTGGCTGCCATTTTCGTGAAATACATCGTGCGGGACGATATCTCGCACGGTATCACCAAGATTCTATACGCTATCTCGCAGCGTAAATCCATCATCAAAGCGCATAACATGTGGTCGTCGATCATCGGTTCGGGTCTGACGATCGGTTTCGGCGGATCGGTCGGAGCGGAGGCGCCTATTGTGCTGACCGGTGCAGCGATCGGTTCGAATCTGGCAAAAGCTTTCCGGCTCGACCAAAAGACGATGATGCTGATGATCGCTTGCGGTGCAGCCGGTGCGATAGGCGGTATCTTCAAAGCCCCTATAGCCGGCTTGGTTTTCACGCTGGAAGTGCTGATGATGGATCTGACGATGACCTCCGTAGCGCCGCTGCTGATCTCTTCGGTCACGGCGACGGCGATCTCGTATATACTGACCGGAACGGAGCCGATGTTCCCGCTGGACAGCACGGAGGCGTTTATGGTAGAGCGCATACCGTGGTACCTCGTGCTGGGTGTGGTCTGCGGTCTAGTGAGTCTCTATTTCACCCGGGGCATGAACGGCTTGGAGCAGTGGTTCAAACATTCGATTAAGAACATGTGGGTCAAGCTGCTGCTCGGAGGCATGACGCTGAGTGTGCTGATCTTCATTTTCCCGCCTCTGTACGGCGAGGGCTACGATGTGATCCGGCAACTCATCAACGGCGACTGCATGTCCGCGCTGGAGAACAGTCCGCTGGAGCATAACGAATGGGCGGCGCGTAACGGGTCATGGTTACTGCTGACTTATTTCGGATTTATCATTTTATTCAAGATTGTTGCGAGTGTTGCGACGAACGGTGCCGGAGGCGTCGGAGGTATCTTCGCACCCTCGCTTTTCATGGGAGCAATCACCGGATTCCTGACTGCACGGATCATGAACATGACCGGCTTGAGTGTGCCGGAAGCGAACTTCGCGCTGGTGGGAATGGCGGGTCTGATGTCGGGCGTCATGCACGCACCGCTGACAGGTATCTTCCTGATTGCCGAACTGACCGGCGGATACCACCTCTTTATGCCGCTGATGATCGTTTCGGTGATTTCATATCTGACGATCATGCTCTTCGAACCGCACTCGTTGTACGCCATGCGTCTGGCGCAAAAGGGCGAGCTGCTGACCCATAATAAAGACCGTAACGTATTGACTCTCTTAAAGATGGACAGCGTGCTGGAGACGGATTTCATTACGATCTTCCCGGAAATGACGCTGGGCGAGTTGGTCAAAGTGATCAGCGAGAGCAAGCGCAATATCTTCCCCGTGATCGACCAGGAAGGGCATCTAAAGGGTATTCTGCTGCTGGACGAAGTGCGCAATATCATGTTTCAGCCGCGGCTGTACAAGCGTTTTACGGTGGGTCAACTGATGACTTCCCCTGCCGCTATTCTGCGGTTTGACCTGCCTATGGAGAAAGTGATGGAGGTCTTTGAGGACACCGGAGCATGGAACTTGCCGGTAGTGGACCAGGACCGCCGGTATCTGGGCTTCGTCTCCAAATCCAAGATCTTCAATTCCTACCGCCACGTCCTCGTTCACTTCAGTGAGGAATAGATCCTCCACCGACCGATGACCGACCGATGACCGAGACACAACCGAGAGATGAGCGACAGAAAAGTTGCTCATTTTTTTGTGATTTTCTGTCCCAAAACGGTCAAAAACGGCACTCCCAATTTCAATTTCCGCCATAATACTTGCATATGTCCGAAAAAAGTAGTAAATTTGCACGCAAATTTGGTGCAGCAAGAAAAACAGAGCAAAAAGGATAGATATGGCAGACTTATTGCAAACCATAGAACGCTATCGCCAGTTGGGCATCGAGGAGCAGATTTCCATCAAGATGCCCTTCATGATGTCGCAGATGATTTAACTGATAGACAGCGAGTTATAATAGAAATTCTAAAAAATGTCGCAGTAAATGTCGCAGTAAACACGAAATATCTTTCCGAAAGATTGGGAGTCAATAGAAAAACCATCCAACGGGACGTAGTAGCTCTACAAGAAAAACACCTAATTCAATGGGTCGGCTCTGACAAAACGGGACATTGGGAGATAATCGAAAAATAGCATCATCTGTCCCCACCGAGCGATGAGCGACACAAAAACACCATAAGAAAGACAGACAAAGATATATGGCAGATATAGAGAAAATCAATCCGACCGAAATAGTTTCTACGGAACTACTCGGTGACTTGCGGAAGATAATCGATACCGCGCGTTCACACGTAGCAGCTACAGCCAATTATGAGTTGACGGCAATGTATTGGCATATCGGTGACCGCATCAATCGCGATGTGCTGAAGAACGAGCGTGCTGAATATGGCAAGCAAATTGTCGCAACAGTGGCGCATTGCAAGAGGAGTACGGAACGAAGGGATTTGAAGAGAGAACCATCCGTCGAATGATGCAATTTGCCCTGCAATTTCCCGATTTTCAAATTGTGTCACCACTGGTGTCAAAATCACCACTGGTGTCAAAATTGTCATGGACTCATTTTCTGATAGTTATGCCGATTAAAGATGCACTCCAACGAGAATTTTATCTGACTATGGCTGCAACCGAAAGATGGAGCAAAAGAACGCTCCAAGCCAAGATTGATGGCATGTTGTATGAACGCACAGCGATTGCTACAAAACCGGAGGAACTGATCAAGCAGGAACTGGCTGATTTGCGCGATAACGAGACTTTGTCTCCGGATTTGGTGTTCAAGAGCCCTTATTTCTTGGAGTTTACAGGTCTCAAAGGCATGTATTCAGAGAGATCGCTGGAAGACAGTCTGGTCGCGCATTTAGAGCAGTTTATCATGGAATTGGGCAACGGCTTTACGTTTGTGGAGCGCCAGAAACGAATGATCATTGACGGCGAGGACTTTTATTTGGATCTGCTGTTCTATCACCGCAAGTTGCATCGT
>CADAZU010000048.1 GCA_902792535.1 uncultured Bacteroidales bacterium
AAGAAATCAACGCCAAGGTAGAAGACGGTATTCTGACTATCGAACTGCCGAAACTCCAGAAAGTAGAAGGCAAGACGACGAAACAGATTGAGATCAAGTAGGCGAAAGCAGAAAGTCGAAAGTCGAAAGAACGGCAACCGAAAGGCTGCCGTTCTTTGTCGATGAATTTGCAATAATCGTGCCCCTTGGGGCTAAGAAACCGAGGGTTTAGCCTTTTTCTCTCTTTTTTTGCACTCTTACCCCACGTTGAACTGGGAGCCGCCGATGAACTCGCGCAAAATGGAGGTGCGGGGCACAAAAGCAGAAGCCATGGACTCAAAGAAACTGAGATAATACAGCAACAACTCCGCCACCTGGTATTCATCTGACCGCGCAGGTACCGTCTGGAGTGCCGTCTCTACCGTCAGACGCAAAGCCGGCAGTTCATACAGCATCGTGGTATCGAACTCCGCGTCCGCCTCTTTGCGGAACGGCTCTATCCATTGCGCTTCGCCCTCTATCACGGAGGGCCAGTTGGCAATCGTCGTTTGAGGCGATTTGCCACGTGTGCGCAGGTCACGGCTCATGCGGCGCAGCAGACGGTGGACATACGTCGGCACCCAACGCTCGCCGTCCAGAGACACCGGACTCATCGGAGCAGCATACACCTTGTACTTATGCGACGGCGCGATATGCTCCGTCAGGATCGGATTCAACGCATGGATACCCTCGATCACCATGATCGTCTCCGGCTCCAACCGCAGCGTCTCACCCGGATACTCACGCCGCTCTTCCGCAAAATTGAAGGTCGGCAGAGCAATCTCTTTTCCGGCTATAAGCGCCGTCAAGTCCGCTTCCAGTTGCACCAGATCAATCGCATAAACCGATTCATAATCTTTCGTTCCGTCCTCTTTGAGCGGCGTGCGGTCGCCGTTCACATACCAGTTATCCAAAGAAAGCGCCACCGGCTGTTTGCCGTGCGCCAGCAGCTCCAGACATAACTTATGCGACGTACTGGTCTTGCCGCTGGACGACGGACCGGCTATCAACACGACACGCACATCCTCGCGAGCACAAATCGCATCGGCTATCTGCGCTAACTGCATATCATGGTATGCCTCACCGTCCTTTACCAACTCAGCGGCATGACCGCTCTCAATCATCTCATTGATATACGCCACACGACGTTTCTCTTCACTAATCATAACTATACACCTTATTGCGGATCTACATCCGCTATGATTTTGACATTTTTATTCGATGGAATCGAAGAAATATAATCGATCGCTTCTCTCAATCTCCGTTTCGCCTCCGCCATATTCGCACCCTGCTCGATACGCAGCGTCAGTTCACGGATATAATACGCCTGCACGCGCTCTACCGAAGGAATGATCACGCCCGATACACGTTTTCCGAAAATACGGGCGAGGTGCGATTGCAGCATCGTAGCCGCCTCATGCACTTGCGCCTGTTTGGCATGCCGCATTTGCAGCCGAATTACCCGATGAAATGGGGGATATCTGAATAGTTCGCGCTCTTTCAACTGGTGGCGATAGAGGGCTTCGTAATCATGATTCTGCACCATCTGCAGCACGGCGTTCTTGGGATCAAAAGTCTGAATCCATACTTCGCCTTTCGTACCTTTCCGCCCTGCACGTCCTGCCACTTGCTCCAACATCTGGTACGCCCGTTCGTACGCACGGAAATCCGGCTGGTTGAACAGCGGATCGGCATTCAGTACCGCTACCAACCGTACATCGTCAAAATGCAGTCCTTTCGTCACCATCTGCGTGCCCACCAGAATATCGCACTCGTGATTGGCAAAGGCGTTGATGATGTCCTGATAAGCCGATTTATTGCGCGTAGTGTCCAGATCCATCCGCAGTACGCGTGCTTCGGGGAAGAGGTTCTGTATCTCGTCCTCTATCCGCTCCGTCCCAAAACCGATGGTCTTGTATTCGCCGCCGCAATGGGGGCAGACACTCGGTATCGGCGAATGATAGCCGCAATAATGGCACCTCAGTTCCTTGTCGCGCAAATGCAAAGTCATCGGCACGTCGCATTGTACGCACCTCGGAGGCTGACCGCAAGAAGTACACTGGATCTGCGGAGCGTAACCTCGCCTGTTCTGAAAAAGAATCACCTGCTTGTGCTCCGCCAAGACCTCCCGGATGCGCGCTACTAACGGATCGCTGAAATGACCGTACATCTCCTTCCGTTTGTACTGACGCTGCAGGTCAATCAGCTTGATCTCCGGCAGTTCGACGCCACCGAAACGCTCTGTGATAGACACCAGTCCGTACACCCCTTTTTGAGCCAAATAGTACGATTCCATCGAGGGTGTTGCAGTTCCTAACAGCACGTTTGCGCCATGCTCTTTGGCTAACATGATCGCAGCCGAACGGGCATGATAGCGGGGAGCCGGCTCTTCCTGTTTGTAACTCGGTTCATGCTCCTCATCCACGATAACCAACCCTATATTCGGTATCGGCAGAAAGATCGCACTCCGCGCGCCAATGACCACTTTCGCCTCGGTACTTGGTCCTTGGTCACTTAATCCTTGGTCACTTAGTACTTCCCTATATCGTTTCTCGCGCTCCGCATCGGTCAAACGGCTGTGATACACAATCAGTCTGTCTCCGAACACACGCTGCAAACGGCTCGTCAACTGGGTCGTCAGAGCAATCTCCGGCACTAAATACAGCACGTTCTTGCCTTGCTCCAACTGGTGCTGAATCAAATGGATATAGATATCCGTCTTGCCGCTGGAAGTCACTCCGTGCAGCAGCACTATATCCTTGCCGGAAGTCCAAAAACCTTCGATTTCATCGGCACTTTTCGCCTGTATCGGAGTCAGTTCATGGATCGGTTCTATCGGTCCTGTATAACCCGCTGTCGTAGCCTTGCGACGCTTCGGCGGATCCACCAGACGCTTATCTACTCCGCTCGGCAAAGCGGCATTCATCACTTCGCCTAACGTACACATATAGTATCCGCTCATCCATTGCCAAAGCGCCAACTGCTCTGCGCTCACAGCCGGAGCCGAATCGGACACTTCTGTAATAGGACGTATCTTAGCCGCAAACGCTTCTTCTATCGGCTCCTCATGCACCCGCAGCACTACGCCGCGCACCTGTTTAGCCATCAGCGGCACAACCACCCTCGTTCCCGGAGCAGGTATAGACAAACCATCCGGAACGCTATAAGTATAACAGTCCCGGATGGCTAACGGTAATATGACATCTATGTAATGTACCATCTGGTCATTTACCATTTGGTCATTTCCCTTCTTCCTGAGAGAGAGCTTTGTTGTAGCACGCGCGGCAGAGAGGTTCATAGCTGTCGGTCTCACCTAACAAAACGCGCTTTTCGGAGGCTACCAAACGATGGCTCACGTACGCCAGATCGCCGCATTGGACACAGATAGCATGCGTCTTGTACACATCGTCCGCGATCGCCATCAACGCCGGAATAGGACCAAACGGCACGCCCTTGTAATCCATATCCAGACCCGCTACGATCACGCGGATACCACGGTTCGCCAGCTGCTGGCAGACGTCCACGATACCCATATCGAAGAACTGCGCCTCGTCGATACCCACCACGTCTATATCGTCCACCATCAGCAATATATTCTGGCTGCTGTCCACCGGCGTGGATTGAATCACGTTGCGGTCGTGGCTCACCACATCCTCGTCGCTGTAGCGCACGTCTATTGCGGGTTTGTAGATCTCCACGCGCAGCTTGGCAAACTTAGCGCGTTTCATGCGGCGGATCAACTCCTCGGTCTTGCCGGAGAACATCGATCCGCATACTACTTCAATCGATCCCCGACGCAAACTCGGGCCTTTGGTGTCTCGTTCGGAAAACATAACAGTTTAACTATTTAACAGCTTAACAATTTAACAGCTTAACAATTTAACTTGATATCTTGTGCATTCATCTGAAGGCTGGTGTGACCGCGATACGTGTTCTCCTCCAGATAGAAACATACATCCACGCTCTTGCCGTTCTGCAGGTGGATCGCTTTGTCCCCTTCGCCGAAAGCGATTCCGGTCATAGCCACTACCCGATCCGTCAAGTCCAGATGCAAGTGTCTGCCGTCGCTCACAGCACGCGTGCCTTGGTTGTTAATCAGGTTGCGGCAAAGGAACAGCGGTCGCTCGTTCCCCGGTCCGAACGGCTCCAGGCATTGCAGGATCTTGTACATCTTCCAATTCATGTCGCTCAACTCCACCTCCGCCTCTATCTCCAGCGTCGGCACTTGCTGCTCCGGCGTGATATGCGCCGCCACGTATTCCTCAAAACGGCGTTTGAACTCCGGCAGATCCGCCTTGTGCATACTCAAACCCGCAGCAAACTTATGCCCGCCGAAATTGGTCAGCAGATCCCGGCAGGAATCGATCGCCGTATAGATATCGAAATCGCTTACCGACCGTGCGCTTCCGCTGATAATATCGTTGTCTCCGGCAGTCAGCACAATCGTCGGTCGATACCATGTCTCCGTCAACCGGCTGGCGGCAATACCCACCACTCCTTTATGCCACTCCGGCGAATAGACCACAGTAGTGAATTTCTTCGAATTCATCGGATCTTTTTCGAGTTGCTCCAGCGCTTCATCGGTCGTCCGGCTGTCATAATCGCGCCGGTCTTGGTTGTACGAATCGATATCTTGCGCAAACCGTGCCGCAGCCTCTTCGTCGTCCGTGATCAGCAGCCGCACAGCCTCTGCGCCGCTCTTGATCCGTCCGGCGGCATTCAGCCTCGGACCGAACTTAAAGACCAGATCGCTGATCGTGATCGTCTTGCCCTCTATGCCGGCAATCCGCATGATAGCACGCATACCCACGGACGGCTGCGCATTCAGCGCCTTGAGTCCGTAGTACGCCAGAATACGGTTCTCTCCCGTCACAGGCACCACATCGCTGGCTATCGACATCGCCAGAAGCGGCAGCAACCGATAGACCTCGCGCATGCCCATGCCTTTCCGTTGTGCGTATGCTTGCGCTAACTTGAATCCCACGCCGCAGCCGCTCAGCTCCTTGAACGGATAGTTGCAATCCGACCGCTTCATGTTCAGCACAGCAACCGCTTTCGGGATCTCGTCACCCGGCGTATGGTGGTCGCAGACGATGAAATCAATCCCTTTCTCTGCCGCATAAGCAATCTTGTCCACAGCCTTGATGCCGCAATCCAGCGCAATAACCAGCGTGCAGCCTTGCTCTTTCGCCGTGTCGATTCCTTTGTAAGAGATACCATATCCCTCCGTATATCGGTCGGGGATATAATAGATCATATTATCCGTCTGCGTCCGCAGGAACGAATACATCAGCGCCACCGCCGTCGTGCCGTCCACGTCGTAGTCGCCATAGATCATGATCCGCTCATGCGTGTCTATAGCGCGGCACAACCGATCTACGGCAGCACCCATATCGCGCATCAGAAACGGGTCATGCAAACTATCCAGCGAAGGACGGATATACGCCTTCGCCTGCGCCGCCGTACGCAGACCGCGGCAAGCCAATATGCGTCCGGCTACCGCGCTGATCTCCAGCTCGGTACTCAGTCGTTCTGCAGCGGCTTGCTCTTCCGCCGTCAACTCACGTATTTTCCAATTGATATCCATCCGCTTCTTCCCATTGGGGCAACACTTCCCGGAAATGTCGCAGTTTTTCTATCGAGAGGTCCACAATACGCGTCCCTTCTTCGTAATCTTCAAATCCGGCTACGTCTTTGAGCCATGTGTCATAAGCAGCCGAATGACCGTTATAATCCATCTGCGCGCCATCCATACCCACCATATTCACGCCGATGCCGTAACAATGGTTCTCTGCCGCACGAGCCGGTAATAACACATCCCAGTATTGGATCCGCACGGTCGGCCAGCACGCTACGCAAATCAGAATATCGTACATATTCTTCTTGTCCTGCCGCAGCCAGACGGGGAACCGCAAGTCATAACAAACCGCCAGCCGGATCTTGACGCCGCGGTATTCCCACACCTCGCGTTTCTCGCCCGGCGTGAAATACTCCGCTTCGCCGCCGCTGCGGTAGAGATGGTGTTTGTCGTAATAGCAAGGCGTATCGTTCGGACGGAACAGGAATCCCCTGTTCCGCAATTCCTTCGTACTTGGTACTTTGTCACTTGGTACTTGGCAAATCAGACTGCCGACGATCGCCAGTTGGTACTCATCCGCCATCCGTTGCAGAGCCTGACAAGTTGCTCCGCCCCATGGTTCGGCGAGATCCGGTCGGTCGATACAGAATCCCGTGGAGAACATCTCCGGCACTACCGCCATATCTGCCCGACCGGCGATCGCATGCAACCGCTCGTCCAGCAAACCGATATTCACCTGCGGATTAGCCCACTCTATCGCATATTGAAGAAGTGCTACTCTCAATCCTCAAATCCTCCATACGGCTTCAGCCGATCGTTCGAGGCTTTGCCGAGATAAGAAATCTTCCAATCACTTCTTCTTCGAAGTAGGTGCTCCTCCTGCGATCTGCTCGCGCATGGCGGTATCCGCCTGGATATTCTGCATGCGATAGTAATCCATGATTCCGAGGTTTCCGTTGCGGAAAGCCTCAGCCATCGCTTGCGGCACAAGTGCCTCAGCCTCAATCACTTTCGCACGAGCTTCTTGTGCTTTCGCTTTCATCTCCTGCTCCTGCGCAATCGCCATCGCGCGGCGTTCCTCTGCCTTCGCTTGCGCGATATTCTTGTCCGCCTCTGCCTGATCCATCTGCAGCTGCGCACCGATGTTCTTACCTACGTCGATATCCGCTATATCGATAGACAGAATCTCAAATGCCGTTCCGTCGTCCAGACCTTTGGAGAGCACCAGCTTACTGATCGAATCCGGATTCTCCAAAACCTGCTTGTGGCTCTCGGCACTACCGATCGAGCTGACGATACCTTCGCCCACACGGGCAAGAATGGTGTCCTCGCCTGCACCACCCACCAGCTGGCGGATGTTCGCGCGAACCGTCACACGGGCTTTGGCGATCAACTGAATACCGTCTTTTGCCACCGCAGCTACCGGAGGCGTATCGATTACTCGCGGATTGACGCTCATCTGCACAGCCTCAAACACGTCGCGGCCTGCCAGATCAATCGCCGTAGCCATCTGGAACGACAGATCGATTCCGGCTTTGCTGGCGCTTACCAGCGCATGTACCACGCGCTCTATATGTCCGCCGGCGAGGTAATGAGCCTCCAATCCGTCGCGCTTCACTTCCATCAGACCCGCCTTGTGCGCCTCGATCATACAATTGACGATCTTCGTAGGCGGCACCTTACGGATGCGCATCAAAAAGAGCTGTACCAAACTGATACGTACACCGCTCACTACAGCGTTGATCCATAGCATGAACGGCACGTAATAAAAGAAAATACAAAGTGCAATCGCTACCAGCGTTACAACAATAATGGTTAAAATGTCCATAGTGTTTTGATTTTATAATATGAGCGAGATAAATTTATTTTCCTTCTTCATCCTTCTTTAATTTGTTCTTCGCTAACTCCACATGACCCTCAACCTTGCTGTCCAACGCCATCTTGTCCAAGGCGTTGCTGCGCAGAAAGCCCCAGATAGCCAGACCCGAAAGGACGAGACAAGCACCCAGCGTGATATAACCCGCCATCCGGCTGATCAGAAGCCATGCTAACACTACGGCCGCTATCAGGCAACCGAAACCGCCGACGCCCGCGATACCGAAACCCGGCAGAAGGAACATCTCCACCAATAATAGCGCAACGCCCGCGAGCACTAATAATACGACTAAAAATACATTCATGCAAGTCCTTTCGATAAAAAAATTAAAATTATTTTTTCAAAATCGGGTGCAAAGATACAAAATATCTTTGATATACGCAAGCGATTAAAAAAAATTTGCGCAAATAATTTTTTTGTACTACTTTTGCGGCGAATTTTTGAGGGCACACCTTATATATAGTTAGTATGAGCAAAAATCTGGTTATAGTGGAGTCCCCGGGCAAGGTAAAAACGATCAAATCGTTCCTGGGAGATGATTTCAAAGTAATGAGCAGCCAAGGTCACATCCGTGACATCGAGCCGCTGGGCAAGAACTCATTGGGGATTGACATCGAGCACGGCTATGCACCGAATTATGTGATTGACGCCAATAAAGAGCACTTGGTAGAAGAGCTCCGCCGCGAGGTAGCCAAATCCGAAGTCGTTTGGCTCGCTTCCGATGAGGACCGCGAGGGAGAAGCCATCGCTTGGCATCTGTATCATGTCCTGAATCTGCAAAACAAAGAAACCCACCGCATCGTTTTCTCGTCGATCACGAAGAGCGATGTGCTCGATGGAATCGCCAATCCGCGCGATATAGATTACAATCTGGTGAACGCCCAGCAGGCGCGACGGGTATTGGACCGTATCGTCGGTTTCGAACTCTCGCCCGTGCTGTGGAAGAAAGTGACAACCGGACTTTCCGCCGGACGTGTGCAGTCCGTGGCGGTACGTCTCATCGTGGAAAAAGAGCGTGAGATAGAGTCCTTCCGTGCGTCCTCGGCATATCGAACTTTTGCCGATTTCATCGGGATAAATCCGGGTGATGCGTCGGTTCTGAAATGCGAACTGAACCATCGTTTTTCGCATAAGAAAGATGCGATCGAATTTCTGGAGAGTCTGAACTCTGCCCAGTTCATCGTACGCGATGTACAACGCAAACCGGTAACGCATTTACCGGCACCTCCGTTCACCACTTCGACACTCCAGCAGGAAGCGGCGCGCAAACTCAAATTCTCGGTCTCCAAGACCATGCGTATCGCCCAGTCACTTTACGAAAACGGACATATCACCTATATGCGTACCGACTCGGTCAACCTCTCCGCTCTTGCGCTGGCTACTTGCAAAGAGGTCATCACAGAGCAATACGGCGCCGAGTATCTCCATACGCGCCAATACAGGACCAAATCGAAGGGTGCACAGGAGGCGCACGAAGCCATTCGTCCGGCATACATGAGCCGTCTCTCCGCAGGGGCTAACAGGGACGAACAGAGGCTCTACGAACTGATCTGGAAACGCACTATTGCCAGCCAGATGGCAGAAGCGCAAAGCGAGAAAACGACTATCGAAGTGTCGGTTCACGGCTCCAAATATGCGTTTGTCGCTACAGGCGAAGTGATCACCTTTGACGGTTTCACCCGTGTCTATGTACAATCGACAGACGAAGGCGAAGATGAACGCCGTATTCTGCCGGCTATGTCGCCGCGCGAGCGACTCAGACTGCAAGGCGCAGAAGCCGTTCAGACATACGTCAAACCGCCCTTCCGGTACAACGACGCAACCCTCGTCAAACGGATGGAGGAACTCGGTATCGGTCGTCCTTCCACGTATGCGACGATTATTGATACGATCCAGCATGTGAAATACGTAGAGAAGGGTTCCGTTCCGGGTGTCAAACGCGATATTACTATTCTGACCCTCAAGAACGGTATGGTGCAAGAGAAGCAGAAGACCGAACTGTACGGAGCGGATACACAGCGGTTCCTTCCGACCGACCTCGGACGGATGACCAATGATTTTCTGGTAGCGCATTTCCCGGAGATTCTCAGTTATGATTTCACGGCGCATGAGGAAGAGCAGTTCGACCGCATCGCAGCCGGCAAAGCTGACTGGGTCAAGACCGTAGATACATTTTACCAGAAGTTCCAACCGCTGGTAACGGCTGTTCCGGGAGGAAAAGTAGAAGGTCGGTTCCTGGGCAATGATCCCGAGACCGGACTGCCTATTACCGCCAAGATCAGTAAGATCGGTCCGTGCGTGCAGATGGGTGACGCAGCGGACGCCAAACCGCGTTTCGCCAGCCTCAAGAAGAACCAGTCGATCTATTCCATCACGCTGGCGGAAGCATTGGAGCTCTTCAAAACGGCCCTTCCGCTCACCCTCGGCGAATACCAAGGTCAGGAAGTAGTAGTTGGAGAAGGCAAATACGGTCCTTACGTACATTACGACAAACTCTTTATCTCCATTCCGAAGGGCAAAGACCCGCTGACGCTCACGATGGACGAAGCGATCGCTTTGATCGAAGAGAAACAGATCTCCTCCACGCCTATTCACCAATGGGGAGACGTGCAGGTGCTCAACGGACGATACGGAGCATATATCCATACGCCGGAGGGTAATTATCAGTTGCCGAAGAGTACCGATCCCGCTGCGCTTAACGAAGCCGAAGTACGCGATATAATCGCCAAATCGGAGCCAATCAAGCCCGGAAAACGCACTTTTAGACGAAAAAGTGCAAAATAAATCGCAAAAAATTTGCGTATATCAAAAAAAAGCAGTACTTTTGCACCCGCTTTTGTGAAATCGAAGCGAATCCGAGAAGTAGCGCAGTTGGTAGCGCACTACGTTCGGGACGTAGGGGTCGGGCGTTCGAGTCGCCTCTTCTCGACAGAAACGGCAGCCGTTTGGCTGCCGTTTTTGGTTCAGAGGGACTTTCACGCCCGCGTTCTTATCTCACTGCGTTCGAACGATTATTGCCGGTCGGCAATTTTCGAGTCGCCTCGTCTCGACAGAAATGGCAGCCGTTTGGCTGCCGTTTTTGGTTTAGAGGGACTTTCACGCCCGCGTTCTTAGCTTTTCGTCGGAACATGATCCCGTGATGGTCAGGTCGCCGACGCGAGCATCACGGGATCATCTGCCGGGAACGACTTAACGACGACCGGGGAACGACCCTTTCGGATTGAGTAATTTCCAAATACTAAAAAATGAATAATTCATAAGATAAAAATTAATACCACGCCATGCCTTGCCACGCATGCATTGCCATGCCAATAAATTGTCATGTCAATGCATGGCTTTTTCTTTTTTACTTTTGGTTCTTTTTTCTTATCGTGTTTCTTTTTGATCGCCCATGCATGGTCGATGCTATGGGGGAATTG
>CADAZU010000049.1 GCA_902792535.1 uncultured Bacteroidales bacterium
CTGATTCATTCTTTCTTAAGTCGTTCTCGGAACATGATCCCGTGATGGTCCTGTTCTAATCCGTATATTCCCCTTTCCTCAGCTGCCTTTGTATCACGCTTTGCACATACCTATCCAAACGCAGGTAAATATGCCGTTTGCCTGTCTTGCGCTCGATGGGCGCATCGGGTTCGGGCTCGTTCAACTGTGCGTGCCAGCGGCGGCTCCATTCCGCTCTGCGGACGGGGTCTTTCAATTCCTCCAGAGCCATCGTCATCGAGCGGTGGAAAATAGACGTGTTGCGGACCTCGCCCTCACGCAAAGGATGCGTCTCATAGTCACGCGGTTTGGCTACAAAATAGACTTCCTCTGCTCCATAACCGACCACCACGCCTTCTTCATCGCGATAGGTCTTACGTCGTCTGATTAAACTTTGTTGCGGTTTCATATACAAAAAAATCCCATCTTAACAGTTCTCCGGCGTTTACCGGATCGTTGTCAAGATGGAAATATATACCTGCTAAAAGTAAAGTCAATCGAAGCAGGTGGTTCCAAACATCAAAAAACGCGGATCTCTTTCTCTTGCTTATCCGCTGGTAGAGGTCCTGAGAAAACCCGTCATCTCGAATAAGCAATGCAGAAACCCACGCCGTGTATATACGCACACGCACGCACCAATACTATATGGTACGCACGGGTATAGATACACCCATGGGCATCTACCACTGCCTTGTTTTCGAAAATGACTGTTTTGAAATTTCTCAGGTTTCTACCAGTCAAAAACAAGCGTTAGTAAACGCCATAAAATATGTCTGCTCCCTCACTCCGAAATATCACGCAGACACCCCAGCGTGAGTTTGCGCTGCAAAGGTAGTAATAATTTTTGATATACACAAAAAAAATCTTTATTTTCTTGCATATGTGCAATTTTTGTTGTACTTTTGTAGCCGAAATGGAGCAAATGATCGATATACGGCGACCTATAATGCTATGCAAGGCGTCGGCGGGTACGGGAAAGACGTACACGCTGGCGGCATATTTTATCGGTCTATTGCTTTCGGGCGAGGACTATCGCTCGATACTTGCCATTACGTTTACCAACAAGGCCACAGCGGAGATGAGCGAGCGTATATTGACGTATCTATACGCCCTTTCGCTCGGAGAAGAGAGTGATTTTCTGAATCGCGCCCGTGTGTTCATGATCCGCGACCGGCACCTTTCGGACGAGCGGTTGAGAGAGAGGGCAGGGAAGTGTTTCCGCACGATGTTGGCGGACTTTGACAATGTCCATGTGATGACGATCGATTCGTTTCTGCAGACGCTGCTGAGCGGATTAGCCGGCGTGCTGCGCATGAGTGCGGGCTTGAACACGGAGTTGGATATCGATCATGTGATCCGCACGGCGGTGGATCAGTTGCTGACAACCGAGATGAGTGCTGCAGACCGGGCTATTTTGGAGGACTATATGCGGCTCAAACTGGATCAGGAGAGTCAATGGGATGTGCGGCAGAGCCTCTGCGCGATGGCGAAAGAGATGTACAATGAATCGGTGCAAATGCTCGATTCCAACGGACAAATCCTGTTTGACGCTGCGGCGATAGCGCGGCGGCGCAAAGCGGTCGAAGAGATGTGGCTGCAGGACGAGCGGAAGCGCGAATTACAGGCAATATTGGACGGTATTCATACCGAAGGACTGGTATCCATGGGGGCTGTGAGTCCGAAACCGCTGCCGCACGTGAAAGATATAGACCGCGCCTGCGCGCGTCTGATCCAAACGCTCAAAGCACCGGAGAAGATCCCGCCCAAAGACCGTTTCCGCGGACTGACGGAGACGCAACTGGCGGACGCGAAAGCCGGCAAATGGACTAAACTGCCGGCGCAAGTAGTAGAAGACGCCGTGCGGGCTACCGAGTTGGCGAAAAACCTTGCGCACCGCTATAATACCCTGCAGCTGACCATCCGGTTCAGCCGTGATATGGAGTTGATGAGTTCGCTCCAAGCCCTCATCCAGCGCAATCTGGCGGAAGCGAACTGCGCCTTGCTGGCGCGGACTGCCGGAACGCTCAGCAAAGCCCTGCGAGAAGGAGATGCGGATTTCATTTTAGAGAAAGCCGGTATTCGTTACCGCCATGTGCTGATGGATGAGTTTCAAGACACCAGCCGCCTCCAATGGAGCGTCATACGCCAACTGCTGCAAGACGTGCTGGCGAGCGAAGGAAACACGCTCCTCATCGTGGGTGATATCAAGCAATCCATCTATCGTTGGAGAAACGGCGACTGGCATATCATGGAGAGCCTGACGGGAGAGCAGGTCAACGAGACCTCTCTGACTCGCAATTTCCGCAGCAGCGAGGAGGTAGTGCGGTTCAACCTCTCCCTCTTCGACCATATCATCCGTTCCGCCAACGATGAGTTGGTAGAGCGTATCTACAGCGAAGGATTCTCGCCGGAGAAGATAGACCAGTTCTACCAAGGCAAAAAGAAGAAAGGCGGCTACGTCCGTTTCCACGCCGTGCCGAACGGTCAAAAGGAGGATCTGGCAGCAGAAATGTTCGATGAAATGGAGCATTTGTTGCTGTTGGGAGCCAAGCCGGCGGATATGATGATCTTAGTGCGCGAGAAAAAAGACGCGGCGCTCATTACCGAGTTGCATACCATGCTGGACGCAGAGGAATATCCTTTGCTCTCGCAAGCTGCCATCGTTTCGGCGGACAGTTTCCTGCTGGAAGCATCCGAAGTGGTGCAGACCGTGATCGCCGGACTGAAAGTGATTGCCAAAGGAGACGAGGTGGCGGCGAAATATATAAGCCGTCAGCCAGGTCAGACCTGCTTCCGCGATCAGCTTTCAGCGATCAGAAGTCGGATGAGCGCACGCACACCGTTGTACGAAGCCGTGTCGGACTTGATCAAGATCCTTTTGACCGATGAAACCGGACAATACAGAGGCTCCGAGACTGCTTATCTGAACTCCTTATTAGATCGTACGCGCGATTACGTGAGCGCGTACGGAAGTGATATTTCGGACTTCCTGACATATTGGGATGATACGCTGCATGCCAAATCCATTCCTGCTGCGTCCACCGACGCCATCCGGATCTTAACTGTCCATGCCAGCAAGGGACTGCAGGCGCAGACGCTGTTTGTGCCCTTCTGCATGTGGACCAAAGAAGCGGGCAAGCACCCATCGAAGATCTGGTGCCGCGTGGCGGAGGAGATCGGGGACACGGATTTTGTACCGATCCAGGACGGCGCGGAAATGGCGGACTCGGCGTATATTGACGAATACAACGAGGAGCATACCAACATGCGGATTGACAATCTGAATATGCTCTATGTGGCATTGACCCGAGCGGAGGATAATCTCTATATATCAACGGCTTACCCCGTCAAGCAGGACGGCTCAATGGGCGCTTGCAACCATGTGGGGCTGTATATCAAGGATTTCGTCCAAGGCGACGACTACGAAGCCGGAGAGGTCAAGATTAAAGCTCCCTCCCTTGAGGGAAGGGTCGGGGTGGGGTTACCCCTTCGTCCTTTCTCCTTCGAGGGTGCACCGGTGGTGCAAGCGGAGCTGTGGGCGAATAGCGACCAAGTGCGCTTCGTCCAGTCGCAGGAAGGCGCGCTCTATACCGATATGGGCGATGAGGCGTACCGTCGTGTGGCGAGGATGGAGGAGGGCACACTATGCCACGAGATATTCGCCAATATCCGCAAAGCGGATGAGTTAGAGGCGGTGCTGGATGAGTTTGAGAGCCGCGGCGAGATCCGCGACCCGCAGCAGCGAGAGGTGCTAAAAGACCTGATTTCATCGGCGTGGATCGGCAATGCGCAGATGCGCGACTGGTTCACTTCGCCGTGGGTGCTGGAGTTGGAGCACGATGTGCTGATGGACAGAAAGAAGATCCGTCCGGACCGTGTGATGATCAATTCGAAGACCAACGAAGCCATTGTGCTGGACTATAAGTTCGGCGCGTGGCATGGCAAACCCGATCCGCAATATGAGGAGCAGGTGCGCCGGTATATGGCGGCGCTGCGGGAGATCGGACATCCTTCCGTCCGCGGGTTCCTGTGGTACGCACGCAAAGAGAAGGGCGATAAATTGGTAGAAGTAGATGAGAAATAGTTTTTTACGAAATACAGCGGAGTCTATCGTTGAAACAATCGGCTGGGAGCGGCTGAGCAGCGTCACTTTTGTGCTGCCTTCTCATCGTGCCGGTTTGGTCTTAACCGAGGAACTGCTGGATATACAGGCGGAGCAGAATATAAAGGCTTTATGGTCACCGAAGGTGCTGACGCTCAACCAATTACAAGACGCGATGAGTCCCCTTTATGCCGAGGATGAACTGAAGACGATCGTGCGGCTCTACCGCCATTACAGGCGTTTGAATGCCGGCGACAAAGACCTCATGCCGATTGAGATGTTCTACGGCTGGGGCAAACAGATGATCTCGGACTTCACCAATATAGACTCCTCCATGCCGGCGGAGCAGGTGCCGAATTTCTTTGATAACACGATTGCTGCGCATGAGTTGAGCCGGTGGAACCTGGACGAAGAGGTCTTGGCGCGCTTGCGGGGACTGATGTCCGGCGGTAATACGCCTGACGCAACGGACGACTCGATCCGGCGGCAGTATGAGCATTTATGGCGTCAATTGTTTGAATTATACCAAGCCCTGCGGGCGGAGATGGCTGCGGAGCAGAAGGGCTACAACGGTATGCGTTACCGCGCTGTGATTGAGCATTGGACGGACGAGAGCGTGCAGCAGCAGATCGCAGGCAGGATCTATGTCTTTGTGGGCTTTAACTACCTGTTGCCCGTCGAGCGGGAGTTAATGACGCTCCTGCGCGATGCCGGACAAGCGCAGTTCTATTGGGACTATATACCGGATTTCCGGACCAACGAGAAGGCATTCTCTTTTACGAAGCTCAATGCACGGATATTAGGCGGTACCGTCTTTAATTCTCAACTCTCTGATAATCGTGCCCCTTCGGGGCTAAGAACTCTCAATTCTCAATTATCAACTACCGTCATATCCTGTGCTTCGCGCGAAGCGCAAGCGCAGTTTGTGCACCGGTGGCTGCAAGAGAATTACACGGCGAAGGGGCAGAAAGTGGGCGTGGTCATTTGCGACGAGAATATGTTGGAGTCGGTGATCCAAACCTTGCCGGCGATTACGCTGCCGGGAGAAGAGAGCCCCGAACCGATCAATATCACCAAGGGTTTTCCGCTGCGTAATACGGCTGTCTATGCCCGCACGATTGCGTGGCTGTATGATAAAGCGCGGGGCAAGGCGGAGCAGGTTCTTTCCCCCGAATTCATCGATGAATTATTGGCGTCCATTCTCTCCCCATCCATGGGGGAGCCGGAGGGGGCTTCTTCCGTTACGGACGAACTAACCTGGCAGGAACTGCTGATCTTGGAGTCCGAATACCAGGTTCGCAAGATTGCATCGCAGATGCGGCAAGTGATTGTGGAGGGTTTGGGTGATGTGCCGGTGACGCTCAAACTGATCCGGCTGCTGATGCGCCGCGCCATGGAGAGCGTCACCATGCCTTTCCACGGCGAGCCGGTGACGGACATACAGATCATGGGTGTGCTGGAGACGCGTATGCTGGATTTCGACAAACTGCTGCTGCTCAATGTGGAGGAAGGCGTGATCCCGCAGCGGCAGACGGATCTGAGTTTCATTCCGTTCTACCTGCGCAAGGCGTACCACATGCAGACTTCGGACGAGAAGGCGACGATATATGCGTATAATTTCTTCCGCCTGCTGAGCCGGACGGGACATTCAACGATCCTGTTCACTACGGCAGAGACGGCGGAGGGCGGAAAAGGCATGTCGCGGTTTATTATGCAGATGCTTGTTTCGCCCGAATTCAACGTACAAAAAGCGCAACTGCAGGAGCCGAGTATCTTGATCCCGTCGCCTGTAGAGGAGGTTCATCTGGATCATCCGGCTCCGCTGCGGAATTGGCTGTCTCCCAGTGCGCTCAACACGTATATCGCTTGTCCGCGCAGTTATTACCTGCAATATATAGAAGAACTGCGCCCCGAGGACGAAGAGGACGTGCTCTTTGCGCCGAACACGATGGGCTCGTTTGTCCACCATGCCATGGAGTACCTCTATACCCGCTATCTGCATTGCAATAACACTTCGCCGGTGCGCGTTTCACCCGATGAGATCGAAGCAATCAGGACGGACGAGACAAAGATGCAAGAGGCGTTGGACGAGGCGTACAGACGGATGAATGAGGAGTATGCGGAGAAACATCCGGACGAACCGGAGCACTATCTGCCGGAACACCATGCCGGTGAGAACGTGGTGATCAAAGGCTATGTCCGCAATATCTTGGAGCGCGACCGGGAGGACGCCAAAACAGGGCTGCAGATCTACCTGCTGGAGCAGAAACGCACATTCCCGCTGACGATCGAAGGAGTGGGGACGATACAGATGGGAGGTAGAATAGACAGACTGGATATATACGGCGCGGAGGGACAGGAACGTCTGCGCGTGGTGGACTATAAATCAGGAAGTTACGGAGATACAACCCATGCGAAAAAGATGTCTTCTTCCTGGGAAGATATTATGGAGAGCGAGGATAAGGGGTATGTGCGTCAGACCTTGATTTACAGTCACGCGGTGATGTCGCAAGACCGGACGGGGCTGCCGATCGAGCCGAACCTCTTCTTCTGCCGCCGGAAGTTAACGGAGATCGAAACAACCATTGATGTGGAGGAGGAGACGGTACGGGACTATCGGGCTATTCAGGAGCCGTTCCTCGATGCCTTGCGGGGCAAGGTGGCGGAAGTGTTGACCGCTACCGAATTCCCCAAATGCGAGGAAGACAAATGCCCCGCCTTCTGCCCGTTCTTCAGTCTCTGCGGACGTAAACCGAAAGAATTTTAAACGATATGATAAAGAAAGATTACCTGGTAGGAAACCATTTGTTTGCGATTGAAGCGAAGGAGAATATTTTCGCTTTGCTGTCAAATTATGCACCCTTTGAGACCGATCAAATCGGCTCAACTCACGTGTTCATAATTCATGTGGAGGAGGGAGCTTTGTATGAAGCCGAAGGCTGGGAGAGCGTCTATACAGACCGCTCCGACGAGGATATGCCCCGCATAGAGATGTACCGTCGTGCGGACGAATGGCTCTTCCGCGTGTCTGTTTCCCGGGAGGGGGAGGTCGTTACGGCGATGCAATGTGACGCCGCATGGACGGACGTCAGAGTGACGATGAGGCAGGGCTATGAGCGCTTTGCTATTGATAATGCCGCGATGCTGGTCTATGCCTTCCGTACGGTGGCGATGAAGACGCTGCTGTTCCATTCGTCGGTCACGATCCGCGACGGCAGAGGATATATGTTCCTCGGTCATTCGGGAACGGGCAAAAGCACCCATTCGCGGCAGTGGCTGGAAGCGTTCAACGAGGCGTGGTTGCTCAATGACGATAATCCCGTTGTGCGGCTTTTGGAGGACGGTGAGGTGCGCGTCTATGGCTCGCCCTGGAGCGGCAAGACGCCTTGCTATAAAGCCGAATCGGCTCCTGTGCAAGCCCTCGTCCAGCTCGCCCAAGCGCCCGAGAACAAAATAGAACGCCTGCGTATGACGCAAGCGTATCCGTATATTCTGGCTTCGGTGAGCGGACTGAAGATTCTGCCCGAATCGATGGACGCGATCTATGAGTCTATTGCTGCGCTGTTGGAGCGCTGTCCGGTGTATAAACTGGAGTGCCTGCCGAATACGGCTGCCGCACAGTTATGCGCTCAAACGTGTTCACTTTAGACTTGTCGTACGGGCAGGAGACTTTGATATAATTCTCGGTGAAACCGTACATCAGACCGTCTTTTTTATTTCCTTCCCAGAGCACCACGGCTTCATAGCCCTCGTGTTCGCGGTAGAAAGCGCCCGTTTTGCGGGCGCTTATTTCGTGTAACTGCTTGCTGCGGCGCTCGCGTTCTTTTTGCGGGACGATCTCCAGATCCATCTCCAGCATACGCGTGTTGGCGCGCTCGGAGTAGGTGAAGACATGCAGTTGCGAAACGGGCAAAGACTCGATGAAATCGACATATTCCGCCCAACATTCGGCGGTCTCTCCCCGCACACCGACCATGCAATCCACGCCGATGAAAGCGTGCGGCATGACGGATTTGATATGCGCGACGCGTTCGGCAAACAGTTCGCGCGTGTAGCGCCGACCCATGATCTTCAGCACCGTGTTACTGCCGGACTGAAGGGGAATATGGAAATGCGGTGCGAAATGGCGGCTGTGTGCCACAAAATCTATGATTTCATCGGTCAATAAGTTCGGCTCGCAGCTGGAGATGCGGATGCGGTAGTCGCGCTCCAATTCGTCCAGTGCTTTCAGCAGGTCGATGAACCGTTCGCCCGTGCTTCGTCCGAAATCGCCTATGTTGACGCCGGAGAGAATGATCTCTTTGGCACCGCCGTCGAGTGCTTCTTGGGCTTGTTTGACCAGCGAAGCGATCGAGGGATTCCGGCTCTTGCCGCGTGCCAGCGGGATCGTGCAGTAGGAGCAGAAATAGTTGCAACCGTCCTGCACTTTGAGGAAACAGCGCGTGCGGTCGTCTTTGCTGTACGCTCCATGAAAATCCTCCACCTCGCGAATAGGGCAAGTAAAGACTTCCCCTTCTCCCCCTTTAGGGGGCTGGGGGGCTTCCAGCCTTTCCACAAACTCCGCCAGATGGAATTTCTCGTTCTGTCCCAGCACATAGTCCACGCCCTCGATATGCGCGATTTCATCGGGTTTTAATTGGGCGTAGCATCCCGTCACAATGAGGATGGCGTTTGGGTTCTGGCGGCGGATGCGGTGGATCATCTGTCGGTCCTTATGGTCGGCAGCGTCGGTGACGGAGCAGGTGTTGATGATGCAGATGTCTGCGGGCTCATCTTTCTTTGCCCGCGTGTGTCCGCGTTCGATCAGCGCCTTTCCCAGCGCACTCGACTCCGCAAAATTCAACTTGCAACCTAATGTGGTAAAAGAGATCTTCATAATTTCGCTGCAAAGGTACTGCTTTTTTTTGACATACGCAAGAAAAAAGCGCCCCGAGGGACGCTTTTTTGGAGCTCGCGCAATGATGCGCGAGAAATGCACAGAGAGGGATTAGCCGTTGTGCTGCTCGTCGTACTCCTGACCGCAGACGCGCCAGAGATATGCCTTCATGGTCTTTGCACCGGTGGCGGTGTCTTTCTGCGCGAGGAAGGCTTCCTGATCGGTAACGATCTTGCTCAGGTCGATCTTGCGTGCCCGAACCATCGCTGCTACCGCGGTGAAACGCTCGCGTGCCTTCAGCTCCTTCGTGCTCGGCTGGGTGCTGCGCTCGCCATGAACGGATGTGTACTTCAAGCCGGTGGCTTTCATGTAGTTGTAAACGGTGCGAAATTTCTTCGCGATCTTGCCCGAGATATGGTGAATCGGGTCTTCAAATACTACTTTTCCCATTTTAGTTAAGGTTGGTTTAATCTGTGGATTATAATATTTTTCTTATTTTTTATTATTTTCGTTTTCTTCCTCCCCCTTCAGGGGGGGGCTGGGGGGGCTACTTCTTGCTCGCATCGTAGGTCTCGATGGTTTTGGACTGGATGATGACGGAGGTGTCGCCTTTCTGCCATGCTTCCGAACGGGTTGTGATCGTGCGGGTGACGTTGCAACTCGCCATCGCGATGCTCGTCATAATGATTGTCATAATCAATAGTTTCTTCATTGTTAAACGAGTTTTTTGTACTCCTGAGCGAAGATGAAGCCTTGGAGGGTTTGATACTTGGGGTTGGGCGATTTGAACTGCTTTTCGAAAGCGGTCTCGTAGGCGGTGATTTGCTCCGGCGTGAGGGCAAGGACTGCAGCGCGGGCTTGTGCGAATTTGTCTTGGCGCGCGAGCTCTTCGGCAGAGAAGGGTTTGGTACGCGGGTTGCAGATACGCCCTGTACAAAGGGTCTTACCACGTTTCTGGAAGTAGGTGTCCG
>CADAZU010000050.1 GCA_902792535.1 uncultured Bacteroidales bacterium
CGGAACGCCGATCAACAAACGCGAACATAACACGTTTGCGACCTTCGGTTCGGAGGAAGACAAGAACGGGTATCTGAGCAAATATACATTCCAGAACTCTGTCGATGATGGCGCTACGCTGCAACTCAATTTTCAGACCGTTCCTGTGACACTGCATCTGGATGAAAAGCAGCTCCAGAAAGAGTTTGATGAATTGACCGATGAGATAGATGAGAACCAACGGCAGCAATTAGTGAAACGGACATCGGTTGAGGCGTTCTTTACCTCCGACGCGCGTGTGCAAGAGGTGTGCCGGTACATCGTGAAGCATTTCCGCGAGACAGTAGAGCCATCCGGCATGAAAGCGCAAGTGGTGGTTTACAACCGCGAGTGTTGCGTCAAATACAAGAAAGCTATCGACGCGCTCTTGGGTCGTGAGGATGAGACCGTCATAGTCATGCATACCGATGGAGACAAGGCTGACGATTACAAACAATACCAACTCTCGCGCGACGAGCAGAAACGTGTGCTGGATCAGTTCCGCGACCCGCTTTCGCCGCTCAAGTTCGTGATTGTGACCAGCAAGCTGCTGACGGGATTTGATGCGCCTATTCTGCAATGTATGTATCTCGACAAGCCGATGAAAGATCACACTTTGTTGCAGGCCATCTGTCGTACCAACCGCAAATATACACACGACAAACTGAATGGTCTGATTGTGGATTTCGTGGGCGTGTTTGACAATGTGGCCAAATCGCTTGCGTTCGACGAGGAGACGATCAAGACCGTGATTAAGAACATCGACGAGATACGGGCGATGATACCGTCGTTCATGGACGAGTGTCTGCGTTTCTTCCCGGGTGTCGATCGTACATTGGGCAACTGGGAGGGATTGCAGGCAGCGCAACAATGTCTCAAAGAGGAGTCCGTCAAGACGGATTTTGCGAAGCATTTTGCGCGTTTGAGCCGTGCTTGGGAAATAGTGAGTCCCGACAAATCGCTGGATCAATACCAAGCCGATTATTCATGGATGGCAGGCGTTTATCAGAGTATCCGGCCGGTTACGAGCGGTCCTTCCCTTATCTGGTCGTTGCTTGGAGCCAAGACCATTGAGATCATCCATAACAGTATCGATTCCATCAATATCGGCACGCCGTTAGAGGATTTGGTGGTGAACGCGGATATCATCGATCAGGCGATCACCGAGGCGGAAGCGAAGAAACGCACGATTGAGTTGGAGCAAGTGCTGCGTCTGCGGCTACAGACCCATTCCGGCGATATTAACTACAAGCCGTTTGTGGAGAAACTGGAGACTGGAGGAGTTGCGCGAGCGGATGGAGCAGAGTTTGGAGACGAGTATAGATTTCCTCAAACAGCTGCTTGAACTGGCGAAAGACCTGTTGAAAGCGGAGAAGAAAGTGGAGGACGATCCGATAGACCGTCGCCACCAAGCACGTGCTGCGCTGACCGAGCTTTTTGAGTCCATCCGGACGCCCGAGACGCCGATCATCGTGGAGAATGTGGTGAATGATATCGACAAGGAGATTGTGGCGATTGTGCGGAAGTTCAGCGACGCGTTCAAGTCCGTGACAGCCCAACGCGAGATCAAGCAGAAACTGCGAACGATTCTCTGGATTAAGTACGGACTGAAGGATCAGGAGGTATTCGACAAGGCGTACTCGTATATAGAGCAATATTATTAGAAAAAAGTTGCTTTTCAGGTGATAGATTTCAGGTCTTTTTTGACTTATATATGGAGGGGTATATAAAAACACGAATCTATTAACACAAATACGCAAATGCACATGAACAAAACTTTACATTTTGACCCTTGGCACGATAGGCATGAAATCAATATGGAACCAGACCAGATGGACAGGTTCTCCGAGGATGAAAACCTCTTTGCCGGGCAGTCTTCTGAAAGACAATATGCTATAGCCGAAGCTCTGGACAATTTGCCTAATCCACGGTATCGCAGATTATTGATCGGGCTTTATCGAGACCATTACACACCGCAACGGATGGCAGAAGAATTGGAAGTCTCCCTTCCCAACTTCTACAACCTCCACCGCCGTGCCCTTGCATCCTTGAAATCCCAAATGGAAAAACAGAACAACCAAACAAAATGAAATAATTACAACGAACAAGAAGATAAGATAAACACACACTACAATTCCGCAAAAATGTGTAAATTTATGGATTGTATTCCAAAAAATAGTATAATTTTTCGGATTACGTATTGGAGAACTGGAAGATATGGGGCGTTTGGTTAACTCTGTCTTGGACACCGCCGAGCGTATGGCGAATTCCCAGATAAATTCCCAAGTCAAAATTTGCATATCTCACTAAATTGTAGTACTTTTGCAGCGGAAATGATCCGATAGAGCGGATAAAACTCATGAAGCGGATAGTACTTATATTCATTGGCATCGTGTGCGCTGCGGGGGTTGTGGCGCAACGGGCGGAGAGCTACACCATCAGCGGCTATGTGACAGACGCGGCAAGTGGTGAGCGGCTTATCGGCGCGACCGTATATGACACCGTCTCCCACCAAGGCACCGTGACCAACACCGCCGGATTCTATACGCTGACAGTGAAAAACGAGAAGGCCCTCAAAGCCCCCCTCAGTCCCCCCATGGAGGGGGGAAGACCGGAGATGGTGTTAGTAGCTTCATATGTGGGATATGAGCCGGTGATAAGCCAAGCCCCCCTCAATTCCCCCATGGAGAGGGGAAGACCCGAGGATGGGAGAAGAGAGCCATCAGTAGGAAACTCTTTTAGTATCCATTTTGCGTTAAAGCTTGCTACGCAGTTGCAGGAAGTGACTGTGCAGGGACATCAGTCGGTGTCTGCGCCGGAGAATGTGCAGATGAGTGCGATTGAGGTGCCGGTGACGCAGATACTGGCTATTCCGGCTATCGGGGGCGAGGTGGATGTGCTGAAAGCCATTCAGTTATTGCCGGGTGTGCAGAGCGGGGGCGAAGGGAGCGCGGGTCTGTATGTGCGCGGCGGAGGACCGGATGAGAACCTGGTGATGCTGGACGGTGCGCCGCTATACAATATCAACCATGCCTTGGGTATGTTCTCCGTCTTCAACGCCGACGCGATCAAGAACGTGACGCTCTACAAAGGCAATTTCCCTGCGCGGTTCGGTTCACGGCTCAGTTCGGTGATCGACGTGTGGCAGAAAGACGGCAACAACACGTTCTGGCACGGTGGTATTACGGTCGGGCTGATTGCCAGCAAGATCAATTTAGAAGGTCCTATCTTCAGCAAAACACAGTTGGACAGCCTGAAAGCCGGATTTTCCCCTCGCGCCAAAACGACCTTTAATATCTCTGCACGCAGAACGTATTTCGACCTGCTGACTTCTCCTATTATTGCTACTGTCGCTGCGACCGAAGGAATGTCGCTTTGGGCGGGGTATTATTTCTATGACATCAATGCCAAGTTGAGCCACACTTTTTCTGACAAAGACCGTTTGAGCGTGGGTATCTATAGCGGTTCGGACGTGGAATACCTGCGGATGCGGCAGAAAGATGTCTATACCGGCAGCCGCGCAGAGATGCAGATGGGTATGCGTTACGGGTGGGGTAACACGCTTGCCACCATCGACTGGCAGCATCAGATCAACCACCGGCTTTTTCTCAACACGCGGGTGTATTACAGCGGCTACCGCAGCCGGCTGAGCCAGTCCATGAGCGAGAAGAACATGGATGAGACAGGAAGCAATTTTGAGCAGGAGATGGGTTATAACAGCCAGATCAACGATGTGTCCGTTTCCTCCAAACTGGAATACACCCCTAACCAGAAACACAAGGTGCAAGCCGGAATAGAATATATCTTCCATCATTTCCAGCCGTCCATCCAGAACACGATGTTTTACTCCTCGGGCGATTCCGCTTCGGGGGCGTTCAATATGGACACGACTATCGGCAATAGAGCCTTGTACGGACATGAGGTTGCGGCTTATATCGAAGATACATGGAGTCCGATCAGTTGGTTTCGGCTGAACTACGGCGCGCGGTTCAGCATGTACGGTATCCGCGGCAAAGTGTATCCTTCCGCCGAACCGCGGATCGGTATGCGTTTTCTGGTGCATAAGGACGTGGCAATCAAAGCGAGTTATTCGTACATGAGCCAGTATGTACACTTGCTGAGCAACAGTTCGCTATCGCTGCCGAGCGATATGTGGGTGCCAGTGACGCACGATGTGCCTCCTATGCGGTCGATGCAGGTGGCTGCCGGGATCAGTTACAACATCCTCGGACAAGTAGAGTTGAGCGTAGAAGGTTATTATAAGCGGTCGTTGAACTTGATTGAATACAAAGAGGGCGCTTCTTATGTGGGTTACTCGTCCGACTGGCAGAGCAAAGTGGCGATTGGCAACGGTTGGAGCTACGGCGTGGAGTTTCTGGCACAACGGAAGATCGGTCCCGTGACGGGCTGGATCGGTTATACCTGGAGCCGCACAATGCGGCAGTTTGACGAGATCAACTACGGCAAGCCTTTCCACGCCAAGTACGACCGTGAGCACGACCTGAGTATCACGCTGCAATACCAGATCACACCGCGGATTGATATTGCGGGCACGTGGGTGTATGCGACGGGCAACCGCGGAACGCTGGTGACGCAGACCTATTACGACGATACGATGAAGCGGTATGTAGAGTACTTCAGCGAACGCAACGGCTATGTCCTGCCGGATTATCATCGGCTGGACTTGTCCGCCAATTTCCATTTCCCGCACAAGCGTTCGGAGCAGGGCAAGAAAGGCAAAGCGGACGGCTATTACGGCAAAGGCGGCTGGCTACGGCATGCGGAGCATGTGCTCAATATCAGTTGCTACAACGTCTATTGCCACATGAATCCGATGTTTGTCGAGTTGGATCCCTATAGCGGTAAGTTATACCAAATCAGTATGTTCCCGATATTGCCAAGTATCAGTTATATGTTTAAGTTTTAAGTCCCCCTCAATCCCCCCCGAAGGGGGAAGAAAAAGTATGATGAATTATTATAAGATAATATGGTTTTGCGTTGCTGTGGTGAGCCTCAGCGGATGCAGGGAGATGTTCTACCGCGAAGTGGATTTCACGGTAGAGGGCGAGAATGAGAAGATCGTGGTGAGCAGCGAATACCCTATCGGCGAGTCTTTCACAACCCGCATCTACCACTCTACCCTTGCCAACCAAGCGCTATCCAAGGGCGAAAGCGGGACGGGTGTTGGCGATGCAGATGTGCGCGTACGCGCCAACAGCGGAGCATGGCAACGGATGTACAGTCTTTCGGATAAGCCTTATTACTATATGAAGGACTCGGCAGATCAACCTGTTTACTTCCGTCCTTTGGACACGGTGGAGATGTACGTCTCGCACCCCAATTACCCTGCTGTCTCCGTTCGGCAGGTTCTGCCCGGCAAGACGGAAGGGAGAGTGGTCAGGTGCTATCCCATGCAGGAAGGATGGATCGCTTTGGACATAGAGTTAGATCCTTATCACGGCAATCCGGACGATATGATCGGCATCGGGATACTCATCGGAAGCGCCCTGATGGCAAACAAAGCCGATACGGCAGACAAGCAGACAAAGATTCTTAATCTGGAATATCTGTATAGTACTTCGGCTGATTTTGCGCAAGCACAGAATCTACAGAGCGAGGGCTATTATGCAGGGTCACATGGGGAATTTCTCTTCTTGCCTGCTTCGGCATTGCAGGACACGCTGCGGCTCTCCCTTTTTGCCGATGGATGGCAACTGAATAATCAGACGCACTATGTCAACCGAAATAACTACTATCCGGTCGGCATACGGGATCTGACTCTGGAGGTTCGTGCCTATACGCACGACAGCTATCTGTATGAAGTGTTCCGTAGGAATAGCACGGGTGTGCTGCTTCCTCCTCCGAGCGGCGTGCCGACCCAGAATGGCAACATCGTACAGGAGATACTGGAGGAGATCGCTTCGGCGTTAGGAGGTCAGGAGATGATTCCTCCGTTCACGAATGTAGAAGGAGGCTTGGGGTGCTTCCGGGCGTATTCGTACTCTTATATTATTGCTGAGCCGAGTAGAGTTCTTCCTTGCACGCCTTCAACAACGCCGTAGCCTCAGCCGCGAGACGTTTGTATTCGTCCATGGAGATGGCTTCGGAGGCTTCGAGTTGCGAGATGATGGCTTCCGCTTTCTTTATATTTTCATCGTAGTTCATATTCATATCAGTTATTTTTTTCCGTTACTCCTCCGACTTTCTCCCGATGTTCTCCCGACGTCGTCGGCTTCCGATTACGTGTCGTTTACGTCTCGTTTACGTGTCGTTTACGTGTTTGAAAGCGGAAAGAGAGCAAAATTACGGCTTATTCATCCTTGTATTTATTTTCCCTTGCCGCCCAAGATGACTCCGACGGTAAAGAAAAGGATCTTGAGGTCGAGGAGGAGGGACATATTCTCTATATAGACGATGTCGCAGTTGAGTCGCTCGATCATTTTCTCCATCGTGTCGGTATAGCCGACGCGGATCGGTCCCCATGAAGTGAGTCCCGGACGGACTTTGTAGAGGAGGCAGTAATAAGGCGCTTCCTGCATGATTTGGTCGATGAAGAAAGCGCGTTCAGGTCTCGGACCGACGATGGACATTTCGCCGCAGAGAATGTTCCATAACTGGGGCAGTTCGTCCAGCCGGTATTTGCGCAGCCAATGCCCGACTTTGGTGATACGCGGATCGTCATCTGCGGTCAGTTGGGGTGCACCTTCTTCCTCGGCATGCTCCACCATTGTGCGGAACTTATGGATCCGGAAAGGCAGTCCGTAGCGTCCTATGCGCTCCTGGGAATAGAAGACGGAGCCCCGTGAGGAGAGCTTGATCTGCAAAGCAATCAGGGCAAAAAGGGGCGAGAGGAGGATCAATCCGAGCGCGGAAGCCACTATATCAAAGGCGCGTTTGATACAGAGTTCGGCGTCCGTCATGTGGTAATCCGTGATACGGATGAGCGAGGGTCGGTCCAGATGTCCGATACGCGCAGCTCCGGTCAACATATCATACACGCGCGGAACCATACTGATCTCGCACGAGAGCGGGTACAAGCGCGCAATAAGGGTGTATAAATCCCGGTCGGAATAGCCTTTCGGCAGGTCAATAATCACTTCGTCCTGTTCGCCGGCTACCAGCTTCTCCGCTTCCTCCAAGGAATGAATCGTTTTGGTGCGCAAGATCCCTCTGCGTCGCGAGAGAAGGGTGATGGTCAGACGCGGTATATAACTAAGCGTAAACTGGAGCCCGAAGAGGACTATAAGCGACAGGAGATAGTG
Organism: uncultured Bacteroidales bacterium; assembly: GCA_902792535.1. Classification (GTDB taxonomy): domain Bacteria; phylum Bacteroidota; class Bacteroidia; order Bacteroidales; family Paludibacteraceae; genus Colicola. The sequence goes on from CADAZU010000050.1 coordinate 7,281, forward strand.
TTTGTAATTCTCGGTCGGGTCATCGATGATGATGATAAAGAAGAAGAGTAAGGCAATGACCGCGGCAGAGATGAACGTCCGCAGGAACTCGCGCCAGAGCGGTTTCTGGAAGGGTCGCAGGTAATAGCCGGAGAGGTAATAAACGGTCAGACAGACGAGCGGATAAGCGACCAGCGGAAGCCGGAAATCGAACGCCGGAATGAGTACGTCTTCCAAGAGCTCCACACGTCCCTCGTACACGATCCAGCGGAAGCCCAAGAAACAAAGCCACACCAGTTCGCTACTGATGAGGTCCGCGAGGATGTACCATATTTGCTGCTTCCTTCTTAACGTCATTATTGTCGGATTATGAGGAATGTATTATCGCTGTTCACTTTGATGATACTGCTGGGTTCGTGGGGTGTTTCGTCCTCTCTGCGGAAGCGGCAGACATAGTCCGCTCCGTTCAGGATTGCTTCTTCTATCTCATGGAAGAAATGCGCCGTGGGATGTCCGCTGATGTTCGCCGAAGTGGAGACGATCGGGTGCTTCAGTTGGGCGCATAGGGCTTTGCTGAAAGGCTCGGACGAGATACGGATGCCGATTGAGCCGTCTTCCGCAATCAGGTTTTTCGCCAGATGGCGGGCGTTGGGATAGATGATCGTGAGAGGCTTAGCATTTACCATTTGGTCATTTACCATTTGGTCATTTATGGTTTCTAACAGCATTTCCGCCGCTTCGGGGACATCGACATAATAGTCCAGTTTGGCGGGCGAATCGAGGAGCACGAGCATAGACTTGGTATCTTCGCGCTGCTTGAGAGCGTATATTTTAGAGACCGCCGCTTCGTTGGTAGCATCGCATCCGATGCCCCAGACGGTGTCCGTGGGATAGACAATAATCCCTCCTTCGCGCAGGACGCGTATCGCTTCCTGCAAATCGTCCTTATCGTATCGACTAAAATCCATAGCGGCTGCAAAGGTACTGCTTTTTTTGCATTTATGCAAATTTTCTATGGATTTTCTTGCATAATTCAAAAAATCTTTGTACCTTTGCAGCCGAAAATCAAAAGACAGCATTATGAGTTACATGCAAATGGCACAATTAGAGGTGATGAATGCTGCGGCTAACGTTACCACATTAGAGGATCTGAATGCGTTACGAATGACGCTTTCCCGGTTCTTTGCTGAGCGCGCGCAGCGAGCTGTAGATAGACTATGGGACGAGGGCAAACTTGATCAAGCCAAACTGGATGAATTAAGAGGCCAACACCTAAGAACTCCTTATAACTAATGCGTTACGTTGTTCTTGACACTAATTGCTTGATTCAAATATTACCATCCAAAAGTCGGTATCATAAGATTTGGACTGATTTCTTGGATGAGAAGTATATATTGTGTGTCAGCAATGAGATATTGACAGAATATGAGGAGATTCTCTCTAAACATGCATCTACTGAAGTTGCCACCAATATTGTAGAAGCCATAGCACGCCATCCAAAAGTCTATTATTGCGAGTCTCGTTACCGCTTTCGCTTGTTGCACGATATAGATAAGGATGACGACAAGTTTGTGGATTGCGCAATCGCTTCTAATGCCGATTATATCGTTACGGAAGATAGCCATTTCAAGCATCTGAAAGATATTCCTTTCCCATCATTAGTGGTACTATCCTTGGATGAATTTTATAGCTCGTTAGAGTAAAAAGCGCCATACGGTCAGCTATTGGCTAACCAGCAAGTTAGAGGAAGTACTTACGACGAGCGGTTCAAGTTTACGGGCAAGGAGCGCGATGCAGAAACGGGATATGATTATTTCGGAGCAAGGTATTATTGGTCGCTGCTCAAGCATTGGACTTCTGTTGATCCGTTAGCCGATAAGTACCCGAATATATCTCCGTATGCATATGCAGCATGGAATCCGATAAAGTACGTTGATCCTGATGGGAAAGGAGTTTTTCCTAGTAAGGAAGCATTGAGACAAGCAGGTGAAAATGTTGTTAATAATCCTAATTATCAGCGGCAAGGGCGAACTACTTTTTGTAATATCGGTGCACAAGCCATTAACGCACAAGCCGGAGATCGAAGTTTGCTCGGACGAGCAAATGAGATGGGAATATCTTTGAGGAATCCTGAAATAGCAACAGAAGTATCACAAAGTGAGGCTCTAGAATATGCAAATATGGGAGCTGTAGTATTTGCCAGTTATGTTTCGAATGGAGGTGAACCGGGACATATTGCGGTTGTTGCCCCTACTGAAGGTTTGACGTATTCTCCAACACGAAATGAATCTGTTGTGTCAGTCTTTAATGTTGGGTCACAAAATGGAGAAATGCCTTTGAGCTATGCCTTTGGTAAACGCTCTGTTGGTATGTTCATACTTAATAATGATTTGAATACGCTAAAGGGAATCTCAACATCTAACGGAGGAAATTTTCAGGAGATACCCGCTGGTGGAATTAATGAGATTGTTGTTACAGGTAAAGGAACAACCAAATTAGAGGTCCCAATCAAGGCAATAGATGTGAAATTGCCAAATGCTAATTTAAATTTATAGAAACTATGTCTAAGCTGAAAATTATTATTTGTGTAGTTATAATGTCATCTTTTTTAAGCTGTTCAATTAAAAAAACGACAGAAGGAGATTCTCTTGTTCAATCATCGGGAACGATTGTAGATAACATTATGTCGCACATAAGTATGGTTGCCGATACCATATATGAGCCAGGCATTGAGAATCCTTTGCTGACTAACATTAAATTATACTACAAAGATTCACTAATTTACCAAAACTTAGAATCTTTGTATGAATGTGGAAGCGTGCAATATATTCCCTATAATGATTCGGTCTTGTATATTCTGATTAATGAATTTGACCCTATTAGCGCAAAGACACTGAATGTTTTGAGATATAGTGCTAGTGGAAAAGTTATTGCAATGGTCGTCTATTGTCAAATGATAAAAGACATCGACAATGATAGTATTCTTGAAATTATAGGTCAAGAATTTGTCGAGGCTGCTTGCTTTCAGTGTGATAGTAGTTTCTATTCTCCCGTTCATGTGTATAAATTAGCATTGTATTGTACGAGAGATGAAGTTTTGTCGAAAGAGTTAACAACTCTTGAATATGGATGCTATTTAGGGGAAAAGTGTAAGGATACTATTCTTCCGACAAAAGTCATCAATTATAATGGCAACACTCTATGGTAAGGTGTCATAGGAGACGCGAGAGAGAAGCGCGAGATCTGCTAAAATGCAAACAGATTTCGGACACCTTGCGAACCTCCGAAATCTTAAAAAATGACATCTTTTGAATAGATTACACACTCACATTTGCATATGTCGCAAAAAAAGTATTACCTTTGCACGCGAATTATGAGAAAACTTCTTTGGACATATTGTATTGTTTTTGGCGTGCTTCTATCTTCATGTTCCGTAACTTCCCTCCGCGAGGCGCAGCATGTAGTAGCGCAGGCGGATAGTCTGTGGCACGTGGGCAAGATGTACGGTGTGGACGAAGGCGACAGCGCCACCCTCGCACAAGCATACGAGAGATTGAAGGAGCTGTCAACATTCAGCCGTCAGAAATCAGAATACGCACGTGCCTGCTATCATTACGGCAAGTTGCTGCGGGCAAAGGATGATCCTGCCGCTGCCATGCAGGCGTTCATCGATGCCACCCGTTCCGGCACAAAAGACTACCATATCTTAGGAAGAGTATATAGCAATATGGGAGATCTTTGCCATCTGGCAGGGGAGTTCCAACTCTCCTATGACATGTTTGAACGCTCCGCAGATATGTTCCTCCAAAACGGAGACACTTTGTCATATTATTATGCCTTGAATGATATGGCATTTGAATTGGCGGAG
>CADAZU010000051.1 GCA_902792535.1 uncultured Bacteroidales bacterium
GGCTTGGAGTTGGCGGTAGATGGAGACGTATGTGTATTGGTAGAAACGGGCATAGCGCTTCATGCCTTCTTCGGGCTTCGCGCCGCCTTTGACGACCGTGAAATAATGGTTGAAGAAGCGCACGCGCCATGTAAGAGCCTCCAAGGAATGGTCATGCTCGATGGCATGCGCCAGACGTTGGGCTTCTTTGATTAACTCACGGTTGGCGACACAAGCGGCGGACCAGTGGGTCGGGAAATGGTATGTGTAGAGTTCGAAGAGTCCGTCACGGAAGCGAGAGGGGCGGACGACGATGCGCTTTTTGTAGTGCCGGCCTTCTTTACGTGTGTCCATGGCGCCCCACAAGGCTTTCACTCCCACGCAGGCATGAAAGTAGTGCACACCCCGTTTATGAGGCGTGGCAGAAGCCGGAAGTGAGACAAAATCGAATCCGTCCCATTTCAAGCAGCTAATTACCTTTGTTTTCAAGTGCATTGCCATGGTGCGTAATGTGCTGTGTTTCAGTCTTTTGTGTCGTAGTATAAATTAACAAAGTCTAGGACTACCACGAAGGTACCCTTATGCGGACCTTATTTAGAGTCGATTCGGACTAGGTCGGACTAGGTTTACCTAGGTCAAACTAGGTCGAACTAGGTCGGACTAGGTCGAACTAGGTGGGGGGCAAAATCGGTGCAAAGGTACAAAAAATATTTGGAATATGCAAGAATTTAATAAATTTTATTAAATTAATCGTTCGAGCGGAGCGAGATAAGACGTTTTGGAGGGAGAAAAAATCAGTAGATCTCGACGATGTCGCGTTTGACGCGGCGGGTGATTTGAGAGGGAGTGAGGGGGACGACGTCCTGAGTGCGGAGAGAAGTGACGCGCTGGGTAGCCTTGACCATCAACGGGATCTCCGCTTTCTTGGAACCCAAGATATGCGCATCGCAGATCATGTTCTTCTCCAAAAGATAGACATGTCCGTCCTGCCGTTGGTAAATCGTGTTGAGGTCCACAGATCCGCGCAGTTTCTTTAGCCGGAATTTTTGGATCTGCTGCTCGCCCATATTGACCAGATTAAGCATCTGGAGCTGCTCTGCATTCAGTTTGATACCAAAAGGAATGGTCACTTTGACCTCCGCATGTTCGGAAAAACGGCGTACGGCAAAGGTCTCCGAGTCCACAATATAATGGCGGGAGAAGGTCATTTTGAATAGACCAAGGTATTTGGAGACTTTTTGGGTATGGGTTAGAACGGTCTCTCCTTCGGACTCATTGGAAACGGTCCAGTGGCGCGTGTCGGTCATGGTCTGCTCAAAGTCATAGCGCATATTTCCCATAGCGAAAAGCGCCCTGTGTACAACGACGCCGCTATCGACGGCATTGGCAGCCTTGCGCATGAATTTCTCTTTCTGCTTTTTCTCCAGCCGCTCGATGGCGTCTCCGGCTAAGATCGAATCCGCTTGCGCGCGTTTTTGCGCATCAAAGAAACGCTTGCAGTAGCGTCCCTGAAACTGCACGGAGTCGCGTCCTTCCCTGGCTTGCTCCGGCAGAACGACGATGTTGGCAATCATCTGCTCCATTCCCCAAATGCTGTTCTCGGCGTTCTTAGCCTCAAGGGCACGATCTGCCGGGCAGTACATGCGGACGTCGGAGACGACTTGGTATTGGGCGTTATTGTCCGGAAACTCTTCCTCCAGCTTGACATAGACCGCGTGGAGTAGAGCAGCCATCTGTTTGCGTTTGTTCTTCTGTTTGGAGGGTTTGGCGGCTATGACGGTCTCTTGGAGGGCGATGGGCTGTTCCTTGAGGACGAATAAAGCCCCCTCCGGCTCCCCCGTGGAGGGGGAGAGAACTAAACATTCGTTGGCATGAATGGTCAGTTTCTCGTAGCCGATGAAGGAAATAATGATTTTCATATCCGGCACGAGGTTCGCTTCGAAAGAAAAGAAACCGTCGTTATTGGTAGCCGTTCCCCATTCGGGCGCAATCTCCGGATAGACCGTGGCATAAGCGATCGGCGCACCTTTCTCATCCACCACGCGACCGGAATAGGTGGCAGCGAAAGCCCCTCCCAACCTCCCCATGAAGGGGAGGAGAAAGGTGAGGATTATCAGGCATATATGCTTTTTCATCATTCTAAACTATTGATATCAACTAAGTTATTGACGATGGCATAGATCGTCAGACCCGCTGTGGAATGGATATTCAGTTTGCGGGTGATATTCTTGCGATGGGTAATAACCGTGTGCGGCGAGATGAAGAGGACATCCGCTATCTCTTTGTTACTCAATCCCTTGACGATCTGGACGAGGATATCTTTCTCGCGGTCGGAGAGTTGTTCATTTGAAGATTTGAGGATTCGAGAATTAGAAGATTTGGATACGGATGACTGCTGCAAAATCGGACGGAGAATATCATCCTCGATAGCACAATGGTCCGCAAAATCCTGCTCCGTATGCCATAAATCGGACATGACGGAGACGAGGGAATGCGTGTTGAGCGAATTTGTGTTGAGGGATTGAGAGGGATAATATTTGATGATCAGATTCTTGATCTCCGTCAGTTTGTCGGTAATCCGCTGGTCGTCATGTTCGTGCTCCTCGTACAGACCTGCATTTTCGTGCTCTATATGCGTGCGGATCTCGTCCACAAACTCATCGTAGCAGCGGAGAATGAGGGTAGGTATATGGCTGGAGAAATCATCCGGACGGATCGCCTCTATCAACGACCGACGAAGCCGCGGAAGGCGGAAATCCAGGAAATACGAATGCGCATTGTGCAGGTAACATTGCAGCGTATCCAAATCAATCTCCGCAGGCTGCACTTTGATGCGCGAGACTTTATAGTTCACAACCGCCAGAAACGTAGGCGTATGAATGCCATGCGCTTCGCAGGCTTGCGCAATCGTCTGTTCTCCCACTCCCATGGAAAGACCAAAACGGCTGATGATCTGGATGGCTTCTTCCTCATGCGCCATCAAATCGCATATTTTATCTGTGGCTTTGTACACGATAGAAATTAAAAATTAAAAATTACGAATTAACAAATTTAACGGCGCAAAGGTACAAAAAAAATCTCATGTATGCAACACAAAACGACAAATTTTATGCCAAAAGGGGCAAAATACCGCAGTTTAGGTATTGTGTATGTGAGAAAATAGCAGTAATTTTGCAGCCGTTTTTGAAAAATGAAAGGGGAAATGATGAAAATGAAAATGAAAATGAAAAGGAAAATATCACTCCTTATTATATTTACGTGCATGTGTGCCCATGCGCAAGTAAGCGGTGTTGTATTGGATGATCGGGGAGAGCCGATGATCGGCGCGAATGTCTATTGGGCAGGAACGAGCAAAGGAGTAGCAAGCAATATCAACGGTGAGTTCACCATTATGCCGGTGAAGGGAAACCGGACGTTGGTGATCTCTTTTGTGGGCTACCACAACGACACGGTGGAGGTCGCGAACCGCGAACCGCTGACGATCGTGTTAGTGGAAGATGCAATCTTGGACGAGGTAACGATTACCGAACGCAAGCAGGGTGTGCTGAAGAGCCGCACTTCGGCGTTTGACACGCAGACCATCGGAACGGAAGAGCTCTGCCGCGCGGCGTGCTGTAACCTGAGCGAAGCGTTTGAGACGAATGCGTCGGTGGATGTGGCGTATTCGGACGCAGCAACGGGAGCCAAACAGATCCGTTTATTGGGATTGAGCGGCACGTATGTGCAGTTGATCCAGGAGAATACACCGGCTGTGCGCGGCTTGGCGCAGAACTTCGGACTGGAATACATTCCCGGTCCGTGGATGAGCAGTATTCAGGTGAGCAAAGGTACTTCGTCGGTCATCAACGGTTACGAAGCTACTTCGGGTCAGATCAACGTGGAGCTGCTCAAACCGCAGACCCAGAATCCGCTGTCGGTCAATCTGATGTTCAATTCCGAAGTGATGGCGGAAGCCAATATCATGGGCGGATGGGAGTTGCTGAAAAAAGAACATGACCATGCACACGGACAAGAAACTCACCACCACCAAGAGTCGCTTTATACGGGGCTTTTGGCGCACTACGGCGGCAGTTACATGGCGATGGATGGCAATCATGATTCGTTCGTGGACATGCCAAAGATACAGAACGCCAATATCGCCAACCGGTGGTTTTACAAGAACGGCGAATATACATTCCTGGCTTTTGTGCGCGGTTTGTACGACCGCAGACGAGGCGGACAATTGAAAGTACCAAGTGACCAAGTACCAAGTGACAAAGGTAATACACCATATCTGATCAATCTGAATACATGGCGGGTAGAGGGATTCTTGAAAAACGGCTATGTGTTCGACGAAGAGAGCGGTAGTTCGGTCGCTTTGATCACGGCGGTCAGTTACCATAACCTCAATAACCGCTACGGTATGAGGGAATGGAAAGCCGACCAGCTGAATGCGTACCTCAATGCCATTTACCAGGGTAACTGGGAAGGCGGCGGGCTGATAGACAACGACCACCGTTTGAGCGCCGGAGTGAGTGTCAATTTTGACAAATACGGCGAGACGCTCAGCCTTCAGCCGTCAGAATTCAGACTGGACAGATGGGAAGTGACGCCGGGTGTGTTTGCCGAATACAGTTTCAAGTATGCGGATATGCTGTCGCTGGTGGCAGGTGTGCGTGCGGACTACTCGACGAAATACGGCTTCTTCTTCACGCCGCGTATGAATATCCGCTATACGCCGTTCCAATGGTGGACGCTGCGCGGAAGTGTGGGAATGGGTTACCGCAGTCCGAATGCGATTGCGGACAATGCGTTCATGCTGCCGTCGAGCCGCGAGTTGCATCTGGCGAACGAGATCAAGCAGGAGCGCGCAGCCAATGCCGGTATCAGCACGACCTTCTATATCCCGATGGGGAGTAGGGAATTGCAACTGTCGGCGGAGTATTACTACACCTATTTCCTGAACTCGCTAATCGTGGATATGGACCAGGATCCGCACGCCGTACATGTCTATAACCAGACCGACATAGCGGGCGCGAAATCTTTTGCCCATTGTGCGCAGATAGAAGCTTCTATGGAGGTCCTTCGCGGCTGGACATGGACCGCTGCTTTCCGTTGGACGGACGTCAAACAGACGACGCTCAATGCCGCTACTGGCAATTATGAGTTGCGCACCAAAGCGCTCACCAACCGGTTCAAGGGTGTCATTAGTACCAGTTACCAGACGCCGCTGAAGAAATGGCAGTTCGACGTGACCGCGCAGTTTAACGGCATCAGCCGCATGCCGGACGGTTTTACCGCGTACGGCGATATGCTCGGCGGGTATGGTACGCCGAAACCTATTACCTGGTACCCGCAACTGATGGCGCAAGTGACCAAGTATTTCCGCACTTGCAGCCTCTATTTGGGAGCGGAGAACATGACGAATTTCAAACAACACATGCCGATAATAGACAGTTTCCAACCTTTCGGACCGGATTTCGATGCCTCCATGGTGTGCGGACCGACGACGGGGTGGAAAGTATATGTCGGATTCAGATATGATTTAGAGAAAAAAGAAGATTAATGAAAAAGATATTAGTTTGTTTATTAGCCGTTCTGGCTATGCCTTTGATGGCGCAATACGATGCGCACTTGACGGGACACGTGCTGGACGAAGCAACCGGCGAACACATGGCGTTCGTCAATGTGCAACTGAAAGGAACCAACATCGGAACTGTCACCGATGAGAGCGGTCACTATTTGCTGAAAGACCTGCCGATCGGACGGCAGACGATCGTGTTCAGTTATGTAGGTTACGAGACCTTGGAAATGCCGATAAATATCGTCGAAGACAAGACAGTAGAACTCAAAGCGTCTCTTCGCGAAATCTCGCAGCAATTAAATAATGTCGTGGTGACCGCCAACCGGTATGCGACGAAACGGCAAGAAACAGCTACGATCGTTAATGTGCTGAGTCCGAAATTATTTGAGACGACGGCGGTGTCGTGTGTGGCGGATGTGCTGAATTTCCAACCCGGTTTGCGGGTGGAGAACAGTTGCTCGAACTGCGGCAAGACGGATCTTCGTATCAACGGTCTGCAGGGACAATACACTCAGATTCTGATGGACAGCAGACCTGTGTTCTCTTCGATGGCTTCGGTCTATGGACTGGAACAAGTGCCTGCGGCGATGATAGACCGCATCGAGGTGATGCGCGGCGGCGGATCGGCTATCTATGGCGCAAACGCGATTGCCGGTGTGGTGAATATTATTACCAAAGAGCCGGTACGCAATTTCGTCAATATCGCCAACACCAGCAATATCAACGAACATGCGGGGTATGACATCAATACGGATCTGAACGGATCGGTCATGAGTGAGAACCGCAAAATAGGCGCGTACCTCTTTGCTTCCCATCGTACCCGTAGCGCGTATGACCGCGATCTGGACGGGTTCAGCGAACTGCCGCAGTTGCGATCCACCACCGCCGGAGCACGGTTGTTTTTCAAGACCAGCGCGTACAGCAAGATCACGATGGAATACCACCACACGACGGACTATCGCCGCGGAGGAAACAAACGCGATGAGGAGCCGCATAAAGCGGACATTGCTGAGCAGCTACGGCATAACATCGACGCAGGATCGGTGGCTTTCGACTGGTACTCGCCGGACGAGAAACACTTCGTATCGGCTTATTCGGCAATCCAGCATATCGGTCGCGACAGTTATTTCGGAGCCGGACGTGACACAGCGGCTTATGGACGAAGTACGGATTTGACGTCCAACACGGGTCTGCAATACCGATTCTCTTATCCTTGCGGTCTGATGAAAGGCGACCTGACGGTAGGAGCGGAATATAACTACAACGGTCTGCACGACAAGATGCTGGGCTACAACCGCGACATGAACCAGAAAGTGCATGTAGTGGGAGCCTATGCGCAGAACGAATGGAAAAACGAACAATGGAGTGTACTGGTAGGCGCCCGTGTGGAGAAACATAATCTCCTGAAACTGCCGGTAGTCACTCCGCGTGCGACCGTACGCTATACGCCGATAGAAGGTTTGGTCTTCCGCGCAGGCTACAGCAGCGGTTACCGTGCGCCGCAGGCGTATGACGAGGACTTGCATGTAGCGGCTGTGGGAGGAAGTGTGTCGCTGATCACATTAGACCCGAAACTGCGTCCAGAATACTCGCATAGCGCGACGCTCAGCGCAGACTGGTATCGCCAATTTGGCAAATGGGAAGTGAACCTGACGGCAGAAGGATTCTATACGTATCTGCAAGACGTGTTCTTCCTGCGCGAGGACGGAATGGATGCCAAAGGTAATTTGTTATTCACCCGTACGAATGCTCCCGGCGCGTGGGTAGGAGGATTGAATATAGAAGGCAAAGTGGTGTATGGTTCGTGGGTGACATTCCAATTAGGCTATACGTACCAGCAAAGCCGTTACACCGTAGCGCAACAATGGAGCGCAGACGTAGCCCCGCAGACGCGGATGCTGCACACGCCGGATAACTATGCGTATATGTTGATTGACGTTGAACCCGTGCGCGATTTCACCATCTCCATCAACGGCAAAGCGACCGGATCGATGTTAGTGCCACACCTCGCAGGTTATATTCCGCAGGACGAGGAAGTGAAGACGCCGAGTTTCTGGGATTTAGGAATCCGACTGGCGTACGATATACATCTGTATAAACATTATTGTTTGGAGATCAGCATAGGCGTGAAGAATGTGCTTGACCAGTTCCAGCGCGATATAGACAAAGGCGAATTCCGCGACGCGAACTATATCTACGGGCCATCCACACCGCGAACTTACTTCGCCGGATTGGCACTCAAGTTGTAAAAAACGGCAGCCAAATTACAGAAAACGGGCTTAAAGGGCATTTATTTGCGTTTTAAGCCTGTTTCGTTTCTCTGCCGACACCCCCTCGAAAAGGAACTAAAAATCAAAAATATCGCATTTAAATGCAGAAAAATTTGCGTATGTCAGAAAAAAGTAGTAATTTTGTGCGCAAAATTGTGTGAAACATAATTAAACTACTTATAACAATGGAAGAAGAAAACAATGATTTGATTCAAAATGATCACATTATTCCCGTGAAGATAGACGAGGAAATGAAGTCCTCGTATATCGATTATTCGATGAGTGTGATTGTGAGCCGTGCATTGCCGGATGTGCGCGATGGTTTCAAACCGGTACACCGCCGTGTGTTATTCGGAATGAACGAGTTGGGCAACACCAGCGACAAACCGACCAAGAAAAGTGCCCGTATCGTCGGTGAGGTAATGGGTAAGTACCACCCGCACGGCGATAGTTCAATCTATGGTACGTTGGTTCGTATGGCGCAACCTTGGGCAATGCGTTATTGTCTGGTGGACGGTCAAGGTAACTTCGGTTCGGTCGATGGCGATGGCGCAGCGGCAATGCGTTATACCGAGGCACGTCTGTCCAAACTGGCTGAAGAAATGCTGCGCGACCTGGACAAGGACACCGTAGATATGCAGAATAACTTTGATGACTCGCTTAAAGAGCCGGTTGTACTGCCTTGCCGTTTCCCGAACTTGCTGGTGAACGGAGCAAGCGGTATCGCTGTAGGTATGGCGACGAATATGCCGACCCATAACCTGAGCGAAGTGATCGACGGCTGCTGCGCGTATATCAATAATATCAAAGCCCGCATGCACGATGAGTTCGTGCCGGAGATCACGGTGGAGGATCTGATGGAGTATATCAAGGCTCCTGATTTCCCGACCGGTGGTACAATCTACGGTTACCAAGGTGTGCGTGACGCATTTGAGACCGGACGCGGAAGAATCGTGATCCGTTCGCACGCAGAGATTGAGACCGATGATAATGGGCGTGAGCGGATTATTATTACCGAGCTGCCGTATGGTGTAGTGAAGAGCGACCTTGTTAAGAATATCGCCGAACTCGTAAGCGACAAGAAGATCGAAGGAATCGCAGACATCAACGACCACTCGAAACGCGATATTCGTATCGTAGTAGAGATCAAACGCGACGCCAATGCGCAGGTGGTACTCAATAAACTCTATAAGTTCACCGCTCTGCAGTCGAGTTTCGCGGTCAATAATATCGCGCTGGTGAAAGGTCGTCCGATGCTGCTGAATCTGAAGCAGTTGATCGGCAATTTCATTGAGCACCGCATGGACGTTGTGACCCGCCGTACGCGCTATCATATCTTGGAAGGTTTGATCATCGCGGTAGATAACATCGACGAAGTAGTCCGTATCATCCGCGCAAGCCGCACTCCGGCGGATGCACAAGCCAACTTGGAGAAGCGGTTTGAGTTGGACAATCTGCAATCGAAAGCGATCGTAGATATGCGTCTGTCGGCTCTCACCGGCCTGCGTATCGACGAGTTGAAAGCCGAGTATGCCGAGATTGAGAAATTGATTGAGCATTTGAATGAACTGTTGGCAAGCGAGGAGATGCGCTATGACGTGATCAACACCGAGCTCGTTGAGATCAAAGAGAAATACGGCGACGAGCGTCGTACGCAGATCGTGAAGATGGCCACGGAGTTCAATCCGGAGGATATGTATGCCGACGACGATATGGTGATTACCATCTCGCATCTGGGTTATATCAAACGTACTCCGCTGGCTGATTTCCGTCAACAGAGTCGCGGAGGAATCGGTTCGAAAGCCGGTAGCGCTCGTGATCAGGATTTCATCGAGTATGTATATCAGGCAAGTATGCACTCGACCATGATGTTCTTCACGGAGATGGGTCGTCTGTACTGGCAGAAAGTATATGATCTGCCGGAGGGCAACAAGCAATCCAAAGGTCGCGCGATCCAGAATATGATCAACCTGCAGAAGGGTGACAAAGTTCGTACGTGTATCAACGTCAAAGGTCTGAATGATCCGGAGTATGTACAGAACCACTATCTGATTTTCATTACCAAGAACGGTTTGATGAAGAAGACGACGCTGGAGGCTTATTCCCGTCCTCGTGCAAACGGTATCATCGCTCTTGGTCTGCGCGACGGCGACGAGTTAATCGGCGTTACGCTGACAGACGGACAGAGCGAGATGTTAGTCGCTTCGTACAACGGTAAAGTCGTTCGTTTCAACGAAGGCAGTGTTCGTCCGATGGGTCGTGGAGCAACCGGTGTGAAAGCCATTACTTTGGAAGAAGACGGTCAAGATCGCGTAATTGGCACGGTTTGTGTAGAGAAGGGAACAGAGAAGACCATTCTTGTGATTTCGGAGAACGGATTCGGCAAACGTACGCCGGTGGACGACGAAGAAGGCAACCCGATCTATCGTGTCACCAACCGTGGCGGCAAGGGTGTCAAGACCATCGAGATCACTGAGAAGACCGGTCATCTGGTAGGTATCGAGGCTGTAACCGACGAAGACGACCTGATGCTGATGACCAAATCCGGCACTGCAATCCGAATGGATATCTCTACCATCCGTCAGACAGGACGCGCAGCACAAGGTGTCAAACTGATCGAGTTGCAGAAACGCAATGACAGCCTCGTAAGCGGTTGTATCGTTCCGAAAGAAGAGGAGAGTAATGATGCAGCAGAAATGCCTAATGAGGATATAGAAAACAACGAAACAAATGAATAGTAAATAACTGGATTAATTTATGAAAAAGTCATTGTTTTTAGCAGCATTGGTGCTGATAAGCGCAGGCTGCTTTGCACAGAAAAATCCATTGGTTAAAAAAGCCAAGAGTTACATGATGGCCGAGACTCCCGATTTCCCGTCGGCACGTACTTACATCGCTGATGCAATAGAGCAGGCTCCGACCGCAGAGACGTACTACTGGGCAGGTATGATCGGTTACCAAGAGTTGACTCAGGAGAACTACAACCAGATGATGGGTAAAGGTGTGAACCAGGCCAAAGCCGGCGCCGCTGTAGAAGAGAGTTACAAATACTGGCTCAAAGCAGACGAGTTGGCTATGATTCCTACATTGGACAAAAAAGGACGCGAGGTAGTGGACCAAAAGACGCGTAATAATATCAGCAAGAAAATGCTGGAATATTACAAGGGTCAGGAATTGGTTAAATACGGTATCTATCTCAACGAGCAGAAAGATTTTGAAGGAGCATACAACGCATTCAAAATGCATGTTGCTATTCCTGATTTAGCGATGATGCAGGAACCGAAGTTGCAGAAAGAGATGCCGCGTGACACCACCTATATCCAATACAAGTACTACGCTGCTATCTTTGCCGTTCAGAGCGAACTGCACGAGGACGCTATCGCTCTCCTGAACGAGCTCAAGGACGGAGACTATGAGGCTATATCGGTGAACCAGTTCCTTTATCAGGAGTATGTGGCATTGAAGGATACTGCCAACTTCGTAGCTACTCTTCAAAACGCTATCGTTCGTTTCCCGCAGGAGCCTTGGTTCCTCCAGAACCTGATTAATTACTATATCTTCTCCGGTCAGGAGCAGGTAGCCGTAGAATATCTGGCAAAAGCCATCGAGCGTGAGCCTAATGTAGCACAATACCATCATATCAAAGGCAATCTCGATGAGAGTCTGGGTAACTACGATGCAGCATTGAAAGATTTCGACGAAGCACTCCGTTGCGATCCGACATTAGCAGACGCCATGGCAGGCAAGGGTAGAGTATATTACAACCAAGCAGTCAAACTGAATGAAGCAGCTGCGCTGATCAACGACAACAAAGCCTACAAGAAAGCTTTGGAGGAGATGAACGAAGTATTCCGCAAATCGCTTCCGTTCTTCGAAGAAGCCCACAAGATGGCTCCGGAAGACCGCCAGTACATGCAGGTTCTCAAGGGTCTGTATTACCGCTTCCACATGGATGCAGAGTACAACGCAATCAACGAGAAACTGAATAGTCTCTAATGGGACGTATATTAGCAATAGACTACGGTCGTAAACGCACTGGATTAGCCGTTACGGATGTTCTCCGCATAACGGCTAATCCGTTGCTTACGGTCGAGACCAAAGAATTGATAAATTGGCTGACGGACTATTTCGCCCACGAGCCGGTGGACGAAGTAGTGATAGGACATCCGACACAGATGAACGGACAGGAAGCGGAGAGCATGAATTATATCCGTCCGTTCATGGGAGTATTCAAGAAAACATTTCCAACTATACCTATAACTATGTATGACGAGCGTTTCACTTCGGTGTTGGCGCATCAGGCAATGATAGCGGGCGGAATGAAGAAGAAAGCCCGCCAAGACAAAGCCACAGTGGATAAAATCGCTGCGTGCATCATACTTGAAGGCTATATGGACAGCCTTCGATGATTTTGAATCCAATAATATCAGAATATGATTTTACCAATATATTTGTACGGACAGCCGGTACTGAGAAAACAGGCTGAAGATATAGAAAACACGCCGGAACTGAAACAGTTCATTGCGGATATGTACGAGACATTGACGCAAGCGGACGGATGCGGTCTGGCGGCACCGCAGGTAGGAAAGCCATGGCGGCTGTTTGTAGTGGATGGCACCGAGTTGGCTGAAGACTATCCGGAATGCAAAGATTTCAAACGCGCCTTCATCAATCCGGAAATACTGGAAGAGAGTGAAGAGACATGCACCTATAGTGAAGGGTGTCTTTCATTACCGGGAATAAGCGAGAATGTCGTTCGCCCTGCCTCCATCCGGATACGGTACTTGGATGAGGATTTCAGGGAGCATGAAGAGACCTTCACCGGTTTTCAGGCCCGCATCGTACAACATGAATACGACCATTTGGAAGGACATGTGTTCACCGATCGTATATCGCCTATCCGCAAGACTTTCGTACGTAACAAACTGCTCGCCATAGCAAAAGGCAAAACGGGCGCAAGATATAAATATAAACGTCAATAATGGGTGTATTGTCTATCATATTGCTCGCCTTCAGTCTCGCGATGGATTGCACTGCGGTAAGTTTGGTGCAAGGTATCGGCTTTGACTACCGCAATAAAAGAGATATACGGAATATGCTACT
>CADAZU010000052.1 GCA_902792535.1 uncultured Bacteroidales bacterium
CTCAAGAAAGCAGGTATCGTCATCAACCGCAAAGCGCTCGCTGACCTCGCTATGAATCAACCCGCTGCGTTCAAAGCAGTCGTTGATCAGGCTAAGAAAGCTGCCAAGTAATTGCGCACGAATCCGCGCCAAGCATGGCGGATCGGTTCTTACAAAAAAGGCTCGCATTTATGTGCGAGCTCTTTTTTTATATAATAGCCGATATCCGGCGGTTTAGTTCTGCGCTTGCCGGAACAAGCGGTAGCCTCAAATAATTATCTATCAATCCCTTTTGCGCCAGAACGGCTTTGATACCAACCGGATTGCCTTCTGCAAAGAGGAGTTTGATCATCTCTGCGTACTTCGCCTGCAGGGCGGCGTCTTTGTCATGCACGATATGCCAGAAGTCCTCCGGAAACGCGTTGCTCGCAACGGAGATCAATCCTGCCGCTCCTGCTTCCATCAGTTCGCACGCAATACCGTCATCGCCGGAGAGGACTAAAAGAGGAGGAAACCCCTCCCCGAGGTGTTCTACGGACGGCCACTGGCAGTCCGATCGAGCAGAGCTCTTCACCCGCTCAAGGGAGGGAGTATTGGATAATTGGATTAGGTGCTTGATCTGCTCTACGTTGCCGGACGCTTCTTTGATGCCGCAGATCTTATCGGGGTGGGCATTGTAGATGCGCATAACGGTCTCCGGCAACAGGTTCACGCCCGTGCGCCCGGGTACATTATATAATATTACGGGAATCGGGCTTGCTTCCGCTACTGCACAGAAATGCTGGAAGAGACCTTCCTGATTCGGCTTGTTGTAGTACGGACAAACGCTCAAAATGGCGCTAAATCCGTTCAAATCCATCGTGCGCAAGGTCTCGCATACCGCGGCGGTGTTATTGCCGCCGACGCCTAATACCAGCGGCAAAACCCCTCCCGGCCTCCCCTCAAGGGAGGGGATGGGATGATTGCGGACGTAGTTAACGATGAACTGTCTGACCTCTTTCTTCTCTTCTTCGGTCATCGTAGCGGCTTCGCCGGTGGTGCCCAGCACAACGATGTAATCCACAAAACCATTCAGCTGTGTATCCAACAGACGCGCCAATGCGTCGTAATCCACGCTCTTATCTGCTTTGAAGGGCGTGATAAGTGCCGTTCCGAGTCCTTTAATCATTGCTCTTGATAGTAGTTAGGAATTTCATCATCTGTTCATACAGCCACGATGCCTCAATCGCCGCTTCTGCTCCTTGCTCCGGCGTGAAATCCGGTAGCGAAAGCAGCATATCGTGTATTCCTTCGCCTAAGTTGAGACCCACTTTGAAATCCGCGTCCGTGTACATCGCTATATAGCGAAGCGATAGAATAGGGCGGGGTGTTAAGTCTATCAGCAGATCATAGTGTTCCGCTTGCAGGTCTTTGAGCACATTCTCTTTCGGTTTGCCCCAGAATTTAAAATCCTCCAGACCGAGGACGCGGCTTTGCGGCAACACAAGTGAGGTGATCTCTTTCTTCTCTACAAATCCCCACATCGTGACATCCATCCGGCGGCGCAACAGATCCTGGCGAATGGACTTGATACTATCGTTGCGCTCCAGCACATCGCTTTCGTAGATCAGCATGATTTTCAGCGGCTGATCCAGATGCGGAAAACGCGGATTGCGCTCCGGCATTCGCTTGCGCAGGTAATCAAAGATGAATTGATATAATTTTCTCATTTCTCTTATTTTATCATTTCCAGAAACTCTTCTTCCGTCATCAGGCGGACACCCAGTTCTTCGGCTTTCTTGCGTTTCTCGGGTCCCATGTTCTCTCCGGCTAAAATGAACGAAGTCTTCTTGCTGACCGAACCGACATTCTTACCGCCGTGCGCTTCGATCATCGCCTTGTATTCATCTCGGCTGTGGTGTGCAAACGTGCCGGAGATGACGATGCTCATTCCGTCCAATTGATGGCTGATGGCTGATGGCTGAAGGCTCTCTCCCTCGAATTGCAATCCGGCTTGACGCAGGCGCTCCAAGATCTCCAGATTGCGGATGTCCTCAAAGTACCGAACGATATTCTCTGCTATCTGCGGACCCACATCTTCGATGGCGGTCAGTTGCTCCGCGGTAGCCCATTGCAGGCTGTCGATGGAGTTATATACTTTGGCAATCTTCTTTGCTGTCGTTTCTCCCACCATGCGGATCCCAAGCGCAAACAGCACTCTCGCCCACGGCACTTGTTTCGAAGCCTCAATACCGGCAAGCATGTTCTGTGCGGATTTCTCTCCCAAGCGTTCCTGCGACGCGATATCTTCGGCTTTGAGGTCGTATATATCCGCGATATTATGCAGCAGCCCTTGGCGGTAGAGTAGGTCGATCGTTTCTTCGCCCAAGCCGTCTATATTCATCGCTTTGCGGGAAACGAAATGCTCTATCTTACCTTTTATCTGCGGCGGACAACCCGCTTCGTTCGGACATCTCCAAGCGGCTTCTCCTTCCACGCGCACGAGTTTTGCTCCGCATTCCGGACAGCGGGTCGGAAAGGCATATTCGGCACTATCCGGGAGCAGCGCGACGTCGGCGCGAGGTCTGCCGATTTCGCGGTCCGCGCGACCTGTGATCTTCGGAATAATTTCTCCGCCTTTTTCCACCCACACGCGGTCTCCCGGACGGATGTCCAGAGAGCGGATGAAATCTTCGTTATGGAGTGTAGCGCGTTGCACGATAGTACCACTGAGTTGCACCGGTTCCAGATTCGCTACCGGCGTTACGACACCGGTTCTGCCTACTTGGTAAGTGATCTCTTTGAGAAGCGTCAGTTGTTTCTCTGCCGGAAACTTATATGCAATCGCCCATCGTGGCGTTTTGGCTGTGTAACCGAGTTCTTCCTGTTGCGCCAAGTTGTTGACTTTGAGTACAATACCATCGGTTGCCACAGGCAGATTCTTGCGCTCCGTG
Source organism: uncultured Bacteroidales bacterium (assembly GCA_902792535.1). Lineage (GTDB taxonomy): Bacteria > Bacteroidota > Bacteroidia > Bacteroidales > Paludibacteraceae > Colicola. The sequence goes on from CADAZU010000052.1 coordinate 2,913, forward strand.
TCCCAATACGCAATGTACGCCATCACTTCGTCCACATTCCGGCACACTTTGATGGCGTCGGAGATATTAAATCCCCATTCCCGCGCGGTTGAGAGCCGTTCAAAATGGGTCTTGCCCGGCAGGTTCTCACCCAGCATATAGTATAGATATGCGGTCAGTCCGCGGCGAGCCACTTCTTTGGGATCTTGCAGTTTGAGTGTGCCGGACGCGGCATTTCGTGGGTTGGCGAACAGCGGCTCTTCCTGCTCCTCGCGTTCCTTATTCAGCGCTTCGAATCGCTCCCACGGCAGCAGCACTTCTCCGCGCAGTTCGAAGAAATCAGGGATGTCCTGCCGGTCTATGCGCCAAGGGACAGAGGGAATGGTTTTGATGTTGGCAATGACGTCATCTCCTTGTACTCCGTCGCCACGCGTGAGCGCGCGGACGAGTTGCCCGTGCTCGTACCAAAGTGATATAGAAAGTCCGTCGAACTTCAGTTCGCAGACGATTTCCACATCCGAAGGCAGCTTGCGTACCCAGTCCTCAATCTCCTCGCGGGAATAAGAGTTCGCCAGAGAGAGCATCGGGTACTTGTGCCTGACCGTTTCAAAACCTTTTTTGCCCAAGTCAGAGCCCACGTGCTGGGTAGGAGATTTGGGGTCGAACATATCGGGATAAAGCGCCTCCAGTTCTTGCAGACGGTGCATCTTCTCGTCGAACTCGCGGTCGGAGAGGGTAGGCATATTCAGCACGTAGTACTTGTAGTTCGCCTCCTCCAACTCTTTTCGCAACGCCAGCAGCTCCTCGCGTTCCGGTTCTTCTATCTGTGAAAACAAATCCATCAGCGCACAATCAGTTTATGGGACGTAACAGTTCCGTTGTAGTAGAAGCGGAGGACGTATAGTCCCGGTTGCAAAGGCAGGAAGCGTTTGAGCTCTTCCGGCAAGTTGTCATTCTGGTCCTTGAGGGTGTAGTATTTGGTATGTTTCTCAAAGATGTCTCCGTTATAAATAATCTTGGTCGGCGGACAGATAGGCATACCGTTGATGGAATAGAGATCGAAATAGACCACCGGCTCCTCGTTCGAAGTATAGACATAGTAGAAAGAGAGGCTGTCTTTGCCCATGTCCGCGTTGTTGAAATACGGCACAATCGGTTGCGAGAGGGTGCTGTCCAGTTTCAGACCCACCAAAACGGGGTCGTGGTCCGAGCAGCGGAACATGGTCTTGTCGTTCGATTTGTCGTACGTATAATAATCGTCCTCGTCGGAGTTGATATGGTATCCTGCCATGCCGGTTACTTGGCGATAGAGCGTCTCGTTGCTGATGGCGTGGTCTATATAACTTGCCAAACCGCCGAACATATAGCTGTAACTGCTGTCGGCGTGGAAAGCGCGATGGAGGTCGAGCATCTTGTTCTTCTCGGTAAACACCATGATCGGATCGGTCTTGGCGTAGCAGTTCATATCGCCCATGATCAGCACATCGTTTTCCGCAATATGGGGGTCGCGGCGGTAGGAATTATAGAGCGAAACGACCGCTTTTGCTTCGTTCTCGCGGCGGTCTGCTCCGCCTGTATTCATCGATTTGAAATGGTTGATCGAATAGATGAATTTCTCGCCCGTTGCAATCTCGCGGAAGCAAACCATTTTCTTGCGGTAAGACAGCTCTACGTTGGTTTCCACAGGCGTGCCGATGGGTTCTACTGTGTTGGCGTCATAGACGAAATCCACTTTCTGGAACGTGCCTGTGGCGGATTCGTGGAAGAACTGGTAATTGCGTCCCGGGAGGTTCTTGTTCAGGTCGCTCACGATCTCCGAGATCGCTTCGTTTCCTTGCTGCAACTCCACCAGGCCGTATATGTCGGCGTTGATTTTCTTCAGCGCTTTGCTGACCTTGGCGCGCTGGTCTTGGTGCTCCGAATAACTGCGTGCGCCCATCGAACCAAATGTGAGATAATAGTTCTCCAGGTTGAATCCGCATACCAGCAATCGGTAATCACCCAGCTCCGGCAGACTTGCTTCCAAGTCCGCACGCGTGTTGCCCCGCCATGTGCCGCCCTGCATACTCAGACTGCTTGTGCTGTTCACTTTCGCTCGCAGACCATAAATCTTCTCGCCGCAACGGTGGTAACCGCTCACGCCGCTCAAACTGAACATACAGGTGCTGTTAATCCGCACCGTCTCGTTGTATTCGTCGGAGCCCGCCACGCCTTGACATTCCGGCTGAAACCGCCTCCAAGGCGACACGATATAATTGCCGTTCGCGTTATTGCAAACGATCATCGGCATATCGAAGACCACCGTTTGTCCGATATATTCCTTCAAAGCCTGGCCGCTCCACGTGCTGCTATCCGGCAGCGCGATATGCACTTCGGCTGCGATACTCAGCGCGCAGAACAGAAACGCAACGACTGAAATTCGTGTTTTCATCGCTATTCATATTAAATCGGCTACAAAAGTACAAAAAAATTTGCAAATGTGCAAATAAAATTGTAACTTTGCACCGAAAATCGAATTACAACATGAACTTTTCAGACTTTTGGAACACAATCAAGATTCGCAAATGGGGTAAGTACGTCATTACTATCCTCCTTTTTGCGGTGGTGTTCCTGTTTATCGGCGAGCAAAGTTTAATCCAGTTTGCGCGTCGCGGACGGGAGATCCGCCATCTGGAGGAGCAGCGGGATATGTACCGCGAGGGAGCGGAGAAAGCCAGACGCGAGATCAATTCGCTCCACCAAACGGACAGCCTCGAGCGTTACGCGCGCGAACATTATTATATGCATAATAGTAATGAGGATATCTATCTTGTAGAAGAATGAAAAAATCATCTATCATATTAATCATCGGCCTGATTATTCTGGCAGTTGGAGCAGGTCTCAGTATCGCAAAAATCGAACCATGGGCGGATTACGTCCTCATCGCCGGAGCGGTGGTGGTACTCATCCGCGGGTTTGTGCGCACGCATGAAAAAGAATGATTGACACAGTCCGCAAGGAACATATCATTTTAGGCGTGGATCCGGGTACGCTTTTTATGGGCTACGCGATTCTTAAAACGGTCGGGCAACAGGTTGAAATACTGGACTTTGGCGTACTCGATGTGCATAAAATGGAGGGACAGTATCCGCGTCTGCAGCAGGAGTTTTTCTTCCTCCAGAAAATAATCGACCAATACCGGCCTTCCTGCTTGGCGATCGAGACCCAGTTTGTGGACAAAAACCCGCAAACGATGATCAAAATCGTCCATGCACAAGGTGTGGCGATTGCTGCCGCGCTAAGCAAAGACATCCCTATTTATGAGTACTCGCCGATGAAGATCAAGATGGCGATCACCGGAAATGGTCATGCCTCCAAAGAGCAGGTGGCGGGCATGCTCCAGCACTTCCTGCATATACCCGATGACCAGATGCCGAAGAAACTGGATGCCACCGATGCCTTAGGCATCGCCTATTGTCATTTCCTCCAACTCGGACTGCCAACAAACCCCGATGCCGGAGCCAAAGACTGGACCACGTACGCCAAACGCAAAGGATTGACGGACAAGGGTCTGACCGGACCTGCCGCGCAACTCGCTGCCGCCCTCGCAACAACAAAAAAGAAAAAAAAGTAAAAATTCTATCCCCATTTTTTGGTAGTTTCAAAAAAATGTTGTACCTTTGCACTCGAAATGGTTAAATCGTAAATATTTTAATACTATGGCTTACAAAATTTCAACAGACTGCGTAGCATGTGGTACATGCATTGACGAATGTCCGGTAGGAGCAATCTCTGAGGGCGAACACTATTCCATCGACCCGGAGGTTTGCATTGAGTGTGGTACTTGCGAGGGGGTTTGCCCCAGCGGAGCTATCAGTCTCTAAAATGCATTTTTTTTGTAAAAATGGCTTGTTTTGAGGGGTTACAACGTGTAATCCCTCATTTTTTCGTAAAAAATGTAATATAAACCTTGCAAATATCAATTTTTTTTAGTAATTTTGCGGCGAATTTTCAAAATTTGGGTTAAAATGGAGAAAAATGATGCGCTAATCGCGGAAAATGACCAACTTACAACACCGGCGGCAGAGGAACGTAAGCCGTTGATATTGGACGCATTTTTCCGCATTCATAACTATCTGGTGGAGCATGCTAAGATGCCTATTCGCCGCCAGCTGATGGATGAGATTGACTGGAACGACCGCCTGATTGCTATCAAAGGCGGACGTGGAGTGGGGAAAACGGATTTCTTGCTTTCTCGCGCCAAAGAAATCGAGATTGAGGAGAAAAAGAAAGCGGAGGAGGAAGCGCTGGTCGCGTCGAAACGCAGAAGATCCAAGAAACCGCTGCGGCCGTGTCTCTATGTCTCCATGAATGACTTCTTCTTCTCCAAGCACTCGCTCATGGAGTTGGCTTCCCAGTTCGTCAAGATCGGCGGACGGTATCTCTTCCTGGACCAGCTCTTCAAATACCCCAATTGGTCGCGTGAGCTGAAGCGTTGCTATAGCAAGTATCCCACTTTGCATGTGATCTTCTGTGCTACGCCTGTCATGCCGATTGATGAGGACAATAATGACCTGAAGGGGATTGTGCAGACCTATAACCTCCGCGGCTTCTCTTTCCGCGAGTATCTGAATCTCCAGACAGGACTGCGTTTCCGCTCCTATACGCTGGAGGAGATCATACAGCGCCATGCTTCTATCTCGCGCGAGATTTGCGAACGTGTGCACCCGCTCACTTATTTCCGCGACTACCTCGACCATGGTTATTATCCCTCCTATCTGGAGAGCTCGTCGTTTGAGGCGGAGCTGCTCAAGACTATGAATACGCAGCTGGAGGTGGATGTGCTGATGATCAAGCAGATTGATGTGGCTTGTCTGCACAAACTCCGCAAACTGCTCTATATCCTCATGGAAGACGCGCCCTCTGCGCTCAATATCAGTAATATATCCGACGAGATCGGACTCAGTCGCGCTACCACGATGAACTATATCAAATATCTCAAGGACTCGCGTCTGATCAACCTGCTTTATTTGGAGAACAAGAATTTCCCGATGAAGCCGACCCGCGTCTATATGCATAATACCAACTTGGCGCGCATGATCTTCACCCGCGAACTGACGCCGATGGAGCTGTATGAGACCAATTTCTATACCGCAATCCACAGTGCGCATAAGGTCAATGCAACCGAGCGGTCGGCGATGTTCATCGTTGATAACCAGTATTATTTCGATGTCAAGGAGAAACCCTCCAGCCGCGATGCGATCCGTCCGACAGCAGTAGGAGAACTGGAACTCGGACGCGGCAACCAGATTCCGCTCTGGCTCCTCGGATTTATCTATTAAACACGACCTCTCGTCGAGACCTCGTCGAGAAACTGAACAATGATAAATTACCAATAACAAATTATATTTTAACAACCAAATTATTCTTATGGCAAAAGAGAAAAAATTTATGACCATGGATGGTAACGCCGCTGCGGCGCATGTAGCTTACATGTTCACCGAAGTAGCAGCCATCTATCCTATCACGCCGTCGTCGCCTATGGCGGAGAACGTGGACGAGTGGGCAGCCGCAGGTCGCAAGAACCTCTTCGGTGAGACCGTTCTCGTGCAGGAGATGCAGTCTGAGGCGGGTGCCGCAGGTGCTGTTCACGGTTCGCTGAACGCAGGTGCGCTCACCACCACTTTCACCGCTTCGCAGGGTCTGCTGCTGATGATCCCGAACATGTACAAGATTGCCGGTGAGCTCATCCCGTCCGTCTTCCATGTATCGGCTCGTACGCTGGCAAGCCACGTGCTCTGTATCTTCGGTGACCACCAGGATGTCATGGCGTGCCGCCAGACCGGTTTCGCTATG
>CADAZU010000053.1 GCA_902792535.1 uncultured Bacteroidales bacterium
GTTGTTGTGTTTCACGCTTAACCCCAACATGCTTTCCCTTGTGTTTTTCCGGCCCGGATTCTCAAACCCGCCGCAAAGTTACGAATAATTTTTGATATTACCAAATCTTTTGGTAAAAAAATGCGCATTTAGGGTGGTTTTTTGCCTAAACGCGCATTTTCTTTCACATTTTCAAACTAAATCAGCGAGTTCTACTTAACCTTCTTACCCGTGGCATCATAGCGGGTGCCGTCGGGCAGGAGGATGTAGATGGTGTTGTCCTGCAAGATGATCTTCGCCTTTTGCGGTTCTGCGGAGACAGGTGCCGTGATGGGCGTCGGGAGGTCATTCTGCGGATTGCAGGTGCGACAATCCCGAATCAAACGAACACTTACACAGTTACAAATTAGAAATCCCATGTTCATAATCCAATTATAAGGGTCAAAATCAAGAACTTTCACGCCAGGGGTTCCAGCATTAATCGCATGCTCAATGAATGTAGAAGACATATAATCTCCACTTTGTTTAAAAACATCCGTGTGAGTATTTGGATCCCGATGGGTGGTATAGACCGAAATCCAATTATCTTGTGTTTTGTCTCCTGCGGCAGGGAGGAAGATGGCTCCAGCTCTCTCCATATCTTCCCATTGAGCAGAAGTATATGGATTGATGGCATAATCTATGGTGTTATTGCTAACAATAGACCAATTCATATCAGCAATCTCAATTAATCCCGGGTTGAAAGGAAGGGAATCCCAACGGGAATTATCCGGCAATAAAATGAACCCGGGCACACCATCAATCATACCGATTCCTCTCAATGAATCTGCATTGGGACGTTGGGAAACGATGTATATCCATTCGTCATGAGTCGGCGTTCTCCACGTGCCGGGTGCATACTCGCCAATTTGATTATACACACCCCAGTCTGCATAGGCATATTCTCCGGTTAAATCTCCAAAATGGAAATATTGCGACCAGTAAGACTCAATCAGATATACATCATCTGATAGACTGCCCGTCCATGGCTGGTATTTTGCCACACCGCTGTTCCAGCCACTTGTACCGTAGGCGAACAAATCTATCCAACCGCTGTAAGTAGATGAGGCGTTTGCATTGTCACAAATCACACCGTTTTCATATACATTACCGTGTTGACGAGCGACATTATAGGATATGGCTACTCTCTCGTTTTGCGTTCCCACGTAATTCCACTGGTGCTCGGCAAAACGCCAAACGCCCTGTTGCATGGTGCCATCGGCGCAGAGGTGCGTGCCCGGAGTGGCCTTATACTGCAGATTGCCCGGAGAGAAGAAGACTGCCGTAGTGTCCGAAGTGGAGAAATAGAACGCATGGTCCTCGGGTAGAGGATCCATCACGGTTAACTGGAGCATGACGAGGCTGTCGCATCCTTCGGCGGAGACAAAGGTCTTGACGTAGTTGCCGGCGGTGGTGTAGATGTCGCCCTCCCAAGAGCAAGTGTCGCCTTCGTTGATGGTCCTGTAGACAATCGTGGTATCAATCGGTTGCAAGAGATAGACTTTGAGGTACTTGATCGCACCGTCCAGACGTCCGAGCAGCGGCGAGAAATAGATGTCATCGATGCAGAAGTCATTGGCCATTTCTCCGATTTGCTGATCTACCAGCCGTATTTGGGCAGATGTGTGGTTACCCGAATTCCAAATGGTATAGAGTTGCGTCCAGTTGCACGTCCCCTCGTTGGGCGAGAACCGTTGCCCTTGCAACTCACCGTTGATACTGAACTCCAGTTCCGGGTAATTGAAGCCGTAATCCGTCCAAAGCGCCGCCCAGGCAGAGAATGCATAGTCGGTGTTGGGCAGCAGACCCGTCACGGTTTGCGTCCATACGTTGGCGTTGGCATTGCTGCCACCGTTGATGGCCATCATCATGCCTTCACCCGTCGTGTGGTCCTCCGCGCATTGGGCGTCAGCATGCACAAGGTTGACATCGTTGGTAACGGTATAGGTGCCTTCCGCATAAATAGCGAGACTGTCGTACGTGTAGCCCGTCTCAAAACCGGTGTTTCCTGCCTCAAAGTCGCCGTTGACAATCAGGTTGCTCAACAGTTCGGAGCCGACAAACCGGAGATAGATCGTGTCGGTTGTCGACGTGGGCAGTTGAATCGTTTGAGACAGATAACCCGCAGAAAGAACCTGCCATTCACCGTTCACTTTTTGCTCCCATTGGTAATTGACGTTTTCGCCGTCGATAATGGTGAGTACCGCCTCCAAACCACGCTCTTCGTAGCAGAAAGGAACATCTTCGTATACCTCCTCACAGGAATAGCTGTACAGATGCAGTGTGACGATACTGTCACCGCCCAAAGAAGAGACAAGCGTCTTGGTATATTCGCCTGCTTCCGTGAATTTGGAGCCTTCCCACGCATAGGTTTCGCCGGCACAGATAGAGTCGCTGAACGAGAAGTACACAGGGTCGACAACAGGAGTCGCGGACGGTGTCCGCACCAATCGCAACGCCCGGCCGAAATAGCGTTCTCCGCTAAAGGTGCTGTAACTGGAGGATGACGACGTGAAGTAAAAACGGGTGGCGTCGTATGAGTTGGCCGTAGAGAAATAGTAATCGCCGTTCGCTTGCACGCTTTGCATCGACCGTCCCTGTCGGTATCCGCCGGCAGGAAGGAAGACGGCACCGGCTTGCTCCATCTGCTCCCATTCGGACAGAGAATACGTGTTTGCTCCATATCCGACAGCCGGACCGGGAGTAAACGTCAGTCCTGCGGGGATGACCCACTCGTCGGGCAAGAGAATGTAGCCGGCAACGTTGTTCACGGTTGCCTGACCGTACTTCATGGAGGCGTCTGTTCTGGACGTGAACAGGTAATCCCATTCATCAAGCGTCAGGGTGCGCCATGTGCCGCAAGGATAGGATTCGATGGTGTTGAAGATGCCCCAATCGGCATAGGCATAACTGCCCACCAGACTGTTCGTCTCGCCGCCACCGACGTAGTAATCGGTGGAAGACGAGCTGCTGGCATAGGGCTGATATTCGTTCGCACCGCTGTTCCAACCGCTTGTGCCAAAGCCAAAGAGATCAATCCAGCCATCGTAAGTGGACGAGATGTTCTCGTTGTTGCATTTGGTGCCGTTCCAATAGACCGTACCATTGTATGTGTCACCCACGTAATCCCACTGATGGGCTGCGAAGCGCCAGGTGCCCGGATGTGTCGTCCCGTCGGCACAGAGGTGCGAGCCCTGTGCGGCATTGTACAGCAGATTGGCGGGGGCAAAGACGATACGTTCGCCTTGAGCGTTTATAGTAAAACCGCTTGTTGTCGGAACGATTACTTCTGTTGTATCCGGCGGCGCAATGGTATCGTTTGGCAATCCTACGTAAATAAGGCGAACCGGCTCTTTGAACGAATATGAAGCCCATCTGGTGTACATCCAATCTTTGTCAAAATAAATACAAGAAGCCGTTGATCCCCAATAATATCCACACTCATTGAAATACGTGTAATAATCAGTCCAAATTCCTGAAGCCGGTAAAAAGATAGCTCCTTCATGCTCCAGATATGCCCAATCAGACAATGAATATCTATTGGCCGGATAGCCAATTTGTTCGCCAAAAACCATAATTAGGTGAGAAGGCATGGTAAACGAATCAGGCAACAAAATATACCCTCGAACCAACGTGCTGTCCGTCATTATCTCTGCTTGGGCGCGTAAATTTTGAGCGTTTTGGCGTGTATTCAACAGGTATTCCCATTCGGCATTAGTAGGCGTACGCCATGTTCCAGGAAGGTCTTCTCCTATTTGGTTATACACTCCCCAATCGGCGTTGGCATAGTTGCCTGTCATATAATAATCGTTCACGCCATCCGGGCGGAAATCATTACTGTTACCGCTACTATTATACGGCATGTATAAGTTCGCGCCACTATTCCAACCGCTGGTACCATAGTTATACATGTCTATCCAACCGGAATAGGTAGCCGAGGCTTGAGCATTATCCGACTTCACTCCATTCTCATACACCGTACCATAACCCTTGTTCTCCACGGTGCTACCTACATAGTCATACTGGTGCTCGGCGAAACGCCAAGTGTCGGTGCTTGCCTGATACTGCAGGTTGCCGGGAGCGAAGCGTACTGTCAACGAGTCGGAAACTGAGAAATAACCCGCCTTAGGTTCTCCTGTTGGTGGTGGAACAACTGTGGCGTTGTTATTGGAGATAAGACGAACGCTTCTTCCTCCATCCCAATAGTCATAGCCCACTTGATCCCAAGTTCCGCAGAAAGAGAGTGAATGTGCCGCGTCTCCACTATCAACCGGTCGACGACAAGAAGAACTCCAATAAAAGCCATGGTCCATAAGATATTCTACCCGCTCATATATGTATCCGGAGGCAGGAAGGAAAACCGCACCGGCATTTTCCAAACGACTCCAATCCTCAAGCGAATAAACATTTGTTTCGTAGTACAAGTCATGCCCTTGTTGCTGTTTGGAAACAAACGTTAGCCCCTGCGGCATAACAAACGAATCCGGGAACAGGATATAACCGTTAATCGTTTCTGTCTGGGTAACAATACTGGCTTGTCCACGCAGATTGGCGGCATTGGGGCGAAGACTGAAAATATAGTTCCATTCGTCATAAGTAGGCGTACGCCAAGTCCCAGGTGCGTCATTGCCAATTTGGTTGTAGATGCCCCAATCGGAGTTAGCATAAATGCCCGTCAGATTGTGGTAGCGTTCATCGTAAATGCCAAACGGTATATAGTCGTTGCTTCCGTAATTGGTACTGTAAGGCATATATGCATTAGAGCCATTATTCCAACCGCTGGTTCCCCATCGGAACATGTCTATCCAGCCACTATATGTGGAAGATATCTGCGCATTATCGCACTTCATAGAGCCTTGGTACACATTGCCACGAGTGGCATCACCTACGTAATCGTATTGGTGCTCGGCAAAACGCCAAGTGTTCGTGCTGGCCTGATACTGCAGGTTGCCGGGTGCGAAGACAATCGTCTCCCCTCCTGCGTTGATAGTAAAACGACCGGACGTGGTTTGCGGAGTGATTGGCTCAATATGGGTCGTATCGATGGGAGTTGTTTGGGTGGTGTCATTTTGGTTCAGCACCTTTACCGGGCGAAGCGAGCGGCCACGGTAGCGATAGCCGTTGTACATGTTGGCATTCTCGGCGGAGAAGGAGAACTCATATGCGCCGGTCGTGCTGTACGGCGTGGTAGACCAGCAGTAGCCGAACGCGTCGAGGTCGAACATTGCCGTGCTCTGGCGGTAACCTGCAACGGGGAGGAAGATCGCTCCGGCGGCCTCCATTTGTTCCCATTGGCTTGCGGAATAGAAATTCGTTTCATATCCGCTTGTTCCCGGAATAAATGACAGGCCTGTCGGCACCGTCCAATCATCCGGAAGAAGCACACATCCCTTCACGTTGTTCACCGTCGCCCTACCTTTCAAGTTGGCAGAGTTGTTACGGGTATCAAGCAGGTAAGCCCACTCGTCCGCGGAAAGCGTCCGCCACGTACCGGGTGCGTCCTCGCCAATCTGGTTGTACACTGCCCAGTCGGCATAGGCGAATCTACCGGTAAGCGTGCTTTCCGTGCTTCCGCCGGGGTAGTAATCCGAGGCGGTCGTGCTGATGTCATACGGCTGATAGGCACTGGCGCCACTATTCCAACCGCTCGTGCCCCAGCCGAACAGATCTATCCAGCCGGAATAATACTGCGATATGTTTTCGTTGTTACATTTGGTGCCATTCCAATAGACGGTACCGGTTGAAGCGTCACCCACGTAATCCCACTGATGTTCTGCAAAACGCCATACGCCCTGCTGCGTGGTGCCATCGGCGCAAAGGTGGGTTCCCGGCCATGCTTGGTATTGCATATTGCCTGGCGAAAACATGACGCGTTCGCCTTGAGCGTTTATAGTAAAACCGCTTGTTGTCGGAACGACTACTCCTGTTGTATCCGGCTCAATATGGGTCGTATCGATGGGATTGACAATGGTCGTGTCAATCGGGATCACGGTCGTATCAATCGGCAGAACAGTGTCCGGGTTAAACGAATTGACACTAAATTCTATCCGTTTTTTAACTTCACCAAGATGAGCATAAAGCTGATATTTTTCTCCGGAGGGAACGGCTCCGGTGATAGCCACATGCGTTCCGCTGATTTGCAAAGGACTTTCACTCGTCCACGTTACTCCGTTCAGCGTGCTTACTTCCAGTCCGTCATGAACGGTGTACATGTCATCGTAAGTACTATCTTCGTATACCTTAAGGCAGGCCGGTGTAGCAGCAACAATTGCTATTGGCTCGTTTTCCACACCCTTCGGACGGGGATATATACCTTCAGCAAAAACCCACTCACTTGCAGGTAAAGAACCTTGCAGGTTATTCCCGAGCATTAATAGCGTAAGCCTTTGGCCATAATCTGTAGATATTTCTCCTCTACTCCGATCATAGGAATGCCATTGCCAATCAAAGTACGATTGAGAGAAGTAATCATCATATCCCAAGTTATGAGGGGGAGCACCTTTAGGATCCAGGTTTCCGAGGGTTCCTCCCCAAATGCTCGTCCTATCATCCCCGTTGTGATAAACAGAAATACAGCCGGTAGCAAAACCGTTTTGCATGTATCCGACTATTCCGCCTGTTTCATAGTTACCAGAGAAATTACCGGCATTCAAGCAGTTGTTAATTCTCCCTCGGTTGTAGCCCACAATACCTCCAGCTTTGCTCACGGAATCGCAATTACCTATGTTTACACAATATTGAACCCGGCTGACTGTTGCAAACTGGTGTCCGATAATACCGCCAACGTGAGTGATAAAATTCGTGCCGGATAAATCATGAATTCTATCTTTCTTGATGTCACCTGCATTAAGGCAGCGCTGTACGATTCCGGCGCCTATAAACTGCCCTGTGATTCCACCAACATATCCTTCCCAGACGGAGTTCCCCGACCTAATATTTCCATAATAGATTGTACCGTAATTGATGCATCGATCCATCAAAACGGTATCATTTGCACTGCCACCATTTGAGTTCCCGTCTGTAAACGCACCACATATACCTCCCGTACCAACACTTCCAGTCACGTCGCCATAATTGATACAGTTCTTGATAGTCATGCTATATGGTTTCCCGTCAGAATCGCTGACATGAGTGCTTCCCCAAAATGTTGCACCGCTGGTTCCTCTAATTTGTCCGGCAATGCCACCAATCATAGACCAATTCCCATTATTCGCAAACGAGCTGCTTCCTGACATGGAAATCGTAGCGTGATTCGTACAGTTGGTTATACTACTGTTGTAGAAATAGAGGTATTCGTCGTAATTGTAATTACTCCACATTTCTCTATTGAATGATTTTATATAACCAACGATTCCGCCGGCATAAGAGTGTTCGACAACCACTTTTCCGTTAAGGACATGGCAGTTGTCGATGAACATCGCGTATGCGGCGTTCGCGCATAGCGCGGAAGCATACTTGTGGACGCGAACATACACATTCGAAAGTTTTATGTTTTGCAACCTGCCAATGGCAACATTTCCGAACAATCCACCACCGCTCATGCGGGTAGAGTCGTTGATATACAAATTGCTGATAATATGGTTTGTGCCGTCGAATTTGCCTTTGAAATATCGATGATCCGGATGCGCGTCTTCTCCATTGTGGACAACGTTCTCAGCAATGATTCCAATCGGCGTCCATTGAATCGTGTCTGTTCCGTTCAGGCCGAAGAGGTCGATGTCGTTGGTCAGGATGAAGTATTGACCCGAGTAGGTGATGCCTTCATCGTTCACATTGTGAGCCAACAGCGCCAGCTGCTCTGCTGTGGCAATCTGATACGGGTTACTCTGCGAGCCGTCACCGCCCGCATACGAAGTTGCAATTGAGCCGTTCCATGCACACACAATTTGTACTGCTTGAACAAACAAGAAGAGGGAAAGAATCAGCCGTTTCATGATACCTACAAAATTAAAGTTCAACTTTTTCGCCGGCAAAGTTACTGCTTTTTTTTGACATATGCAAGAAAAATACGAGAAAAATGCACACGGCGAAGCAGATCGTGCCATTTAGGCAAAGAACAACGATAGTTTTTGCACTATTTTGCGCACACAAAGTGATCGTACCCCTTGCGGGTAAAGAAGCTTTTATTGGCGGTGTGAGCTCAGCTCATGGCGCGCAAGAAAAGTGCTAAAAAATGAAAAACATGTTGTAAAACATATTCTTTTATACCTGATTTTTCCAAGAAAAGCAGTACCTTTGTGCCCCATTGGCGTTCATACGTCAGCGGGGCTTTTTTTTGCCCAAATGTTGTGTTGTTTTCCAGATTTAAAATCAACATATTATGAAACAAACAAACGTAATGACTGCGCAGGAGTATGCGCAAGGAAAGGAATTGGTTAAAAGATTGTGCAAGTTGTATCACGGTAGTTTTGTGCCCGATGCCCCTATCTCCCCTAAGCAAGGTTTGGCTGCATGTCAGACCGGGGAGAACGAGGTCTTACCCAAGCGAGCGTGGGTGTTGCTGAAACGAGCACGAAAAGGCGGACTATTGGACGAGAACTGGCAACCGCAGGTGTCTCTAAGAGAGACCGGAATTCTGGTAAACATCATCTCTCAAGAAGTGTGGGGAAAGCGCCGTTGGAAGCCGTTTGAGCAGCTTTTTCGAGTTCCTAATCTGCAGCAGCACTATCAGAAAGCCACATTTCTTGTTAAGTTTTGCGAGACGGAGGCTCGAATCAACGCGATGCTCGGGTTGTGAAAAGTGCGCCACTAGTGGCGATGTAGTGGCGAATCAACTCAGAAAAAACCACTACCTTTGCACCGCTTTTCCGGAAAGCAAGATTTTTTAACTTAATTCAACAAAGAAATGGACAACATTTTACAAATTGAAGGACCGCCTCAGATGGCGGTCTTACAGGACGGAACGGAGATTCGGCTCGTGCCCCTCCACCGGACAGGAAACAAACCACTTTACGTGGACGTAAACGGCAACGGCTACTCGTACGTGCGAGGGCAGTTTAGGCATATAAAAGGCACAACGGAGCGTGAAGGTTATACCGATTTTATGCGTTATAATTATATTAAAGTGCATCACGCTGTGCTCGAAGCATGGGGCTTCCCACGCCCAAAGGGCTACGAGTGCGACCACATCAACGGCAACAATACGGACAACCGCCTGGTAAACCTCGAGTGGGTGACGCGTGCCGAGAATGTCCGCCGCCGCTGGATAAAAAATGCCAAAAAGGGCTTAGGCTACAATGGGAAACCGCTGAAAGAACTTCGTCGTTGTCTCGTGCAGACTCACGATGCCTACGCCCAAAAACACGGCATCCTCATCCAACTCGAAATAGATTTTAAAGAGTCACCAACACGTAGTCACCAACACGTAGTCACCAACAGCCCGCAGGGCTAAATAACACGTAGTCACCAACACGTAGTAATTAACACAAAGTCATTTATCATTATGAAATTAAACGAAAACATCCTGAGAGCACAAAAGCTTCTCGAACTTGGAAAGAAACTGATTTACGGCAAAGAAGAGACTGATTCTCTGGCTGTCATAGCAGGCGTCGCCATTATCCAAAAGGCCGCTGAATTCTTGCGCGAAGAGTACATCCAAGAGGCAACTGACATTGCAAAAGGCGAACTGGAAAAAGAGAAAAAAACGAGCGGCTCGTTCGCGCGAAACGGCATCACTTATTCGGTATCCAAAAGCGTCTTTTACGACTTTGTCGGCAAACCGCAGAAGTACCACGATAAGGATAGCACGTCCTACCGCGTGAACTACTACAAGCGGGAAGACCTAAAAGAGGCTGCTACAGCCTGCACCAAGTCGATGGCCGGCGATAAGGCTCAGTTCATCGTCAACCACCCGAATATCGATCCTGAGGAGACCAACTACACGCTGAATGTGCAGTTCGCTGAAACCGCCAAATTGCTCGGACTGAAACTCCCCGAACCCGAAAAAGAGGTCGTTGAGGTGAAACTGAATGAACTCTGAAATTATTGACGATTGGACGATTTACGATTGATTTACGATTTAGTAAATTGGACAATTGAAGAAAGAAAGGGCATAAAGAAAAAGTAACCAAAAAGAAATTATAAAGAAAGCCCCCCCCCTTCTGGACTACTACGCATATAGTGTGCTAGGCGTACGCGGGCGCGGGGAGACCGAAAAAGGGGGGGGATTATAAAATTAATTTTATTCAATGACTCTGAACGACATACGTAGTGGAAAAAAAGCGGCGCGAGTCTTCTATGCTGAGTTGCGCGGCACGACAATCACAGAGGCTGCCAAAGAGCCTTTGAAGTTGCGCGAGGTCGCCGCAATGGGGGATAGACCAATTCTACCGACAGGCGAGCCGGTAAACTACGCGACCGCTTTGTGTTACATTTGCTTGCAGACCCTCATTGGGAAATATACGCGCAAGAACAAGCCCATTGAAGCCGAAATTGCTTACATGGCAAAGCAGATGACCTCGCGGTACTTGGATTGGAGCGTGCTTGATTTACCGACTTTCGTGGATATGTGCATATGCTCGCACATTCCATCCTTACGATTAGGTGCTACGGAGTATGAATTGGCTTCGCTTGATATTCCGTCTATCATGGGCAAGGTCGAGTCCTACGACAAAATGCGCCCGAATACCCAAGCGCTCCAAGGCAGCAGCCCCGACAAAGCACCTGCCATGCAGCCGGTAGAAAAGCCGCTGACAAAATGGCATCTGACACACAAAATGGACGGGGCGGAGTACCATTGGCCGGATTACGAGTCTGCGCGGCGATATTGGAAACACCAGCCCAACTACGATGACCCTCAGGAAAAGGCTTTTATTAAAGCCGCCGGAGGAAAACAACCAATTCTTCCATCAGTTAACGAAATTTTAGGACTACAATGAAAACCAAAATTCCTTTTTCTCCGCAATTAGCCATGTGTGCATGGCAAAACCCAGACGAGGACGGTGTCTCCTATGAGCTCTGCACCAAGTGTGGCTTTCGCGTTACGCCTGTCGATAACACCACTATCGGCCTTCATCCCTTCCGTGGTCGCGTTCGCTCGGTCTGGAACCCCGATGAACAAGTTACTATGCATTGGACCGCCGATGGCTATTTCTTCGGATGGACCGCTCCGATGCATATGGATTTAGAACTCTTTAAAATTACCAACAATGATTAAGCAAATTCCTTTTAATCCCACGCTCGCGATGAAGGCGTGGAAACTCCCGAAAGACGGAGGCAAGTTCTATCTTCTCTTCCAGCGTAACGGCTATCCTGTCCTGCCGATCCATTACGCCAGGCGCGATTATGTCCTCTTCCCTTTTATAGGCAAAGTATGGCGCTTTCATCCCGTGATGAAATCCATGGATTTGACAACCGGGTCATGGTCGAAGGATGGAACATTTATGTCCGACGGAACGCATGACGATGACCTCTTCCTCTTCGAGGGTACTATCGAACCGATTGTTTCACAATAAAAAAAAAGTTACAAACTCGCGACATTTACCA
Organism: uncultured Bacteroidales bacterium; assembly: GCA_902792535.1. GTDB lineage: Bacteria > Bacteroidota > Bacteroidia > Bacteroidales > Paludibacteraceae > Colicola. Next base: position 11,503 of record CADAZU010000053.1, read on the forward strand.
TAACTTTTAGCAACCGCCTTGCTACCCTCTTGCATATCTCTTGCAGCCGGCATCTGTTTTTATGCATCCGGCATG
>CADAZU010000054.1 GCA_902792535.1 uncultured Bacteroidales bacterium
ATCGACATGTTCCGTCGGGAGAACGCTCCGGGGGAAAAGCAAAAAGAAAGAAGAACCTATTAACTGACTGCCCCTTTGCAGCGGACAGAGATACGGTCGGCACTCGCCAACAGTTCTATATTCGGGTTGTCTTGCAGTTGCTGCCAGACGGCCTTCTTGGGCGAAGTGGCGAAATACAGCCGCACGCCCTCTTGTTTCATTATTTGGAACACACGGAGCTCGGGTTTGTTGTTACAAGCAGTAGCCAAAGCCACCTCATTATGTTCTTGCAGAAAATCCAATGCTCTTTGCATGATTAGTGGTGATTTAGTTGTGAAACGATACGATTGATGTCTTCGGTGAAGGGGATAAAATGCTCAATACCTGCTTGGTACGGCTGCGGGTAGTCGCGGTTGAAACGGATGAGCGTGGTGTCGGGGAGCTGCGCTGCCATCCTTTCAAACGGCATTCGGATGATCACCGGCGTATTGAACCCCACGCCGAACTCCAACAGTAGCAGCCGTTTGTCAGCAGCCTGTTGTACAAACGTGCGATACCGTGCCTCCTGTTCGTGCCACCGGGCATCCTCTACGAACGTGTTGTCGCACCGCAGGTTCATTGCCACCGGCTCGCCGTCCGGCGTGTGCGGAACCATTTCCGACGGAATACGGCAATCGCGTATCTCAGGCAGCACGCGCTCTACCCATTCGCGGTTATCATAAAGCTCTTTCGGTTCACCCGAAGCCGGCTGGAAAAAGGCGTAGTCTCCTTGCGTGGCGAAGATCCGCTCCGCCGCAAAACCCGCCATCTCAAACTGCGCGTCCACATTGGTCGTCAGCACGAAATAATCCTTCTCCCGCACGACCTCCAACAGCTCTTTGTACAGCGGCAGCGCACCTGTGCGATACCGTGCGAACCATATATGTTTTGCCCAGTAAGCCCACCTCTCTTCCTCCGTCTCAAACGGGTAGAACCCGGCGGTATAGAGGTCGGTGAACCGGTAGCGGGCAATCCACTCGCTGAACTCGCGCCGGAAATCCCCTCCTGCGTAGTCCAATCCGGCAGCGGTAGTCAGACCTGCTCCGGCTCCGATAAGCACGTAGTCCGCCTCCCGGACGAGCCGCCGCAACTGCTCCACGCGCTCAGAGAAGGGCGCGATAGATGGCGTAATCTTTGTCGAGAAAAACATTGAATACAATCGTTTTGAGGTTCTTTCTTGGAAACTGTTTCACCGTGCTGACGGCTATCTCTGCCGCCCGTTGGTTGGGAAAACGGAACACACCCGTGGAGATGCAGCAGAAAGCGATGCTCTCCAAACCGTTCTCCTCCGCCAGTTCCATACACCGGCGGTAACACGATGCCAACTGCTCCTCTTGCTGCTTGGTCGGCCGGTCGTCCGTTACAATCGGTCCGACGGTGTGCAGCACGTACTTGGCAGGCAGGTTGTAGCCGTGTGTGATGAACGCATCGCCTGTCGCCAACAGCCGCCCTTGCATGTGGTCGTAGCACGCCTTGCGCAGTTGCAGACCTGCCGCCGAATGGATGCAGTTGTCAATGCAGTTGTGCAGCGGCGACCAGCAACCTAAGGCCTGCGCGTTGGCTGCATTCACAATGGCGTCCGCCTGCAAACGGGTGATGTCGCCCTGCCAGAGCAGAAAAGGACTGCTCTCGGCGTCGGACTTCAGACTTTCTATTGTCACCACTCCTTTGTCCGCTGCCTGCGCTTGCAGTTCCGCGTCCTGCATGGCGAGGAACTCCTCAGGCAGTTCTTTCGGCTCCCACACATTCATCAACGCCCGCAGCAGCCGTTGACGCTCGCCCGGCGAAGACGGTATCCGGCAACAGACTTGCTCGTCCGCCGCCAGATACGCAATGCTCTTTTCTATGTTCGCCTGTCTGTCCATTATTTTGCTGCGTAGAGCGCGTTAGCCAGAGCGGCTGCGTCCCCCGGCAACTCCGGATAAGCGGCATTCAGGGCAGCTAAGAATCCTTCAGCATCGGCATTCTCTGCCAACAGACGCTGAACGGTCTCCAAGTACGCAATCTTGAACTCAACCTGTTTCTTCTCCGCCAAACCTCCGTGTCCGCCAATGAAATATTTGCAACCGGAAGCAAGTGCCTCTTTGGCTTCCGCCAGCTCAGCCTCAACCGCGGCAACCGAACCCACCTGCAACGGGCTTACGTGCGCCTCTGCCGGTGTCCAGTGGGTGTAATACACCGTGATATGTCCGATTGTTCCCAGAAGATGCTCTCGCAGACGCTCAAACGGCTTGAACAAATAGGGCTTATCAGCCGGCAGGTTTATCCCGAAGCGAGAGTTGAGTACAGCCTCACCGCCCGCGGTCAGTCCCTCATGCCCCATGTCTCCGCCCTCATCGGCTGGGCTCTGGAGCATTTTGAGGAGATAACAAAATAAGGCAGTAGAGGCTTTGGCACAAGATTTGTATCATGTATAGAAACTTCTGTTTCACCCTCAAAAGCAAAGCATTATGAGACGTTATTTACTGGTTCTATTGGTTGTCCTGACTGCCGGCCTCACTATGCAGGCGCAAGATGTTGTAGTCCTTTATGGATATTTGAAAGTATTCCCAAATGATCTGGGCACGTTTGATGCAGAGCCGAAAACGGTTATTGCTCGCTTGAATGAGCAACAGCAATACGGTTACGGTACATGGCGTCTGCCGATGCATGAAGAATTGCAACTGATGCGAGGAAGCAATGTGATCGGTGATGGTGAGTATATGACCAAAGAGAACAAGAGGGGTATCGTGCGCTTGGTGACGGACAAAGAAAAAGGCGATACGCTTTATGCTATCACGGCCGGTTATGTGGATTTAGGTCTGCCGAGTGGTACGCTGTGGAAAGAACAAAATGAAATAGACGGGTTCTGTACCTACGAACAAGCGATGGCTCTGTACGGAAATGGCCTGCCTACTAAAGAGCAATTGGAGGAATTGAAGCTTACATGCAAATGGACATGGACAGGTAGCGGTTATACGATAGAAGGCCCGAGTGGTGCAACCATTACGCTGCCTGCTGCGGGCTATCGTGATTGTGATGGCAGTGTGCACAATGTCGGTTCGGACGGCTATTTTTGGTCCTCCACGCCTTATAATCGTTTGGAGACCGTAGCCTTGGAGCTGTACTTCAATTCGGGTCAAGTGGACATGGACCTCAACAAGCGTTGCGGCGGTCGATCCGTCCGTCTGGTCCGTTAGTATTAAAGAATAACCCTCAAATTATCAAGCCTTATGAAACGGAATTTACTTGCTTTATTTGTAGCCCTAATAACGAGCCTTACGATGTCCGCGCAGTATGTCGTGTCGGACAAGTACGACCTCTGGTTCGAGGACACCAACAACGAGATGACTACCCGCAAACCGGAGTATTGCACCGAGCACTATCAGGACTTGCGCAACGGCTGCCAGGTGCGGCTGTCCGGTAAGAAGGTCTATATCTACCGCAACGGCTATACTATCCTCTACGGCGATGAAATCAACGTCCTCTACAACGGCTATTACCGCGTCCGCCGGGGCAGCACATGGTACCTCGCGGACGAAGACGGCGACCTCGTCAGCGGCATCTACGGCAAAGAAATATTGTACTATCCGTTTGGTTATGTGACAGTACAACGCTCTTCCGGCTACTGGGACATCTAGGGACATCTACCATTGTTCGGGACGCAAACTGGAAACCTATTCCTATGAGATTCCGCAAATGTTCGGAAACGGCTGTTTTTGCGTCAAACAAGGCAAATGGTGGTATGCCGTGGACCAAAACGGCGACAAGATTTCCGGCGTCTATGGCGACGATATCTTCCTCCTCAACAACGGCACATGGAAATGCATCCGCGGCAACTATGTGCAATATGTAGAGTGATTCTTCCGCAAAAACGCAGATTTCTTCCATTTTTGAACGATTTTATTTGCATAATTCATAAAAAAGCAGTATCTTTGCAGCGTTTTTGGTGGTAAGCTTACCACTAATTAAGGTGGTAAATCATAGTATCTATGGATAAGAAACTTCAGACAGCATTGGACAAATGGCAAGCAATTCAGCCCATTTCCCCGAGAGACCGCGAGCGGTTAAGCCGTCGGTTCACGGTCGAGTTCAACTACAACAGCAACCATATTGAAGGCAACACCCTGACCTATGGACAAACGGAACTGCTGTTGCTCTTTGGCAAGGTTACCGGTGAAGCGGAGTTTCGCGACTGCGAAGAGATGAAAGCCAGCAATGTCGGGCTAAAGATGATGCTATCCGAAGCTACAGAGACCAAGCAACCGCTGACCCAGAACTTCATCCGCACTTTGCACAAGACACTTCTGCGCGAAGATTACGCCGTCTATCGCAACCTGCCCGGAGGCATGCAGACGAGCTATACCATCCATGCCGGGCAATACAAGACGCGCCCGAATAGCGTGATTACGCGCTACGGAGACCGCTTTGATTATGCCTCGCCGGAAGAAACGCCAGCCCTGATGACTGACCTCGTGGACTGGTATAACCAAGCCGAAAAAGAGGGCAAATTATCACCTATCGACTTGGCGATACTCTTCCACTACCGCTATATACGCATCCACCCCTTTGAGGATGGGAACGGACGGATTGCGCGACTGATGGTCAATTATATTCTGTCTCGCCATGGTTATCCGATGATTGTAGTGCGCAGCCGTCTCAAACAAGCCTATCTGGAAGCGCTTCACCAAGCGGATTTGATTGTCGGATCAACGCCTGCCGAAGGGGCTCATGCCTCGCTCAAGCAGATTCGGCCGTTCCATAAACACATGAACGATCTGATTGCGAAAGAGATTGAGAATGATGTTTTGTTTGTAACGGAGAGGGATGAAAATATATGGTGGTACGATGGAGAGCGGATTGCTTTCAGGACACCCACTTACGCCAAGATTCTTCGCGAGTTGCGAACGGAGCCTGTTATCACTTTTGCATACTTGCAAGAGGAAATAGGCATCAACCGTTCGGCGATCCAGAAAATGCTGCAATCCCTGCAAGACAAAGGATATATCCAAAAAGACGAGAATGGCAAATGGCGAGTCTTCATCACCCCCTCCGTATGAAACGCTATGGATCCGCCTAAAAACTGCAGTAATCCTGCTGTCAAACACGTAAACGACACGTAAACGAGACGTAATCGACACGTAATCGGAAGCCGACGACTACGGGAGAACCTCGGAACAACAACGGGAGAACATCGGCCCAAAACCATAGTATCGACCATATATGGGCGATCAACAACCTACCCCATAGTATCGACCATATATGGGCGATCATAAAAATACCCTATAGTATCGACCAAGCTTGGGCGATCTAAAAAACACCAACCACGATGGCAAAAGCTGAATTAGACATCCTATTATCCAAACTGCAAGGCCGCCTCACCGGCGACAGCGAGTTTTATGTCACCAACCGTCACGGAAAGACGGTCATTAGCAATTACCCCTTGCACAAAAACAAGAAGAAACTCACCGCCAACCAGCGCGCCACCTTTGCTTCGTTTGGCGAGTGCTCCAAACGAGCCAAGGCGGAACTCTCCGATCCGGCCCGTCTCGCCTATTGGCAAGCCCTGTACGCCGACTATAAAGCCCTCGCCGCCAAAAGCCTCAGCCGTGCGAACCGTCGTTTCTTCGGCGACAACTCCACCGCCGCCGCACAAGACAAGTTCTATTCCACCCTCCGTGGCTTCATCATCGCCCAGTTACGAAAAGAAACAGAATAAACAAAGAGCATGACCAATGAACATGACATATGGCAATGGCAGGAGCCGGATACGGCATGGAAAGGTGCCGGACTCTACCATATTACGCTGACCATCCCCTCGCGTGAACCCTTGCTCGGCACCCTCGTCATCCCCGATGCCGACGCTACCAAAGCGAAGGTGGAAATTCTACCGTTGGGGCGAATGCTCATCAATGCGCTTTGGGATGTGCCAAACAAGCACCCCGAAATCCAAATCCTGCATTATTGCCTCATGCCCGACCATCTGCACACGGTCTGGTATGTGCGCCGAGAAATGAAACGGGGGATAAGAAGTGCCGTACAAGGCTTCTGGCAAGGGATTAAACAGATAGGACGGGCTTATTCTTCTATTGCCCCGACTGCCAGTCGGGAAAACTACGAAGAATTGCTCCGCTCTCTCCAGACACTAACGCCACAACTCCGCGGACAATTGGGTGATGCGGCTTATTATGCCCTCCCTCCCATCTTCACCGAGATGCCCTTCATCCGTCCGATGGGGCAGCGCCGCCAACTGCCTGCTACGCTCCGCTATATCGACATGAACCCGCAGCGGCTGGCTACCAAGCGTCTCATGCCGGGTTTCTTACGCGTGCAGGAAGGGATAGAGCTCGCCGGGCGCACGTACAGCGGCGTGGGCAATATAGCCCTGCTGCAAGCAGAGCACTATGCGCCCGTCCATGTGCGGCGGATGATGGTCGAGGCGGCGGAACACGGCGAGCCGCAGCAGATGCGCGATTACATGAACGGCTGTGTGCTGGCAGCCCGGCAGGGCACCGTGATGGTCTCGCCTTTCATCTCGCCGCAAGAGAAACAGGTGATGGAGGTGCTGCTGAAAGAGGAAAGGCCGTTCATCTGTATCGCGAACAACGGCTTCCGCGATTACTACAAACCGCAAGACGGCTTGTTCGACGCCGTAGCCGCCGGTCGCGTACTCATCCTCTCCCCGTGGGACTACGATGCCGACAAACACCATGTCACCCGCGCCGACTGCGTAGCCATGAACCAAATGGCGGAGGAAATCTGTTCCCTTTCTTCCATTGAGCCGGATTGAATCCGGCCCCGACTACCAAACAAAGAAAAATTCTTCCATTGCCCCGACTGCCAGTCGGGAAAACAACAAAACAAATCAAAGAATAATAAAATATGAATATCCAAAATCTGAAACAGCGATTGTCGCCGAGAAACATAGGCGAATCAATCATGCGCGTGGTAATGCGCTTCCCTGTAGCGGTTTTGTTTCTGGTGACCTTAACCGCCATGCTTTCGTATCTGATAATCACAGAAAACGAACCCGGTCGTCTTATCCTTTGTGTTCTCTGTTTCCTATGTGCGGGAACACTAATCAGCCTTGCTACATCGCTGTGGGGCGAAGAGCAGAGCGACAAGCGAAAAAGATGGGTGGCAGAAGGTGTCTCTTTGGTTCTATGCGCCATCTATTGCATTCTGCTTTTTTTGACAGACATTATTCCTGATCGCGGACTTCCGGCATTCTATATCGGCAATATAGCATGGATAGTTGCTATCTTGATTCTCGTCCCGTTCGGCTCTTTTCTCAAAGAGAAAGATGACCTCAAGGCATGGCATTTCATTCTGTCGCTGTGTGTGGCGTTACTTATCAGCGGCGTGGTGAGCGGAGTAATGAACGAAGGATTAGAGGGATTGCTCTTTGGCACAACGGCACTTTTTGAGTTTGAACTAAACGAGAAAGCGGCGACTGTTATTATGCTCGTGTGCTCGGTGTTACTCTTTGGAATGTTGTTCCTTGCTCTGATACCGCGAGGCGAGCGCAAACATAACGCCTCTGCCGAAATGCCTTCTTTCCTAACGAAAGTCGTGTCGTGGCTGTTATTACCGCTATTGGGTTGCTATATCGCGGTGCTCTATGTCTATGGCATCAATATACTGATTCATTGGGAATTACCTAACGGTATGCTCTCATGGCTGGTCTCTGCTGTCATGATAACTTATGTCCTTTGCTATGTACTCCTTTATCCGCAAGTGCTGAACAAACAGTCGTGGCAAAGCAAGGTGCTTACATTCTGGCTGCCGATAGTTATTCTACCGCTGTTGGTACTGATGACGGTGGGTGTCGTTCGCCGTTTTATGGACTACGGTATTACGGCTCCCCGATTGTACCTGCTGACGTTGTTGATTTGGTTCTATGCGATATGTATCGTTATGCTCGTTGTGCCGCAAAAGCGTTTCCGGTGGATTGCGCTCTCTTTCGCGGCTCTGTTTGTCTTGTCTTCCGGGCAGCCGCTCCATTACTATCGCATCTGCCGGCCTATACTGACGGCAAAGATAGACAAGATGTTTGATAACAAAGCTTTAACGGCTGAAGAAACACAGAAACTGCAAGAAGACATAGCATACATGCGAACCAACTACGGGGAAGAATACGCTAACCGTTGGGCTGCAAATGATTCCACATCGGGAGAATTGGCTGCACACGAAAAGAGTTGGAAAATTGAGTATTATAACAGGAGCCGGCATTATATCAGTCCGCAAGGATTTTCTACTTTCAAGTGGGTTAATAATATGACCGACGATGGCTTAGAAAAAGTTACAGAGGATAGTATTTACGACAGTTTTCTGCATGTGGGCTATCAAGATGCTGTCCTGTTGTTCGATACAGCGGCTATCCGCCAAGCAATGCTATCAGAAATGCCGTTGCTTGTATCTTCGTTAGATGGCAAAGTGGCACTCACCCCGGAAAACATCACCATCACAGCCTACAAAGATCACATGGTGGATGTCAACTACAGTGGTTATATTTTCAGCAAAGAAGAATAGCCTTGCCCTTTCTTCCATTACGCCGGATTGAATCCGGCCCCGACTGCCAGTCGGGAAAACAACAAACAAAAACTGAAAAAGAATGAAAATAACCGGGAAATATAAATTTGGCTTTGACGCATGGGCATTGGGGGTGTTCGTGTTAGTGATGATACCTAATCTCTTCTGGTTCGGTGTGCCGGCTCCAAACGACATCTTGCGAACGGTATCCGTCACACCGGTAACAGACACCATCGGGGCTGTGCTGCAAGTACTGATGATTGCAAGTCTGTGTATGGTTAAAAACAAGAATGCCGGTAAAATGCAGCTCTCGCCTCTGATTATTGGCGTGATAGCGTGTCTGGCGGCGTACTATACAGGCTGGTGTCTGTTCTATTCGGGTATTGTTGGGAAGCTTGTTATCGGGCTTTTGACCCTGCCTCCGTGCATAGCCTTTGTGCTGTATGCCACAGACCGAAAGAATCTCCCATCCATACTCTTTGCCTCCGGCTTTATGCTGTGCCACGTAGTATTCGGAGTGGTAAATTATATGTAAAAAGAGGTATATATTAGAATGATAATACAGAAAAAGCGAACAAACTCTTGCATAATTAACAAAAAAACAGTACCTTTGTAACGGTTTTCTAAAAAATGAAAATAATTAAAGTTTTGGAAATGAAACTAATTGAACGTACATTATTACTGGACCTAGTTAAAAGAGGCAAAATGAAAAGAACCATATTTTACATATTAGCCTTTGCCCTCTGCTCCTGTGCGGTACAAAGACCAACCACAAGCGAGGAGTTTGTGAGGGACGTACAGAAAGACCTTCCCTTCAAGGTAACTGACCTGAAGGCGGTAAACAACCATGACAACACCTATTCTTTCCGCAGCGATGCCTATGTCGGTCTGCTGCCGGACTACGAGGTGGATAGCGAAGGAGCAAGCATGATCTACCAGACTACTTTCGCCCCTACCCACCACACCCAGCCGTCCAACGTCATCTGGCGCAACATCGTCATCAACCGCAAAGCGAAGCGTGTCCTCTGTATCGACCGCTTCGTCCAAAACGGCAGAACTTTCGGCTATGTCTATGTGCTGCAATCGGAGACGGCGCGGTACAGCGACTCCGGCACCTTCCATTGGGATGTGAGCAACCCCAGACTGCTGCTCAACGTGAGTGATGCCATCGAAGGCATGAGCGAACTCTCTGTCGAAACCCTGAACACTTTGACTAAATAATAAAAAGACTCAAATGCTGAATATATGGATATAAACAACCTGTTAGAGTTTTCCGACCGCAAGCAACTGCACGCGTGGTTACTGACTAATCATGCTACGGAAAAGGAATGTTGGGTGGCGGCGTTCCGCAGCAAACTACCGCCGGAGGGCGACTGCCTGCCTTATCTGGAGGTGGTGGAGGAAGCCTTGTGCTTCGGATGGATAGACAGCACACTGAAACGTATCGGCGACGGGCGGTTGGCGCAGCGTCTCTCGCCTCGCCGCAAAGGCAGTCATTGGACGGAACTGAACGTACAACGCTGCCATAGCCTGATAGAAAGAGGATTGATGACCGAGGCGGGCTTGCAAGCTATGCCCAAAACAACATCTTGCACGGAGCAAAGGACGACGAGCGAACTCTCCGTCGAAACCCTGAACACTTTGACAAAATGAATATTAAGATACCATAAAACAACCAACAATATGAAAACCAAACTGAACAAAGTGCATCACATTGCCGTCATATGTTCCGACTACGAGCAGAGCAAACGCTTTTATACCGAAGTGCTTGGTATGACCATATTGGCAGAGCATTACCGTGAGGCGAGACAGTCATGGAAAGCCGATTTGTCGTTGAATGGTAGTTATGTCATTGAGTTGTTTTCCTTTCCTTCACCGCCACCGCGTCCCTCATATCCGGAAGCGGCAGGCTTGCGGCACTTGGCATTTGAGGTGAATGATATAGAAGCTGCAGCGTGTGAACTGACGGAAAAAGGCATCGCGCATGAGTCCGTCCGCACGGACGAGTACACGAACAAGCGTTTCCTCTTTTTCTCCGATCCGGACGGTCTGCCTATCGAACTATATGAGATATAATAATAGAGATATCAAATAACGGTTAACCATGAACATCGAAGATTATAGAGATTATTGCCTCTCGCTGGGCGCAGACGTAGAGGAGAAACTGCCGTTCACCATGTTCAAGAGCGGCGAGAACGTGCTCGTTTTCTATGTCTGCGGACACATGTTCGCCTTCTTCGACTGCGCAGACTATTCCGTCGTGACGCTCAAATGCCAGCCCGAACGGATAGACGAACTGAAAGCCGAGTACTACTGCATTGGCAAGCCCTACAACGAATCCGCCAAATACTGGCTGGGCATTGATCCCCGTACCGCCCCGGACACCTTGCTCCGTGACCTCACCCGCAACTCCTACGAGCTCGTCAAAACCAAATACTCAAAGAAAAAACAAATCAATAGATGATGCAAAGAAACAAAAATAAGAAGCCCTCCAAGATCGCCCAATGGTGGCAACGGTTGCGACAAAAAGCGCAACAGGCGCGTACCTATACCCAAGAACACTACGAGGAACTGCACCGCAAGCAGAAGTATTACGATGCGGACGCGTCCGAAGAGCAGGAAACGACTCGGCTGCCCGAGCGAATAACGATGCTGACCGCCGTCCGTATTATGCTGGCGGAATTAGGAGAAAAAGAGTATTGGCGCACGCTCTGGCACCTGATTTGGCGACCCGGCTATGTGATAGCAGACTTTCTCAACGGCAAGCGCAGGAGGTTCTTGCGCCCCTTCCAACTGCTCATTGGCACCAGCCTCTTATTGGCTATAGCCCTCTATATTGTGCCGGCAGAGAAGAAACCGCTTGTCTCGCTTGAGACAAGTCTGAGTCAGCAGTTGGCGGATGAGAACTATACGCGGGATTTATCCCCTGAAGAAACG
>CADAZU010000055.1 GCA_902792535.1 uncultured Bacteroidales bacterium
AGACGGTTCCGAGCAAGTGATCCGTTATACCGGAGAGGCTACTACCCTCACGTTCTATTTCACCGCAACCAATTACATCCATTATATTAAGGTTTATCACGTGTCATCCGTGCCCGTGAAGAACGAAGCAGGCTATTACATGATCCAAGCAGGTGATGCAGCAGCCTTCATCTTGGCGCTGGAGACCGCTGAGTCGGGCGATAAGATCTTCCTGCCCAATGGAACATACGACTTAGGCGAGAAAGTGCTGACGAAGATCGCCAAGGACAATATCGCCATCATCGGTGAGTCCATGGACGGAACGATCATCCGGAACGCACCGGACTTCCGTAATGAAGGTATCGGTACCACCGCTACTATCTTGATTCCGAAGAATATCGCCAACACCTATCTGCAAGATCTGACGCTCCAGAACGCGCTCGATTACTATGCTGCGCTCGACGCAGGTCAAGGTGGTGCACGCGCCGTTGCTTTGCAGGATCAGGGTACGAAGACCATCTGCAAGAACGTCAAACTGCTCTCCTATCAAGACACCTATTACAGCAACCTCCCGGGAGCTGTGAAGTACTTCGACGATTGTGAGATCCACGGTACAGTGGACTTCATCTGCGGTGACGGTAGTGTCTATTTCAAGAACAACCTCCTCTATGCAGAGAAACGCAACCGCAACGGTGGTGGTAGCGATGCGCTCACCGCGGCTAACAACCCTGCTACCGATAAAGGATACGTCTTTGCTAATTGTACCATCCAGAGTGAGTGTCCTGTTGTTTCCCTCGGTCGTGCTTGGAACGGTCAACCCTCGGTTGCTTTCATCAACGCACTCGTGGACTACAGCGCAGGAGAGTTCGCTTTTGAGGGTAACGGCATCCAGCGTTGGACCAAAGACCTCATGAATGCAGGAGCTTGGCCCGTCTTCGGTGAGTATAATATGCACTTGGCTGACGGTACCGTCCTCACGCCGACAAGCAATGTTGTTCAGTTCGTTGACAAGAAAGTGACGCCGAACGAGACCCGCGAGATTGAGACCGTTCTGACCGCTGATCAAGCTGCGGCTTACACCATGGAATATACTCTCGGCTCTTGGGCTGCTACGGCGGCTAACGATGCGGCACAGGTCGAACTGACTAACACAGACGGTCAATGGGCTGAAACCGACGCTACCGTCTTCCTCGTGAACCGCAACGGTGTCCTGACGATGGAGAACGCCCTGCCTGCTGTCGAAAAAGGCATAATCGTACGTGCAGCCAACGCGCGTGGCGGTTTCGGCAAACCGGCTACCATAAAAGATTCCGAGACCGGAGTAGAGAATGTACAAAGTGACGATGTACAATGTACAAAGGTCATTGAGAACGGCGTTCTCTACATCATCAAGAACGGTGCTAAATACAATGCCCACGGAACCCGAATCCAATAAGTTTATTTAACAATAAACAAACATGAGAAACTATTTCAAGACATTTGCATTGCTGCTACTGATGGCAGTATGCAGCATGGGGGCTAAAGCAGCCACCGTGAACGATCTCGTGGCAATCGATTACGACTACGTATTCATTGCCGATGACATGACCAACAATGGAACAGAGAAACCTGTCGCTAACACGCTTTATGCGGACGGACATATCTTTGCTCCTACCGCGAACTCGGTGGCTACCAACAAAGGAAACAGTACCTTTGCCGGTGGAACGCACCTCAACTCGCTTCGTCTAAAGAATGCACAGGACCGTTTGGCATTCAAGGTAAGCGGTCCTTGTACCGTCACTTTCTACACCTATTCCGATGCAGCACGCGGAATTCTGGTTAGCAAGACGGATAATGTAACGACTGCCGAAGATGCTTTTGCTGCACAACCCATTTCGACTCCGGTTTGGACGGTAGCTTTAGACGAAGCAGGTGTGTATTATCTGACTTCTTACAATAACGATTTCTTCTTTGCCGGTTTTGAGATCGTCTTCCCCGATGATCCCGCAGCAGTGACCTTCGGCGTAACACGCGAGGTGGCTTCCGTCATTTCTACTTCGTCCGATGAACTAGCTACCGGCTATGCCGTTGCAGAGGATGTGTTGGTTGATCCGTCGGTAGCAGGTATCAGTGTAGCGATGAACTATCCGGGCGCTAACGTATTGACCAATAAAGGTCGCGCCATATATTGGTACGATGGTACAGCAAGCGAAAACTGCTATGTAGATAAAGGCGTCAAGAACTACCGCAACCAAATAGGAAATGATTTCTTCACTGAACTCAACGATGGTATCTATTTCAGTTTTGATCTGACGGTAGCAGATGGCTATAAGCTATCCCTCCAACGTCTCATCTCCGACGTATTGAAAAGTAATAGTAATACGCACTATGTAGTGAAGATCTACAATAATGGTGTGTTGCTTCGTACCTTTGATGAAGTAGAAGCTACGGATCGCCAATGATCCTTCCTTGCAGAACCTGACCGGTACCGTTACCGTCAAGCTGTTCTTCTGGAACACCGCCAGCGCACAGTACGTAGCTATCAAAGACTTGCAGGTAAAAGCGATTGTTTCGCATATCGCAGACGGTACGCAGACGTTCGGCCTGACCCGTACGGTGGATACTGAAGTGACCACTTCATCCGATTCACAAGTTTCCGGCTATGCCGTTTCCGATGATGCATTGGTCGATCCTTCTGCGGAGGGCATCACGATTACCCAAAACTTCGGTTTGCAGAATTCATTGACCAACAAAGGTCGCAAACTCTATTGGTATAATGGCGGTAAGCAGGAATGCTATGCTGACAAGGGTACCCCTAACTACCGCAACTATATCTATGATGCAGAAGAATACGTGCACGCTTTGGATGAGCGTTGCTACTATGGCTTCGACATGACCGTTGCATTAGGCAAACAGGTATCGATTAAGATGCTCACTTCGGATGTCTTCTCTGATGCTTTGGATGCTTCCTACCAAGTGAAGATCTACAATAACGGTGAGGTCATCAAGACCTTAGATGTAGTTGGCCCGAATACAGGCGGTACTGCCGACATGAAGCGTATCATCAACCTCTCTGAGGAGACTGCACTGCAAGGTCTGAAAGGAACCGTTTCGGTCAAACTGTTCTGGTGGAGCGCTACCAACGGCAAGTACCTCGATATCAAAGACCTTAACGTAGCAGCTCTTGTAGAAGACGCGGAAGGCGAAGGTGTCAAAGGTCTTGTCTTTACGGACTTTGAGGCATCGGCTCATCCGTCCTTCACAGAAGGCGAGGTAACCGCTGTTTGGTCGAATACCGCCAATAACGTAGCGCCTGCTACGGAGAACCGTGGTATTCGTGTACAGGCTCCTTATGACTACACCATGCTGCTTACTGTTCCGGCTGATTCGTATATCAGCGAAGTGGTCTTTGTATGGAATAGTAAAGGCAACAAGAATACCGGTATCAACGATGATTACTTCATCGACTTCACCGTCAAGAATAGTAGCGATGAAACTGTCAGCTCCTTGCAGCAAGGCACCAAGGAAGATGAAACCGTTTGGTCGTGCGGCGAGTTGCGCGAATCGGAACTGAAATTCATGCAAGGCGCAGGCGACTTCTATTGCCATTCGATCCGTGTTACCTATCTCCCGAAACCGATGGTTCAGCAGTACGTTCGTATGCATACCCACATGAACCTCAACACCCTCTGCTATCCGTATCAGATTGATTCGTACACCGGTGCTACTTTCTACACCATGCTCTACAAAGCAGGCGGAACGGCTGCTGAACCGGTAGAGGTCTATCTCCAAGAGCATGTGGGCGCACTCGAAGCAGGCAAACCGTATTTCTATGTACCCGAAGGTACAGAACTCGTCTGCAATTACTCCGGTGAGTACACCGCAGCAGGTAACGATGGTAATGGTACTTATGGCGTTTATGCCGATATGACGGATGTAACTCCGGGTATGTATGTCACCTATAATAACCTCTTCACCAAAGCCGGTTCCAACGTCAAACTCCGTGAGTACCGCGCGTATGTGGATATGAGCGAAGTAAGCGTTGATCAGCAAGGTCCATCTTATGTCCCCGGACGCCGCGTGCTCCGAGTAAGCAATGCCAACGCACCCTCATCCGCTACGGACATCAATAATGTATCCGCCAAATTTGGCGGATCTGAGAAGATCCTCGAAAACGGCGTGCTCTATATCCTCCGCGATGGTAAGAAATACAACGCACAAGGACAAGTGGTAAAATGAGAAAATATGTAAATGTACAAATGACTAAATCGTAAATTATTATGAGACGAGTATATTTTTCTCCGGTAACGGAAACAATGCTCATGAACCCGACATCGGTTCTCTGCGCGAGTAACCCCGATGCCACACCATTTGGTGTGGACAACAACTCCAAGGATGACTTGATTATCTCGTAAATTAGAAAAAACATCATACTACTCAAAGAGAGTGTGCCGCTTCTTCCGGGCACACTCTCTTTGTTAGAATTAGTTTAATTAGCGTAATTCGCGGACAACAATAATTTTGGGGTAATATTTGGTAATTTTTGACATATAAAATACCCATTGTTGATGAAAAAGCACCTAAATCTTGCATATCTCAAAAAAAAGTTGTACCTTTGCACGCAAATTATTTTGAATATATGAAAAAAACAACCCTTTGTACTCTGTGCTTTGTCACTTTGTCACTTATGTTTACGGCATGCCGCAAACAAGAAAAATCATTTCAATACAACGTGGATAAGTTCTATGATTTAGAGATCCTCCGCTATGACGTGCCGGAGTTTGATTCGTTGAGTCTACAGCAGAAGCAGCTCGTGTATTGCCTCTCCGAGGCTGCCCTCTGGGGACGCGACATCCTCTTTGACCAGAACGGACGCTACAACCTGCGTATCCGTCGTGCGTTGGAGAACCTGTATGTGAACTATCCGTATGATAAGAATACGGACGAGTTCGCCGCCTTCGAGCGTTACCTCAAACGCGTCTGGTTCTCCAATGGTATTCACCATCATTATTCCGAGGATAAGTTCCTGCCGGAGTTCAGTCAGGAGTGGTTCGTGAACGCCTGCAACGAAGCCGGCATCGTGTATGACGAGGAGATCATCCCGGTGATGTTCGACCCGGCTATCATGGCGAAGCGTACCACCGCGCAGGACGGCGTGGATCTGGTGCTCAACTCTGCCGGCAACTACTACGGCGAAGGCGTGACCCAAGCGGAAGCCGAGGAGTGGTATGCCCTTCACAAGGACAACAGCCCCGAGCCGCTTTGGATCGGTCTGAACTCCAAACTTGTCAAGAACGAAAACGGCGAGATCGAGGAGCAGGTTTACAAAGTGGGTGGTCTCTATGGCGAAGCGCTCGAACACATCGTTTATTGGCTCCGTGAAGCGCTGAAATATGCCGAGAACGACGCCCAGAAACTGGCGATCGAGAAGATGATTGAGTTCAACGAAACGGGTGACCTCAAGACTTTCAATGAATATTGTATCGCGTGGGTGCGCGACCTTGACAGCCGCGTGGACTACGTCAACGGTTTTACGGAGACGTACACCGACCCGCTTGGAATCACCGGCACATGGGAGTCCATGGTCAATTTCAAAGACCTTGCGGCTACCAAGCGTACCCAACTCATTTCGTCCAACGCGCAGTGGTTTGAGGACCACTCCACCACCGATCCCAGATACAAGAAAGAGGAGGTCAAAGGTGTGACCGCAAAGGTTATTACCGCGGCTATCCTTGCCGGCGACTGCTATCCCGCTACGCCGATCGGCATCAACCTGCCGAACGCCAACTGGATTCGCAAGGAGTACGGTTCCAAATCGGTCACCATTGACAACCTCATGCACGCGTACAACGAGGCTGCGAAGGGTAACGGCTTCAACGAGGAGTTCATGATAGACGACGAGATCCGCGCTATCTATGAGCAGTACGGAGCGGCCTGCGGCGACCTGCATACGGACCTGCACGAGTGCGTCGGACACGGATCCGGCAAACTGCTGCCGGGTGTGACCAAGGATGCGCTCAAGGAGCACGCTTCGACCATCGAAGAAGCGCGCGCGGACCTCTTCGGACTCTATTATCTGGCGGATCCGAAGCTCGTGGAACTCGGTCTGCTGCCCAATATGGAGGCATACAAAGCCGGTTATTACCAGCAGATGATGAACGGTCTGATGACCCAGTTGGTACGTATCGAACCGGGTAAAGACATCGAGGAAGCGCACATGCGTAACCGCCAGCTGATCGCCGGATGGGTCTATGATCATGCGACCAACAAAGAGGTGGAGATCGTCGAGCGCGACGGCAAGCACTACCTCCAAATCAACGACTATGAAGGGCTGCGTCGTCTCTATGGCGAACTGCTGGCTGAGATCCAGCGTATCACTTCCGAAGGCGATTACCCTGCTGCCAAAGCGATCGTGGAGAAATATGCGGTTAAGGTGGATCAGGATCTGCACAAAGAGATCTTGGAGCGCTATAAGAAACTGAATCTTGCACCGTACAAGGGCTTCGTCAATCCGGTCTATACTGCCGTTCGCGACGCCGAGGGCAATATCACGGATGTCCAAATCGATTTCACGGAAGGCTATATCGAGCAACATCTGCGTTACAGCCACGACTACAGTCCGCTGCCCGATGTCAATTGATGTACGAAGGAGCGATGTACGATGTACGAAGTAGCCCTTCCCATATCGAAATCCATAGCCAATAGAATCCTTCTATTGCAGGCAATTCACGGGGACCCTCTGATGAGGGTCTCTCGCGATATGCCGGATGACGTCATCGTCCTCCACGATGCGTTGGAGCAGTTGAGGGAGTATAAGAAAGGTGAGCCGTTAACGCTGTATTTGAAGAATAATGGTACCGCCCTTCGTTTTTTGGAGGTTCATCTGGAGAAGTGTTATCCGGGCGCACCGATCACGCTTACCGGTGACCCGCGGCTGATGGAGCGCAAAGGGAAACCCACCACCCAAACCACCTCTGCGCGTATCCTCCACGGCGAAGATATCCCTGTTGCCGAAAACGAATCTCCCTATATCACGATGAGCCGCCGCATGGTCTCCATGTATCAGCCATGCATGGCTGTTGATATAGAGCCATGCTGGTCCTCCGCCGCCTTCTGGTACGAATACATCGCCATTCACGGCGGCGAGTTACTGTTAGAGGGACTCAAACCCGACAGCCTCCAAGGCGACCGCATAGTAGCCGACCTCTACGCCGCCCATTTCGGCGTCCAAACAACCTTCACCCCCGAAGGAGCACGCATAGCCAAAACTCCCTCCCCTCGGGGGGAGGGTCGGGGTGGGGTTTGTTCCCTCGATTTTACCAACTGCCCTGATTTATATCCGCCGATCGCGCTCACCTGCGAACGCCTCGGCATAACCCTCCAAGCCACCGGCACAGAGCGCCTGCGTTTCAAAGAATCCGACCGTATCGAGGCGGTACAAAAGCACGAAGTGCGCTCCGACCACCGAATGGCGATGGCACTCATGGCGGCGGATTTTCCCGTATCTGAATCCGAGCAGGAATGTATCGCCAAAAGTTACCCCCGGTTTGTAGAATTCCGGCACTTGATTAGCAGTCGGTACCGCGACCACTTCGTGACCACTACGGACATTACAGACGGATTTGTTACCCATATTACCCCGATCCGGGGCGTCAATGATGATAATTTGGGCAAAAAACATGCCCTCTCCAAACTCATCCATGCCGCCCAAACGGAATACGTCTGGCTCCACGATGACGACGTCATTATGCCAAAGGCAATAAATGTACAAGGGAACAATGTACAATGTACGAAGGACAGGATACAAAGTATAAACGCGGATCTCATTATTCTGCCTCTCAGAATGGAAAGCGGCAACGCCAAGCCTTCATTGTTAGAGAAATTGCAGATAGCGGAATACGCCGCTATTCAGGAACTGACCATGCGGACCGCCAAAAGCGGTCATGCCGTCATGTGTTCCGGCGCGAACCTCATCGTCCGTCGCGAGGCGTGGCTGGAGTGCGAAGGAGACCTCCATCCCGAAATCCCGTCCGGAGACGATATGTTCCTCTTGGAAGCCATGAAACGTCGAGGCATGAAGATTGCGGTCATAGACGAACCCGACTACACCGCCGTTGTTCGTCCTGCGCCCACGTGGAAGGCTTTCTTCCGTCAAAGAATGCGCTGGGCAGGCAAAGCCCCTAAATATACCGACCCGGACATTCTCCGTTGCGGCGCACTGGTTGTGGCAGCCAACATCCTCCAACTCCTCTGCCCCCTCATCCTCCTCATCAAATTCCCGATCGAGTACGGGCTTATCCGCAAAAGAGAAACTACAAACCACCAACCACAACCCACAAATAAAGAACCACGCACCGCGTGGTACGTGGCTCTCTTGCTAGAGTTCCTCTATCCTTTCTACCTTATCCTTTCCCTCCTCGGCGGTCTCTTCCGCCAGAAGAAGTGGTAGTTGTCAATTATCTCTTCCCATTTAGCTTTGCGCATGATCTTTGGGTTGAGCGGTTAAACAATAGTTGAAGAGGTTGAGCAACTGGTTAACCGTATCCATACGGGCAGTTGTTTTTCCCTGCTCCAATTCTCGGAGGAACGCCAGACTTACTCCTGCTTTACGAGCCGCCTCCTCTTGTGTTAAGCCATATTGTTTCCGCAAGGCTTTGACAGTGGTTGCAATTTCCGTTCTCATAATACTATATATTATAGTAGATAATCTTGCTTTCTGTGCTGGTTATACTTACGATAGTATATAAATTTGTAATTTTTTACTTAATTTATATACCATAATAGTTAAAATTCGCCGCAAAGGTACAACTTTTTTGTGAGATATGCAAGTTTTCTTACGTTTTTCATAAATTTGTCGGGTCTTTTGGGGCAAGGCATAGGATGGGCAGGGGCAGGAGATGGTGTCGGCGATGGGTAACGGATGACTAAGAATATACAAGAACAACTAACGCTCAATTTTTGAACATAGCGTTCGAAAAAAAATGACATTGCACTATTTGCACTATTTGCACTTTGGAGGGAGAAAGTGCAGAAAGTGCAGAAAGTGCAAGGCAAAAAAATGACATGACCGGATTGACCGGATTGACCGTTTGGGGTGAAACGGTCAAAAAGGTCAAAACGGTCATAACAAAAAAATGAATTTCAGTTTTGCCAGTTTTGCCAGTTTTGCCATGTCAAAATTATTGACTTTTCCTAAATAGTGTTGACAGTTTTTTACTTATTTTAACTAAATTACTTGTCACTCTTCTGGAATCTGTTTACACTTTCCTAAAAGAGTTTACAGTTCTACTAAATTTGTTGACATCCATCCTAAATTTGTTGACAGATGTTGTACTGATTTTGTTGACAGCGCTCCTGATAACCTTTCCAATGCCTCTGTTGTGTGCCCCAAAATTAGAATGGTTCACAAATTAACCAAATTAAACAAATTAGGGAAACTGACAAAATTTCATTTATTGTTTTCATCAAACCAGCCATCTTCCGCATTGCGGTCGCGATAGTAGTTGTTGCGGTCTCTGCGAGACATACCGCGCGTATCTTTGTTGTACTGCGACATTCGGTCATAGTAATCGGCTGACGCTTTCATACCGCTTTCCCATGCTCTTTTCATGCCTTCCGTGGAATACTCAAACACCTTATATTCATCAATATGTAGTGCAGAAGCGGTTTGCTGCACATTCTGGTTGGTTCCCAT
>CADAZU010000056.1 GCA_902792535.1 uncultured Bacteroidales bacterium
CATGGATGCCATGACGTCAAGCGGTTTCTCTTCCGACCAAACTTTCTACCGCGTCTTCAAGGAGATTACCGGCGAGACACCTCTCCAATACCGCCATAACAATCTCCAATAAGCACTTTTTTTGCCCAAACGCTTGCATATGTCAAAAAAAAGCAGTACTTTTGCGGCAGATTTCAGTGATTAATCACCAAAATATGCTGTAAAGTTATTTTACAATGATGAAGGAGTCTTACGGATAGGAGTATTTGATTTTCTATTAGACAGAGACTGCCTGAACGAATAAACAGACGTTCTCTCCCTCTCCCCATCCCCGCGACCCATTGAATCGTGGGGATTTTTTGTGTCTGCACGTCAATTTTCCACATGCAGTGATGTAATCCGTCACTTTTGTACGATTTGAGAGTCGAATTGTACGATTTGCGAATGCTTTTTCAAGAAAAAGCAGTACTTTTGCAGGCGCTTGCGGAAAAGAACCATATTCAGATTTGTGTGTGCAATCCAAATTGTATAAAATAACATATATCACAATAACTAAAATTTCAACATTTATGAGACGAAAAAATCTACTCACTTGGCTATTGGGATGGCTGATGGTTATGCCGATGGCGACGATGGCACAGGAGCTGCAGGAGCAGGACGCAAGCTCATTGCAGAATGTGGTAGCTATCTACCCGGTGCAGGGAGAACGGGTGTTGTTCTCCTTTGCAAGCAACCCCGAACTGAGTTACACGGCTACCGAACTGGTGATCACCACCGGTTCTACCTCTGTGCAGTACCCCATCAACCAACTCAGGTCGGTGAAGTTCGAGAAAGCCGAGAAAGCCGAAGGAATAGATGAGATTGAGGTGCCGGAACATTTTCTCTTCCGCAACGGACAGATCATCATTGAGCATGGTACGCCGGGATCGAAAGTGAATATCTACAACGTGCAAGGCATGTTAGTTTCCCAATACAGCTTAGACGGCGAAGGTAATGCCGCTATCTCGACCCAAGGCATGACGGGCGTGTATATCGTCACCAACGAACGTTTCACCTTTAAATTTGCGCAACAATGAAAGCATTTACACATTTGAACATTTACCATTGGTTCATTTATTTGGTCATTGGAGCATTTGCACTCCATGTAAATGCTGCGGATATTACGCCGGAGGAGGCATTGGATATAGCGAACTCCTTTGTGCAGCATGACCAGACGGCGCAGAAAGCCATCCGCAAAGCGCCAAAAGGCACAAAGATTGCGCCGTCTATCGCGCATCGTATGCCCTCACGCGTAGCAACCAACAAAGATAATGTCGTAGTCGTATCCGGCGAGACGGGAACGACTGCGGAGATTCTCGGCTACTGCGATCACGGTTCGTTTGATATCAACGATGCGCCGATTCAGTTCCTCGACCTATTAAAGGAATATTCTGCCGGCATTGACAGTCTGCGTCAAAACCCATCGTTGGCAAAGCTGCAACTGCCTGCACATGCCCAAATGTCGTATCCGGCTCATCTTGGAAATATCATTGTGGAACCGCTACTGACCACTGCGTGGAATCAATGGGCGCCGTATAACGACTTGTGTCCTGTCGATGACTCGACGAATGTATGGGAGGGTACTACTGAGTATCAAGGTCACTGCCCGTCCGGCTGTGTGCCGACTGCTGTCACACAGGTGATGAACTATTGGAAATGGCCAAAGCAGTCCGGCGGAAGAGTTATTGTAGGCTATACGGATGGGGGTACCACGCCGGTCTATGAGGACTTCCCGGTACACACCTACGATTGGGATAATATGCTGGATTATTACGGCGATACATACGCTATGAGAGAGTATATGCCATATCAGCCGTATAATTCCGCCCAAGCACATGCTGTCGCCCAACTAATGGCGGATGTGGGGGAAGCCATGGGAACCGCGTATTGCGAAGAGAACGGTAGTCCTACTGGATTCAGCGCGGCTGCATTAGTAGATAATTTCGGCTATGAACCCGGACACGGAGTGATTAATGGCTCAAAGGCTTCAAAAGTTAAGGAAGGGCTGAAAGCCGAATTAGACGAGAACCGTCCTGTACTATATTGCGGCTATCCGATGGAAGGAGACGGACATGCCCTCGTATGCGACGGCTATACCTCTAATGACTATTTCCATTTCAACTACGGCTGGGGTGGTTACTGCAACGGGTTCTATCTGCTTGGCAGTATCCCTATCTATATATATAATGTCCAAATCCTGACAAATGTCCGCCCATACGATGCGACACGTAAAATCATTAACGGTATCGAATACGGTTTGAGACCGAATGGTCAAGCTGATATTTTGGACTATACGTTAGGCGGCATGAATGTGAACAACGGTGCGCTTATCATTCCGGACACCGTCTATGACGAAGGAATCGCCTATGCCGTGACGCGTATCTGTCAAAAAGCGTTCTTTCGAAAAGGCAATTTTACGAAGATGGTCATTGGCAATAACATCGAAGCCATTGATGCTTTCTCGTTCTTCTATACCAAGATTGATACGCTCGTACTGAGCGATAAGATGGTGTCGGTGCCCGACGAAGCTTTCCAAGAAACAAGCGTCAAGCATCTTGTCCTTGGTGCCAACATCCGACGTATAGGCAAGCGTGCTTTCGCGCATTGTCCGCTGACGCAGGGAATCATCTGTAACAGCCCGGCAGTAGAGTTAGACGAAGAGGCGTTCTTCAATACCCAGCCTGCTATCGGATCGTGGGTGAACAGTATCACGCATATAGGCAAAAAAGCTTTTGCGGGAGCACGGTTCAAACAATGGGTAAACTTCCTAAATCTGGAAGTCATCGGCGACTCTGCGTTCTATGCGACCGCTTTTGGTAACAGCACGCCGAGCTTCCGTCTCCAAGCGAAAGTACGTGAGGTTGCTCCGTCTGCTTTTGACGGCTGGACTTCGGCTATTATCAGCGTGGAGGACGACAACCCCTATTTCTCGGCAGACGACGACAGCAACCTCTATAACAAGAACAAGTCGAGCCTCGTGCTGGCGCGTTGTGTGCCTGCTACGGGATGGCCTGCGACCTTGGTAAAGATGGAGAAAGGCTGTTTCCGCGCGTCGATGCACAACCCATTGATACCGGCTACGGTAGTGGATATGGAAGGTGCGCTTATGGAGGTAGTGGATATATCGAATTGGGGCTGCGTATGTCTGCGCGTCACCCCGCCGGAGGTAACGGATGAAACGTTCAACGACACGATCTTTGCGAACCCCGAGCAACCTGCTTATCTCTATGTGCCGGCCGGTACGGAGGACTTATACCGCAAGGCACGCGGGTGGCGTCGATTTGGGGATAATATCATCGGCGACCAACCTTTTGCACCGATGGATGCCCCGGGCGTGGAATACCTGATGGTCGTACGCGGCGACTCGCTGCAAGCCAATGTAGCGACGAAGGATATCGCGTCTATTCGCGTCAGCGAGCCAAACGGTACACCGACGGTAACGATGGCGCTCAGCGGAGGAGACACAATCATCACGCCGACGAGCGGTATTGACAGTATTACCTGGAAGCCGACGTTCCTCTTTGAGAACGCAGAGACCCATACCATCACACAAGACAATCCTACCGTTGAAACACAGAAATGTACGGTAACGTTCGCGCCCACTACGTTTGACGACAGTGTGCAGATCGCTATCCGTAACTCGGTCCTCGTGCCGCGTCCTTCGGAGGGAGTGACGCGCGGTATCGGTATCGACATCAGCATGCTCACCGACACCGGCGAAGTGCACCAACTGAGCGGTGTAGCTACGATCACCATCCCCTATTCCGTGGGCGACGACGAGGTGCTCTGCGCAGCCTATTACAACGAGAAAACAGGCGAGTGGGATCCGGTCTATGTAGAGTACGACAAGCAAACTGGAACGGCCACTATCATGACCGACCATTTGAGTTTGTATGCTTTGTATAATATATTGGTGCATTTAGGGGTCAGTAAGTTTAAAGAAGATCTTGAAAAAGTGTTTGAGGAAGATCCCGAGATTTACGAGACATTACGTCAAATACCGGCGCTCTATCTCTATACCGAAGCTATCGATCTCCTATGCCAAGTCATGAGTTCCGATTCACCTGACCTGGAACAAGCCCTCAAATTCAAGGACGACATGGGTCTGTGGCAAACAGTTGGTTTGGACGGTTTCTACAACGGTGTCGTCAGTATCACCGAATCGATGTGGAACTTCAAGCCTGAGGCCATCGACAATGCGGTGAACTTCATGGGCAAGATCGGTATGGCGATGAACATTGTGGATCTTGTGCGCGCGGAGTTCAAAGAAGATGATACGGCTGTTCGGGTAGCGCAGCTGAAGTACCTGATGAACAAGGCGCTCTCCAAACTGACCACTACCTTCGGTACGCCGACCTTAGCGGCTTCGATGTGTATGGTGGCTTTTGTCGGCGTCGCCTTGGAGCATTTCGGTACCACCGTACAAGAGTACAAAATAGAGTACTATCGTGCCGCTTATAAATACTACTATAGTATTGAGGGCTATAACAAGGTAGGCCAGCAGTCGTATTTCAAAGAAGATCTGACAGGTAAGCCTTATCCGCACAGTTACTTCCGCACCATCAAAGATTGGTACGACTATTTCTATCCGGCTTTCACCGAAGGGAAAATGAACGACCGTCAACTCCAAGCCTATATCGAGCAATCCGTTCGGATGTACTGTGATCGTTTCTGGGATGAATGGCCTTGGGTGCAAACCGAAATATTCACGGACGTAGAGATGCGCGGATATACCCATTATTACTGGGATCCGGCAGCAATGAGAAAGCAGCTGTCCGACGAGCACTTCGCCGAACTGATGAACGGCTATCTGGTGCCCGTCTTTACTTCGCTCCTTCAACAGCAAAAAGTAAAGGCTTACACACGTTTGATGGGGCAAATCAAACCGCTGGCGGAGTTCATGAATACGGAACTCGGTTTCCGAATCATGGATAACAGCTGGCAGGAAGGCGACACATCCAAATACGCCGGTTGGACGGTCGCTTTTGAAGGCGTTCCCGACTCTGTCGCTGCATCGGCACGGTGGAGGAATACCCTTAATTACAAAGGACGTGCCGGCCTCGGATTGGTGACAATCCATTCGATGGTAGAGAACGAAATCCCGACGAAGGTCACTCTCTACGACCCTGAAGGTAAACCACAGAGACGGTTCGAATTCCAAATCACAGAGACTATCGGAAAACAGATCTTCGACATCGACATCTCTACCGGAGGTGTTATTGTGGACGACCAGCCGATAGATGGACTCGAATTAACGTATGAACCACCATATGTAGTGGTGCCTTATACCTGTTTGATGGAATATGAAGTGCTGGGATCAGATCGTACGGTGCTTGTTCCTGAAACTTATGAATATTACCTCTACATGGAAGAACCTTTCTCAAACTTCATGGTTCATAGGCGTGCTCGTTTACGGACAGAGATAGAGCGCTACTTTAACCGCCATGCCTATATCACCGTAGATTCGTTGGGAAATTATACCATCGGCGAGGACCTTGTCGGCAAATTGGTCAACGATACGGCTTCCGGTTCGTTCGTCATCAATACTGCCTATAAGTTTGTGGAGCAAACACCCCAACAGTTCGTTAGCAGATGGAATGACACGAGCCTAAAGTGGTGGGAACGCGAGTTTCTTTTGCTGAATGGTACTATGAGTCATCAAATCGCCTGCCAGTACCAGATCAAACGCATCGAAGTAGATGACCACTATGAATACGAAATTACCTATACCGGCGAAGGCGCGTTTGACTTGACGGCGAACTTTGTCAGCGCCATCAATAAGCTTATAGATGGAGAAATGGTGATTGAAAATAATTTGCCGAAAATCACCTTAAGCGATATTGAAACGGGGCTTCATTCCGTCGGCGGCGATGTTAGCCTTGAGTATAAAACTACGCTCAAATAACATAACTATGTACGTGCATTAGGGCACCGCCATAGGGTGCATTCAATCAGGGAGATAATTCAGTATCTCCCTTTTTTTGTGTCAAATGATAACAGATGTATCCTATGGAAAAATATAAATCAAAACTCAAATCCGAGTTAGCACAAGCAGCCGGTGTATCGCTGCCCACCTTCCGCCGATGGTTACTCTCCGACCAAGAGGAACTGCGGCAAATGGGGGTATCTCCCTCGACCAAGATTCTGCCACCCGTGGCTGTCAGATACCTTTGCGAGAAATACTGCATCGACATCGACTAAACCACACTAAACGAAAAAAATGAAAAAATCCGAAAGGAACAGAAAGGAGAGGAACGGAACAGAAAACCGTTCCTCTTTTTTGTAGTAATTTTGTCGTCGAAACCGGTAAACATACATTAATCACCGCGAGAATATTGGATTACCGAAACAGGAGACGCAAGTCCGTTTGCAGGAAATCTGCCAGAGGCATTCCCTCGTTTCCTACGACAAAGGCTTGCAGCGGCTTGTATTTGCTGCTGAAGAGATGCAGTCCGGCGTTGGTGCGGGCGTTGTTGCTTTTCACCTCTATCGCCACCACGGACAGACCGCGCTGGAGGATAAAATCCACCTCGGCGTTATTCTCCCGCCAGTAGTAAACCTGCATGCGGTGTTTCTCCGCCTGGGATAGCAGATAACTGCCTACTGCCGATTCCACTTGCCGTCCCCACAGGGCGGCATCGGTCCGGACGGAACCAAAAGTGGTCTGGTTATAGACATTCATCAGCGCGTTGTCAAACACCTGCAGTTTCGGTGTGCTGCTGTACTTGCGTGCTTTGTCGCGTGCGTATTTCTGCAACCCCGATACCAGATTGGCTTCCGCGAGCAGTTGCAGATAGTTGGCGAGCGTGGTGGCATTGCCTGCTTCCTGCAGGTTGCCTAACATCTTCCTGAATGACAACTCTTCACCGGAGTAGGCGCAGCACATCGTGAACAACTGGCGCAGCAAAGCGGGTTTGTAGATATTGCTAGTTTGCAGAACGTCTTTGTTGATAGAGGCCTCTAAAATGGCATTCTCGACATACGCCCGCCATCGGTATTCGTCAGCAATCATCTCTGCCGCACCGGGGTAGCCGCCATAATAGATATAGGTGTTGAGATCCCAACCGAACGCCTCGTGCATCTCGGAGTAGGTCCAGTGCGTCATGCGGATGAGTTCAAACCGTCCGGCTAAGGACTCTGTCAGTCCGTTCATGATCATCAGACGGGACGAACCCAGAAGCACCAGTTTGATGGGCATACGGTTGAATGTATCCAGATCCCATTCCTTCTTGACACGTTCGGACCAGTTGGGGATTTTCTGCACTTCGTCAATGACCAGAATCAGTTGCTCCGGTTGGCGGGATTGTACCATCAACCGCGCAGACTGCCACTTCTCCGCCAGCCATTCGTCAGAGGCGTAGATATTATCCGCCGAAAAGAACAGATGAGGAATGTCCAGCTGCTCCATAGCTTGGGTCACCATCGTTGTTTTGCCTACCTGACGGGGACCAACGATTACTTGAATGAACTTTCTCGGCTCTTTCAACCTTGCTGTAAGTTCCTTAATTTCAGACCTTTGTATCATATTGAATAAAAATGTTCAAAAGTAAAGTGAAAAATGTTCAGTTGTTGCAACATTTTGCATTTCCGGCTGCAAATGTACAACAAATATTTGGAATACACAAGGATTTTGGCTGAAAAAGTAAATTTATTTGTTTTTTTAGGCAGCCGGTGTATCGCTGCCCACCTTCCGCCGATGGTTACTCTCCGACCAAGAGGAACTGCGGCAAATGGGCGTATCTCCATCGACCAAGATACTGCCACCCGTGGCTGTCAGATACCTTTGCGAGAAATACTGCATCGACATCGATTGAGCCACACAAAACGAAAAAAAATGAAAAAATCCGAAAGGAACAGAAAGGAGAGGAACGGAACAGAAAACCGTTCCTCTTTTTTGTAGTACCTTTGTCGTCGAAACCGGTAAACATACATTAATCACCGCGAAAGTTTGTGTGACTCGCACGTGCAATGAGTGGCCACTCGCATACATGCCTAGCACAAAACTATTCGTATTATGGCAAAAATTAATTTAGAAGTAATCGACCAATTTTTCGCTGCGCAAGTAGCATGTAATGAATCCGAGGCAACCCTTAAGGCCCTGCGTCCGCAGGTAGAAGAGGCGGTACAAACGCTCATCGAAGAGCGAGGACTGCCGAAGAACTACACCGGCACGATCGAGTACCACGGCTTCAAGATCGTCGTTCGTCGTCCGACTTCGTA
>CADAZU010000057.1 GCA_902792535.1 uncultured Bacteroidales bacterium
TATATGGGTACACGGAGGGACATCGTCCGACCAGAGTGTCATTCTGCCCAAACATCTGTTGGGCAAACACTATATAGTGCAAGGCATACCGGGTTCGATTATAGGATCCGGAGTGGGCATTCCCACTCCAACCTATTCGCAGTTTACTGTGGTTGGCACGGAGAACGGGACAAGCGTGTCTGTTACCCCCCGCGTGAACATGGTATGCTGCAGCAGAAGCAATACCCTGATAAATGCCGGACAGGTGTACACGACCTCCATCCAAGAGAACGAAGTGCTGCTATTCCAGCCGGAGAACTACAGCCACGATATTAGCGGAACCGTTGTAGAATCAGACAAAGCAGTCGCCGTCTTCCAAGGCAACAACCTCACCCGTTTTCCTGCTGATGTCAACTGGGCGGACTACACATGGGAACAGGCGCGCGCGACCGAGGCATGGGGCAAAGAGTTCATCGTCGCCGGGACAGGACGGCTCGTAGAAAAAGTCTTCGCCATAACCGCCTTGGAGGACAACACCCAAGTGGAGTTTTATATCTACAGCATGCGCTACAAGACCGTCACTCTCAACCGCGGAGAGACGGCTTGGGGAGGAGAAAACATCAGCGGTTACGGAGGTTTAGGAACAGAATATATCAAATCCGACAAGCCCGTCTGCTGTTATATGTACACCACCGGTTGCACCCAAAACAACGACAAAGGCGATCCGTCGATGGCAGAGATATTGCCCGTTGACCACATGGCGACCGAAGCACACTGGGGTTTGATACAGACCGACGAAAACGGTCCGTTTAGCAACACCCTGCTCGTCACTACACGGGATGACAATACGGACAAAGTCAAATTCAACGGCAGACTGCTCAGCGAATATGCTACGCAGAGCGGCGTAGCGACCTACTCCATCTACGGCTATACAACCTACGAAATCCCCCTCTCCGTATTCGGAAACCTCACTACGTCGGGAGAGGGATTCAGCGCCTATGTCGTTCGCGTAGGCAAGACCGCTGAAGCCGCGGCATTCAATGTGACTTTGCCCGATCCGCCGCCGGAGGAGCTTTGTACGGACGGTGTGCTGCTGTTCCGAGAAGATTTCGGAGGAAACGATGTGAATGACCCGGTCGTAAGCCACACGCCTGTAGAAGGCATGAGTTACACACAGATTTATGCGTTGGAGCCGGGTGCGACCGGCAGTATGGGAGCCGGACGATACCTGGTAAGCAAAGAAGGATACCGCAATTCTACGTATTCGAATTATTCCGTATGGCATATAATGGACGACCACACATATCCGGACGACAAAACGCGCGGGTATATGATGGAGGTGGACGGGAAAGGCGGTCAGGCTGCGTTCTACCGAACAACGCTGACCGGATTATGTGCGGGTTCGCGCATGAGTTTTAGCGCCTATATCGCCAACCTGACGACCGCGGGTCAGTATAATGGCTGGCGAAACGACAGAGGTTATGTGCATCCCAAACTGCTATTTGTCATCAGAGACATTCAGACAGGCGAGATCATCGCCCAACAAGGGACCGACACCATCAGCCACGACTGGAACAACTATCCGAAGCCATGGCACGAGTCTGCCGAATGGCAGCTGGTAGGTATGAACTTCACGATCCCGGACGGTACCGATGATATCGAACTGAGCATATACAACAACGCCAACGGCGAAGCAGCCGGGAATGATTTTGCGCTGGACGACATCGAGATCCGTCTGTGCGCTCCACCGGCAGCGGAGGTAATAGCTCCTGACAGCGTTTGTATCAATACGAAAGTGAGTCTGCGTGCCGAGATGGAGAACGACGGTACATTCAAAGAGCCGCTGCAATACAAGTGGTATTTTTCCGCGGACAGTTTGAATTGGGAGCCGGTGAATGACGGGAACGGACAAGAGTTGAGATTGAAAGCGAAACCGAAACATAGCGGGTGGTATCGCGTGGCTGTAGCCGGTTCAGGAGGTATTGAGAACGAAAACTGCCGCTCAATGAGCGAGCCTTTTAAGCTGCATGTGATCGAAGAATGTCCGCCGATTCTATGTCCGGAAGGTGTGCTGTTGCAGCATGAAGAGGTAGGCGGAACTGTGACGAATTGGAGCGGCGAGATAGCGGATATATGTGCCAATATGGATCTGTCGTTCATCGTGAACATGCCTTCTCCGCACGACCCGACCCGACTGATGATCCGTATAACAGACAGCGGGAGCGGCAATGAGTTGCGGGCTTATGACACGGGCGATATTCCGTCCGATTCGCTGCAAGTGGGTACTACTTTCACGGTACCGGAAGGCGTGCAAGGAGTTCAATGGAGCATCAGCCAAAACGGCGGAAACGGCGACTTTTCGATTGAGAATATAGAAGTGCGGCTGTGTTTGGAACCCATTCGCGCCACAGGAAGCAGTCCCGCATGCCGCAAGAAACGGCATGTTTTTCGTGGTGTTTATGATAATTACGGCATCCTGGAGAACCCGGAATTCCGATGGGAGTTTTCGACGGACAGCGCGACTTGGACGACCGTGCAGGAAGGAGCGACGATGAACTATACTATTCCTGCCGTACACAAGAGCCATGAGGGCTGGTATCGGTTGAGCGTGGCAGAGGCAGGAAACTTAGACAAGCCGAACTGCCGCGAGACGAGCGAACCGTTCAAACTGGCGACCCAATATTGCGAGACGGCGACGGAGCAACATATCGACACGATTGTTTGCGATACGCTGCTGGTGAGCGGCTATGCATGGCGAGGACATGTATGGAGCACGACAGGAGAGGTTGTCGATACGCTGAAAGATATAGACCAAGACGACAGCCTGTATGTGCATAAGACGCTGGAGAAGAAAGTTTGTTGTCCGGATATTTTGAATTACCGAGTTGATACGGCAGTCTGCGACACGCTGCTGCCTTTTGTATGGCTGTGGCGCGACCGGATGCTGATGTTTGAAGATATCGGCGAACAGGAGGTGGAGATTGCTCATGCCAAATGGGAGAGCTGCGTCGGAGAGGTCTATACGCTACACCTTGACACGTTCCATTGTGAACGGTTCTACCCTATTATCGTGAACAAATACAACTGGCTGGTTCTGCTGGATTACAAGTCGTTGCGGCGTTTCTTCCCCGACCAAACGGCTGTTTCGTTCCAATGGT
Organism: uncultured Bacteroidales bacterium; assembly: GCA_902792535.1. Taxonomy (GTDB): domain Bacteria; phylum Bacteroidota; class Bacteroidia; order Bacteroidales; family Paludibacteraceae; genus Colicola. The sequence goes on from CADAZU010000057.1 coordinate 3,138, forward strand.
ACAGGGACTCCGTAGCGATCGAAGGCGGAACAGGAGACGATTACTCGGAGACACAGGAGCTGCACGGGCATTTCCAGCTGCGCATACAGATGAATGACGGGCTGTATGTGTGGTCGAATATACTGGATATTTCGAACACGCCGGAGCCAAATCCGGTGCATGTGCGCGTTTATAACAGCAACGGAATCCTGCTGTACGAAGAAGATATTAACGACAAGCCATACACTCCTGTTCTGCCCGCCGGAATATACTTGCTGCGGTATGAGCAAGGCGAGGAAGTGTGGACAGAAAAGAAAGTCACACTATGACCAGAAGAAAGGCATTTGTCATATGGCTGCTGATGATGCCTCTGACGGGTTATGCAGAGCATTTGTTTGAAGCCGGAGTGCACAGCGGTATGTCCGGATGGGATGTACAACCGGTTTATATCGACAAACAAGCGGGCTTCAACGGCGGCATCCAGTTATGCTACACCTATTTGTCTTCGCGCGTGATAGGCGTGCGTACGGGCGTGACGCTCGACAGCCACCAGACTGGATTCGGCAAACGGAATTACGAGGATCACTACTCCACTATCGATGTAGAAGGCGACAAGATGTCCATTGAATACACGATCGGGCAACTGAATGAGCGCCAGCATATCTGGTCCTTGGGTGTGCCGATCCAACTGGCTTTCAGCAAGAAACGGTTTACTTTCCTTGCCGGTGCAAAGGCTGTTTTCCCGCTTGCAAACAGTTGGAGACAGACAGTAGAGCACGCTTCGCTGGCGGTTTATTACGAAGCCTATGACAACCGCGTGGAAGATTCGTATCCGCTGGCAGCCGAGCGGGATTTCCGGATGGCGAACAGCGGCAAATGGAGTCTGCCGAAAGTGCAATGGTGGCTGGCATTGGAGTTGAATTACGCTATTCCGGTAAACACTTGGGCAAGCAACTACCGGTCGTATGTGATGGTGGGCGCGTATTTTGACTACTGCTTCAGCAAATACACCATGCCGTCGAGCACGCGGGAGAGTATGATCATGCTGACCGACACACGGGACGGGTTTCCGTTGAGCCGGATTCTGACACCGGTTGCGGAAGCCAACCGGCAAGGACGCAAACTAGTGAAAGAAGCCTCCCTTTTCGATGTGGGGATCAAGATTTCATACGCAATCGCGCCTTATGACGCGCACAGGAACGCCCGAAGGTCATGTAATTGCTTAGGCGAATGAGCAGAGCTAAAAGAAAGTAATTCTATAAATAATTACATAAAAATCATAAAAAATGGCATACCCTCTTGTGTATGTCATTATTTTTTTGTACCTTTGCACCGCATTTGGTTGAAAACAACCGCGAGGGGTATTAGCTCATCTGGCTAGAGCGCAACACTGGCAGTGTTGAGGTGAGCGGTTCGAGTCCGCTATACTCCACTTTTAATACCATAACATGTTTATCATATAACACAATTAATATTTTTTACACTCATGGAAAAGAAAAAAAGAGTTTACACCTTCGGTAACGGTAAGGCCGAGGGTAATGCGCAAATGCGTGAGCTCCTTGGTGGCAAGGGCGCTAACTGCGCAGAGATGAACTTGGTAGGTGTTCCGGTTCCTCCTGGATTCACGATCACTACCGAAGTCTGCAACGAGTACTACCAGGTTGGTCAGGAGAAGATTGTAGAAGAACTGACCGCAGAGGTAGAAGCTGCCGTTAAGCACGTAGAGGAGTTGATGAACTGCAAGTTCGGTGATCCGAAGAACCCGCTCCTTGTTTCTGTACGTTCGGGCGCACGCGCGTCTATGCCGGGTATGATGGATACCATCCTCAACCTCGGTCTGAACGATACCGTGGCTGAGGGCATGGTGGCTAAGACCAACAACCCGCACTTCGTATATGACTCCTACCGCCGTTTCGTACAGATGTACGGCGACGTCGTACTGGGTATGAAGCCGGTGAACAAGACCGACATCGACCCGTTCGAGAAGATTATCGAGGAGGTCAAAGAGATCCGCGGTATCAAGCTGGATAAGGACCTCAACGTAGATGAGCTCAAGCTCCTCGTAGCGCGTTTCAAGACCGCTATCAAAGAGCAGACCGGCAAGGACTTCCCGGACGATCCTATCGAGCAGCTCTGGGGCGCTATCTGCGCTGTGTTCCGCAGCTGGATGAACGAGCGCGCTATCCTCTACCGTAAGATGGAAGGTATTCCTGACGAGTGGGGAACCGCCGTTTCCGTTATGGCAATGGTATTCGGTAACATGGGCGAGACCTCCGCTACCGGTGTCTGCTTCAGCCGTGACGCCGCAACGGGCGAGAACCTCTTCAACGGCGAGTACCTTGTAAACGCACAGGGTGAGGATGTGGTAGCAGGTATCCGTACTCCGCAGCAGATCACCCTCGAAGGAAGCCGCCGTTGGGCTGCTCTCCAAGGTATCAGCGAGGAAGAGCGCGCAAGCAAATATCCGTCTATGGAAGAGGCTATGCCGGCTCTTTATGCTGAGCTCAATGAGATTCAGCAGAAACTCGAGGACCACTACCGCGACATGCAGGATATGGAGTTCACCGTACAGGAAGGCAAACTCTGGTTCCTCCAGACCCGTAACGGCAAGCGTACCGGAACGGCTATGGTGAAAATTGCCATGGACCTCGTTCGCGAGGGTGTTATCTCCGAGAAAGAGGCTATTCTCCGCTGCGAGCCGCAGAAACTGGACGAACTGCTCCACCCTGTTTTCGACAAGGACGCGCTGAAGAAAGCGAAAGTCATTACCCAGGGTCTGCCTGCTTCTCCGGGCGCTGCGTGCGGACAGATTGTCTTCCACGCGGACGACGCACAGGAGTGGCATGAGAACGGTCACAAAGTCATCATGGTTCGTATCGAGACCCGCAGCTGTTGTTGCCCGTGGTATGGGTAAGTGCTGCGTTTCCGGCGCAGGCGCCATCCAGGTAGATTACAAGGCTAAGACCGTTAAGATTGAGGGCGTGACCTACAAAGAGGGCGATTATATCTCCCTCAACGGTTCTACCGGACAAGTTTACGCAGGTGAGATCCCGACCAAGGCTGCTGAACTCAGCGGTGACTTCAAGGCGCTGATGGACCTCTGCGACAAATATACACACCTTCAGGTTCGTACTAACGCCGACACCCCGCACGACGCTGCTGTGGCACGTGCCTTCGGCGCAAAGGGTATCGGTCTGACACGTACCGAGCACATGTTCTTCGACGACCAGAAGATCATCGCCATGCGTGAGATGATTCTCGCCAAGGACAGCGAGGGTCGCGAGAAAGCACTGGCTAAACTGCTGCCGTACCAGAAGGCTGACTTCAAAGGTATCTTGGACGCTATGGACGGACTGCCTGTGAACATCCGTCTGCTCGATCCGCCTTTGCACGAGTTCGTTCCGCATGATCTGAAGGGACAAGAGCAGATGGCGAAAGAGATGGGCGTTTCCGTTGAGGAGATCCAGACACGTGTTGCT
>CADAZU010000058.1 GCA_902792535.1 uncultured Bacteroidales bacterium
CGGATCTGTACCGTATATTCGATGGGCAGACAGGTCGGAATACCTTGTGTCACAAAAACAGAAGTGAGGTTGCGGTCGGCGAAATCCTGCGTATAGGTGGTGCCATCCACGATGTACTGTACCCGATAGTACATATCTCCTGTCCAAATGCCTTCGTCGTTGCCCTCGTGCGTCCAACTGACCTTAATCTTACCGCCCTCATCATGCGCATTCACTCCCGACAATTTCCTAAGGTTGGTATTGATAAATATGGACGCTTTGGTGCAGGTATGAACATGGTCCACAAAGTCGCGGCTGAACCGTACGTAGAAAGTCTGCTGTCCTTTATTGAGCACACATTGGGGCAAGGGCAACCCTACGAGGTAGGACGTCGTGGCATGGCGGTTAGAGGTATTAAACTCCACGCGCACAGTCTCGTACGAAGAGAAGTTCTGGTCGGTTGAGTATTCTATAATGATATCGGACTCGTCTTCATCATCTCTGCCGTAGGGCTTTTTCGGGATTTTGAATGATGCATACAGGGTGTCGCCTCCATAGTGCGAGAGTTTGATGTCTTCCGGCAGGTAGAGCATCGTCGCATAGAATCGCTTCCAATCCGATTGCGGTCCGGCAAACGGCGATTGCGGACCGCCATAGATGCCGTCGTAATAATCGAAATCGATATCGTATTTGGATTGGCGTGCCACTTCAATGGCATAGGGCGGAACGTCTTGCCCCATCTGATTGAGCTGATCCCATGTGAGGGACGCTACATCCTCGCGCTCACGATTAAGAAAAAAATCAGAATTTAATACCGTTTCATTGCTGTGAGCGGCTTCCCCGACAGCACGCTCATGATAGACGCTATTGAGTATATTGTTTGCCGTAAAGCGCAGTGCTGTTTTGCCGGAGTTACTCCTCGTCCATTGGAAATTCTCAATCACCGGATCCGTTACAGGCAGCATAATATCGTTCAACTCGCTCTGCCCGAAGGTGTACCTGCTCTTATTATATTCATTGCCATCCCAGCTAACAACCAGGTACAGACCCAAGCCATTGTTCTTGTTGTTTAGGATATAGTTGTGTACCTCCTTACTATACACGATGTTGAAATAGGCATATTGGTAATCGCCACCTTCCACCTGACGTTTCTGCACAAAATAGGCGGTACAGCCGTGTTTCCCCTCCACACGGTCGAAATGACACTCTTTATTGAAAGTATTTTCCCATTGTTTGAACCTCAGCTTTCGTGCATCCTTCATGTAAAGAAAGACCAAGGGCATATCATCCTGGTTGTTGGCAGTAAGATAAACCTCCACCCTTTCGGCAAGATAGTTATCGCCGCTGGGCAGGGAGAACTCAGCCCAAGCCATGTAGCTGAAGGCGATGATGCCCTGCACCTGTTGGAAATCCACATTGCCATCGCCATAGGTATTGTTGTGCGCGCCCGCGTTGTGGAACTTAAAGGCGTGGTCAAACCTAAAGTTGTCGCCCCATTTACAATATTTTTTGTTCGGCGTCCAGCCGTAGCCGGCATACATGGTTCCCGCTGCACATACCAGTGCAAGAAGAAGAGTAGATAATCGTTTCATTGTATAGCGATTTTAGTGATTTACTTTGTCAGTTTCAGTCCTGTGGCGACTACGTACTCGCCCGCAATGAGTCGAGCCGTAGCGGTGCCGGTGTAGGTATCCTCTCCGCTGGTGAGGCTGAAAGAGTACTCAGTGGCGGTTGCTTCGGGTAAGAGCGCCACATAGACCTCCTTCGGGTTGCCGGAGGGGGAGATGGAGAGCGGGTAGCCGCCTTCCGCTTTACTTTGATTGGTCGGTGTCACAGTTACCGTGCAGGGCGTGCCTTGTGTCACAGTTACGGTCGCCGTCCCCGGGTATGTGCCGGTATACGTGCCGTCGCCGTAGCTGATACTAAGCGAGGTGATTGTGAGCGGAGTCCCGGGCTCATCCTTGTCCACAAAAGAGAATTTGCAGACCGTCAGCAGGTTCTGCATCTCAGCCGCCACCGCATTAGCCACTGTGGGTGTGACCTCGGTTATCGTGGCGATACCGTAGCTGTGGTGATACGTATTGGCTATTTTGTCCAGCGAGCCGTCCTGCCCGGTAAGAGAAATGGAGTATGTAGCCTTCAGTGGATTATTATCGACAATCTCAAAAGCAGGGGCAGTAGCCTTCGGATAGACGAGCAGTATTTGATTATTTACATCACACCACACCTCGTTGTCGCTCGTGAACGAAACGATGCGTGCCTCCCTGTCCGCTAACAACACGCCTTCGAGGGAAACCAGATTCCCGGTTTGGGGATCGATGTATGATTCATGGCTTATGTTACGGAAAGAAATCTCGTCGCCTGTGCTCCATATAGCATCCAGCACATTCCCATTCTCCGTGATCATTGCTTGCGGGAGACGCAGAAGCCCCTTCTTTTGAGTAGAGGGCTGGGGAGAATCCTGTTGGACAATCAGCGTACGGGGCTTGAGTTCCGCCTGCTGATTAGGTTGATTGGGGTTATTGGTGCTGCACGCTGTTCCGAGGAACAGCAAGGACGAGCAAACAACGCCGGCTAACCATACGTAGGTTTGTGTGAAGCCATCGCCTGTTTTCTCTCCATATCCGGAGATTTCTGCTTGGATTCCTCCGCTGGTGGAAATAATCTGTTGCGGTTCGGTTGCCACGATCTCTATGCGTGGCTGAGTGTAGATTTTCTTCATTATTTATAGTAGTCAATATTATATACGTGTAAGCGGCACCCGCGAACTGCGGGCACCGCCTATGATAGCGTTGCGTTGGTCTTTGGATTGCTTACCGTATAACTGCGGAGGTGATGTGTGCGAATCCCCTCCCCATAGAGCAACAGGGGTAACTTGTTGGCTATGGGTGCCGTATGTGCAGTGACTAAGCATAATACACGCAATCTAAAAAACGGTGCAAAGGTAATGATTTTTTTTGATATATGCAAATAAAAAGAGAGAAAAATACAAAAAAGTGGGAAAAGTTGTTTTTTCGTGATAGATTTTACTTATTTTCACATATAATCTACTATTTTCTAAAAAATGAAGACAGGTTGTAAGATTAAGGCAGTGGAATCGTATTACATGTAGATAGCCTTTGCAAATGATGGTCATATGGCACATGATTTGAGGGTTAAGTGTTAAGAAGTATAGTGAAGATGACGCACGAGCAGTTTACGCAAATATATTTGCCATTAAGTGGAAAGATGTATGCGTTGGCATACAACATACTCCGTAACCGTGACGAGGCGCGTGACTGCGTGCAGGATGTGTACGCGGAACTATGGAACAAACGCGATTCCATTGAGCCCGGAAAGCCCCCACTTCCATTTGTTTTAACGATGGTACGAAACAAAAGTCTCGATCTGCTCAGAACCAGATGCAAGGAGCAAACGGACGAACTCATGGAGACACTTTTAGATTGCAATACAGAAAACCAGATTGAAGCAGCAAGTGAACTCAACGCAGTCATTCAACTCATAGATAAACTACCTCGCGACCAACAGTTGGTTCTACGGCTACGTACTATTGACGGATTAGAGATAGAGCAAATACAAGAGCTGACTCACTTCAGTCGCGAAAACATTTACACCCTGCTATCAAGGGCAAGAAAAGCATTAAAAGAACTGGCATCAAAGTTATGACACATAATTTGAACATAGAACAAATCAAATCGTTACTCGCTCGTTTTTACGAGGGGAAGACGACACCGGAAGAAGAACAGATTCTAGCTGACATCTTCCGTCTTGAGGATATTCCGGAAGATTTGCAGCAAGACAAGCAACTATTCCTCGTACTTGCGCAGGTGTCTGAGCAAGAAATGCCAAGCGATATAGCCGAAGAGATAACCGCGTTTGTGTACAACCTCGGGCAAACGAAGATACAACCGCATATCTATGAAGATAAGCAGCAGAAAGGTGTGCTCTTCCATATAAAAACACCGCCGAAGAAATGGTATCGCGTAGCTGCTACGATGACGCTGTTACTCGCGCTCGGTGGTGGTATGTGGGTGCATCAACGCCAGATATCACCTTTCCGTGATACGTGTAGCACACCAGAAGAAGCGGCGAACGCGATATTCTATGCCAATGATATTATCAACAGTTCTTCTGCTTCGTTCTTGCGCTTAACGATGGTGGCAACCGAGCAAATGAACGACATCAACGAGACATTGGGCAAAATTCAACCATATATAAACCAATAAATTATATTGAAATGAAAAAGATTCTGTTAGTGGCAGTCATAACCCTTTGGAGTATCGCTGCACAAGCACAAAACAAGATATTTGAGAAGTACGCCAAAATGGAAGGCGTGGAATACGTGTGCATTAACAAAGCAATGTTTAGTGCAGGTTTGTCTATCGCGACCGCTGGGCAAGTGGTGGTCGATGAAACCAATACGCAAGGTACTGACCTCAGCAAATTTGCCAACTACAACCGAATGCTAATCATTACTGCCAAAGGCGACAAGAAACAACAACTCTATGACGATATTCAGAAACTGGCAAAAGAGACGGACTATGAAGTCCTCATGCAGTCTCATTCTGCAGATGGCAATGATGCAACATTCTTACACAACGAGAAAGCTAATCCAAACGAGTTCATTATCTGTAATATCCGTGAGGAAGATTGCTCGGTAGTGGTTTTACTCAAAGACAAATAATCTCCTTTTTAACATAGCGTAATATGAAAACACATGTGCTATTCCTAGCACTGGCATTTGTCAGTGTGGGGGCGGTGTATGCCCAAAACAAAGTGAGCGGAACCATCACAGATATAGCAGACAATTCCAAACTAATCGGTGTCAATGTAACACTTAGTAACAACCAAGGACAAGTAGCAGGTGCAATCACAGACACGCATGGCAACTTTGTACTCGTTGCGGATAGCGGCGATTACGTCCTAGAATGCTCCTATATTGGATACGAAACGCTGCGGATGAGGTTGGCAGTCGCCGAGAATATTGTACTTGGCACGATACAGATGCAGGAAACCTCTGTCCAATTGGGCGAAGTGGTGGTGGAAAGCCAAGCGGTCATTCAGAAAGTGGACAGACAGATATTGCTACCATCCAAAGAGCAGACACGGGCTTCGTCGGATGGCGTTTCCCTGCTCCAGAACTTGCAAATCCCGCGTATCGTGATTAGCCCGATTGACAACTCGGTCAAAACCCTTTCTGACGAGAGCGTGCAACTGCGTATAAACGGTATCGAAGCGAGCACCGCTGATGTAAAAGCCATCAATCCGAAAGATATTATCCGCGTAGAGTACCACGACCAACCGGGTGTGCGCTATAACGGGGCGGCTGCTGTGGTTGATTACATCGTCAAGCACCGCGACACCGGCGGCAGTCTTATGCTAGCAGGTACAAACGGCCTGACCTTGCCGGGAATAGGTAATTACTATATGGCGGGTAAGGTACATTTTGGCAAATCGTCCTTGCAGGCAATTGCTTCGTATTCGCCATACGATATTTATTGGACGCGCACCAATAATGAGACCTACAATTTCAACATGAGCAAAGCTCACATTGCCAGTCTTGGCGGCAGCGAGTCGGGTGAGCAACGACACGTTATAAGACTTATCCCGTAAATGTCTCGTTGAATTATAACTGGACTAACGGCGACAAAAATATGCTGAATATCCGCTTGCGTGATAATATGGCATATACACCTTACGGACCCTCTGACCGTGACAGTCGTTTGTATCAGCCGACGGATTCTTTTGAGATACACGATCACGACAAAAGCAGCAGTCAGTCACCGTCACTCGATATTTACTATCAGCACAACTTACCGCACAAACAACACTTGTATTTTGATGTGGTCGGTACATACATTAACACCCATAGCGACCGCCATTTTCTGCAAACTCCACTATTCGGCTCCGCGTCAACAGATACCACAGATGTGATTTCGTCCGTAAGAGGTGACAAGTGGTCACTCATCAGCGAGGCAATCTATGAAAAGGAATGGGAAAACATCATGCTGACAGTAGGTGCACGGCATAACCAACAATGGGTAAAAAACACTTACTTAGGCAGCATCGAGGCAACCGTTAACATGACCACCGGCGAGACATACGCTTTTGCTGAAATGCGCCACCGCGTAGATAAATTCTCGTATGTCATAGGTGTCGGTGCCATGCATACCCTTATTGAGCAAGGCGGGCAAAAACAAAGCACATGGATAGCCCGACCGCAACTGACCATGAGTTATGATTTCGGCAAAGGTTGGTTTTGGAAATACAAAGGCTATGTGTCCGGCTATCAACCGTCTTTGTCTCAATTGTCCGATATTACACAACAGATTGACAAGTACCAAATGCGGCGAGGCAACCCCAACCTGAAATCCGTCATGTATGTATCGAATGAAATGGAATTGTCGTGGCAGTCCAAACATGTCAATATCAATATTTGGGCGAACTACAGCTACGACCACAAGCCCATTATGGAAGAAACATACGAAGAAATCATAGACGGTTCTCCATACGCCATCCGGACGTATGACAATCAGCGCGGCTATCATAAATTGTATGTCTCGCCGAATTTGCAAGTTAAACTGCTTGATAATAGATTGATGTTCAATGTCTCGCCGTTTGTCAAATACATGGTCAGTCAAGGCAACATCTATAACCATGACCATGTCAATTACGGTGTACGTGGCGGCATTTTCTATCTGTTGAAAGGTTGGCGGTTCTATGCTGATGTAGTCACGGCACAGCATAACTTGTGGGGCGAAACGCTGACTATCGGCGAGTTGACACACGATATAGGCATCAACTATAACTCAGAGCATTTTGGCTTTGGTATTATGATGGTTAATCCGTTTTCGCCGCATGGCTCCAGAACCGTCACAAAAGATCTCTCTTCCCTTGCCCCGACTGCCAATACAGCCGTTATGCAAAACTATCGCCAAGTGCTGATGCTCAATTTCAACTTCAATCTTGACTTCGGGTCGAGAGCCTCGACACGCGGATATCAACGTATCAACAATGAAGATAAAGAAAATGGTATCTTGAGTGGAGCGAAATAAATTTGACTTTTCCTTAGAACAAAAACGTCCTTCGTGGCGTTTTTATTTGCTTATCTCGAAAAATTATTGTATCTTTGTAAGTCTTTTGCAAAAAAAATGAGAAAAATTTGTTGTGTCATGCAGTCTTTTTAATATAGCTTGTACTATAAATTAGAAACATTGCGTCCATAATGGAAATCGAACCGCTGATAGAACGGTGTAGGCATGGAGAAGAAGATGCACTCAGTGAACTATACAAGGCATACGCTCCGAAATTACGGAGTGTATGTCGGCGGTATATCAGTAATGAAGAGATGGTAAACGATGCGCTGCATGACGCTTTCATTGTAATTTTCACTTCTCTTGATTCATTACGCGACGACAGCAAGGCAGAAGCATGGATGGTATCAATAGCGAGAAATATAGCCTTAAAGTGCAATGATCACAACGAAATTTCACTTACAATATCCCTTGACGAAATCAGTGAGGTTGAACTCCCACCTTCAGAAGAAGGGGAGACAAATATAAAAGGTCTTTCTTTGGCTGAAGTAATAAAGCTTATAGACAAACTTCCCGAAGGTTACAAACAAGTATTCCGTTTATCCGTTTTTGAAGGTCTTACTCATAAAGAGATTGCGGCAATGCTTGGAATAGAGCCGCATTCGTCTTCCTCACAACTTACGCGAGCCAAACAAATGCTT
>CADAZU010000059.1 GCA_902792535.1 uncultured Bacteroidales bacterium
CTCCGACGAAGCCCAGTTCGATGACTTCACCCTCTCGCAAATCAAATACTTCGACGCCTGCGCCGAAGAACTCAAAGCCGGTCTCAACTATCCGGTTATTAAACATATTTGTAACAGTGCAGGTATTGAGCGCTTTAGCGATTACCAATTCGATATGTGCCGTCTCGGCATCGGTCTCTACGGTTTCTCGTTCGTCGGCGCGCACTTACGCAACGTATGCACGCTGGAGACCACTATCCTCTCCGTCAAGACCGTCAAAGCCGGTGAGACCATTGGCTACGGCCGGCATACCACGCTTGCCGAAGACCGCACCATCGCCGTCATTCCTATCGGCTATGCCGATGGTTTCGACCGCCGCTTCTCGAACTACGGCGGCGAGGTTTGGGTGCGCGGCAAGCGCTGTCCGGTGGTAGGCAATGTGTGCATGGACCAAGCCATGGTGGATGTCACCGGCGCCGACGCCCGTCCGGGCGACATCGTCGAGGTATTTGGCGAACACATGCCGCTGGAGGAACTGGCCGACAAACTCGGTACGATCACATATGAAATACTAACTTCTGTCTCTCGCCGTGTCCAACGTATCTATTTCTACGAATAAACTGACGATCGGTTACCGGGCAACGTCCGGAGACGAACATATCGTTCAGACCGATCTCTCTTTCTCGCTCCGCGCGGGGGAGATGGTGTGTATGCTCGGACCCAACGGTTGTGGCAAATCAACCCTCCTCCGCACCCTCGCAGGACTGCAACCTGCCCTCAGCGGCGAGTACACCCATTGCGATACGAAGCACATCGCGTTGGTGCTAACAGAAAGATTGTCGATGGATAACACCACCGTGCACGACGTCGTCGCCATGCACCGTGCACGACGTCGTCGCCATGGGCCGCTACCCCTATACCTCGTTCCTCGGCGGCTTGACCGAAGAAGACGAAGCGATCATCGCAGAGTCCCTCCGGCAAGTGGGCTTCGAAAATCGAGAATCGAAAATCGAGAACTCCTTCTTCAACGCCCATTCGGACGGCGAGAAACAGCGTATTCTCATCGCCAAGGCCCTCGCACAACAGACGCCGATCATCCTGTTGGATGAACCCACCGCTCACTTGGATCTCCCGCACCGTATATTGATTCTCCGTCTGCTGCGAAACCTTGCCCATGAGCAAGGCAAAACAGTCTTAATATCTACTCATGAACTGGACCTCGCCCTCGCGCTCAGTGATCGTATTCTGCTGATGACGCCCGGACACGGCATCCAACTCGACACTGCCGCCAACCTAAAGAAAACAGACGCTTTCACGTCCGCTTTCGGCATGGATATATTTGACTTACAAACTAACCTTTAAATACATAATTATCTTATGAGAGTTCGAATTTTACTCCTACTGACCTTGATGGTGAGTATGACGTATGCTCAAACGCCCAATGCGGCGCAGGTAAGTGTACGTAGTATGGCTAAATCCGACAAAACAGAACTGAGTATTGTGCGCTTGGATCGCATTAAGATGTGTCTCAATGCGCAGCACCAAGTGCAAGCCGTTTTTGTTTTCGAAGACCACGAAGACATGGTTTTTGACGACGTGCAAGTGATTCATTTCCTCACGGGAAAGGACGCCGCGGAGGTCAATGATGAAGCTACCGCTCTGGAGACCATTCCTACGACGACGATTCGTGTGTATCCGAACCCTTCGGCCGACATCATTCATATCTCTGGCATGGAGGAGAACAGCCGTGGTGCGGTCATCTCGATTAGCGGTCAGCGCGTGTGCGAGTTTGACGGCCGTAATACGACCATGGATGTCTCCGGTTGGGCAAACGGCACCTATCTGATTCGTGTAGATAACCAGGTTTTTAAACTCATCAAACAATAAGCGCTATGAAAAAGTCTATCTTAAGTTTGGTTTTAGCATGCTTGTTCTTGGGAGCGCAGGCAGAAGAGATGTGGCATGTAATAGGCACGAATGACTATGCGCGCAAGCAATGCGTGGAGAAGATCAAGGTCTTTGCCGATAGTACCAGCGGTACGGATTATTATTTCCGGAATATCCCTTGGAACCCCGGCGAGGCCGACCTGGACAGCCTGTTCTTCATGGTGTTTGACCGTTTGACACAGACGGGTTCGAGAATGCCGACGGGCTATTCCGATATCGGCGCGTTAGATGAAGGCGAATCCGGTTTCTATCGTTCCACTTGGATGCTCAATGAGTATCCGGCGGATGGCGGATGGTGGATCTGGGACGATGGCGGTGTGAGCGACTTGCAGGGATGTACCTGGACGGAAAACACCTCTGTCATCACCAGCGCGTATATGCGTCTGTTGTATAACCTGCACCTGCAAAACACCTATCTGCACATAGCGGATAGTCTGAATGTGCGTCCGGAGCAGCGCGCGCAGGTTCGTTTTGTTCGTGCCTTAACGGCATGGTATCTTTTGGATCTGTTCCCCAGTTCGCATTTTCGCACGCAGCCGGGTATAGATGTCAACGCCGTGATAAGTCGCGCGGAGCTGTATGCATGGTTGGAGAACGAGTTGCAGGATTTGGTGAATACGCTGCCACCGCCTGAGAAGCGCCCCAGTCTCTATCAAGTGGATAAGATGGCCGCAAACTTGCTTCTGGCGCGTCTGTACCTCAATGCCGAGGTCTATACCGGTACGGCGCAATGGCAGAAAGCATCGTACTATGCCCAGCAAGTGATGAACAGCATGTACTGCCTCCATACCACCGACGGCACTTATTCGGCATATCAGAAGTTGTTTATGGGCGATAATGATGTCAATGGCGCTGCGCAAGAGGTGCTGCTGATGCTCAAGCAAGACGGCTTGACGACTTATAGTTATGGCGGATCGATCTATGTGATCAATATGTCTCGCGACTATGGTATGCCGGCTTACTGCACAGCCAGTCCTTGGTATTGCTGGCGCTCCGGTTACCGCTTGATACAAGCTTTTGCTTCCTCCAACCTGATAGCTTCTGCCACAGGTACGGAGTTTACGATGCCCGCGCTGCTGGGTGACGACCGCGCGATGTTCTTCGCCGATGCTACCTATAAGACGCCGACGATGACGACAAGTGGCAGTTCAACGGAGAGTTTTAAGAGCACGTGGTCTATCAATAAGTTCACCAACCGCTATTCGATTGATCCGATGGATGGTTCGTCTTGTTCCGGCTCTTCCGATCAGTGGCCGGACACGGACCTGCCGCTCATGCGTGTAGCGGAGGCCTATCTGACCTTCGCGGAGGCGCAGTTCCGTATGGGTAATGCGGCGGACGCGCGGGAGATTATTAATAATACGATTCGCGCCCGTGCGCACGCAACGCCGCTGCAGTCGCTGAGTCTGGATGTATTATTGGACGAGTGGCAGCGTGAGTTCTATAGCGAAGGACGCCGTCGTGTGGACCTCATCCGTTTTGGTCAGTTCGCTTCCCCGAGCGCCACGCGCACCTGGGAGGGACATAGCAATATCACCGATGAGAGCCGGAATACCTATCCCATGCCGGATCTCCTGGCTAAATTCCCTCGCTTTAGCAACGAGCCGCGCTATTTCGCTTACTTTGCAAGTCGCGAAGCAGAACCCTTGGATCCGACGAAGGGTGTGAAGTGTGACAGTTGTAATACGGGCGAGACGTATTATGATGCAGCGACGAACGCGGTCTATTCGGTCAATCAATCGAACTACGGTTTAGGAGGTGGAGGTCTGCTTCAGGGCCGGACGTTTGAACTGACGGAGAAGGACACGCTGCAGCTTGAGTTGGCCGAGTTCCCGTATCAGGTGCCGGAGTTCGCTCAAGCGCTGCCTGCGGTTACTCCGCAGAGCGAGGCGTTTACGATCATGGTACATACACAGACCGACTGCGGTTCGGATCTCGTGGTATTGGGCGATTACCTGAACGCAGAGGGCGAATGGATCTATAGCCGAAACAAGCCCTGGAACCATCCGGTGACCGGTACCGTCAACAGTCAGCATTTTACGCATTTCGATCCCATAGGCGACGGGTGGTACAAAGCGGTTGTCTATCCTATCAATGAGTTTGATACGTCCTTTGTCAACCCCGGATACGCACATGTTACCGGCATCGCAGTGATGTCAAAAGTGAGTGGCAGCCCGGTAACCATCAGTGATGTGCATAAAGTCGGCGGTGTGGTGAACAACTATATGGAGATAAGGGGCGCGATTGAGTTCTACTTCTCGCAACTGGCTACCTATGAGGACCCGACGTACGGAACCCTGTATTATTCGGCTATGAACACCGACCGGGTAGTGTACCTCTCTGCGCCGGAAGTGGATGTTCCGCAGAAACCCGACGTCCCGGATGTCACGCCTACGCCTAATGCGGTAACCCTCATGATCAAGTTCGATGTAGCGCCGACAGAGGGCTATGAGATCCGCTTTGTGGGTGACTACGGAGAGCTCGCTACGTCTTGGGATTTGACTACCGCCAAGAAGATGACGCCTGTCGGCGATGGATGGTACCAGGTCGTGCTGAAACCGAATGCAGAAGGAACGATCACCGGCCGTCCGATCCAGGCGAAAGACGATGATCTCAATTGGGCATATGACTGGACGCATATGCGCGGTCAAATCGTCAGTGTATGGAACGTGCAGGTGCGAATGATTCAAAACTCCGGTTACGACGAGTACAATGTGGTGTTCAACCAAGAGGATGTAGCCGAAGCATCGGTGGTTTACTTGAAATGTAGAGCATGGAATGAAGTGCCTGTCGTTCCGACGGAATATACCGTCACCGTCACGCTGCCGGCCTTCTGCGAAGCCTTTGATGCAGAGATAGTAGGTACGTTCAATGAGTGGGGAAATGGTACCGCGATACCTCTCCAGCAGGTAGAAGGCAACACCTATCGAGCTTCTTTCTATGCCAAACCCGGTGCGGAGTGGACCATCCGCGAAGTAGGAAATTGGGAAAACCAGATTGAGTACGTTTACCAAACCAAATTCATTCCTCCAATGACCTTTGTCAAGGAATGGACCACAATAGCCCATCAGACCTTGACCGACGAACTCCAGCTCGTGTTAGACTATAGCGATGCGGGAAATTATCGTTGGAGTAAATGTGCGGAATAGAACGATTAGATTCGTTCCGCGTAGAAAAGAGTCGGCTTGCCGGCTACGCGACAACCGATGACAAAAGCTGTGCCTCCATCGCGGAGGTGCAGCTTTTTCTTTAGCGCCTCCGGCGTCAAAGGGTAGTTGCGGCAAAGGACGTTGGCTTGATTCAACTCCTTCATTCTTTCATCTTTCACTCCTTCACTCTTTATCTCCCATACTCTTCCGGGAAAATCCGGCACGAGTTGGTCCGAGCAATAAAGATGAGTATTGACGTCGAGTTTGGAGAGCCCGAACCGTGCGCCCACTAACTTATAAGCTCCGGCCTTTAATATCGCCGCATTCGGCTCATAGAGGTATTTCCCCGAATATTCCGAATACTCGGAATACTCCGATATCGCCCCTGCTTCTGCATCGCGGGCGAACACAAAAGCCTGGTCCTTTTTTGCCAAATCAATCGCAGTGATTTGTCCTGAACCGCCGCTAAGAAGCAACAACTCTTTTACCTCGTTTTTGACAGCTACTACATACACGTCCCAGTTGACCTGCGAAAGCGCTTTGACGGCTTGCGTGAGGTCCAGCATCGGCGAGAGTTTGAGTAGCAATCGTTTGCCGTGCGAGAGTAGCGTAGGGAGCAATTCCACTACATTCGGCGTGCAGTCCTCGAGCCGAAAGACTTTTCCGCCGTGACTGTCCCGTCTCGCCGGATCCAGAAAAATCAAGTCATATGTGCCTGCCGTCGTCAGAAACTCCTCGGCAGAAGTATTATGAATCGTAATAGGCTTATTGGCAAAGTTATGTTCGGCTATCCGGCATAGTTCCGCATTCTGCTCGACGTAGTCCGTGTGTGCAAACCCTTCGCTGATAAAATAGGTGTCGACTCCGTACCCGCCTGTCAGGTCAACCATCGTTTCGCCAGAAATTAACGAAGCTTTATATCGCGCTGTTTCTTCCGACGAGCACTGCTCGCAACTCAGCCGAACGGGGTACCACCAATCGTCCATCGCCGCGAACGTCGGCAGTTTGTCTGCGGTCCGTTCACGTCCTTCCACTTGCTGCAGCATCCAACGCCATTCGTCGTCGCTCAAGTGCTTGTATTTATTGCGCTGGAGCGCTAAATCAGCAATCATCAATCAGCAATCATCAATTGAGTATTCGGGTAATAATATGAAAGGATTTCTTCGTATTTGTGTCCTTCTGAGGACACAGTCCTGCGCCGTGTCCCCATCCGTGCCCCGTCAGCGTCCATACGCCGTCGGCATGACTTACCTCAAACCACGAGCTATAGAGACACGATTTACTCAACCAATAGCGGATTTTCAGTTCCTTGCCGATGACTTCCGTATGCCGGCTGCCTACGATCTTTAGGCT
Source organism: uncultured Bacteroidales bacterium (assembly GCA_902792535.1). Classification (GTDB taxonomy): domain Bacteria; phylum Bacteroidota; class Bacteroidia; order Bacteroidales; family Paludibacteraceae; genus Colicola. Next base: position 6,429 of record CADAZU010000059.1, read on the forward strand.
GTCGATACGTCCGCTCGCGCCGCGATGAAGCGGAACAAGCTCCTGTATCTCGCCGAAGTCGATGCCGGACTTCAAGCGAAGTATCTCGCGCAACTCCTCATCCGTATAGCTCACCTTCCAATCCCGAAAATCTTTCGTCTCTTGGTCATAGTCATTGAGCACCAACCGCAGCACTTTCGGCGAAG
>CADAZU010000060.1 GCA_902792535.1 uncultured Bacteroidales bacterium
TTCTATTTCCGTCAAATAGTTCTTGGCAATAGTTACATCATCTTTTGTGATATAGTTCCCTTTGAAGTTCGTCATGCCGAGCATCGGCTTTTCATTATCCACTCTGTCATAGACCACCTCAGCAGCAGTGTGTTGGTGTGCGGCATAGTGCATCTTGTTTTGCACCGTAGCAAAGAACTGACGCGTAATCTCGGCTTTCGGATCATAATCAACAGCGGTTGCATAGATATCGGTCACTTGCTGATAAAGGTTACGTTCGCTACTACGAATATCGCGGATACGCTGGAGTAATTCGCGGAAATAACGTCCTCCGTTACCTTTTAGTCGTTCATCATCCAATGTGTAGCCTTTAATGATATACTCATGAATGCGCTGTGTTGCCCACTGACGGAATCGAGTACCTTGCACAGAATGAACGCGATAGCCAACAGAAATGACTACATCGAGGTTGTAATATGCGGTATTATATGATTTACCATCAGCGGCAGTAGTTCGGAAAAACCGAACAACTGAATTTTGGTTCAATTCTCCTTCTTCGAAAATGTGCTTAAGATGTTCACTAATAGTAGATTTTGCCTTACCAAAGAGGGCAACCATCTGCTCCTGAGTTACCCAAACTGTTTCGTCTTGAAGAATAACATCAATAGCGGCTTTGCCTTCTTCGGATTGATATTGCAAAGGTACACAAAACCTGGTGTTGCTACAATGCCAATAGCGTTGGTTCGTTCTATCCATTGCTTGCTCGTTAAAACAAATCCATTCGTGCCCGCCTCCATTCTAATATTACTGAATTCCGTAACATTAAAAACCGGATTATTGATGCTCTTTTATGTCCGTATTTACCCCCACCCGAAAGACATATACCCTCGGCGTGAGCTAAATACCGCAAAACTTTCTTAGCCACAAGGGCACGATTCATTTTGCGTTGCAAAATTACAAAAAATATTTGAACTAAACAAAAAAAATCTGCATTTTTCGTGCAGATTTTATTATTCAAGGGTTAATAATTATTAATAGGTGTATTTATACCTTTTTTTGTATGTCGGTCTTCTCTCGGTTGTGAGTCAGTCATCGGTCGGTGGATGTTATTGCAGTTTCTTGCGGGAGGCGAAGAGGACGATGAGGGCGGTGATGGCGGAGAGAGTGTCGCTGACCGGAATGGACCACCAGACACCATCCAGCGGATCAGCAAAAAAGGACGGGAGAAGTAAGGTTAGGGGTATCAAATAAATCACTTGCCGCGTCAAGCTCAGGAAGATCGATTTGCCGGCTTTGCCGATCGAGGTGAAGAGGTTTCCAGTAACCATCTGGAATCCCACAATGAGCATCGAACTGCAGATAATCCGCATCGGGCGGACCGTAAGAGCCACCAAATCGGGGTCGTGGGTGAAGATTTTGGTCATTACCTCCGGGCAGCACTCGCCTAAGATGAACAGTATCGCCATTACGCCCGTCGCGTACGCGCACGTAATATAAAAGGAGAGTAATACGCGATCATATTTTTTTGCGCCATAGTTATATCCCGCGACAGGCTGCATTCCCTGGTTCAGACCCATTACGATCATCGCGAAGATAAAGGTCATTCGGTTGATCACTCCGTACGACGCGATTGCCATATCGCCGCCGAAAGTCTTGAGTTGGTTATTGATGATAATTACCACAAAACAATGAGCGATATTGTATAAGAAAGGCGACATGCCGATTGCCAGAGCGCGGCTTGTGATATGCCGGTTAAGCCGCCAAATACCGCGATGGAAACGGACTAACTCATTCTTGTCGAAGAACTTGGTAATCTGCCAAACGACGGCTACCGCTTGGCTCAGGACGGTTGCCAGAGCTGCTCCGCGGACGCCCATCTCCATGCCGAAGATGAAGATCGGGTCAAGGATGATATTGAGTACGACCGCCACGATCGTTGCGGTCATTGAGAAACGCGGGTGACCCGCCGAACGCAGCAAGGCATTGAGACCGAAATAGATATGCGTCAGGATATTGCCATAGAGGATGATCTCCATGTATTCGTGGGCATAGAGGATGGTATCTTCGCTTGCGCCGAAAGCATAGAGGATCGGATCAAGCCATATCAGACCGACCGCCATGACGATTGCCGACAGGATGACGTTCATCACTATGACGTTTCCGAGAACGCGGTTCGCGCGCTCGTAGTCTTTCTCGCCCAGATAGATCGCCAGCAGCGAAGAAGCTCCCACTCCGACGAGACTGCCGAACGCCGCGCAGATGTCCATGAAGGGCTTTGCGACGGTCAGCGCTCCCAAAGCCAATGCGCCGCAGCCATGGCCTATATAAATCGTATCAACGATATTATACAGCGAAGTAGCCGTCATCGCAATGATGGCAGGCAGCGCATATTTAAAGAGCAGTTTATGTACCGGAGCAGAGCCGAGTTCGGAGGTTCTATTCATTATAGTTGACTAGCAATATTTGCAAAAGCCATCGCGGCAGGATGTCCCGCTTGCAGCGCAATGGGCGTTCCGTCGTCTCCTCCCTCGCGGATAGATTGCACGAGCGGAATCTGACCTAACAGCGGAATATCCAGTTCGGCGGCTAATGCTTTGCCGCCATCTTTGCCGAAGATATAGTATTTGTTCTCCGGCAGCTCGGCAGGTGTGAACCATGCCATGTTCTCCACGAGACCGAGAATAGGTACATTCACCTTCTCGTTTCGGAACATCTCCACTCCTTTCCGTGCATCCACGAGTGCGACAGGCTGCGGCGTCGTCACAACGATCGCGCCCGTCAGTCGGAGTTCGGAGATCAAGGTCAAATGGATATCGCTGGTACCCGGCGGAAGATCGATCAGGAAATAATCCAATTCTCCCCAATGGGCATCTTCGATGAGTTGTTTGATGGCGTTGGAAGCCATTCCTCCACGCCAAATGACTGCGCTCTCGGGATTGACAAAGAAGCCGATAGAGAGCATTTTCACGCCGTATTGCTCAATAGGCTCTATGAGCGTTCGTCCGTCCTCCTCCACCGAATAAGGCCGTGCATCTTCGCATCGGAACATCTTCGGTATGGAAGGACCGTGAATATCGGCGTCCAGCAGCCCTACGCGGTAGCCCGCTTGCGCGAGGGCTACCGCCAGATTTGCTGTTACCGTAGATTTACCCACTCCACCTTTGCCGCTATGGATAGCAATGATATGCTTCGCATGAACCGGTTGGGTGTTTGCGCCTTCGGCGAGGTTTGAAGGTTTGATGTTCTGCTTGACAAACTTGGTGTGGATATGCGCCGCTATATTGGGATCAACATAGGTCTGCAACGCTACCTCGGAGGCTTTCACGACCGATTTCATGAAGGGATCATTTTCCTTCGGAAAGATCAGCGAGAAAGACACCTCAAAGCCGGAGATACGAATATCGTCCTCCAGCATGCCGCTTTCTACCAGATCCTTGCCCGTACCGGGATAGCGCACATGGCGCAGCGCATCAATTATTTGTTGTGGATACATAGATATATGTACGATTTACGGATTTACGAAGTACGAAGTATTCGGGTTTTCGTCATTTGCGAGTACAAAAGTACTGCTTTTTTTGCACATACACAAAAAAAAGCGCACAAAAATGCGCTTTTTCTATTCAAAGAGCCTCAAAAGAGGTCAAAACTTCTGTGCTCCGTAGCCGGCTTTGGCGCCGAATAGTTGCAGCGCTTTGTCGAAGTTATAGCGGTTGCCGTACATGGAGACGCGGATGGTCTCCGAGCCCTGCATGTTCATGCCGATGGCATTGCGGAACTGGTTCGCGGCCGAGTTGCGGTCGAAAGAGGACGAGGACACCACTTTGAGGGTGGCAAAGCCTTTGAGGTAGTCCTGGTCGAGCGCCTTGATGAACGAATCGCCTTCTTTGAGCTCGAAATTGCCTTCTACTTTCGGGATCAGGCTCTCGTCGAGGTCCTCGAACTGCGCCACCTTCACATTGGTCCATTTGCCGCCGCCGGTAGGAGGCAGCTGCAGGTCGGCTGCGTTCATGAAGAAGGCGTTATCGTAGATATTCGTCACGCGTTTCGCCTCGATGGGTTTGTCGGGTCCGCTCAGGACGTGGGTGCGTGCGATAGCAGCCATGTTGTTGCAGGCGAAGATATTATGATGGATATCGCAGTTGATTTTGGTCATGCACTCGTAGCCGTAGCCCATATCCGCCATCTCTTTGTCGCGGCACCACGAGAAAGCAACCGTGTTGTGGTGGAAGGAGACATGGCATGCCTCGCCGTTCTTGTCGCCTCCGTCGATACGGCAAGCGCCGTAGCGGTTGGAGATGAACACGTTATTGCAAATCTCTACCTCGCCGCAGCGGCTGCCGAACTGGAGCGCAAAATAGACGCCGTTGGCGAAGACGCAGTTGCGGATAATCACATTGCCGGCTATCCAGCCGTCGGAATGGAAAATCTGGTGCTCCACCTGGGGCGGGATAGCGTCCTCGATACGCCCGGTCTCGAACGCTTTCGACGGGCAGCCGAACTTCGGGTCCGACGGATCTGCAGGCTTATAGACGTTCTCGAATCCGAGGTTGATGAAGATACCGTCGATGACGAGTGTTCCTTTGGGTTTCTTCGCCATCACGTCGTCCAGCGCGCGGTTGGTATGAATGACGCCTTTCGAGCCGTTCGAGCCCAGCTGCTCCTGGGTCGGCTCCATCTTCGTGATGTATTTCAGCGGGTTGCGCTCCGTGAAAGAGGCGTTCCAGCCGCCTTCGAGGGTCACGAAATTATATATCTCCACATAGCCGGAGTTCATGTATCCGAGGTAGTTGCCCTCGGCGATACGGATGACAGCTCCGTTCTCCCCGTTGTCGCGGATGAGGTTAAGCACGGCTTGGAGGTCTTTCTTGGCTTTGTCCGGAGACTTGCCGTCCGCGCGTGCGGAACCCGCGGCAGACACGTAATAGACTACGCCTTGACCTTTGACAGCCTCTTCCTCGGCTTTCTTCTCTGCCTCTTTCTTCTCTTTCTCGATCTCGTTTTTCTTCGCGCCTTGCTCGATAGCGCCTTTGATGCGACCGAAGTTACCGCCGAACTGACCATACGACGGTACTGCCATTAGCATGCATAGCAGCAGTGCAATGACCTGGAATGAATACTTTTTCATACTGATAAATGATTGGGGTTAATATTATTCGGCTTTCGCGCCTCGTACATCGTACATCTGTCCTTCGTACATCAAATAGAGC
>CADAZU010000061.1 GCA_902792535.1 uncultured Bacteroidales bacterium
GCATTCCTGATGCCAGCCACATAATTGTCGGCAAAAGCACTACGAACATCACTCCGCCAAGCACATAGCCGGCTATGTTTTGAATGGTTGTTTTCATATCAATCACTTAGTATTAATGTCCACGCACAAACTGCCCTTCCGGCTGGTACTCCATGAAGCAGCTATCGTCTCGCTGCTCCTCGTCTATAGCTTGCTGTTGTTGCGCTATGTACTCTTCGTATGTCATAAAATTTGCTTTGCAATTATTGCACATGCCTCGGCATCGGCAAGGGCATGGTGGTGGTTCGTCATTTCGTAGCCGCAATAGCCGGCAATGATATCCAAGTTATGATGTCCTTCCGGCCAGACCTTGCGCGAACGGAGCAAGGTACATTCAAACTCATAGTCCGGATAAGCAATCTCATACGCACGGAACACAGCCTTTAGACAATTCTCATCAAACGCTTTATTGTGCGCCACAAACGGCACTTCTCAGTCCTCGATGTATGGAAAATACTCATGCACCTTACGCACCGCCTCAGACCATACATCCGGGAACTCGGGCGCATCGTTGGTGTCGTCAAAATGCAGTCCGTTCACTTCACTGCAGCGGGCATTGTAGTAGTTCGGTATCGGTCGGATGAGCGAGTAGTAGTTATCCACTATCTCGCCGTCTTTGACGATAACAAGCCCCACCGAACAAACGCTTGATTGCGCGAAGTTCGCCGTCTCAAAATCTATGGCTACGAAGTTATCCATTGATCTTCAAAACTCTCATTGCGTCAGCCAAAATCTTGTCATGGTCGAAAGCCAACTTAGGTAGCGCATTCAGCGGCCACCATTGTGCAGCAGCGGCATCGTCCGAAGCAGTTGCTTCCGGCATAGTCGTCATGGCGGCATAAGCTGCTGTGATGACACGTCCACGCGGATCACGCTCCACATCGGAATAGATACCCACCAACTGCAAGCCGGTCAATACAATGCCGGTCTCTTCCTCCAGTTCACGTTCGGCACAACGAGCCACCGTCTCATCCATCTCCAGAAACCCACCAGGAAAAGCCCAACAACCCTTGTAAGGCTCGTTACCGCGCTGAATAAGCAGCACGTATGTCTGTCCGTCGCGCTCAGCAAAAAGCACGGCATCTGCCGTCACCGATGCTCGCGGCCAACGATAGGCGTAAAGCCCGTCTGATGTCTTTGTGTAGTCTATCATAACCAAATACTATTCCAATCGTCTTGAGCAGATTTTTTTAACGGAGTGACAAAGGTCTCTGCATTTAACCTTGGCGCTTTATAGTCCTTTCCATTCAACCATTCTTCCTGTATAGCACAAACAGATTTCTCATTAACCGATTTTTGTCCCCGATCAACCTTATGAAGATACCAGTCATTACTCTGGAAGATAAGTTCAATAGCATCCTCGCGCGAAAGGATATAGTACTTGAATTGAGCCGCAGACTTATCACCTTTTTTCTTTACAAAAATCCACGGACCTGCAACATGCTTTTCTATCTCAGCGCGATTTTTAGCTTGTTCCATCGTCAATCCTGTTGGGAAACTGTTTTCTTCTGTTGTCTTAACTTGAATAAGCGCAGTTTGTTTCTGCTCATTTAAGCAGATAAGATCTATACTGCACATGTTAGTGATGGATGTATTAGCGTTAAATGCATCCCATCCTTGTAACATCAACTGTGCGGCTGCCATATGTTCGCCAATAGCACCTAAGCGTGAATTCTTTTGTGACATATCTTATACTACTTTAATAAATTTATCTAACTCATCCCAAAAGCACTGCGGCAGATAGACGTTTGGTAATGATGCTGCTTCCATAAACATCGGTGCAACTTCCTCTGGAGTATATCCGGCGATTCCGCAACCGACAGCCGTCACCAAATAGTTATGATCCGGATCCGCCAAGGCACATTCTGTAAAACGGTCAACAGCCTTATCCATCTCTTCCAATCCATCCATTGTCGGCAATGCGTAACACAAACCGGTCCTCCCCTCGCCAACTCCCCATTCTGCATGGAAATACTTATACGCATAAGCAGCTGTCCCGCCATAATGCTGCCCTTCTTTATTGCTACCAAAGACAAATATCTGTTCGGACTTCAAAAAAACTATATTATCAGGAGCCGAACGATGGTTCTCGTATGCCTTGATACGCCAGATGATATGCCACCATTCCGAAGGTAATCGTTTGCGCATCTCATATACGATATCAGCCGGTATTACTTTGTAGAATGCTTCAGCAAAAGCACCGGTGATACAAGCAACGGTGTCGCTGTCACCGCCGATTGAGATCGCATTACGGATGGCATCTTCAAAATCAGCAGACTCGCCAAAAGCAGTAAATGCAGCAGGAATGGTTCCTTGACATGTTTCGTCGAAGGAGTAAGTGCTCTGCAAACCCTTCAAGTCTTCATCAAACGTATAACCCAACTCGTTCTTCAAAAAATCAACCACATCGCATTTGAGCGCGCCATGGCGCATCATATACACTCCAACAGCTACAGCCTGCGCTCCTTTAATACCTTCCGGATGATTATGGGTTACTTCCGCAGAGATTTTCGCCAATCGCATTGCCTCATCCTTGCTCTTTGCCACCCATCCGCAAGCGGAAGCGCGCATCGCACTGCCATTACCAAAAGAGTTGTATGGCATCTTCTCTGCGGTGGGTGTAGCAAGCCACACACCAAAACGTGCGCCGTAACCTCCCATCGGATTAGGAAATTCCTTGTAGTATTCCTCCATAATCTCGATGAGAGAGGAATGAGTGTGATGTTCATCGGTCAGTAGCCATCTAGCTACTGCCATACTCATAATACTGTCGTCCGTAAATGTGCTGGACTTACTAAACAACGGAAACACTTTGGTGTGAATGTTGTTGAACTCATAGATACTACCAATAGTATCACCAATAATTGCTCCTAACATAACTTGTACAATTTTAAAATCCGCTGCAAAATTAGCACATCAAACTGACACTACAAGTCAGTCATGCAAAAAAAATGCTATTTTTCGTACATTTTCGCTAAATTCTCGCTCTCTTCTTTGAATTCGTCTCGCAGATGGGCGGGTTCGAGGACTTCGAGGGTCGAACCGAACTTACGCAGTTCTTGGATAAAATCGTACGTCGGAGCAACGTCGAAACCGAAAATACTGTATTCGTCGTTTCGCTCCAACTCAAACTGGCTGTCGTGAATCGGTAGCGTGCGCATGTAGTTCGCGTCATACGCGCTCATCTTCACTTTAATTCGCTCCGCTTCCGTCTTGCGTCGATCGACGCCGAACTGGTTGGCAAAGAACTTCGATGCCTTGAAATCTTTAGGCATCTTAAACGTCTTATCCGTCGCGGTCAGCTCTTTCACACGGTCAAGCGAATAGACGCGCGGATCGGCTTCTTCAGGATGGTCGTCCGGCTTGCCGATGACGTACCAACGGCGTTTGGACAACTTCAAACAGTATGGTGCCAGCAGGAACGAATGCGGCTCGGGACGCACGAAATTCTGATAGGAGATATATAGCTGTTTACCGTCTCGCATGGCATTGACGATGGTGGACAGATAACGTGTTCCTTCGGGAATGGTCTCAAACAGAATACGTTCCTCCATGCCGCCGCCGAGGTTGACCATGTTATTGATGGCAAACGTGTTCATCAGCCATGACCGCATTCCGGCTCCGTTGGCTTCGTCGAGGCCTTGGATGGAGTACTCTTTAGTGGTGCGATTGCACACGATGTCGATACCGAACATCTCCTGAATGGTCTCACGATGGCGGTGGAAGTTCCGTTCGCCATACTCGGTCTCGTGCATGTCGTTGTACCGTGCACTGGACCATCGGCGGTCTATCTCGTCCCGCGAGATATGCCCTGCGCTGTAGATCGTATCTACCAGCCAAATCAGTCTCTGAAAAAGTTTTGATTGAGCAGCCATATATTAGGTCACTACGTGACGTTAAAGGGTTAAATAGTTAAAATGGTTTTGATTACTATCAAAACGTTAAATGGTTAGTCAAATTCACTTTCCCCATTCAATTCCTCGCAAGCAGGCGGGGAGTTTGGTTCCGTGTGCTTTGTGGTGAGCGACGCAAGCACAACAATGTCCGTGACGAGGACAGTCTTTAGGACAAGGGCAATCTATGTGATTATGTGGACAGGGCATATAATTAAAATTTATACAAGCTTATATTATATCTGGTTGAATTTATACAAGCTATTCTGTTAGCCTTCAACGGAAGTTAGAGCTTTGTACTGCTCCATACCTTTGGCGGTTAGTTTATAGGCTTGTTCGGGTTTGTTGGGCGAGTTGGGGTAAGCAAAATCGATGTAACCTTGAGAATATGCCGGTTGGAGGTAGTTGTCGATGAGCGATTTACGGCTCTTTTGCCGTAATCCCAAGTCTGCCATGATCTGACGACGAGGCAAGGCTTGTTTGCCGATGACTAACAGC
>CADAZU010000062.1 GCA_902792535.1 uncultured Bacteroidales bacterium
CGATGTGTACGACGAGCAATATGCGGCTTTTGTGGCAGAAGGGGGAGAAGAATATGCACAGATGCAGGCAGATGAGTTAGCTATCCGTATTCCGGCAGGGCAACACTGGCAAGATGTGCGTGAAGTGACGGAAGATGTAGGTCAGCGGTTAGTGGAAGCATTTATTGCTATCGAGCAAGCTAATCCTGCACGCGAGGCGGACGGACGCATGGTGGGTGGATTAGATGGTATCTTCGGTCCGAAAGACGGATGGACGAACAAGCAGAAGATGCCGGACGCGATTATTACGTCGATTATTGAGAATTTCTCCCGTTATAATCTATCGCTGGCTAATTGTCCGGCAGACGAGATGGGACAGGCGTACGAGTATTTAGTGGGTAAGTTTGCTGACGATGCCGGTAATACCGCACAGGAGTTCTATACCAACCGGACGGTGGTCGAACTGATGGCAGAGATTCTGCAACCGCAACCGAACGAGAGTATCTATGATCCGACGTGCGGAAGTGGCGGTATGTTGGTAAAGAGTTTGGATTACTTGCGTAACCATGGCAAGGAATGGCAAGGCGTGCAGGTGTTCGGTCAAGAGGTAAACGGTTTGACATCTTCTATTGCGCGGATGAACTTGTATTTGAATGGCGTAGAAGATTTCTCTATTGCTTGCGGAGACACGTTGCGTAATCCGGCATTCATTGACGGAAGTCGCTTGCGTACGTTTGATATGGTATTGGCTAATCCGCCTTATTCGATTAAGGAATGGGATCGTGCGGCTTTTGAGCATGATAAATGGGGAAGAAATTTCCTCGGCACTCCGTGGGATCGTGCGGCTTTTGAGCATGATAAATGGGGAAGAAATTTCCTCGGCACTCCGCCACAGCGATTTGCAGATTATGCTTTTATCCAGCACATACTAAAGTCGATGGATGAAGAAACTGGTCGCTGTGCAATTTTGCTTCCTCATGGTGTGCTTAATCGAATGGGAGAAGAGAATAATTTACGCAAGAATCTTGTGAATCTTGATGTTTTAGACTGCATCATAAGTATCGGCAAAAATTTATTCTATAATTCCGCGATGGAAGCTTGTATAATGATTTGTCATTCTAGAAAAACAGAAATTCACAAAGGTAATGTTTTATTTATAAGAGCTACTGATTTAGTTGAGAGAAGAGATGGCGTTAGTTACCTAACGGAACAACATATTTCTAAAATTGTCCAATTATACAATAGACGGGCTAATGTAGATGGTTTTTCTGCCGTTATTAGCAACGATACAATTGGTAAGAATGAGTTTTCTTTATCAACCAAACTTTATGTTAAAAATAGAGATGCGGTAGATAATCATGATATAAATCTCATGTATTCAAGATGGAAAGGACAATCTGAGGATACACACAATAAAATTGTTTCACTTTCAAAAATTTTCTAATATGGACAAAGTGAGATTTGGTGATGTTGTCAAGAGAGTTAATATCTACGTTGATAGATTTAATACAGATAGACTATACTATGTTGGTAAAGGAGGATCTATAGAGCCTGATGCACTCGATATTAAACCTCAAGCTAAAATTGAGGGAGCGACTATAGGTTTTAAGTTCCACTTTGGTTTCGAACCTGGTCATATATTGTTTATGTCACGATGTTTTGATCAACATAAAGCAGCCACAGCCACATTTCGCGGTGTTTGCTCTGATTCAACTTATGTTGTGGAGACTCGGGATAATAATGTATTGCTTCAGCAATATTTGCAATTAGTCATGCAGACAGATGATTTCTGGAACTGGTGCGAAGAACATAAGTCGGGAGGTGTTAATTTTTTAATTAACTATAGCACCTTGGAAACATACGAATTTGACCTTCCGTCGATAGAGGAGCAGAAGGTGTTGGCGGAAAAATTGTGGGCGGCATATAAGGTAAAAGAATCGTATCGTCAACTGCTCTCCACCACCGACGAAATGCTCAAAGCTAAATTCCAAGAGATGTTTGATTTCCAAGATTTGGATCTGACGAATCCCACTAATGATTTTGACAAATATTGCTTTGATGCGACATCATCTGCTACAAAGATTCCAGCAGGAAATTATCTAGATGAGGGAAAGTATGCAATATATGACCAAGGTCAAGAAAAAGACATTGCGGGATTTACAAATACCGAAGATGGAGTAAATAAAGATTACCCGGTTATCCTTTTTGGAGATCACTCCCGAGTGATAAAATTTATAAATGAACCTTTTTTTATTGGGGCTGATGGTGTTAAAATTATTCGCGTCAAGGACGAGAAAACTTTATTGCCTTATTTCCTGTTTTATGATCTATTATACCACAATATTCCCAATACGGGATACAATAGACATTTTAAATACATCAAAATGCTTAAACTGACAGTTCCTCCGATGGAAGATCAGCAGCAATTTGCAGAGATAGCGACGCAAGCCGAAGCGACGAAAACGTCTTTGCGTGCGTCGATAGAGGCGATAGATAGAGTGATACGAAGTTTGATCAATCAGTAGATGATGAATGTATCCCCCTTACATACTGGCTCCTCTTCTTTGTCGGGTGCTTCGGACGTCAGGCCGAAGGTTTCCCCTCGTGCTCCTATCCGGCATAACCGCCTGCGGCGGAAGGAGGGGCATGACTATGCCGCTCCGGGAATCTATCTGATCACGGTGACGACCACCGACCGTCAGCGCATCTTGGGTGAGTTAACAGGAGCGTCTCCCGATGCCGCCTCTATCCAACCGACCACGCTGGGGGAGTACGTCATCGCTGCCTTTCGCAAGATGGCAGCGATGGTGACAGAGAAAACCGGAAGCCGGATTCAGGTCTATCAATATCAACTGATGCCTGATCATTTTCATGGTATCCTCCGCATTCACGATGCGCTGCCGGAGGGATGGCACCTAAGCCGGATGATAGGCGCATGGAAGGGCGATTGCTCGCGCGAGTATTGGAGACAAAGCGCCGCGCTCACGCACGGCGAACACAACAAAGAGAACGCCAACCTGACGTCCGGCGAACACAACAAAAACGAGGAAAGCCCAAACGGCGAGCAGGAGAAAGAATCACTCTTCTCGCCCGGCTATAATGACAAGATACTCTATCATGAGGGGCAGCTGAATGGGTGGTATGAATATCTGCAAGATAACCCTCGCCGACTCTGGCTTAAGGTACATTATCCCGACCGACTCAGAAAGACGTACGACTTCAAGGCGGGCAAGCAGGGGCATTCCTATACTGCGGTGGGGAATACATTCTTGGTCAAATATCCCGAGCGCGTCCAAGTGCGTTGCCATCGTAATCTAACGGAGGAGCAGATACAAGCCGAAGTGGAGCACTATATGAGCCTCGCCAGAGGCGGCGCTGTTCTGGTCTCGCCCTTCATCTCTCCTGCGGAGAAGGCGGTCTATGAAGCCGCTTATAAGGAGAAGCTAAGGATAATCCGCATCGTCAACCGAGGGTTGGATGGGAAATTTATCTATCCGACAGGGAGAGACCTGAAAGGCTGCTCTGCAGGATTCATGCTGGTCTTAGCGCCGTACGCGGACTATAGTGCCGAGACAGCCGAGACGCGTATCACGCGCTCGCAGTGCCTCGACATGAACGGCTACGCCGCAGACCTATCTACCACCCTCGCGCTCACGCACGAGGCACACAACAAAAAAAAGGAATCTTTGTCGAGTGCTCCGGACGTAAGGCCGGAGATATGAATTTTAAAAAAACAAAACAGGATAACCATGGCAAATAAAGCTTTACAAGAATCGCAGTTTGAACAGATGTTAATTGCTTCCGCAGAGAAATGCGGATGGCGGTACTTGCCGGCAGATGAGATTGAACGAGAGATGAACGACGTGCTTGTCGCTCCGTGGCTGAAAGAAGCACTCGTTAACCTTAATCAGATTACAGCCGAGCAAGCCGAACAAGTGATTTACAAACTGCGGACACTGCTGATTTCCGTTCCGCAGGAACATCTTGTGCAGAACAATAACAAGTTCCGCAAGATGCTTTTTGAGGAGAACTCGTATCCGTTTGGCGAAGACGGTCAGAACATCAACATCCGTTTCTTTGACGAGCAGAACATGGATAACAACTACTGCGTGGTGACCAACCAGTGGATGTACCCTCGTGCGAGCAAAGACGGCGGTAAGCGTCTGGATTTGGTGTTCATCATCAATGGTATTCCTGTGGTGGTCGGCGAAGTGAAGAATCCTTTCCGCCCGGACACCAACTGGGGACAAGCGGCACAAGATATTGTCAGTTACCAGAAGTCCATCACAGAGATGTTCGTACCGAATATCCTGAATTTTGCTTGCGACGGTCATGATTTCCGTTATGGCGGCATCGGTCTGCCTGCGGAGAAATGGGGACCGTGGTTTGATACAGAGGATCGTGACCATTCGAATCTGAAGGCTTTGTTGGCGTGCTATGAGCATCTGATGAATCCTGCGCGGTTGTGGGATATTTACCGCTATTATTCGGTCTTTACAGCCGATACGCAAGGACGTGCGATCAAGGTCGTTTGCCGTTACCAGCAGTACTTAGGCGGCGATGCGATTGTGCAACGTGTCCTTTCTACGACGCGGAAGAAAGATGGTCCGCGGTCAGGTCTGATCTGGCATTTCCAAGGTAGCGGTAAGTCATGGCTGATGGTGTTTGTGGCTCAGAAACTGCGCAAGCTGAATGAGTTGCACGCTCCGACGGTAGTGATTGTGGATGACCGAATCGATTTGGAGGACCAGATAACCGGCGATTTCACGCGTGCGGAAGTGCCGAACTTGGAGTCTGCGGGTTCGAAAGAGGCATTGGAGCAATTCTTCGAGCAAGACCAGCGGAAGATATTGATTACGACGATATTCAAATTCGGCGATGTGTCGAAAGTGCTATCCGAGCGCGATAACATCATCGTCCTCGTAGATGAGGCACACCGTACACAGGAGAAAGAATTAGGCGCCAAGATGCGTCGTGCGCTGCCAAATGCGTTCTTCTTCGGTCTGACCGGAACGCCGATCAACAAACGCGAACATAACACGTTTGCGACCTTCGGTTCGGAGGAAGACAAGAACGGGTATCTGAGCAAATAT
>CADAZU010000063.1 GCA_902792535.1 uncultured Bacteroidales bacterium
CCAGGACTCGAACCCAGACAAACCCACAGTTGAGTTAATTTTCGTAACTTGCTGTAAATCAGCAATGATTTTGTTCAAAATTAGGATTTTGTGCGAGTTCTTGACACGATTTTGACACGTCTTAACTCGCTTTCTGACTGCAAAATTACTACAAATTTTTGACATGACCAAATTTTTTGGCCATAAACTTTAAATTAGGATTGCTTTTTTGAAAAATACATCAAAACTGGTCAATCCGGTAGCGTCTCTTTGCGGATTTCTGTCTCTGCATTCTTAGCTAACTTCTTGCGGATCCGCTGCTGTTTTTTCTCCTCCGGAGTCATGTTGGTATATACTTTCACTTCCGGTTGTTTCTCCACCATCGGCACAATCATATTGAACTCCGGTATCGGTGGCAACTCTGAGATTGCTTCTGGATGAGTCTGTAAATATTTCAGCCTGCTCTCCAGTTCAGCCACACGATGCTTCAATTGCTCCAGCATAAAATCGTTGGTCTCGTTCAGTATCATGTATGCGCTCATCTGAGTTTCTTGCAACTTGATCAGCTTCTTCAGATACCCGTTCTCGGCGTCCTTCTCTGTCTCCATATCTACGGGCGGGTGCGCGCGTTCAAATAAGGAGTCAATCGTCACTCCAAAGAAATCCGCTATTCTCTCCAATGTCTTTGCTGTCGGATTCTTCGCCAAATAATGCAGGCTGCTGTTAGGTCTTCCTGTCACAGCCATGGATAGTTCCGTTTGCGACTTGTTCTGTTTAAGCAATAAATGCTTGATGATTTGTCCGTTGTACATATATTTATGTGTTCAAAAATTACTATAGTGCGAATTTGCGTAATATATTCACTAAAATGCTATAATAATACGATTTTGTGCTATTCTAAATTGTATATGTCATAGAAAAGCACTAATTTTGCACCACAAAAGTACTAATAAATTCGCGAATATGCAAATAAATTATGCAATTTTAGTACTTTTTGATTGAAAATTTTAGTTTTAACACATAAAAACCTAACAACTATGAATTATTTAAACAATTTTTACTTGCAGCTTCCGGCTCCGAAGCGCAAGAATTTCAAGCAGACTGTCATGCAACGTACAGGCTGGAGTAACTCCACTTTTTATTACAAACGTGAGCATGGCAACATCACTCGTTTGGAGTATGAAGCCATCTACGACATAATCAATTTGCTCAAACGTGAAATACGTGCCGAGCAACGCTTTGTGGAGAATTACTACAGAACAAAGTAACTAACCGTCAACCTTAACCATTATGTTATCCAACAGAACTATTGAATTAGTCCGTCTGCAGGTCAATGTGCGCGATGTGATTGCCGGCTATGCGAAGTTACAACAAGCTGGTAGCAGCTTCAAGTGTTGTTGCCCGTTACACCATGAGAAAACGCCCTCTCTCCATATCAATCCCGCGCGGAACACGTGGCATTGTTTCGGATGCGGCGAAGGCGGTGACGCCATCGCGTTCATCCAGAAGAAGGAGAACATGGATTTTCCGGAAGCTGTCCGTCATCTGGCGAGCAAGCACCATATTTCCATAGAGGAAGATGCACACGAGCGTACGCCCGAGGAGCAGGAGCAGGAAAAGCAACGCGAGGCGATGTTTACGGCCTATTCCCTCATTCAGAAGTACTACGTTGCGAACATCCACAATCAGGATGATCAGGCTCGTGCCGCTTATACGTATGCCCTCAATCGCTGGGGCAAGGAGTTCGTCGAAGAGTTCGGCATCGGCTTCGCGTATGATGCGTGGGATGGTCTCATCAACTATGCGAAGCAGCAACTGCTCTCCAACGAGGTGCTCACACAACTTGGTCTCATCGCGCACTCGGAGAAGTCGAAAAAGGATTACGACTTCTTCCGGGCTCGTATAATGATTCCCATCCGCGACCGCTACAACCGCATCATCGGCTACACGGCACGCACGATGGCAGATGACGACAAAACGCCCAAGTACCTTAACTCTTCCAATAGTCTCATCTATCAGAAGAGTCAGTCTGTTTTCGGTATCGACATAGCCGCCCGTGCCGCGGTCAAAGATGGCGTGTATGTGCTGGTCGAAGGTGCGCCGGACGTGCTGCGTCTGCAGTCCATCGGCGCCCTCAACGCGGTCGCTTCGTTGGGCTCTGATTGGACGGATGAGCAGTTCAAGGTCCTGCAAAGGAATGCTACCAAACTGATCTTCATGCCCGATGCGGACTGCCCTAAAGTGGGCACTCCGTACGGAACCGGCATTCAGAAGGTTATGAAATCCGCTGTTCAAGCCTGGAACCTCGGTTTTGACGTGAGCGTCAAGGAGATTCCGCTTGGTCAAGAAGGTCGTAAGCAGGATCCGGATTCGTTCTGCAAATCGCGCCTGCTCTACGACGATCTTGAGACGCAGGATTTCCCCGTTTGGTATGCCCAGAAGCTCATTCAGACGCAAGGCCTCTCGCCCACGGAGATTGTGGACAAAGTGGCATTTCTATTAGGTCGCCTGGAGCGCGAGTATGAGGTGGACCGGTACATCAATCTGCTTCACGATGTCATCCAAGGTAAGTCCATGTGGCGCAAGGCGATCCATGCGGCACAACAGAACCGCCGCGAGGAGTCACTTCGCTGCAACGATCAGAACTCGCATTACCTCGACCTTTTCGAGAAATACGGCTTTCAGACCAGAGGTAATGCGTATATCTCCATCGGTGCAAATGGCAAGATTTTCCAATGGTCGAACTTCCTCCTTCGTCCGCTGTTCCATATATCAGATGGCGGTTCCAATGCGCTCCGTCTCTTTGAGATTGAGAACGAAGATGGTGAGAAGCGTATCATCGAGTTCAAGGCGGAAGATCTGGTCAGTCTCAGCCGTTTCAAGCAGAAAATCGAGTCCATCGGCAACTATATCTGGTTGGCAAAAGAGGAACAGCTGACACGCCTCAAGCAGTTCCTCTACAAAGCCACCGAAACGGCGGAACCCATCACCCAACTCGGTTGGCAGGATCATGGATTCTTTGCCTTTGGAAACGGTATTTTCGATGGTCGCACTTGGCACAAAGTGGATGATTTCGGTATCGTGCGCTTGGGTGACCAAGGCAACTTCTACCTGCCGGCATTCTCATCGATCTATGAGAAGCAGAAATCGCTATACCAGTTCGAACGGAGTTTCGTCCACTACGGATTAGGGAAGGTCACGCTACGCACATACGCAGAGCAACTGATAGACGTATTCGGCGACAACGCCAAAATCGGTCTATCATTCCTGCTGGCTACCTTGTTTCGCGACGTAGTCACGGCGCAAACCAAGTCGTTCCCAATCCTCAATCTATTCGGTCCGAAAGGCTCCGGTAAGTCCGAACTGGGGCACTCGCTCATGTCGTTTTTCATCATCGAGAACACGCCGCCGAACATCCAGAACTCCACGCTTCCTGCGCTCGCCGATGCTGTGGCGCAATGTGCCAATGCCCTTGTGCATATTGATGAGTTCAAGAACACCATCGACATCGACAAACGGGAGTTTCTCAAAGGTCTTTGGGATGGCACCGGTCGCAACCGCATGAACATGGACAAAGACAAGAAACGCGAGGTGACGCGCGTTAACTCCGGCATCATCCTCTCCGGGCAGGAGATGGCTACTGCCGACATTGCCCTGTTCTCACGATTCATCTTCCTGCGGTACGACAAATCCGAGTTTACACCCGAATCCAAGATGAAGTTCCAGCGTCTCAAAGAGCTCCGTAAGATGGGTTGCACGCATCTCACAATGGACATTCTCCGTAACCGTGCATTGTTCGAAGCCGAGTATGCACATTCGTACAAACAGGTGCAAGAGGACTTGCGCAAGGCGCTTGAGAACAAAGGTGTCGAGGATCGTATCGCCAATAACTGGGCTTCTGTCTTGGCGGCATTTCATTGCCTGCAGAACCGTTTGGATCTGCCGTTCACCTATACCGATTTGCTTTCGATAGCGGTCGATGGCATCATGGAGCAGAACAAAGAGACCAAGCGCAACAACGAAGTAGCTACGCTTTGGGACATCATCAGTTTCCTGCGTACCGAAGGCCATCTGTGCATGCAGGCGGATTACCGCATAGAAACGGTCTCACACCTCAAAGTGGACAGCAGTTCCTCGCAAATAGAGTTCGCTGAGCCAAAGAAAATCTTGTACTTGCGTTATAAACGTGTTTTTGAACTCTATCAACTGTCTATCAACTGCATAGCAAGAAGATCGGCGAGTCGCTACTGGCTAAATCCTCGCTGCCGTTCTATATGGAGCACTCACCTGCGTACCTCGGCAAGAAACGCTCGTTCCGCTTCAAGAACGTCATCCAAGGCTACACGCAATCCAGTGTCCCGGATGGTCAGTCCGGTCTCACCACGGAGTCGGTGCTCGATCAAGCCTATTGCTTCGATTACGACATGATCGTCGAGCAATACGGAGTCAACCTCGATGTGGTCTATGGTCTCACCAACGAGGATGAATAACATCCGCTTCTCCAATGCGATGCCGCTCTCATACAGGGCGGCATTTTTTATGTCTTTGCGAAATGGTTCACTTGCCGCGAAAAGCCGTTCAACGCTTTCAACAACTGCAACACGCTCATTTTGCGCACTTTATCATGCCCACACCATTCAACACTCGTTCAACATTTTTCAACACCCTGCAACAGCCATAAGAACCATTTTCAACATTCTACAACATTTATAGTATCTATTCAACAAATAGTATAATAGATAAATACCTATAAATGAATAACTTATCTTTCTGTTGAAACTGTTGAATCCGTTGCATAACTTATCTTTCTGTTGAAACTGTTGAATCCGTTGCGGCGAAATAGAGGTCATCTGTGTTGAGTTGATTTTTTTCATAGCCTTTCTTTTCTGCTGCTTCCGCAATATCGAGGCTCTTTCCACATTTATACTTGCTGCTTTCCCTGTAAATACGTGTTGTTGCAGTTGTGGAAGATGTTTCTTGTTCGAACTGTATGGCTTATTCCGGCGAACGGATGAGTATCGTACCCTTGTGCCTTTGTTCCCGTCGCAGGTTGAATGGGCTTGTGCTGCTTGTAATAGGAGGAAGATCCAATGCTTACTGTGCCTTTCTCACGGGCTTGCAGTACTCGGTGCTACCGCTCATCGGTTGCGCAACATCGTTTACTTGTGCCGGTCATTTCTTGGCTTTCAAGTCCTGCCCCTTGAATTACATATTGCCTTGGAGATTTATGTCGTTCCTTTTAGCAATGCAAAGGTAGTTGGTTCTTTCCGTATGGCAAGGC
>CADAZU010000064.1 GCA_902792535.1 uncultured Bacteroidales bacterium
TATCCGGCTACGTACAGCGGCGGTTCGTCCGTCAGCCTGTCCACTTATAGCGCTTCGTCCGGCGGCGGAGGCGGATGGTGGTAATGAATAATGAGAAAATAGTGTTATGAAAAAGACAATATATCTTTTGGTTTGCCTGCTGATAAGCAGCGCAGCCATGGCTCAGAGTCTGCTGACGCCGGAGCAGTTAGCGAAACGCGAGAAACGCAAGAACCTTACCGTCAAAGAATGGAACACCGATTCCAAGACCAAGACGCGCTGGCTGGACCACGTCAAAGTGTATGACGCGCAGGGACGTTGCATCGAGGAGATCGAGTACGCTTCGTACGGCCAGCGCAGCCGCGTGACGAGCAAGTACGACGACGTGACCGGGAAGGTGGTAGAAGAGGTCGAATACAACGACCGGAACAAACCGGTGCGCATTCGCAAATATGAGTGGAACGCAGACGGTACCAAAGCGAAACAGTACAACTATCTGCCGAATGGCAAACTTTATTCCGTAAAGGTCTTTGAGTATATCTTCTCTGATAAATAAGTTCGAGCCGATCTCGCTGGACGAGATGGAGAGCGTGAAACTGATGAACCGCATAGACACCAAATATGCGGTGCCGTTCTCTATACTGCCGGCAATCCTGGAAGCCGCTAAAGCGGACTACTACGCGCAGGAGATCGACGGCAAACGGATTGCGACCTACGACACGTTGTATTACGACACCGAGTCGCTGGACATGTACATCCGCCACCACGACCGCCAACTCGTGCGGCAAAAGATCCGCATACGGCAATACGTGGACAGCAATCTGACCTTTCTGGAGATCAAGCGCAAGAACAACAAAGGGCGCACCAAGAAGAAACGGATTGCCGTACCGGGATTTGCGATCAACGGAGAGACTTTCGGTCAAAGCAAGAGAGAGACCTGGAGCGTAGCGGATTTCATTGGCAGCAAGAGTCGGTATCAATGGTCGGAACTAAGTCCGCACCTATGGACCAAATTTCACCGTATTACGCTGGTCAACAAAGCCAAGACCGAGCGGCTGACGATAGACATGGATCTGGTATGGGAGAATATAGTCAGCGGCGAGAGCAAGACTTTTCCCGAGCTGGTGATCATTGAGCTGAAGCGGGATGGAAATGTAGCGAGCCGGATGACGGATATTATGCTGGGTTTGCGGATCAAACCGCTGAAGATCAGCAAGTATTGTATCGGAACTGCGCTCACCACTCCGGGACTGAAACGCAACCGGTTCAAGAAGAAGATACGAAGTATTGTTAAATTGTTAAATTGTTAGATATGTTATTTCAAGTCGATTTAGCCAACCCCACGTTGGAGTTTTTAGAGAGTGATCCATCTATCGCCGAGCGTTTCGGCAGTAGCGATAGTATCTCGTATTTGATGCATTCGTTAGCCGATTGGCTGGGTGTGAGTGAGAACCTCATCACTATGCCGTTGATGTTTCTGTTCAACCTGCTGGTTTCATGGATCTTAATCTACGGCGTGTATTACCGCTACAGCCGCCGCCGCGACTATTATGTGCAGTTTATGCTCTTCTCGTCCGGCATGTTCCTGTTGTTGTGGCTGATGCAGATTCTGGACATTCAGACAGGCTTCGTGCTCGGTCTGTTCGCCATCTTCGGCATGATCCGTTACCGCACGGAGACGGTGCCAATCCGCGAGATGAACTATATGTTCCTCATCATCGCCGTTTCGGTGATCAACTCATTGAGTCTGAAAGCAGACGGGCTGGCTTGGTATCTGCTGCTGGTGGCTAACCTGATCATGATCTGCATGGCGTGGTTCTTTGAACTATGGAACGGGCATAAACGCGAGTCCACGAAGATTATTCTGTATGAGAAGATCGAGAATATCAAGCCGGAGAACCGCGCAGCGCTGATCGCCGATCTGGAGGAGCGCACGGGTCTCAAAGTGGTAGATGTAGAGATCGGGCATATTGATTTTCTGCGCGATGTGGCGTACATCAAAGTGACTTATCCGCTGGAGAAAGGCAAAGTGCATAACAGCATTGATCTAATCACCAAGTTCAAATAACAGATGAAACGGTTTTTCCCTTTTATACTCCTTATTCTATGTAGCGCGGGCGCGCACGCATGGGAGTACAGCGAGACGATGAACTCGACCTCGCATAGCGCGCAACTGCGTCTGGGAGCAGATGTCCATTGGCGGTGGAAGAGCGGTATGGGTTTATCGCTCGGTGAAGACCTGCGGTTCGACATGGTCAACTCAACGAGTCTGGAGACCACGGCAGGCACGACCAAGACGCTTTTAGGTCCCGATTTCAACAAGTCGCACACAACCCTCACGCTGAGTTACAAACATCCGCGGTTCACGTATCTGAAGGCGGACGCAGGCTATACGCTGAAGCTGATGAAAAAAGACACGACGGCGGTGGAGAAGATCATGCGCCACCGTGTGTTCTTCGGTCTCACCGGCAGTTACCGGTATGAGAACTGGTCATTCTCGCTGCGCGAACGTGCCATGACGGAGATCCGAATGGGTGATATCGACTACCATACCGCGACCGGACTTTACGAGCACAACCGCGCCGACTGGTATCTGCGGAGCAAGATCGAGATGGCATACCATGCCGTGAGCAAACCGGTGAAGCCATACATCTGGTGCGAGATTGTCAATACACTGAATGCCAATGAATTGCAGCAGTATTATGCCGGCAATAATCCCGCTAACGGAGGACGGCAATATATCCGCCGTGTGCGCAGCTGTATCGGCGTAGTATGGAAACTGACGCGGCGCAGTTCGCTGGATTTCTACTATCGGTTCAACTACGGCTACGACCGCGACGTGAATGTCAAGCCGAAGAGTCAGAAGATTATTCTGACTGAGGAGCGCAGTTTCCAGCACGTCATCGGCGTTGCGTACTCATTCAACGCCAGCCCGGGGAAGTAAGAGGAAACCCCACCCGACCTCCCCTCAAGGGGAGGGGAAGGAAGAGGGTAAGAGAATGAAAAGAGCCGCGAAATGCGGCTCTTTTCATTTGTACTTTGTACTTTGTCCCTTCGTACATCTCCTTATTCTTCCTCGGTCTGCGAAGCGGCGTAAGCAGCGAGGAGTTTCTCCTGTACGTCTGCCGGAACGAGCTGGTAGGAGTTGAACGCCATGGTGAAAGTAGCGCGTCCTCCGGTGAGGGACGAGAGCGTCGTGGAGTAAGAAGCCAGCTCTTTCAAAGGCACTTGCGCTTTGAGGCGGGTGAAGCTCTTCTCGGTCTCCATACCCATTACCATACCGCGACGGCCGTTGATGTCAGACATCACATCACCCATAATCTCCGACGGAACAAATACCTCGAGGTCATAAACCGGCTCCAGCACTTTCGGGTTTGCCTCTTTGAAGGCTTGCGCGAAGGCATTACGTCCGGCGAGACGGAACGAGATTTCGTTCGAATCAACCGGGTGCATCTTACCATCATAAATAATGACGCGCACGTCGCGTGCGTACGAACCGGTCAGAGGACCTTGCTCCATACGATCCATGATACCCTTTACGATAGCAGGGATGAAGCGTGCGTCGATAGCACCACCAACGATGGAGTTGATGATGATCAGTTTACCACCCCACTCCAAATTGATTTCCTGCTGGTCCTTAACGGAAACTTTGTATTCCTGGTTGCCGAACTTGTAGGTCTCTTTTACAGGCACGCCTTCCTCATACGGCTCCACAATGAGGTGCACTTCGCCGAACTGACCGGCACCACCGGATTGTTTCTTATGACGATAGTCCGCACGCGCCGACTTGGTGATCGTCTCACGATACGGGATACGCGGTTCGCTGAACTCAATCGGCATCTTGTCGTTGTTCTCCAGACGCCATTTGAGGGTGCGGAGGTGGAACTCACCCTGACCGGATACGATCATCTGGCGGAGCTCCTTGGATTGC
>CADAZU010000065.1 GCA_902792535.1 uncultured Bacteroidales bacterium
GAACTGCCAGATCATATGCGATCCGTTCAGGAGCACGTTCATCGCTACGTTAGCCGGCACGCGGGCTATACGGGTGGCGCGGTCGGTCTTGACGTCTCCGTTGCCCCACATCTTGCACTTGTACTGCATGCGCTCCTCGTCGTGGCTCTCGCAATAAGAGACATAGCCGTCTTTGTTAGCCTCGGCAAAAGAATCGCCGTCTTTGAGCCATCCCATGGCGGTCTGGCAATAAGCGTTAGTGGTATTGTTCCAACAGAGCATACCCTCGTTGATGAGTTGCGGGCGCTCGGAGCCCATCTGGTCGCCCCAGTGCTCACAAATCATATAGGCGGTGGGAGAGACAGCCTTCAGGGCGTTGTTATAGTAGTCCTTGAGGTGTGTCACCGAGTTCTTCGTCGTGCCGCAGAAACCATGGCTGAGGTCGAAGCGGAAACCATCCACTTTATACTCCCGGAGCCAGTATTGGATAGCGCGTTTGAACATCTTCTGCGCCGGCTCGAAATCATGGTTCCAGTCCTCATACACGTTGTCGCTGTGTGGAGCCGTGACGTTGAACCACGGGTTGCTTGCCAGGTCCGTTCCGTACGGATACAGTTTGTTCATCGGGTTAAGCCCCGTAGCATGGTTGAACACCATGTCGAGGATAACGGCCATACCGCGTTGGTGACATTCGTCTATGAACGACTTGATATCATTCTCCGATCCGTACGCCCTGTCAGGCGCGAAATAGTGGTTAGGCGAGTAGCCCCAGTTATAGTTGCCGTCAAACTCGCATATCGGCATCAGCTCGATAGCGTTGACGCCTAACTGCTGCAAATAATCCAGCCGTTCGCGCACACCTTCAAGTGTCCGTTTGGCGGTATAGTCATACACCCAGAGCTCGTATATAACAAGGTTGTTCTTGTCCGGACGCTGGAAATGGAGCGTTGCGTCCGACCACTGGAAAGCGGGTTTCTGAGTCTGTATTACCGTCACATACCCGCCGTCGGCACCCTTGAGCGGGTACTGGATCAGCGTCGGGTCTGCACTGCGCGGCTCCCACTGGTCGTCCGGGTGAATAACTTTCTCCGAATAGAGGTCGGAGATCTGCTTCTTCACGCCGTCTGCGCGCTCTACGGCATATTGGAAACGGTATTCCTTGCCCGGCTCCAGACCGGTCAGGGTGATCCAGAAATAGTTGCCGTCCCGCTTCAACTGGTGCGCCGCATCCAGTTTCCATCCTGTCATATCGCCGAGGAGGAAGACACGTTTGGCAGGCGCCGTCTTGGAAGCGGCATAGGTACAAAGGGTCACAGACGTGCCGTCCGAACCGTAGTAGATACCTTGATCAACACCCGAAGGACGGGCTCCCGTCACCGGCTGTACTTCTTTCACCGCCTCCCAGATATCAGAAGCCGAGTTTTCCTCGCCGAGCACCACAAAGATATCACCACCGGAAGCAGTCTTGCCTTCTTTCGTTCCGCCAGGGCCATCGTTGAACACGAACGCCAGCGCGTACACCTCTGTTCCCGACGGGATGTTATAATAGGTGTACATATTGTCGATCTCCAGCTGCCATTTGCCGTCAGCGGTCTTGGTCAGCTGCGGAGCGGAAGCCGAACGCCATGTCGCTTTCACGCCCAGCCAGTTCTGGGTCTTGGTACAATAGCCCGTATGGGCGTAACACTTGGTGGCAGTAGCCATACCGCCGTTGCCGCCTTTGGGATCAAAGGTAATGGTTATCTTACCGGTATAATTGGGTTCTATAATTGCCGGATTGGTGGACACCTGCGCCGAGACGCAGAGCGCGAACAACACCATGAGGCAAAGAAGACTCTTGCGCATAACTATACGTATTTAAATTATAATTATGTACGCCCGCGCGGACACGCGGGCGCACCCATATACTACAACTGACGACCTGTAGCGTCGTACTCTTTCTCGCCGACACGGATATAAAGTTTGCCGTCCTTGATGAACTTTCTACTTTCGGCTTCCGGCTTCTGACTCACTTCCTCTATTCCTTGTCCGCCGCCGACGAGGGTCTTGCCCGCCATCGGTTTGCTGGAGATCTCAAGGGTGCCGTCTCCGTTGTCATACAGATACAAAGTCGTGGTTCCCATCGGGCAGTTCCATTTATTGTAGCCTCCGTTACCATTCACTGACAGAGTTGCATGGTCCGGACCGTCAATCCATTCGGAAGTCATATACTGAACGCCCTCCTGTCCGTCCACCTGGTAGATCACGAACAGCATTGCGTTCTTGGAGAAGCTGATAGTGGCTACACCGTCGTGGAAGAGAGAGGATGCATCGGGCTCGAAGTCTGCATCGTCAATAAATCCTTTGTAGTAATAACGAGGGTTGCCGTCTGTCGTGCCGCCCTGACCACCTTGGCCACCTTGACCGCCTTGACCGCCTTGACCGCCACCACATTCGGTCTCTCCGATGTAAAGCTGGTCTGCATTAAACTTCAGTTTGATGTAGAAATCAAAACATCCGGCTTCATTACATACATAATGGTCACCGTCCTTCACGATCTTAGCGGTCGATGCGCCGTCCAGATCAACAGCCCAGCCGGCATTGTTCTCTTGATCCCATAGTTGCAGGGTAGCGTCTTTGGCAACCTGAACACCCAGCACCATGTACTCGGTGTACGAAGGGTCTCCCGGGCTCGGGTTCAGTTCACCTGCATGATAATCCGTACTGTTAATCATAATGCCGTAACTTGCGGCAAAAGTTCCTGCTGCAAACAGCAAAGCAGCAAACATGGTAAAAATCTTTTTCATTGTCGTATTAAATTTTAGATATTTGTTAATAAATTATAAATTAGATGTCTTTATTGGATACGGTTACCCATCATGTCGTACATCTGTTCGCCCACTTTGATCAGCAACTGACCGTCGCGGAGCACTTTCTCTCCCCTTGAGGGGGAGTTGGTGGGGGTTACTTCCTCAATGCCTTGCGGATGACGGTTCTTGTCCTTGTCGCCGCGTGCGGAGGTAGTCTTGTAATACACGCCGTAGTTCTCGCCTTTGACCGCCAGTGTATAGCCGGACGGCGTGGTGTTATAGCCGCTGTTCGGACCGATCAGGAGGCGTATCTCGCCATTCGTGCCGGTAATGGTAGCCTTGTAATAACCGTTACCCGCCTCGTCAGAAACAGCACTCTCGCTATGAACGCCGGTCTTATAACGGGCGTTGATCATTTGCTTGATTTGGTCTTTGAACTTCACCCAGTGGGGATAGAACACACACGGAATACCCGGCATGGAGAGCAGATATGCGTAGCATTGCTGGATCTTACCCGGATATTTCATCGAGTTGTTTTTGCCGCAGAACTCATTGTCGTCGCGTTGGAAGGAGTCATGGCTGTCGAGGAAAGTGACGGCATAGCGCGCTTTGCCTGCGCCTAACAGACCGGCACCTTTCAGTTTGCCGTAGTCGCCGGACGCTATTCCCTGGTTGAAGGCCGTATATTTGGTTGCGAAATCGAAGGTGCAGGTGTTCCAGCCGGCATCGTTCAGATGGGATTGCAGTACGTCGGGATTGCCGTCCCAATACTCCATAACCGAGAAATAAGCTTGCGCGTCACTGTTATTATCATTGATATGGCTGTTAGGGAAGCCCTTGCAATAGTCATATCGGAAGCCGTCGATCTTAATATTGTTG
>CADAZU010000066.1 GCA_902792535.1 uncultured Bacteroidales bacterium
GATACCGCAGGCGATGATGAGCCAGAAATAGATACTCATGGTTGCTGTGCCCGCCAGCCAGTCGATACATGCGCCAAGACCTATTCCGAGCAAGATACAGGCTGCACGGAGCGTGTCCAGATTGAAAGGTCCCATCTTACGCGGCTGCTTCTTCGGTTCGTCAATGAGCAGTTTGGCGGTCTCCGGATCGGTGTGGTTCTCAATAATGAGTTGACGGATTTCTTTGTCCTGCTTCTTCTTATTCATTGCTGTCACAAAAACCATGATAATAGCCACAATTGGGATTGCGAGCGATAAAATAACTCCTACTAATGGAATCATTACTGCTAAACTTTCTTCCATAATACTATAAATTTTAATTGTTAACCATGTTTGTTTTGGGAGTTGACTAGTATGCTCCTCTATTTGTATGATACGCGGAGTGCAGAAAGGTTACACCTCCGGCGAAAAATAATACAAGCGTTGCGCAGCCAGAGCAAGAACGGTAGCAACAGGGATGGCTATGCAAACGGTTTGCAGTTGCTCCGGCATATTCGGCATGAATAGGAACAGCGCATAGATATACACCACTACCGCTACCGGCAGACCGAAACAGAGACCGAGCAGTTTAGCCCATTTGCGCAAGGTCTTGAGGCGCATGTCGCGGCGCACGGTGCGCATGACCTGATGGTTTATCTGTTCCACCGCCTTGTGCTGCTGTGCAGACTGCTGAAACAGCGTGTCCAATTCGTAATCAGTTATTGTTTCCATGTTCAATCTTTTTCTTTAGTCTTTCTCTGATGCGGAAGAGCCGCACTTTGATATTGTTTTCCGTTTGTCCGAGCCGTTCTGCGATGGCTTGCAGCGGAACTCCGTCGTAATAGTGCCACCGGATGATCTGTCGGTCGGGCTCAGGCAGTTGCGTAATCGCCAGCTCCAAGGCTTGCAGATGTGCCTCCCGCTGCTCGTTGTATGTCTCATCGGCTATATCCGCCAAGTCCGTTGTACTTTGTACATCGTCAAATCGTACATTCCCTCGTCGCTTTTCTTTCTCCAAAAGGCGCAAGCCGATATGATTCGCAATGACCGTTACCCACGCACCGAAATTGCCTCCATGCCACGAATCCAGTTGTTTGTAGGCTTGTATGAATGCTAACTGTGTCACTTCAGCGGCTTCCTCCTCGTCGTGCATGAGCCTCAAGGCAGCATTGTACACCGGCAGAGAGTACCGTTGCATCAACGTGTCAAACGCGCGCGAATCGTTCTCGCGCAGCACTTGCCTAATCAGTTCTATGTCGGATACATTGCCCTTCACCTACTAATAAGAGACACGAATTTTCAAAAGGTTACACGAAAATACAATAAAAAATTTCCGTTTTTGCAGGGTACAAATACTATGCCGAGAGTGAAAAACACGCCCGAATCTTAACAATCATATACTTTTCAACCTCGTTCCAACATCGTTTTAATCAGCAGACGTCGCGCTGACCTTGCGCTGCTCCAAGACAGGTTTTGGTCTAACGCCCGAATCTTAATAATCGGTCTCTTTTGGCACGGATTTTGCAATCAAGAATGTGCAACTAAAATTATTCGGAACTATGAAAAAGATATTTAGATTTTTAGGCATCGTGCTGCTCGTCGCAGCCGTTAGTGCCGGAACAACACTCGCCGTGCTGAAATACGGCAATCTGCAATCTTCAAATCTTCAAATTCTCAAATCCTCAAATGATTCCCTCGGAATCCCTGCTGCTTACAGCCGCTTCGCGTCTTTGCCGCAGGCAGGGGAGACGGATTTTACGCAGGCTGCCGAACTATCTGTCAATGCGGTTGTACACGTCAAGACGACGTATCGCAACCAGGTCTCCTCGCAGCAGATGGACCTCTTTGAGTTCTTCTTCGGCCGTCCGGGGCAACAACGCGAGATGCCGGCACAGCAGGCGTCCGGTTCGGGTGTCATCATCTCCGAGGACGGATATATCGTCACCAACAACCACGTCATCGACCGCGCGGACCAGATTCAGGTGGTCCTCAACGACAAACGCGAATACACGGCAACGCTGGTGGGCACTGACCCGAACACCGACATTGCGCTGCTGAAGATTGACGAGACAGGTCTGCCGGTGATCCTCATGGGCAACTCGGATGACCTGCGCGTCGGCGAATGGGTGCTTGCCGTCGGCAATCCGTTCAACCTCACTTCTACCGTCACGGCAGGTATCGTGTCCGCCAAGGCGCGTAACATCAACATCCTCAACGCGGAGATGAAGATTGAGTCGTTCATCCAGACCGACGCGGCAGTCAATCCCGGCAACTCCGGCGGTGCGCTGGTTAACACGCGCGGCGAGTTGGTAGGAATCAACACCGCCATCGCTTCGCAGACCGGTTCCTATTCGGGCTACAGTTTTGCAGTGCCGACCAGTATCGTACAGAAAGTGGTGAGCGACATCCGCCAGTACGGTGTCGTGCAACGCGCTATCCTCGGCGTGCAGATGCGTGAGATCACTTCCGAACTGAAGAAAGAGAAAAACCTGACAACTCTCCAAGGGGCATACGTGGAACGCGTAGTGCCGGACGGCGCGGCAGAGAAAGCAGGCATCAAGAGCGGCGATGTAATCACGCATATTGATGGTGTTGCCGTCAAGACAGGTACCGACCTGCAGGAACATATCGGTCGTCATCGTCCGGGCGATGTGGTCTCTGTGACACTCCTGCGCGACGGCAAGACGCTGACCGTCCAAGCGACGCTCACCAACCGCGAAGGCGGTACAGGAGTCATCTCAGCCGAGGACAAAGCGTCCGTCTTAGGTGCCACCTTCTCCGAACTGACCGACACACAAAAAGAGCGGCTGGGTATCAACTACGGCTTGCAGATCAAGTCGCTCAAAGCAGGTAAACTGAATAGTGCCGGTGTGCCTGCGGACTTTATCATCCTCAAAGTCAACAACCGCTCCGTGCGCACCGAGGAAGACCTTGACGACATCGTCCGCCGTGCCAACTCCGCCTCCGAGCGTGACCGCGTCCTCTTCATCACCGGCTGCACCCCGCAAGGCAGAGTACGCTATTATGCTGTCAATTTGGCAGAGTAAGGATGTACGATTATAAAAGATTAGCGGGCGACCTTCATGGCTGCCCGCTAATTTACTGATTCACTCATTCACACACAAACGTTATGACTACTTTGCATACTTATTTAAACGCGAATCATGCCCTTTGGCTAAATATTCGAGTTGCTTCTCATTATATTTTGCTTTGAGTTCCATTGCTCTGTCTTTATTACACAAATCAGTCATTAAAGTTCTGTCTGCGGAAATGTCGAAATTTCCTGTAAGGAGGAGATAAGCTATATAGCATTCATTTGCTTCGCTTTCTGTAGAAGAGATATCATCTTCTGTTAATCCTAACTTATATATTTCTGCAAATTTTTCTTGTTTCTTAGCAAGCACATCTTGAGCAGTTTTATTCTCAAATGCTTGTACTTTTATCGGTGATGGGAATTCGATTCCGTCAATATTAATAATATCTTTGAATATTTCGGGTCTTTGATATATTTCTATCTCCATTCCTAGTAAATTTCCTTTTAGCAGGATAGCATTCACTCTCTTAACAGCGCTATAAA
>CADAZU010000067.1 GCA_902792535.1 uncultured Bacteroidales bacterium
CAGGCGCACAAATGGTGATTGCCATCTACAACGGCACAGGTGGCGTCTATACCAAAGCAGATGCCGAACTATATAACATGACAATCAAAAAGGAGATAGAGCCATGACAACATTCGAAGATTTGAAACCGCTGTTTCACCAGATGTCGCACGACGAACTGCAAAAGACTGCCGATTGGCTGGTACCCGACGCCTCGGATATAGCCATCCTCACCCGGGCGTGGGATATAAAGAACCGCACGGAGAGGCACATGTGAGGGTGAGTTGAGAGTTGAGAGTTTAGCGTTGAGAGAAGTTTAACAGTTTAATAGTTAACAAAATTATGACAGCAAAAGAGAAAATGGATTTGCAACTTGATCTATCAAGAATGATCGGTGCGTTTTTGAGAAAGTATGAGTTCCAGTACAAAGATGTGATCATCATGCTATTCGGCATTACGTACGCATGGGTGCGGCTTTGTATTCGCGAGGGTGTACCTGGCTGCAAAAAGAACAGCCGCAAGTGCGCCAAGTGGACGCGCATGTACTTTGAGGAGTACGTCCGATACCGCGATAGTAATGAGCGTTGCAGTATGTGGGAATACGCAGACGACCAAGATGGGCAAAGTGACGTTCAAGAGTGATCAGCCGACGCAGAGCCTTTCGGGCACGTTAGGCGGTGTTACGTACAGGGTGGACGCAGAGGGGCAGACCTTTGCGTTCATCCGCTCGCACAGTAGCGTGCCGGTGATTGATGAGTGTATAGACGAGATACAACAGCAGCAGATACGCAACCACCCGACCACACCGCAACAGTTAGCTGACCGACGCAAGGCATTGTACATGCGTATCAAGCGACTATACTTGCGTTACAAAGACCATCCGCAACTCATCGATAACCCCGACGAACTGCGGAAGACCATCCTGCTCGCCTACAAACAGAAGCGGAAACCGTAGGATAAGTTATACTTTTTTGCACCGTAGGACCTGCCTTATTGCTGATTATTCCTGGTCTTTTCTGATTTTGCGGGCTGTTACTTCTTCAAATATCTCCGTCAGCTGCCCGGCAATCACCTCCGATGAGAATCGTGCCTTGCAGTCGTCCGCTATCGCCTGCCGGTCATAGTCCCTGTAATGTTCGTACATATATCCGATACCTTTGGCTAAAGCGTCCGCGTCATTTACCGGCACCAGCAGTCCGTTGTTCTCGTTCATGAACTCTTCCGGTCCGCCGCAACGTGTCGCAATCACCGGCAAGCCGCACGCAAGTGCTTCGATACTCGCTACGCTGAAGGTCTCTATCCGTGAGGAAAGTACATAAACGTCACTTGCGTTTAAGATGTTCACGATCTTGCTCTTAGGCATTCGTCCTACCAGATGGATATGTTCTGTCAGTCCTGATTGTTCGATCTGCTGTTGCAGCGATTTGCGGCATACTCCGTCGCCGATAATATTCAGTTCCCAGTTGTCTTTTGATTGACCGAACTTCGCGAATGCCTCTATCAGCAGGTTGTGACATTTGATTGGGACCAGGCTGCCCGTTGATACAAAACGAACTGTTTCGCTGTGTTTCTTCTCCTGCGGAAAATACTGAAATTCTTTGCTATAAACGTTGTGAATGACGTAACAGTCAATTCCGAACAGTTTCTTTAGCGCGTTGGCAAGCGAATGCGAAACGGCTATATTTGCCGCAGTATATTTGTATAACTCGCGAGAGTATTTCAGCGAGCGTCTGTCCACTTTTTCTTCGCGGAACCTGCCTGCGTGTTCGATGGTCACCAAAGGAAGATTGTGCTTTTGGCATAAGCGTATGGCTGTGTACGAAATGAAGAAGTATTGTCCGTACACAACATCAGGTTTCCCGTAGGTCTTTTCTACCATTTTGTATATCCGCTCCAGCTGCCATTCTCTCACTCTCCGGCTCAGTGAATGCGAAGATAATCCGATATTTGCGACCGGTGCGATAAAACTGTTGTAGTATATTACGCCGTTTTTCTTTACTGTGGTTATTCCTATTTTGCGATAGTAGAATCTCAGTCTGCCGTCCACGGAAGCGACTACCACTTTGTGCCCGAGTGCCGCTAATGCCTCTGCCTGATCTTGCTCGAAGCAACCCCATTGCGGATCTTTGTCGCTCGGTATACCGCGTGAAATCATCAATATATACATAACCTGCTGCTTCTTCAGTACGTAAATTACAGATTCTTCAGAATTGCTTGATATTCTTTCCACAAGCCTTTGTTGTGCAGTTGCTGGAAATCATGATCGGCGTTGTCGTTGGCTTCAATCAGACACATCTCGCCGTCGGGTTTGATTACCAGATCCCAGCCTATATACCGCACACTCGGCAATCGTCGCGCTGCCTTGTCGATAAACTGTTTGCACTTCTCCCATTCGGGCATTTTGAAACCGATAATCTGCTTCCCTGTCAACGGGTGAACCAGATAAGTCTGATTATGCGTGTCGTAGCCTACGCCGTCTATCAGTCCGGTTTCGATATCAATGTTGGCGCCTATGCCGTCAAAGTGGAAATTATCCACATTATTCTTTTTGTTGCCCATGCGCAGGCGTGCGTTCATGATGTGCACGCAATCGTTGGTGGTGTCGTATAGTGTCACTACGCGTATCGTGTTGATGGACCACGGGTGAAACTCCTGCAGACAACTTATCTCTTGCAGCGGTTCTTCCAGTATATAGTGGCAGTCGTTATCGCTCAAGCATTGGCCTAAAAACGCTGATGCATTCAGTCCCTCCGATTCCACGCGCGTCACGCCGATACCGCGATATGACAAAATCTCTTTCAGAAAGAAATACGAGTGCCGCTGTGCAAATGCCGCAATATCTTCAGCTGTCGCTTTCCGCGTGTCTAACCATTCGCGCCCGAGCAGATCCGCAAAGTATTCGTTGAAGTCAATCTTGCTGCGGCATATATGTATATCATTCTTGTTGTTTGCCTTGCGCTGAATAGCATGGTAACGGCGGTACGTGATGTATTCCTGTTTGCCGCTGTGCTGCAACTTGTAAAAGCCGTAAGCAAAATAGTCGCTTATCGTTGCCCCGTATAGTATGGCGTTGTTTATCCAACCCAGCCACAGCCATAGTGTACGAACGATGGATGTCGGACCAACGTACGCATCTTTCATCTGGTGAAAGCGCCTGTAGATATATGTCAATTTGTTCATATCTTGATGTTTTTTCATTTCGGATTCGGAAGTGCTGCATCGCGCAGATTGTCTTTTACCTTGTGCATATCCTTTTGGAAATACGAGACGTAAGCACCTGTATTGTCTTTTACGTGAAAGATAAAACTGCTGTATGATACAACGATAAACAACGCCACTACCGCATAGCGCAGCATTTGTGCGCTGTTCTTCTCGCGCGTCTTGTAGAAGTAGCACAGCGCGTAAGCAAGTACAATGAAGTGCGTGTGACTCGCGTACAGTATGATACGCTGGAACATCATACTGCCCATGAATATATATCCCAGACAGACGCCAACTATATACAGGTCGTACAGGATATTGAACATGCAGGTAACGAACAGATTGAGCAAACGGGTTATGCCTAATTTGCTGTTTACCGTCATGTCTTCTGCTATCTCCAGATAGTTCTCATAGCCGAGAAGCGTGACAATCGTGTCGAAATAATGCAACAGATTCTGCCATGACAGCACAAACGAGACGAGGAAACAGCCCAGTACCGCAGCCAACTCTATGTACCACGAGTTGAATATCCCTTTCCGCCTCCGCCATATAAAATAGAGTGGGAAAAGCAGTATGGCTGACCGGTGGAATGCAAAAGCAAGCAGACAGCATAGCCAGTACTTTGCCGGTTTGTTGTCCCTGATGTATCTGAGCGAATACATGAATATGCAGAAGGCAATCTCATGACGCATGATGTTCATGAAACTGTACATGCAGAATCCTGTAAAGATCAACGTTGCATACAGGAATACGAGAATGTCGCCTTCGTCCTTAAAAGCCTTGTACAACAGAAAAATCTGAATAAACGCTATGATGGAGAACAGCACAAATACCGGCGCATGAACCAGGTGACATACGTAGAGAAGAATGATAAATCCTGCTTCGTAGCGCTCGTTTTCCCACATACTGAAAAATGAATTGTACGATGCAGTATCTTCGTAAATCTCCACGTAATTGTTGTAATCCACACCCACTCCGTATCGCAGCCCGAAAACCAGCGTAAACAGCACAATCGGCATCCAACCCCATAACTTAGCCATAGGAACATCGCGCTTGGAGTAATAGGCTCCAAGGCACATCAATAGGGCTAACAGGGTATATACTACTATGGATTGGATATAGAGCATTTCTTACGCAAATATTTACTGTATAACATGGCAGGGATACGAAGTAAGAATGGCGGAATGAGGTACATCGCAATCATGTACAACTGCTGCATGGTCGTATTGCAGTAGCCGAAGGAGTCTTTAAGTATCTGCCAGCCTTGTCTGGACGGAGATGTATATCGCAACAACCGTTCATAATTATATCGAAGTCTTGCCTCCAATATATGATCACCGATGTGTTTTTTGTATATATTTGAATATACTTTGACTGCGTTCCCATAGCGGGATATACCTGAAGTGCTACTCGCTATTCCTCCGTCATGCCAACGATATATACCCATGTCTTGATTTAGAGAAATACCTTTGCTGACTTGCAGTAATTCATAGAAGATATAATTATCGCGAGAGGTATGATATAAATTGTTAACCGTTTGCATGATTTCGAGGAAAATGTCTTTCCGTATTAATGTGGTTAGCATCTGAGTAACCCATACACTAAGTGCTATGCTCTCGGTAATCTCTAAATTTTCTCCCTCTTTATACCAATCGTATGCATATTCTTTTCTGTACGATTTGGTATTTTCTTCATATATTCGGTATCGGTGGCAACAGAATGAATACTCCCTATGGCTATCCAAAAAATCAACTTGTTTCTGTAACTTGGTCGGATCCGTCCAATAATCATCACATTCGCAAAATGCAACATACTCACCCGTACAACGTGGACATAGGAAAGGACCTAATATCCCCTTGCCTTTTGAATATTGGTTTTCGTCTTGCAAAATAGGTTTGATGATAGCTGGATATTTCTCCGCATATTCTAAAATTATTTGTCTCGAACCGTCGGTTGAGGCATCATCATGTACTAACGCTTCGAAAGGGAAGGATGTTTGTTGCATGATAATACCATCCAAGCATTGCCGGATGTATTTCTCATGATTGTAACACAAGCAACAAATGCTAACTTTTGGAGTTGTCATGAGGCGGGGAATTTATGCGTTGCGTAATTCCGCAAAACGCTGTACTTGCATTTCTTGTTTGTAATCTTCAAATAAACGTTGACAATCATATTGAGGCTCGTAACCAAGCTCATCTTTAGCATTTTGTATGTCCATAAGAAATCCTCCGCCGCAAGGTTTGTCAGGGCGATATATGATTGACGATGGGTGATCTTTTGGGGAGAAAACTTTGATAATAGTTTCTATTTGCTCTTGCAAGGTTACCGGAATACCTGTTCCTACATTGTAGAACCCTGTTTCTCTATCTGCCAATATGGCTTTGCAAATCATTTGTGCGCAATCATATACATGTACCATGTCTTTGCTGTAATTTGGGTCGCCCCATAACTCTATGGGCTCACCTTTTATAGCTGCATTAATCATGCGGTATAATGGACGCATGGTCTTGACGCCGTTGGGATGATAGTATTGGTATGGACTGTAGCTGTATATGGTAGGAAAACGGAAAACAAAATATTTAATCCCATATTCTGCATAATAGTGCTTTAGAAATTCAATTGCCGTGTTTTTTGTGATAACGTACATCGCATGGTCACCCTTGTAACTGAAATTGTATGGTATATTAGGCTTGAGAGCCACACCGTTTTGCACCGACAATGATACGTCGAAAACTGTCGTGGAGAACAATACACGATCCGCGTGAACTTTTCGACAGTATTCAAGTACATTGAATGCGCCTACAATGTTTGATTGTATGTATTTCTCCGGTGCATATCCCTGCATGTAGGAGGGAATCTGTGCAGCAAGATATATGATCGCATATACGTTGTCTGTCGGCAACTTCTCAAACTCTTCTGCTTTGGAGATGTCCACATTATAATATGGGTAACCGCGTTTAGCAAAAAAGTCCGTTTGTCTGCGACCGGATGCAATTACTTCATACTGCTCAGAGTCAAAAAAATCAAGGGCGTATTTCCATACGTATGACCCTACATTGCCTGTCGCTCCAAATAATATAATCTTTTTTTTCATATAATGAGTGGTATTATTGTTTCAATATCGGCGGGTGTATATCTCTGGTCAACGGGTAGCGCCAGCAGGTCGTTTGCCAGTGATTGCTCCAATGCGGGGCTATTCCAGTCTAATACATTTTTCCAGTATTTCGCTATGTAGATTCTTTGTTGACGCAGTTCGTCGCGTAGTGTGTCGCCGTTTTCTGTCCAATAGGGATAAACCATTGGAACTGATTCTGATGCATCCAATGATAGCTTGTTCGACCCATAAAGTGCCCTTTCCAAAACCATGTAATTGGTAATGCGGCGTTGCCGTACTTGTTCATAGTCGATGGAGCATAATATATGCTCCGTTAGACGCGACATACTTTTTATAGGTTGATTGCATAATTGTTCTTCATGCAACAAATAATCTCCGTAGCCACTTTCTGCACACCTATCTATTCGGGTAAGTAAGTGAGACATGCGTGAACATGACTCATCTCGCGGCAACTCTATATCCAAGGGA
>CADAZU010000068.1 GCA_902792535.1 uncultured Bacteroidales bacterium
AAGAAATCAACGCCAAGGTAGAAGACGGTATTCTGACTATCGAACTGCCGAAACTCCAGAAAGTAGAAGGCAAGACGACGAAACAGATTGAGATCAAGTGACGCGTCGGCAATAAGGTCGCAAAGGTCTATACCGCTACCGCTAAATAGACGGGCGACTTATGCCTCCGCTCTCCCCACAAATATAAAATTTGCGGGGACCCCAAATGAAAGAAAAAACGGCAACCGAAAGGCTGCCGTTTTTTATTGGATCCTTTGTCCCATTACATTGTAGATTTGATCGCCTACAAGAATGAGAAGTTGTCCATCCCGCAGAATTTTCTTGTTTTTGACGGAAATCTGCTCATTTTCAATCGCTGTATGGTCCCCGCATGAGGTAATGTAATCGGAGAAGGAAGTGACGACCGTGTTGTCCTCGTAGGTCACTTTGATCGCACTGATTCCCCGGTATCCGCTATCACCGTCCACCGTGAATACGACAGAGGAAGCATTGCCTGTCCATACCGAACCGCTCATGGTGCCGGTGTTGGGTCTCAAAGCATTGCCTTTGTCATTCGCTCCGGCGGTGAACTCAATCCGCGTCATCGTAGCCCCTGAGAATGTAATAGTCGATTTGGCATAGCAACGCACTTCGGAATAATAGGTAGCGGCATTGGAAGCACCTGCTTTAGCGAAGGTTACCGTGACGTTTCCTATCTGTTCAGAAGCAACCGCTTTGCCCCGGCTGTAGCCGCTGAAGTTCGTTTGTGCGGTAACCGGACCGGAACCTTGCTGCTGCTCGGCATGGGCGAAGACAGCACGGAATACGACATCCGAAGTAACAGCCGGCATCTGCGCTTTCTCACTGAAAAGCTCAGTCGGTGCTGTCCGGCTGACACCGGCTATAGAAGCACTACTCCACCCTGCGAACGACTCGCTGGACGACGAGCATGAGACAGGTGCCTCCGGCAACGAAGCGGGTTTCTTATTCTCCTCTACGGAGTCCACACGCAGCACTTCGTCATCCACCATCCATGTAACCCCATATTTGGTTTGCGCCGCCGGCGTGAGGCTCTCGCAAGTAGGCGTCATCGAAGAGAGGCTGACTGTATTACCGACCTTATTTCCCCAGATATACTCTGCAAGTTCAGGGTAATCAATAAACGGATTGCGGTTATGCTGGATACCATAGACCGCCTGGTTGCGATCCACTTCCTTCATCGAGACCGGGTCAGCACGGTGCCACCGAAGGAGCATCTCTTTGGCATACGCCGTGAAATTGGTAGGCGAAGAGGTAAACATAACCGCTCCATTGCCTCCGTTGACGGAGTTAGCGCGATAGCGCGCGACCATATACATAAAGGTGCGTGCGAAATCGCCTTTGTAGTCATCGTGGGGTTCGAAGACACGGTCCGAATAGCCGGTGATGGTTTTACTGCTATAGCCCAGTTTGCCGAGCGCGTGTCCCTCCGGGTCCTTGGAGATACCGGTTCCGTTCGCGCCGTTCACTTCTCCGTACGGATAATTGGAGCGGAGGTTATTGACCCGTGCGTCCGTAGGATAGACATTATACAGGTCCGACACCATCGGTCCCGAGCCCAGCCAGGACTGGCAGCAGACATGCTCCTTGTTCCATCCGTCGCAGAGTTGTTTCTGGGGGATATTGGCATCGTCTGCCACAAAGCGGCAGGTGGAATACATATCCCACAGGGTATCGGAATAGAAATCAGTCTGCTGGTAATAGGGCTCCAGACCGTCGTAGTTGATTACGGTGTGCCCGGAGATAATTCCATTCAACGCAGCGAGTATAGCTTCTGCCGAGGACTTACCGTCCACCGCAGCGTAATAATTATCCGGGACCGCAGCCACACCGGTTACCACATTCGCCTCTGCCTGCGCAAAGAACAGGCAGAGGACGAAGGTAAATATTGTTAATCGACGGTTTGTCATCTGTTATCTGATACGTTGCCCCATCGGGGTGTATAGTTGTTCGCCGAGAAGGATATAAATCTGTCCTCCGATAAGGATCTTACGTGCCGACCGGTCTGTCACAGCACGGTTCACCAACTCCGTCGTACCCTGACAAGAAGTGATGTAGCGGCTGTATGCCGTTCCTGCGCCGACGGCGTTGATGGTGACGGAAGCAAAACCTATACCCTTACCGCTGCCTGCGTTCGAGCATGTGAAGGTGAGTGGCGAGGTGCCAGAGAGCGATTGCGTATTGGTCCACTCGTAGTCGGTCATGGTGCTTCCGCTCGTAGCCTCGATGGTGGTAAGTACATTGCTTCCCGCTGCGACTTGCAATTTGTCATATTGGGTACCGCCGTATGTACGCATACGCACTTGTACGGAGTTCAAGCCAGAGAGATCAACCGACGGAGAGGTAAGCGCTTTGTCTTGATCGAGGAGCCAATAGGTATTGGTCTTGCTTGCCGTATTGGTCCATCCTGTCTGGTTCTCGGCATTGAAAGTATAAGTAGCCGGAGCAGCCCCTGCTTGCTCGGTAGCTTTCGCGAAGACTGCGTAATAGGTGACATCCTCCGTTACCTCCGGGAAATCAAGAATCAGCTTATAAAGCGTTTCGGGAGCTTCGTCTTGCGTGCCGGCAATAGGTGCATCAGTCCAGCCCATGAAGACGTTGCTCTCGGAAGAACAAGAGGTGGGTTCATCCGGCATTTCAACGATCTTACCGTCCTCTACAACGGAATCGGTACGCAGGATCTCGCCGTTGACAGACCATGTGACACCATGCTTGCTAACTCCGGTTTGCGGATCAATAGGAGTAACCGGCGTGCCGCCATCATAGGGAGAGACGAGAGAGGAAAGGGAAACGGACTGACCTTTCTTGTTGCCCCAGATATATTCTGCTAACTCCGGGTAGTCGATGAAGGGATTGCGGTTGCCTTGTTTATACGAACATTTATTGAGTGTCTCGTTTCCG
Source organism: uncultured Bacteroidales bacterium (assembly GCA_902792535.1). GTDB lineage: Bacteria > Bacteroidota > Bacteroidia > Bacteroidales > Paludibacteraceae > Colicola. The sequence continues at coordinate 2,920 of CADAZU010000068.1, forward strand.
TAGATCACTTCATTACGCGCCAATTCGCGCTCCGATACAGGGTCCTGGCGGTGCCATTTGAGCAGCAGATCCACCGAATAGTTCGACAGTTGCGCCGTGCCATTCGCATAAGTGAACATCGTACGTCCGCCTTCCGCCTGCGTGAAATTAGAGGACATATAACAGGTGACCATATAGAAATAGGTACGC
>CADAZU010000069.1 GCA_902792535.1 uncultured Bacteroidales bacterium
CATCTACCAGACGCTCTGCGAACAGGATAGTATCATCAATCGGGACTTGCGAGCGGCATGCGGCTTCTCCGGTCCGAAGATGCGGAGTAAGTTCGACGGCTATGTGACGCGCCTTCAGATGGCAACGCGCGTGGTGACGGAAGACTTCGTCTATCCGCGTGACAAGCATAATCGTGAATACGGCTGGGGATGGTCATTACTCACCACTCCCGAACGGCTTTACGGCAAAGATGCATGTTCAGTTGATTGCTCACCGGAGGAATCGTATCAGTTGATGACCCAGCACTTGTATACCATCCTTCCGCACGCGACCGACAAACAAATAAGCAAACTATTGAGATAAGCATGACAATCCGACTTGCGACATACGAAGACATTCCGGCGATTATGCCGGTGATAGATGCAGCACGGGAGATGATGCACGCTTCGGGTAACGTGAACCAATGGATAAACGGTTATCCATCGGAGGAGGTTATTCAAGCAGACATCGCTCGTGACGGTGGCTTTGTGGTCGTAGATGACGAACGGATTGTGGCATACTTCGCCTTCCTGCCTGCACCGGAACCGACCTACGCACATATCTACGAAGGCGCGTGGCTGAACAACGAACCGTACTATGTCATACATCGCTTGGCGAGCCTGCCGGACGTGCATGGAATATGGGATTGCGTACTCGAATGGGCTTTTGAACGGACACGTACGCTTCGCGTAGATACGCATCGCGACAACCATATCATGCAGCACAACATCCTCAAGCACGGTTTTACATATTGCGGAATCATTTATTTACTTTCAGGCGACGAACGCCTGGCATACCAAAGAACAATTGATGCATAAAAACGATAAAATTACGAATAAATCAGTAACAACATTATGAAATACGCAAAGATTATTTTAGCAATGGCATCGCTGCTGGTGTTAGCAGGATGCACAACACACAAGCCCGCAGAGGCAAATGTAGAAAATGTGCCTTTTCAGGTGGCAAAGAACTATTTCTTTAAGAATGACCAGACTCTTCCCGTGAGTCCGAAGATAACTACAGCCGCAGCGTTCGACCAGCTCTTTGGTATGGCTGCGTTCATGGGAAAGGATGGTCAACCGACGGCTATCGATTTTGACAAACAGTTTGTATTGGCAATCGTACTGCCGGTGACGGATATGTCAACACAGATTATGCCGCTGAAAGTCGAAGCCAAAGGCAACAGGTTATTCTATTACTATGAGGTCAAGACCGGGGAACAACTGTCGTTCAGTATCCAACCCGTATCAATCATCATTCTGGATAAGCAATACGAAAACCACGAAGTTATACTTAACAACGATGTACAGCGCTGACGATGACAACATGGCTGTGCTCTGTAAATTTGGTAACGACGATTGATTACGAGTATGGCACAAGATTTGTAGCTGATAAATATATTTGTCTTAAATACTCGCCTTATGAAACGCTTTTTACTCACACTTTTAGTTGCCCTGTTTACCGGCCTCACCATGCAGGCACAGTATGTCGTGTCGGACAAGTACGACCTCTGGTTCGAAGACACTAACAACGAGACGACCACTCGCAAACCGGAGTATTGCACCGAGCACTACCAGGACCTGCGCAACGGCTGTCAGGTGCGTCTGTCCGGCAGAAAGGTCTATATCTACCGCAACGGCTATTCCATCCTCTACGGCGATGAGATCAACCTCCTCTACAACGGCTTTTACCGCGTACGCCGCGGCAACACTTGGTATCTCGCGGACGAAGACGGCGACCTCGTGAGCGGCATCTATGGCAATCAGATTCTGTATTACCCGTTTGGCTATGTGACCGTGCAGCGCTCTTCCGGCTACTGGGACATTTACCATTGTTCGGGACGCAAACTGGAGACCTATTCATACGAACCGCCGCTGATGTTCGGAAACGGCTACTTCTGTGTCAAACAAAGCTCATGGTGGTACGCTTGCGACACGGACGGCAACAAGCTTAGCGGCGTCTATGGCGACGACATCACCCTCCTCAACAACGGCACTTGGAAATGCATCCGCGGCAGTTATGTGACCTATGTAGAATAACCCCACAGCAATCCCATAGCAAACCCATAGCAATCCCACAGCAAACCCGCCACAAGACTGCATTAATTCCGCTGTAAAGTACGATACATATACGATAGATATACGTTAGATATACGATATTTTAGTATAGTCTTCGTATAGTCTGAGTATAACAACACAATACCTAAATAGGCAATAAATTATGGCATCAGTTACACCGGCATCGCCGTTTGAGAGTATCAGCGGCAAGTTAAGTAGAAAAGAACGAATTGTCTTGCGCACGCGCAACGGACGTATGCACGCCTACGCCATCCTGCATCCGTATGAAGGACCGCTGGCACAGAGCCGAAAAAAAGCCATCTCTGCTTTTGCCGAGGCTGTGAAACAATGTAAGACAGAGATGTCCGATCCTGCCCGTCTCGCCTATTGGCAAGAACAGTACGCAGGGTACAAGCAACTCGCCAATAAGAGTCTCAGCCGTGCGAACCGTCGTTTCTTCGGCGACAACTCCACAGCCGCCGCGCAAGGAAAGTATTATTCCACCCTACGCGGCTTCATCATCGCACAGTTACGAAAGGAAACAGAATAAGCAAAGAGCATGACCTGTGAACATGACATATGGCAATGGCAGGAGCCGGATACGGCATGGAAAGGTGCCGGGCTGTACCATATCACGCTGACCATCCCCTCGCGCGAGCCGCTTCTCGGCACGCTCGTCATCCCCGACAGCGATGCCACCCAAGCGAGGGTGGAAATTCGGGCGTTGGGGCGAATGCTCATCAATGCGCTTTGGGATGTGCCAAACAAGCACCCGGAGATACAAATTCTGCATTATTGCCTCATGCCTGACCATCTGCATGCAGTGTGGTATGTGCGCCGAGAAATGAAACGGGGGATAAGAAGTGCCGTACAAGGCTTCTGGCAAGGAATAAAACAGATAGGACGTGCATATTCTTCTATTGCCCCGACTGCCAGTCGGGAAAACTACCAGGAATTGCTCCGCTCTCTCCAGACGCTAACGCCACAACTCCGCGGACAATTGGGCGATGCCGCTTATTATG
>CADAZU010000070.1 GCA_902792535.1 uncultured Bacteroidales bacterium
TTAAGCTACGGAGAGATGGGTGAGTGGCTTAAACCAACAGTTTGCTAAACTGTCGTACGGGTAACTGTACCGGGGGTTCGAATCCCCCTTTCTCCGCAAAATGACAGGCGACCCGATGGGTTGCCTTTTTTAATACCCCATATTATGAAGAATACCGAGATTGAGCGTAAATTTCTGGTTACATCCGATGATTTTATCGCGCAGGCTTGCGCTAATTACGAGATTCAGCAGGGCTACCTCTGTAAGGAACCCGGCAAGACCATTCGCGTGCGTATACGCGACGAGCGCGCGTTCCTTACTATTAAATCCTCGCGCCTACGGGACGGTATTGCTAAATTCGAATGGGAGAAAGAGATTGATCTTGCCGACGCGCAGGAGCTGATGCACCTCTGCCTGCCCGGAGCTATCTCCAAGACGCGCTATATCATCCCTGCTCCGCCCTATCAAGGCGCTCCCAGATGTTGGGAAGTGGATGTCTTCCACGGACGGCTGGAGGGACGTGTCCTCGCTGAGATTGAGTTGGGAGACGAGAACGAACCCTTTGTCCGCCCCAATTGGATCGGAGAAGAAGTCACCGGACTGCCGCAGTATTATAACGCCAACATGTGATAGTTGATAGTTGATAGTTGAAAGATGAAAGGTAAACACTATATCATAACGCTTCTGCTGGCGGGATGGAGCATTGTGCTCTATGCAGCCACTCCCACGCGGACGCTGCCGATCGTGTACGTCAATACCGATAATAACCGGGCAATCAACGACACCGAGACGCAGATTCCCGCCTCGGTCTATATCGACTCCGTGCTTGCCGAATACCCGTCTCTCGGCTCGGCTGCTGCACCAATACGCGCCACGGTCAAAGGGAGGGGCAACTATACGTGGAAGGATTTCGACAAGAAACCCTACAAAATCAAGTTTGACGTCAAGCAGAAAGTGTTAGGAATGCCGAATAACCGCCACTGGTGTCTGCTCGCTTCGGCGGACGATTACTTGGGTTTTCTCAAGTTACCGGCAGGTCTCCGTATCAGCAAGGCACTCGCTTTGCGTTGGACGCCGCGGATGAGACCTGTCGAGCTCGTCCTCAACGGCAAGTTCATGGGGCTTTATTTCCTCACCGAGCATGTGCGTATCGCTTCGAATCGGGTGCATATACATGAGCAAGCGGACAGCGAGACCCACCCGGATTCGATCTCCGGAGGATGGCTCGTCGAGATTGATAACTACTCTACCGAAGGCAATATCACGTTCAATGAGGGCAACGGGCAATATGTCATGATCTCCCTCCGCGAGCCGGAAGTGCTCTCTTCCGCGCAGCGCAACTACCTCGAATCCCAGATCTACGCCATCAATGACGCGCTGTACGGCGATAGCGACGCGCAGTTAGAGGAGCTGTTGGACATTGAGGAAGCCGCCAAATACTATCTCGTGCAAGAGATCATGGAGGATTGCGAGAGTTACCACGGCAGTTGTTTTCTCTACAAAGACCGCGACTCGCTCGGTATGAAAGACCCGTGGAAATTCGGACCCGTGTGGGATTTCGGCAATGCGTACAACCGCCACCAGGAGACATGGATCTACGTGAACCCCACTTGGGCTCAATACTGGATCGGGCAACTCGCTTCCCGGCAACCGTTCCAACAAGCAGTGCAGGAACAATGGTGGATCTATTACCACACCATGAAGGACTCCGTGCGCGCGCAAGTGCGAGCCTTTGCCGACAAGATTGAGACCGCTGCCAAAAACGATGCCGAAGTGTGGCGTGGCACGCAGAATTATTGCGACAACAGCAATTACACCGATGTCCGCGACCGCTATTTCCGTCGTTATGATTGGCGCATCAACTGGCTCTATTCGCAGTGGGGAGAAGGGATCAAACCTGCTACGTGGGACACACCGATCACGCCTGTTTCACAGCCGGAGAGTAAGGGAAAACTGATCCTCCGGAACGGTCAACTGCTCATCCTCTCCCGCGGACGCCTCTACACCCTGCAGGGGCAGTTGGTCCAATAACATAGCCGGTACTTTTGTACACAATTATAGTATTATTTTAAACAACCATCACATGCGAAAAATCCTTCTCGCCGCACTCCTGATTGCGGCTACAGGCATCCAAGCCAAAACATTAGTTGCCTATTTCTCCGCTACCGGAACGACCAAAGCGGCCGCACAAAAGATTGCCAAAGCTCAGAATGCTACTCTTTGGGAGATCCAACCCGCAGAGCCGTACACGGCTGCAGACCTCGATTGGCGTAACAAACAGTCCCGTTCGTCCGTTGAGATGAACGATCCCGAAGCACGTCCGGCGATCAAGCGCTGCACCGACGTCACGCCGTACGACACCATCTACGTCGGTTATCCGATCTGGTGGGGTATCTGTCCGAGAATCATCAATTCATGGATCGACAACAACCTTTTCCAGCTGGAAGGCAAGACGCTCATCCCCTTTGCTACTTCCGGCGGTAGCGGCATTGAGAAATCGGTAGAGTACCTCCGCAAGACCTACCCTTCCCTCACCTGGCAGGACGGCAAACTGCAGTAAGTTATAGACAATAGACTACCCTATATGGACATCCGGACTACAGAACTCCTGCGCACCTCTCATACTTGGGACGGAGTCGCACTGCCCGCCTACCCTGCCGGCAAACCCGAACTGATTGTCAAGCGTCTGGTCTTTCCTGCCGGTGCAAAAACCGATTGGCACCACCATACCGTCATCAACTACGGCATCATTCAGCAGGGCGAACTGACCATCGTCTGTGCCGATGGCGCAGAACGCACCTTCCATGCCGGCGAAGCGATGGTAGAGGTCATCGGCACCGTCCACCGCGGAGAGAACCGAGGCACCGAACCTGTCATCCTCGATATGTTCTATGTCTCCACTCCCGGTGCAGAAATCACCATCCCCCACCCGGAACTGGAAAATAAATGATACAACATAGATAAAAATACACACCTCATGAGAAAATATCTTCTGCTTGTCACCGCCGCCCTGCTGACGTTCTCTGCCGCACTAACAGCCGCTGAGACCTACGCCTATGTGGAGCGAGACTCCACCCTCTATATGGACTTCTATAGGTTTCATATCCGGATCACGTACCAACAAATGGGACACAGCCTATTGCCATTCGCTGGCGGAAAGAGGTTATGCCGTGGTCGCTATCGATTACCGGCTGGGACTGAAGGGAGTCACCAAAGTAGGTGTGACTAACCTCAAACCGATGGAGAACGCTTTCTACATGGCGGTTGCCGATTGCTCCGCGGCGGTGCGCTACCTCGTTGCTCATGCCACAGAAATGGGTATAGACCCCGATAAAATCATTCTGGAGGGTTCTTCCGCCGGAGCGATTACCGTGCTCATGACCGATTACGGACGATGCAATGCGCTCGATTATACAGCCGATCTGCCTGAAGGTTGGAAACCCGCAGCCGTCATTGCCTACAGCGGAGCCATCTACTCCACCCGCGGTGCTCTCAAATGGGCTACGCCGCCCGCGCCTACGCTCCTCTTTCACGGCATGCTTGATAAGATTGTCACTTACAAACAAATCACCTTCGGCAAACGCGGTCTCTTTGGCGCAAACGCCATCGTCAAACGCCTTGCCAAGTTCGATTACCCCTACTCCGTCTATCGTATTCCGGGTATCGGACATGAAGTCAGCGTAGCCGGACCGATGACGCTGGACGAACTCGACCTCTTTGTCCGCCAGCGTCTCATTAACGGCCGCACGCTCTTTCAGGATGTCACCCTCCGCGACACAGCCGTTCATCCTACCAAATGGACGAAAATGTCCGTCGGCGACCTCTACAAGAAGAAATGAGAACCTATTGCATCTACGGCATACTGATTTA
>CADAZU010000071.1 GCA_902792535.1 uncultured Bacteroidales bacterium
TCCGTTTCAGGGTCCGTTGGCGTGTACCCGCATTCCGTTCGGAAAGGGTGTCTGCGGCACAGCCTGGGCGAAAGCCGAGACGATTATTGTGCCCAATGTGCATGAGTTTGCCGGACATATCGCCTGCTCCAGCGAGTCGAACAGCGAGATCGTTGTGCCGATGTTCCAAGACGGTGAGATCATAGGGGTATTGGATATCGACAGCAAGGAATACAATACCTTCGATGAAACCGACAAAAGGTACTTGGAACAAATTGTCGGCCTGATGTAAGAAGGACGGATGTACGATTTACGAAGGATTTACGAAGGGAAGGAAGGACGAAGGAAGTGAAAAAAGGGGGACAGGTTATTATTGCCGTACTGATCGGAGTCTGGGCAGGTGTATGGAGTGCATCTGCAACGCCGTTGCGGGTGGTCAGTTATAATGTAGAAAACCTGTTTCACCCGAAGCACGACAGCGTCATGATTGACAGCCTGTGGGTGGAGAAAGACGATTGGGAATGGGCGGCGGAAGGCGAACGGCGGTGGAGCTACACGCGATATGAACGGAAAGTGGAGAATATAGCCCGCGTGCTGACCAATATCGGCGAGTGGGATGGGGTAGATATAGCGGGTCTGCAGGAGGTGGAGAACGCAGCGTGTCTGCGCAAACTATGCTACACGCTGCGGCGAGGGGAATACGATTTTGTGCATTACGAGAGCCCGGACCCGCGAGGAATAGACGTGGCGTTGGTGTATAAAAAGAGCAGAGTGGATACGCTTAATAGCAAACCCATCAGAATACAGAATACAGACCGCTTCCCTGACAGATTACAGACCCGCGATATACTCTATGTCTGCGCGAGGGTGGACAAGCGAGATACCTTGCATCTGTTTGTTTGCCATCTGCCGAGCCAACGTGGCGGAGCGGCAGAGACCGAATGGAAGAGAGAGACGGTGAAGAAGGTTTTGCAGGGAGCCGTAGACAGTGTATTGGCGATTGAGCCACAGGCAAAAATCATCGTTATGGGAGATTTTAACGGAGAGCCCCAGCCCCCTGACGGGTTACGGGGTGTGAGTTACCGGGAGCCTGTTAATGGAAAGGAGACGGGCACGCATAAGTATCATGGACGGTGGAGTTGTCTGGACCAGTTCTATACCTCGCCGGCATTGGACAGCCTCAGCACGGTGAGGATCTATGATGCAGAATGGGTCCAAGAACCGGATGAGAAATATCTCGGTCTCAGACCCAAACGCACCTTCAATGGTTACAGGTATCAGAAAGACGGCTTCTCGGACCACCTGCCTATCGTACTTACAACATCGCTTTGATACTTACTTTCGCCCAGGCGCCGGGTTGGAGGATACCGCCGTAGTCGTAATAGCGGGTGTTGGTCATGTTCGTACAGTCGGCAGAGACACGCAGGTACTTATTCTGCCAAAAGACAGAACCGTCCAGCAGCCAGACAGGCTGATAATCCGCCACCGCCCCTTCGGCATTATTATATTGCCCTTCGCGTTTCTGGAAACGCACGGTCCATGACGCTCCGAGACCCTTGTAGATGCCATGCTCCAGATGGATGGAGAGTTTATGGCTGAGGTAATCTAAATAGCGCGAACCGGACTCTTTGAGGTTCAGATCCAGATAAGTGTAAGCATAATCTACCGACACGCACCGCAGCCATTCGTTAAGCCTGTAAGCCACAGACAGTTCCACTCCCGTAGCATTCACCTGCTGCTGGTTCTCGGCGTGATACGGACGCTTGGTGTCGGTCGGCACATACACCCAGTCAATGATATTCTTTCCCCATCGGTAGTACCAATCCACCGCCCAAGAGAAAGAGCCTACCCCCGTCCCCTCCCTAAAGGGAAGGGAGGATTTATTTCCTATTTCACCTTTATAGCCGATGGAGAGGAGCCATGCTTCTTCGGGTTTGAGGTTGCGGTTGCCGAGTTGGTTTCCGGCATTATAATAGAGGTCCGTGAAAGTCGGCATACGCAGCGACCTGTTGGCATTGGCATAGAGCGTACCGGCTTTCTCAAACGAATAACCGATATTGGCACCGCCTCCCAAATGATGGCCGAACCGGGTATTATACGTGCCGTTTATGCCGATGGATGCGGAGAGACCAGCGTAATAGAACGTCTGCTCGGCATAGTAGTTGGCATGAAACCTGTTGCCTCCTTTGACGAGATCCAGCACACGAACGTCCGCCAGCGGAAAATCCGCCACATTGGGCACTTGGCCATCCGGATTGATTGTATCGCCGAGGTTGGTAGAGTGCATGTTCTCGTTGCGGACTCCGGCGCCGAAAGAGGTAGTACCTATCCGCGAAGCATAGTGTGCGGCGATGGAGGCTGAGGCGGTCTGTGCAAAATGGAAATTGCCGTACAGCCGCTGTCCGCGGTGCCACTCATAGCGGTCGTAGTTAGCGCGGTAAGCAGCCTGTGCGTCCAAGCGCCATGCGCCCCAACGGTGTTCGTATCTGGCGGAAGCAAAGGCAGTGCGGGTGGCGTCAAACTGGTCCTGCGAACCGAAACCGTACCCCATGCCAAGGCCTGCGTCTTTCCACTGCGCTCCCGCTTGCACGTCCAGCCCTCTCCAACGGGTCTGGAAATAGAGGTTGGCTAACTTGAAATCGCTGTTCCTGCATGCCGTAGCCTCTTTCTCGGTGGGCGACGGCGCATAGTAGCCGTCCGCACGGCTGTACTCAGCGGAGAGGTTAATGGTGAGCGGCTGCTCACCGTTTAGAGGTTTATCGCTTCGCTGTTTGGAAGGTTGAATAGTAGCTGCCACCTCGGGATTGACAAGTCCGTTCATGCCTGCAGTCAGTTTGAGGGTTACGGGTGACGGGTTACCGGTTACGGGTGACGGGTGACGGGTTACTATATTGATCGCCCCGGAGAACGCCCCATGCAGGCTTGCCGAAGTACCTTGCAGCACCTCCACGCGCTCTATCAACTCCGTCGAAACGGGTATATTGAGCGTATAATGTCCGGTGTGGAAATCCGAGAGCGGCACGCCGTTGATGAGCACCAGCACCTGGTCAAACGTACCGCCGCGCATGCTTATATCCGCC
>CADAZU010000072.1 GCA_902792535.1 uncultured Bacteroidales bacterium
TGTTATTTGATTTATTTGTGCTGGTTTAACATCAATACATCTGAACACTATCGTTGCAAATGCGGGTTCTAAGACCAACGAACTATCCAGTTTTTGGATTTTAATGGGACATAAGTGAAAAATGTAAAAAAAATTTGCAAATATCAGAAATTTTTCGTAACTTTGCAAACCATTTAGAAAGAACCAGCTGAAGTTGGAACGATTAACATTTTGAAGGTTATGATAATTACTACTACACCGACCATTGAAGGTCACACGATTAAGGAGTACAAAGGACTTGTATCCGGAGAGGTTATTTTCGGCATGTAGCAATCGTTCGAGCTATGCGAGATAAGAACTTCCTGAAAGATTTTGGTGCGTCGCTTCGCGACTTTTTCGGAGGTCGTACGGACAGTTACGAAAAAGCCATGCTTGAAGGTCGCGAGACAGCGCAGCAAGAGATGCGTGAGCGTGCCGAGAAACTGGGCGCCAATGCTATCGTGGGCGTTAGTTTTGGCTATGAGACGATGGGTCAAGCCAACGGCATGATCATGATCTCAGTCAGCGGCACAGCCGTAAAGATAGACTGATGAGATACGACGCAAACATAACTCAGCAGCAATATGAAACGACTTCGTAATATAGCAGGCTATGTGCTTGGCGGAGTGCTGTTTGTAGTGCTATTGCCAACGCTTATGTGGCTGGCGTCGGGTATGCCGGCATTGGAACATATTGGTGCGTTGCGCGCATCGTTGACAGGAGTGCTGATGCTTGGCGGGCTATCGCTCAGTGTTTGGACTATCGTCTATATGAAACGTCGCGGCAAAGGCAACCCGATGGATGCGTTCGGGCACGAAGTGGCTCCGCGCACACAACATCTGATGACTGACGGACCTTACCGCCTCAACCGCAATCCGATGCTGACAGGAACGCTGATCTATCTTGCATCGTTCATCGTCTGGCTTTGGACATGGCAGGCGGTATTGGTGTGGTGTGTGTTCTTTGCGATCATGTTCGTGCAAGTGCTGACCGAAGAGAAACGTCTCCGTCGAGACTTTGGCGAAGAATACGAAACCTATTGCCGGTGTACAGGGCGGTTCTTGCCATTCAGATTATGACGACAAAAAGACTATGAATATTGAAGAATATAGGGATTACTGCCTATCGTTAGGCGCGGATGTGGAGGAGAAGTTTCCTTTCGTCAAGTTCAAGAACGGTGACGGAGTGCTGGTGTTCTACGTTAGCGGGCACATGTTCTGCTTCTTCGATATCAATGATTTTCAGGTCGTCTCGCTCAAGTGCCAACCGGAACGGATAGACGAACTGAAGGCTGAGTATGATTGTGTCGGCAATCCGTACAACGAGTCGCCGAAACACTGGATAGGACTTGATCCGCACACCTCGCCGGACGAATTGACGCGCGAGCTCATCCGCAATTCGTACGAGATTGTTAAAGCCAAATACACCAAGAAATGAATATACAATCCTTGAAACAACGTCTGTCGCTTCAAAACATCAGCGAGACACTCCTGCGCGTCCTAAAGCGCTTTCCTGTAACGACCGGATTACTGGTTGCCCTGACCGCGGTACTTTCTTATCTGGTGGCTACAGAGACCGGACCAGGCCGCAAACTATTGTGCCTTCTTGCCTTTATGTCTGCCGGCATCGTCATCAGTTTAGCCACTTCCTTATGGGGGGAAGAACAGCGTGACCAACGGCGTAGATGGATAGTAGAAAGCGTGTCGCTTGCCCTTTGCGCGCTCTATTGCGTTCTGCTTTTTCTGACGGACGTGATACCTAACCGCGGACTGCCTGCGTTCTATATCGGCAACGCAGCATGGATAACGCTTGTCGTACTGCTCATTCCGTTCGGCTCTTTCTTGCGCGAAAAGGACGACCTCAAAGTCTGGCATTTCATTCTGTCGCTTTGCGGAGTATTGCTCATCAGCGGTGTGGTAGCATGGGTGATGACAGGCGGTCTGGAAGGACTTCTCTACGGAACGGCGGCACTCTTTGATTTCGAACCCGGTATGAAATGGTCCGAGATCATTATGATCATGTGCTCGGTACTACTCTTTGGGATGCTTTTTCTTGCTCTCATTCCGCATTCAGAACGCAAACACAACGCCTCAGCACAAATGCCGTCGTCCCTCACGAAAATCGTCTCATGGTTGTTACTGCCGTTGCTCGGATGTTATATCGTGGTTCTCTATGCTTATGGCATCAATATTCTGATTCACTGGGAACTACCCAAAGGCATGATCTCGGGACTCGTCTCGGCAGTAATGATTGCCTATATCCTTTGTTATATACTCCTGTATCCGCAGGTAACACACAAAGAATCATGGCAAAGCAAAGCCCTGACGCGCTGGCTTCCGATAGCTATCCTGCCACTATTAGTGCTGATGTCTGTGGGTGTTGTGCGCCGTTTCATCGACTATGGCATCACTCCTCCACGGCTTTACTTGCTGACCTTGCTCCTTTGGTTCTATGCCATCTGTATCGTCATGCTCGTAGTGCCGCGCAAACGCTTCCATTGGATTGCATTCTCCTTCGCGGCTCTGTTTATCATCTCATCCGGACATCCGCTCAATTATTACCGTCTCTGCAGACCGTATTTGTCTGCGAAGATAGACCAGATGATTGCCGAGAAAGGGCTGCAAGTGCCGTTCACATGGTATTCCCTGTATCAAAAATCGTCGGAGGACGATGAATTGGACAAACTGGATAAAGAAATAACCTATATGAAAAGTTGTTACGGAAAGGAATACGTCAGTCGTTGGGTGGGCGATAGCGAACGGTATGTTTCAGGGGAAAGCGAATCAGATGCAACGCGTATACAAATCCGGAATATAGAGTATACCAGACAGGCTTCCGGAAACCTGTGCCCGCAGGGATATGCTACTTTCCGATGGGTGGACAACAGCTCCAATGAGTTACCTGCCAAACTAACGGAAGACAGTATAGTGAACGGTGTATTGCACGTGCCGTATAAGGATGCTATTCTTTTGTTTGACACCATCTTGTTATTCCTTCCTTAAACGGCAAAGTGGCATGTTCGGCACAATATATTTCTATTTCCACGTATTCGGACAGCACGATTGAAATCCGGTATAGTGGCTATATGTTTACAAAAGAATGAGAACAGAACGGGAGAAAATGTTAGCCGGCGAAGTGTATGACGCCTGTGACTCAGAGTTGTTGCAAGACCTCAACCGCGTGAAAGTACTTTGTCAGCAGTACAATAACCTGCTGCCGACGGACTTTGCAGGGCGCAATAAGATGATTCGTGAGATCTTAGGCCAGGCGGATGAAGACACCTTCATCAACCAGCCTTTTTATTGCGACTACGGCAAACATATCCGTGTCGGCAAACGTTTTTTTGCGAACTTCGGTTTTACCGTCTTGGACGAGGCGTATGTCACCATCGGAGACGATTGTTTCTTAGGACCGGGCGTGCATATCTACTGCGCGTGTCATAGCACCGATCCGCGTGAGCGCAGGACACGCCAGGAATGGGCGAAACCGGTAACCATCGGTAATGATGTCTGGATCGGCGGTAACGTAACCATCCTGCCCGGCGTCACTATCGGCGATAACTGTACCATAGGAGCCGGAGCGGTTGTTACGCATGACATCCCCGCCAACTCCATCGCCGTCGGCAATCCTGCGAAAGTGATCAAAAACGTGCAATGATATGAAACGAAATTATTCCAAATGGTGTAGTGTGGCGCTGATAGCCGCTATTTACGCACTCGCAGGCGTAGCAGGATGGCTGCTGTTTGAGTGGTTGGTCGCTAACTCCCTCATCCCTAACTCCCTCATCGCTCTCTTTTGCGCTGACGTGTTGGCAACGATAGTCGTGTGGGTATTCGGTTTGCTCTACGAGAACGTGTCGGTCTATGATCCTTATTGGAGTGTCTTTCCGCCGGTCGCTTTTTTACTCTGGGCGTTTTATACCGGCGTATGGTCGCTTCCGGTCATTCTATTGCTTGTAGCCTCATGGTATTGGGGCTGGCGACTCACGCGCAACTGGGCTATCACCTTCCAGGGTATCGCGCACGAAGACTGGCGTTACACCAAGTATCGCGACCGCCATCCCTTGGTGTTCCATACGATCAATCTCTTCGGGCTTAACATGATGCCGACACTCGTGGTCTTTGCCGCCATACTGCCGGGACTGAAACTATTTGAGACCATAGTACCTGCGAATATACTGACCTATTTCGGATGTATTGTATGCTTGGCATCGGCTACTATCCAACTGATTGCTGACAAGCAGAGCCATGATTTCCGTGCCGCCCATCCCGGTCAAGTATGTAACGTAGGTCTATGGAAACACGGTCGCCATCCGAACTACTTCGGCGAGATTCAGTTCTGGTGGGGCATCTGGATCATGTACGCGTCGTTGAACGGCATCGACATGTTTATCGGCGGCGCGATAGCCATGACCGCACTCCCGTAAACAAACACGAATGTTAATATGAAGATCGACACCACCAGAAACGAAGTTAATCGCGCCCTTGCGGCAGAGAATATGTGCAGCCACTTGCAGCGGAAGCTGTTCTCGCAGGACGGTGAGTACCGTGCTATCCGCGAGCAAATTGAGACTGACCCGACGCTGACGGCTGTGGTCCGTTCGCGGCAGTTGCATATCTATCGCGACGGAAAAAAGATACTGGTGCTGGCAGGCAAAAGTGCACCGAAAATTATTAGAGAAGACAAATTGAATCAACTAATATGAAAAAACTAATTATCTTTGCATTGGCTGCGACGATGTTCGCGGCATGCGGAAAGAAGGCAGAAGAAGATGGTTTCGCTTGGAACAAAGCGACCGTCTATTTTGTGCTGGTGGACC
>CADAZU010000073.1 GCA_902792535.1 uncultured Bacteroidales bacterium
GATTAGCGGGGACACCTAGCCTCCGATTGAGTACATACTCTCTCAGAAGGAGAAGAAAACGTACTAAATTTTCTTGCTAGCGTCGTAAGTTTCGATTGTTTTGGTTTGGATGACGACGGAGGTGTCACCCCGTTGATAGTACTGAGACTCGTTGGTAATCGTCCGGGTGACGTTGCAACTCGCCATTAGTACGCTTGTCAAAATGACTGTCATGATTAAAAATCGTTTCATGGTTGTGTGGTTTTTAAAAATCTGGTGCAAAGATAGTGTCAAAACCCCTTTTAGTGTTCCTCGGAAAGTGAAAATTTTATCAAAAAATCGTATTTTTTCCGTTTTTTCGCTTCCTCGTAGAACCATTTTAGGATTTTAATTACCCGTTTTGGAGTGATGCCGTGTTTCTCCGCCACTTGCATTCGCGCTTCGTAAGCTGCAACGCCTTTGTCGCGGGCGAGGAAGTAGTCATCGACTACGGCTTGGTTCTTCACTTCGATCTCATGTCGTTTTCGAGACATGCGGAAGTCGTTCGGGTCTCGTACCAAATAAGGTACATCATATAAAGGATATTCCATAGTTCTTAACTTTTTATATAAATCACTTTCTGTCCTGTTGGATTTGCCATTTTCCAACCGTCGCGCTCTTCCGTCGTGCCGTATTTGGCGTAATAATCCGCGTAGGACATGATTCGTTGCCGCTTGCGAGGTGGATAGGCATTGTCGTAAATGGCATAATACGGATTTTCGCTTACGAACTCGCCTGCCGCCAACTTGTCACGGATCGTGCGATAGATAGCCCGTTGTTTCTCTAAATCAAAGCTATCCCATAGCCGCCTGCAAGCCCCCATGCGCCGACAGAATTCCCCTTGCGGAGCCAGTAATTGCCATATCCATCCAAAAGAATCCATAAAACTTTTTACAACCCGCCTGCCTGCCATACACCCGCCTTTGGTAGTATACACTATGCAGATATAAGGCAGGCAAGCTGTTTTTCTTTTAATTTTCTTTGGTACTTTCTTTTATACCTTTCTTTTTTCGCGGGCATACCCCTCGTACATGTACCAAAACTGCGTTTTAGTAGGGAGTACTCGGGGCAGCTCCGCTCTCCCCAAAAATTAAAATTTTCGGGGACCCCAAGGTTAGTCAATGACCTTGACCGTCAGTTTGATCTCGTCCGGCTCCTTGTCAGGGTACAACTCCACGAACGTCTTCACGTATCCATTCATGACAGCGGTACGGGCTTTGACCAGATTTTGCTCTTTGACTTTCTCCTTTGCGTTCTCGCGCCATTTCACCGCCTGTTCCTGTTGGTACTTGTGGTAATCGGCAAAGTCGAAAACCTCGGTGCGCTGGAGTTGGAACTTACCAATGCCTTCCACCTCAAATTCGCCTTTCTCCAAACCCTTTTCAGCAAGGATCGCAACGGCTTCGTTGGTCGCCTCGGTAGAAATCTCGTCAATACGTGCTTTAATAGCTTTCTCTTGATTGCGCAACTCACGCAACTCTTTCAAATTCGTTGTGTTCATATTATTCTCCGGCGTAAACGTCACCGGCTACGTTGTACATGTTAAACAATTGGAGTAATTCTTCGTATAACCGCGCATCGGTAGTTCTCCGCCACGGTCACGATACGGATGTTGTCACGTGTCCAGTTGTTGATGTCGCCGTTCAGATGATCCACTTCCCAACCTGCGGGAATGGAGCCGATCCACGCCAGTGCCATGAGGATATGCACGCGGTAGTGTACGCCTTTGTACGTCACACCCGGATACGTCTTGCCTCGAATGACACCGTTAAGAGTGCGTGTGTTGTAACTTTTTCGGGCGCATGTGTCCACGATACGTCTATGCCAACGCCCGTTGGCGTAACGAATGAATACATCGCCCTTTTCGGACAGCCAGAACGGAGTGCCTTGTGCATGTACGAGACTCAGCCCTTCATGCGTGCAAACCTCCGGCACAAACCCCTCACGGGGGTAGCAATAATACTCTTTTGCCATTTTAATACTGTTTTAATGGTTACTAAAATGGCTGGCGCCAGCCGTTAGCTGTTGAAATTTCGCTGCAAAGGTATATACGAAAAATGAGACCCGCAAAATTGGGTCTCATATTCGGACAGATTAGGACAAACTTTCGGACAAACTGCCGTAAATCGGTTATTTGTCCTCGGACACTTTCGGACAATTATTGCTTCGTGCGTCGGTTGCGTGCTTTTGTGAAATCGTCACCGCATAAAATGAATTTGGGAGAGGCAAATGGATTGATGAGTTCGGCTTTTCGCTCATCGGTCACGTTACTTAATACTACGTAACCCAACGGCTCCAAATCCATGACGCGCCTACACGCATCGGCTTTGCTTGAAGCGGATTCGATGGCTTGCCGCAAATTCTTCTCAATGATGTCAGATGTGAAACGAGTGGTACAGAAGAACGAGGTGTCAACCGGAGTGATGTCCTCCGCATCTCTTGTTGTGTTTTCGTTGGTGGCATTAGATCTTACAGAACGTACCAATTCAGCAAGACTGGATGCCGACATGTTAATGTTACTATGACGAATATCAAGGTGCACCGCTCCGGGTGCATAATTATAAGTGCTCATGCTTTTATGATTTTGAAAAAGCACGAGTATGTGGGAGCCGTTAACTTAGTCGGCTAAAACTTATATTAAACAGAAATCCCACATACTCGTGCCAAGACACAAATAATAGGGACATATCTCTTTCTGTTCTATAAGTTTTAGCCGACTTTGTTAACGAAGCTATATGCCTTCTTGCGCAAATGCGCATTTTTAATATGTTCTTCTATTTAGCGTCGAGAAGTCTGCGACAATTTCGGGTGCAAAATTACTAAATTTTTCTCATATGTGCAAGTAAATTGTTAATTAGTTAATAAATTATCATGTATTTCCATGTGAATTGCTCCCTCATGATAGTGGTGCTCTTCACAGATAACATTCACGATGACGATGGGCGCATCGGAAGTAGGGGTATCACAAAGACGCTCTATATTTTCACCTGTCCTAGCAAGGCACTTGTCACGTACCATCTTCAGAACATGCGTTTGGTCGGGTTCTATACTATCGCGTCCATTCCATAGTTCCGCATACACATCTTGCACGCAGTCACGCGCTGCATTACGGTTACGGAGAAGAGTGTACGCAAGCGCGTACATCTTCCCACATAACGGTAAATATATTTGCGTAAACTGCTCGTGCGTCATGTCAAATACTTACTTTGAACCACTCAAAATACCACTTTCGGTATCTTCGTTGTCGATACGTTTCCAGCCCTCGTTGTGCTTGGTACCGAAGTCCAGATTGACGTTGAAATTGAGCATCAGCACTTGGCGATAGTTCTGCATAACGGCGGTATTGGCAGTCGGGGCAAGGGCAGACAAGTCCTTTGTGATGGTTCTGGAGCCGTGCGGAGAGAACGGATTAACCATCATAATACCAAAGCCAAAATGCTCTGAATTATAGTTGATGCCTATATCGTGCGTCAATTCGCCGAGGGTCAGCGTTTCGCCCCATAAGTTATGCTGCGCAGTAACCACGTCAGCAAAGAAACGCCATCCCTTCAGCAGATAGAAAATGCCGCCACGCACACCGTAATTGACATGCTCATGGTGGTAGTTGTTTCCCTGACTGACCATGTATTTGACAAATGGCGTGACATTGAACATCAGTTTGTTATCAAGCAGTTTTACCTGCACACTCGGCGAGACATGCAATTTGTGATAGCCGCGCTGATTGTCATACATGCGGATGGCATAAGGCGACCCGTCTATAATTTCCTCAAAGGTTTCTTCCATAATAGGCTTGTGATCATAGCTATAGTTCGCCCACAGATTGAGATTGACATGCTTGGACTGCCAAGAGAGTTCCATCTCATTCGACACGTACATGACGGATTTCAGGTTCGGGTTGCCTCGCCGCATTTGGTACTTGTCAATCTGCTGCGTAATATCGGACAACTGCGACAAAGAGGGTTGATAGCCTGACACATAACCTTTGTATTTCCAGAACCAGCCTTTTCCGAAATCGTAACTCATGGTCAACTGCGGGCGGGCAATCCAATTGCTTTGTTTCTGTCCGGCTTGGTCAATGAGGGTGTGCATAACTCCGATACCTACCACATACGAAAACTTATCTACTCTGTGCCGCATTTCTGCAAACGCGTAGGTCTCTCCGGTGGTCATGTTTACGGTCGCGTCGGTGTTTCCACAATAGGTGTTCTTCACCCATTGTTGGTTATGCCGTGCACCTACGGTAAGCATGATATTTTCCCATTCCTTTTCATAGATGGCTTCGCCGATGAGAGACCACTTGTCACCCCTCACGGACGAAAGCACATCAGTGGTATCTGTTGAGACGGAGGACGGAGCCGAATAGCGGCGTTTGCAGAAATCGGCGGTCGCTGTGAGTATTGATATACGTGCCTACCACGTCAAAATACAAGTGTTGCTTGTGCGGCAGGTTATGCTGATAGTAAATGTCTAATGACGGTGACTGACTGCTGCTTTTGTCGTGATCATGTATCTCAAATGAATCCGTCGGTTGATACAAACGGCTGTCGCGGTCTGACGGTCCGTAAGGAGTATATGCCATATTATCACGCAAGCGGATGTTCAGCATATTCTTATCCCCGTTCGTCCAGTTGTAATTCAGTGACACATTAACCGGATAAGTCTTGTAACGCGTCGGTTCGCCTACTTCGTTGTTCTCTATCTTGCCTGTCGAAAAATGGTAGGTCTCATTGTTGGTACGCGTCCAATAAATATCGTACGGCGCATAAGTGGCGACTGCTTGTAAAGACGATTTGCCAAAATGCACCTTACCCGCCAGATAGTAATTACCGATACCCGGCAGGGTCAATCCGTTTGTGCCTGCAAGCATGAGCGAACCGCCTGTGTCGCGGTGTTTGACGATATAATCCACCACAGCAGCTGCACCGTTGTATCGCACGCCCGGTTGGTCGTGATACTCCACGCGGA
>CADAZU010000074.1 GCA_902792535.1 uncultured Bacteroidales bacterium
TATCATTACAGCGACACGGATCTATCATATATCCCAGCCGCCCTTGCTGAAGACAGCATCGATGTCCGTATCCGGCATTACGAATAATATAAACGCATAAAATGCACAACTATATGGCAAAGCAAAAACCTATCGTAGCGATGATCTACGATTTTGACGGGACGTTGGCGCCCGGGAACATGCAAGAATACGATTTTCTCAAAGAGATCGGAGTGACTGACAAAGCGGAGTTCTGGCGTGAGAATAATGCATTGAGTAAGGCGCAGAACGCAACCGAGGTGCTCAGTTACATGAAGCTGATGATTGACAAATCCAACAACCCCAATCATCCTCGTCCTATCACTCGTCAGACTTTTAAGCAGTACGGCGCCAGTATTCCGTTGTTCAAAGGAGTGAAAGAATGGTTCGCCCTGACGCGTAAGTTAGGCGAAGAGATGGGGCTGCAGATTGAGCACTACATCAACTCATCGGGTTTACAGGAGATGGTGGAAGGTTCGTCTATTGCCCATGAGTTCAAGCATATTTATGCCAGCCATTTCATGTACGATGCGGACGGACGAGCCATGTGGCCGGCTGCTGCGATTGATTTCACAGCCAAAATGCAGATACTCTACATGATTAACAAAGGTGTGGAGAACATCAGCGACAACAAGGAAATCAACAACTATATGGCAGCAGAGGATCGACGTATTCCGTTCAACCACATGATTTATTTTGGCGATGGTCTGACGGATATCCCCAGCATGAAACTGCTGCGTTCACAGGGAGGTTTCGCTATCGCTATCTATACGCCGGAACACGAGTCACAGACGCTGGATCTGGTGGAGAGGAACATCATCAATTTCGCCTGTAAAGCCGATTATAGCAAAGACGAGGCGTTATACAACACCGTTAAAGCTATCCTTGAGCACATCAAATCGCTGGACAATTTTAACGCGTTGGAAATAACGAATATAGCAGAAGCGAAGGACGGTACGCTAACCGGCAGTCATAGCGAGCCGGAAAAAGAAGAACAGGCTACCGAGCAACCCAAACTTCTTCGCCGGATACGATTCAATTTCCTGGCAAAATAATAGGATATAAATGAATAAGAAAGATTAGAATAATATGAGAGCGATTTATTCTGATATGAGTAAATTGTAGCACAGATTAGATGTAAAAACCAAATAATATGATACGCTTAAATTGCTTTTAGAAATGAAAAAGACCATTCAAAACATAGCCGGCTATGTGCTGGGCGGAGTGATGTTCGTTGTGCTCTTGCCGACGATCATGTGGCTGGCATCGGGAATGCCGGACATGGCGGTGCATATCGGCGCATTGCGTGCATCCTTAACAGGACTGTTGATGCTTGGCGGACTAACGCTCAGCGTGTGGACTATTGTCTATATGAAACGTCGCGGAAAAGGCAATCCGATGGATGCGTTCGGGCACGAAGTCGCTCCGCGCACACAACATCTGATGACCGATGGACCTTATCGCATCAACCGCAATCCGATGTTGACAGGGACACTTGTCTATCTCGCATCATTCATCGTCTGGCTATGGACATGGCAGGCAGTATTGGTGTGGGTTATTTTCTTTGCTATCATGTTCGTGCAAGTGCTGACCGAAGAGAAACGTCTCCGCCATGATTTTGGCGAAGAATATGAGTCATATTGCCGTCACACAGGCCGGTTTTTACCGATTGGATTTAATGGAAACAAATAGCGTAGATATTACCGCTCAACTCTTTGCTTTACAAGACAAGGCATATGCTGACTTTCAAAGCAAGTTGCTGCCGAATATTCCTCGAGAGGCTATTATCGGCGTTAGGACACCGGACTTGCGCAAATTGGCGAAGCAAATCTGCAAGACTCCTGCTGCGCAAGAGTTCGTGCAAACTTTGCCGCATCGCTATTTTGACGAGAACCAACTGCACGCCTTTATCTTATCGGAAGAGAAGGATTTCAACACCTGTCTCGCGGAAATGGAGCAATTCTTGCCTCACGTGGACAACTGGGCCACATGTGACCAACTCTCGCCTCGATGCTTCAAGAAACATACGACAGAGCTAATACCACTCATTCGCAGGTGGATGAAGAGTCGGCACACATATACCATCCGCTTTGGTATGGGAACCTTGATGCGCTATTTCTTGGATGAAGCGTTTAAGCCGGAGTACCCGGAATGGGTAGCCGCCATCAGAAGCGACAAGTATTACATCCGCATGATGCAGGCATGGTTCTTCGCTACAGCCCTTGCCAAGCAATGGGATGCTACTCTGCCCTACCTGGAGCAACATCGGCTGAACTCATGGACTCACAACAAAACCATTCAAAAAGCCATCGAGAGTTTCCGTATCTCGGACGAACAAAAAACTTTGCTTAAAAACCTCCGCATACTACCAAACCGCGTTTAATCAATTCATACCACTCCCGCTTTTTTTTCACGACGGGGCACAAGTTCTTCCGGATGACGAGCATCGTAGTTTATATTTCGACTGTCTCTATTTGGGCGTTCCCTCTAAACGAAGTTTCCCTCTAATACCTTGGGGCCCCCGCAAATTGTCAATTTGTGGGGAGAGGAGAAACCACAGCAAATTCAAAGAGCGTGCTCTTTCGGCCTTGCATGTACGTTTCGACGAGGTTGGGCTTTGCAGGGGTTCACAAGTTCCGCATTGCTCTGCAATACCGTAGCCCATCCAATCCCTAACGCGGGATTAGCTTATTCCTCGAACTGCTGACGATGCTTCATGATCGTCGGCAAGTTCTTGGATGCCCACGCTGTCAATTCTTGCACGATGGGTACCAGTTCCTTGCCCATCGGTGTGAGACTGTACTCCACACGAGGAGGAATCTCTGGATAAACTTTGCGGACGATGAGGTCATCCGCTTCGAGCGCGCGCAACGTACTACTTAATACGCGCGTGCTGATATCAGGAATGACGCGATGCAGTTCA
>CADAZU010000075.1 GCA_902792535.1 uncultured Bacteroidales bacterium
CTCGGCGCGCTCGCGCATTTCTTTCTGCGCAGTCTCGCGTCCTTCAAGCATAGCCTTTTCGTAACTGTCGGTACGTCCTCCGAAGAAATCACGAAGCGACGCGCCAAAGTCCTTCAGGAAATTCATGCCGAAGATAACCTCTCCGGAAACAACGCCTTTGTACTCCTTAATGGTGTGCCCCTCAATGGTGGGTGTAGTGGTAACTATCATAATTCTATAATGTTTGTCACTTAATCAAATTCCTTAATTCCTTTTCCGTAGCATGATTCGCTTGTAACCCCGCGTGCAGTTGCTTGCGGTCAGAAAACTCTAACAGATTGTTGATCTCCATATATTCAGCATGTTTGAGTCGTTTTTATTATTTTGTTAAAGTGTTAAGGGTCGTTACTGACAGTTCGCTCATGCCTTCGATGGCGTCGCTCACGTTGAGCAGCAGTTTGGGGTTGCTCACATCCCAATGGAAGGTGCCGGAGTCGCCGTAACGCGCCGTTTCCGATTGCAGCACATAGACATAGCCGAAAGTCCTGCCGTTTTGGATGAGGCGGTCGATACAGAGGACACGCTTCGCTTTGCGGTTGATGACGATGTTGCGCCAGATGATATTGGACGGCTGTGTGTAGTGGGTCGGGGCAAACGTAGTCTGGTAGATCATGCAGGCTCCTTCGCTGTCCACCTCGTAGTCCGGCAGCAGGCTGATATATTCGTCGCTGCGGAAGGAATAAGTGTTGTCGTGACCGCTTACCGCCTTCAGTCCGCTTACCTTGAACGGGATGTCGTTCTGCACGTCTTTTGCAAATTCCTCGCTTGTGGTTGTCCGCTGCACCGCGCAGGAGCAAAGGGCAAAGGCTAATATGTAAAATATGGTTCTTTTCATCACTTATTCCATTTAGCGTTCATCTGTTTTGCATATTCTTCCAACGGAGGCATACCTGCTGCGCTACGCCAGATATTCACACTATCAGTATTGAGCAAAGTGTAGATCACTCGCTCTCCTGTTGAATCTTCTACAATCTGCGATCCGTACCGCTGCGGCTTGCCTTCAAACAGGGCGATACGATCTTCCAGCAAAGCCATATCCTCCATTCTCAGTTCGCCTTGTTCTGCCGCTTTGCGCAAGAATGGATAGAACTCTTTTTGCGTATCGAGATCGCTATGCTGGACTACAAGCCATATAACAGAGTTTGCCGAGCCTACTACTGTTTTAGACGGAAAACCGTACGTGTCAAAGATGTCCTGGATTTCTTGCAGATTGACCTCGTCTGCTTGTTGCATAGCGTGGATGAGTGAATCACGTAGGGCTTGATTATCCGGTGCCGTTTGACAAGCGAACAAGAACGCGTGTCTCGGTTCTTGGTCGCGCAAGAAGATGTTTTGCAGGCGCGCAATCAATTCATGGTTGTAATCTTTCTCTATGCGCTGTTGCCTTTGTTCCACTGTGTCCTTCAGCACTTGCCATTCGGGGTATTGATGTAATGGCAGAAAGTCCGGATTCTCCGCAAAGTTAGAAGTGTACCACTCTTTGTCGTTGCTAATCAATTGGTTGAGGCGCATGAATGCCGTTTGCTCATCACCTGCCATGGCTGCGATAGCGGCTGCATTGGAATAGTGGTAGTTTTGAGGCGCTGCATCAGAGGCATTGAAAGCTTGTTTGTAATAATTGTTAGCCTGTTCATAATCCTGCGCCATATAGCACGAATCAGCCTTATTAACGGCTGTTTGGAAAGGAATGGAAGGCTTGCACGCGCAGAGGGCAAGGGCTAATATGTAATAGATGGTTCTTTTCATTTGTTTCATTTATGTTTTTGGCCGCATTCAATCCGGCGTAATGGAAGTTATCGCTTCCTCCAGTTTCAAAATTCAAATCGTTCCAACTTCATTTGTCCGCAAGCCTCTATCTCGGCTACGTATTTCTTGAACTCTGGTGTTTCGGAGTGTGCTTTGAGCGAAGCATCATCTTTCCATGTCTCACAGAACATGAAAACGTCCGAGCGGGTCGCGCTCTGGAATACATCATAAGCGATGCACCCGGCATGATTGCGGGATTTCTCAGTCAGAGCTACTGCAGCACGCAGAGCGTCCTTGTACTGGTCACCATCGGTGGCCTGAAAAAAGCAATTTAAGCGTATCATATTATTTGGTATATTTAGCGTGTAGATTGGCAATAATGCCAGCGAATCTGTCGCGGAGAGGTTGCGGCGAAAGCACTTCGGCTTCGTCGCCACGTCCTAAAATCTCTTGCATAAATTCAAAGTTCGGTGCAAGATGGAACTGGAAATCAGAGTACTCCGGAGTAGTATTGATTTCCTGCTGCGACTTGTGGAGCGGAAGCGTGCGCAAGTACGAAACGCCTTTGCGAGCGACGCGTACGACTATATCTTGCACCTCTCCGGCTTCGCCCTTGGTCATGCCGATACAATCGGCAAAATACTTCTTCACATCGAAGCCTTCCGGTATCTCGTAGGTGGAATTGGTGGTTGAAACTTGCATGAAGCGGTCAAAAGCGTACGTGCGAATCTCGCCCGGATGATCCGAGCTTTCACCAATTGCATACCAACGCTGTTTGTAGATGCGGATGGCGTACGGTGCGAAGATAAACTCACGCGGTTCATGGGAGAAACTGCCATAGCGGATGATAAGACGGTAGCAGAGTTGCATGGCGTCCACAACAGTTTGCAAGTACTGCACTCCTCCGGGGATGGTTTCGTACATGATCCGTCCGTGCATGTTGGCATAGTCCTCCAACGAGCTCTCAACAGCAAGGCTGTTAAGCAGCCACTTGCGGAACTCTTCATTCTCCTTGAAAGACTGCTCGATATAGAACTCACCTTTCTCGTTGGTGGCTATGCTCACGTCGAACAAATCCTCCAACTC
>CADAZU010000076.1 GCA_902792535.1 uncultured Bacteroidales bacterium
CAACAGCTCCAATGAGTTACCTGCCAAACTAACGGAAGACAGTATAGTGAACGGTGTATTGCACGTGCCGTATAAGGATGCTATTCTTTTGTTTGACACTGCTGCTATCCGGCAGACAAACCAAGACAAAGTACATTTTGTTATCCCATCCTTGAACGGCAAAGTGGCATGTTCGGCACAAAATATATCTATCTCCACGTATTCGGATCGCACGATTGAAATCCGGTACAGTGGCTATATGTTTGCAAAAGAATGAGAACAGAACGAGAGAAAATGCTGGCAGGCGAAATGTATGACGCCTGTGACGCAGAGTTATTGGCAGATCTCAACCGCGTGAAAGTGCTGTGTCAGCAGTACAACAACCTGCTGCCGACGGATTTTGCGGGACGAAACAAGATGATTCGCGAGATATTGGGTCAGGCGGATGAAGATACGTTCATCAACCAGCCATTCTATTGCGACTACGGCAAGCATATCCGCGTAGGCAAGCGTTTCTTTGCAAACTTCGGATGGACAGTGTTGGACGAGGCGTATGTGACGATTGGCGACGACTGTTTCTTAGGACCTGGCGTGCATATCTACTGCGCGTGCCACAGTACCGACCCGCGCGAGCGCAAGACGCGTCAGGAGTGGGCTAAACCTGTAACCATCGGCAATGATGTGTGGATAGGCGGCAACGTGACCATTCTGCCCGGTGTAACGATCGGTGACAACTGCACGATAGGCGCCGGAGCGGTCGTCACGCACGATATTCCCGCGAACTCCATTGCTGCCGGTAATCCCGCCAAAATAATCAAGAAATTGTGAAAATCAATCAACTTATAGCAGCCCAATGAATAAACACTCCTTCGGACAACGGGTAATAGGCATCGGTGAGACGGTTTTGGATATTCTGTTCAAGGATAACCGACCGCAAAAAGCCGTTCCCGGCGGCTCGACGTTCAACAGCATCATTTCGCTCGGTCGTGCGGGCGTTCCGTGTGCCATGGTGACCGAGGTCGGCGATGACCATATCGGTGACATGACTTGTCAGTTTCTGCGCGAGAACGGTGTGTCCGATGCGTTCGTTCGCCGTCGCAAGGGCACAAAGTCGCATGTCACGCTGGCGTTTCTGGACGAGCACAACGATGCGCAGTATATCTTCTACAAGGATCATGCGTCTGCGGCTTTGGATGGCGAGTTGCCGCATATACAGGAAGATGATATGGTTCTTTTCGGTTCGTTCTTTGCCATCAATCCCGCTATCCGTCCAGCCGTTCGTTCGATGCTAAGCGAAGCGCACAACGTAGGAGCGTGGCTGTACTATGACATCAATTTCCGCAAGACGCACATCGCAGATATCCCTGATGTGATGCCAAACATCAAGGAGAACATGCGGCTGGCAAATGTCGTGCGCGGGTCGATGGAAGATTTCGGGTATCTGTACAACCTGACCGATGCCGATGCTATCTACGCACGTGTACGGCGGTTCTGCTCCACCCTGATCCTGACGGACGGCGCACGTACCATTCGCGTTTATACGCCGGAAGGTTGCGCTACGTATCCTGTTAAGCCTATCGAGACCGTCAGTACAGTAGGAGCCGGAGACAACTTCAATGCCGGATATATCTATGCTATACGCAACGGCATTGACGATCCGGCAGCACGCATCGCAATGGCGCAACGCTGGAGTCAGGATGTATGCCGGCAATTAGGCAATAATATATCCGACGAACTGGTTACGCAACTACGTTCACACTGTTAAGACAGAATAACTATGACAGACTACACAAAAACATCAAGCGGCTTATACGCCTATCAGTACCCGCGTCCATCGGTGACGGCAGACGCAGTACTCTTTGCCGAACGCGCAGGAGAAGTGTATGTGCTACTCATTCGGCGCGGCAACGAGCCTTACAAAGGTTGCTGGGCTTTCCCCGGAGGATTCCTCAATATGGATGAAACGGTGGCTCGTTGCGCCGAGCGCGAACTGGAAGAAGAGACAGGTATCAAGCTGACCGGCATGCAGTTAGTGGGTATCTATTCCGATGTGGAACGCGATCCGCGCGGACGCGTCATCACCGCAGCATATACCGCTATGACGACTATGCCGGAAGCCACTGCTGCCGACGATGCAGCTGCAGCACAATGGTGGCCGCTGAACGCTCTACCCCAACTCGCCTTCGACCATGAGACGATTCTCAGGGACGCAATGAGGGTTATGAAAATCAAAGAAAGCGGTATCTTTGCCACAAAATTGAAGTAACAGACAATGTCCAAACTCAATACCGCATTGCTCTTTCGCTCCTATATCTGGTTGACGGAAACCATTTATTCAGCCGGTTACATCACTCGTCAGGAGATTGATGACAAATGGGCGCGCAACACGACGCTCAATCATCACAACGAAAGCCATATTCCCGAGCGCACCTTTCATAACTGGAAAAATGCTATTCAGGATCTGTTTCAGATCGTTATTGCTTGTGATCGCTCGCGAGGTAGCGCGTACTACATTGAGAACAAAGACGACCTGAAGCACGATGACGTTCGTGCGTGGATGCTGAACACGTTTGCCGTCAACACGCTTGTCAGCGAAAGCCGGGATCTTAATCGGCAGATCTTGTTCGAGAAGATTCCTTCCGGGCGGCATTTTCTGGCACCGATCATTGAGGCGATGCGAGATAAGGTGGTACTCAAGATGACCT
>CADAZU010000077.1 GCA_902792535.1 uncultured Bacteroidales bacterium
CAGGTAGCCGTTTCCCGCAAAGGCAAAGCGGCAGCGGATCTGACCGTAGCGCCTATCGCGATCAATGCGCCTGCCGAAGGCGGACACTTCCCGGTAGCTATCAAGTCCAACTATCCCTGGACGGCCACCACGTCCGGTAATTTCTTCTCTCTCTCCTCTACCTCCGGCGATGGGTATTCTACTATAGTCGTGTCTGTCAATCCAGCTACCGGCGAAAGCGAAGATACCGGCTACATCATCATCACCACTTCCTTTGGAAACGAGAGTGCACGCATCAATATCAAGCGGGAAGGTAAGGAAACCGAACCCGAGGGTACGTATGTCATGAGACCTTTCTCCGTCAGCGAGACAAAACAAGTCTATTTTGCTCCGGGCAACCTGCAATACCGGGCGTCTTCCGCTGCATACCGGTTTGCTCCTCATCAATATGACTATATCGGGGCGGAGAATGTCCATATTTCTTCTGCGTATTCCGGTTGGATTGATCTCTTTGGATGGGGAACGGGATATAACCCCACTTTCGCTTCCGTCGATGATCACGACTACACCTCCTTTACCGACTGGGGCGTGAATTCGATTCGTTATGGCAATACCGTATATAGCGCTCATAGCTGGCGTACATTGACTATTGATGAAATGGAGTATATGATGCAACGCAAAAAAAGCGGTACCACGATGTTCCTTTTCGGAATGGCGAAAGTCAATGGAGTGCTTGGATTAGTGCTCTTGCCGGATGACTGGACTTTCTCCTCCGAGTTAGTATTCATTGCAGGCACTTTTGTGGCAGGCAATTATATAGTGATGAAGGAGGTTCTGGAGACCAATAACTACACCTTTGAGCAATGGCAAGAGATGGAAGCCAAGGGTGCGGTATTCCTTCCGGCTGCAGGTGACCGGCTGAACGGAGAAGTAAAACACGTCTCTACGATGGGCTGTTATTGGACTTCTACCTCCGGATTCGACACTCCTACTAATCTGTACGCCAAACAATTGATGTTCTTTTCTTCCGCAACGGAGATAAGCATTTTCCCAGCTAACTCAGTACGCGATGACGGCTGCTCCGTCCGCCTCGTACAGGATATAAATTAACCAACCCATAAAATTATACGATTATGAAAAAACTAACTATTCTTTTTTCGATGGCTTGCATGTTTATTGCGATGCAGGCTTACGCTTCGTGCGAGAGTGTTATCACCCCGTCTCAGGCGGCAGCGAAAGCTGCTGCCAGCGATCCGGGCAGTTATTGCATCGAGGGGTATGTGGTATCCACCGTGGATATCTACTGCAAGACCTCCAGTTATGAAAACCAGTCGTTTATGATGTCTGACCAACCGGGTGGCGCACCCGTCTTCGAGGCGTGGCGCGTCGTGGGAGTGGACCATACCCTCGCTCCCGGTTCGTATGTCCGTATTGTCGATGCCACGCTGCAGATGTACGGCGAGACAGCCGAGACCAAGGCAGGCTTTACCGTGCAGCCCATCAGCGAAGTGGTGCCCGACCTCAACCTGCCCGAATACGGCGCGCTGCTCACCGCTGCCCAAGCGGAGGCGATATGCCTGAGTCTGCCCTACCACGACACGCCGACCGAAGAGGTCTATGTCGTACACGGATTTGCCAATGACGTCGTTACCATTGACGCGGCAAACGGCATCCAGAGCGTCTATATCGCCGATGAAAAAGGTACGGGATACTACTTCCAGGCATGGGAGTGCCAAAACATCAAGAATATCAACGGAGACTATATGCCGATAGAGGTGGGCGATGAGGTCTATATCACGGGCCATCTGAGCCGCTACAACAAGAACGCACAGATCAAGGGCGGCTATGTCTCACGCTATGCGGCGGAGCCTTACCTCGTCCGCGTCAGCGCCGATCCCGACAAGGGCTATGCCTCCATCTCCGGCAAGTATGAGTTCACCCTCGCGGAGATACAAGACGTGCAGTTCACCATGACCGCTGTTGCCGATCCCGGATATAAGTTCGTCATGTGGATCGACCCTGCTGCCATAGATCCGGAGAACCCGGAATTTGCAACGGATCTGCTCGTGACGAAATGGTGGCTGGATATATACAATAAATACAAAGACCTGACGGATGACGAGATGGTCGCGCAAGGACTGGACATAGAAGCTGTTCACGCAATAACCCGGACAATAGAGAAACTGACTCAGCCTACCGCGACACTCACCCCCGAGGACTTGGAAATCTGGAGAACGATGCACGGCTACGAGGAAATCCATGTCTTCCATTTCAAAGCCGTCTTCCGCCCCGTCAACGAAGGCATAGAGAGTCCCTCTTCCCTGAAGGGAGAGACGGAGAGGGGTTATAAGCTCCTCCGCAACGGCCAGCTCTATTTGATGTACGAAGGACAGATGTACGATGTACGAGGCGCGAAAGCCGAATAATATTAACCCCAATCATTTATCAGTATGAAAAAGTATTCATT
>CADAZU010000078.1 GCA_902792535.1 uncultured Bacteroidales bacterium
GCTACGAAAATCGATAAGATTTTTTTCATGGTGAATAAAATTATTAAATTGTTAAACTGTTTTCAAATTGCGAGGCAAAATTACAATAATTCGCGCATAGGAGCGTACAAAAACTCACCAAAGACGTATAAAATAACAAAAAATACACAAATCAATCAATTTTTACACAAAAATATTGGCACATTCAGATTTTTTTTAGTACCTTTGCACCCTCAATTGAAAAGAACCATGAGACGCTTAGTTATTATCCTTTCACTTTTCACTTTGCATCTTTCACTTTCCGCTACGGAGTACCGTTTGCGTTTTTTTGATGATAGGAATGGATTGAGTCATTGGCTCACGTCGCATGTGGTACAAGACTCCACGGGCATGGTGTGGGTAGCTACTTGGAACGGTCTGAACCGTTTCGACGGGACTCGTTTTGTAGCATTCAAGACGCGCCCGGGAGATAATATATCTACTCCATCGGATAAGTTCCGGCACATCAAGTTGACCAAAGATAACAACCTCTATTGTTTGGTAGAAGACAGTATATTCCTATTTAATACACGCGCGTGTACTTTCGACACGCTCTCAGCAGCACAACGAGCAGAGGTGCAAGAACGGCTTCGTGCGAACCATGACCCCAATTATAGGCGTAAGGATCTCACTTTCCAAACCGGTCTTACCCGACTGCAAAACATCCGCTATAAGTATGTCGATCCGGCAGAGAATGTATGGTTGATAGACGTGCACGGTTTGTATATCGCTACGCCTGTCGTACCGCACGGAAAGCGGGTAGGGGAAGATGAAGTGCGGTATATAGCCAAACGCTCGAACGGTGAGATATGGACGGCCCGACGCTATTCGAATCAAGTCACGGTCTATGACAGCACGCTGCATATGATCCGGACGGAAGATTTCGGTGCGCCTGTCTATTGTATCCGCGAGACCGAAGACGGGCATGTGTGGTTAGGTACCAAACCCGGGGCACTCATCGAGATAAATGGCAAGCAGCAGCAGACATATCCGAACGTGCGCAATGTGTATGACATCCTCCCGGAAGAGCAGGGACGAATGTGGATCGCTACCTACGGCTTCGGATTATGGCAGGGGAAAGACGGTGTTTTTGAGCAAGTACCCGGCACAGAAGGGATGTATATACGGCGGTTGCTGAAAAGTACGGATGGCTCCTTGTTCGCCGCTACCACGATCGGTTTGTTGGAATGGAGAAACGGACAGATCTCCTTGCATCAACGCGAAACAGGGAATAGCCATTCGCTCAGCAGCAATGCCGTCATGTGTCTTGCGGAACATTCCGGGAAACTGTTTGTCGGCACGGAAGGCGGAGGTCTCAACAGCATTCG
The DNA here is from genome assembly GCA_902792535.1 of uncultured Bacteroidales bacterium. Lineage (GTDB taxonomy): Bacteria > Bacteroidota > Bacteroidia > Bacteroidales > Paludibacteraceae > Colicola. Next base: position 1,347 of record CADAZU010000078.1, read on the forward strand.
GCTGAGCGATATGGAAGCCGGTAAATGGAGCTTTGATCACTTGACGACGAAGGAGGGCTTGGCAAGCGACATTGTCTATGAGATCATGTCGTGGAACGACAGTACCCTGCTGCTGCAAGGCAATAATGCCCTAAGCCTGCTCAACACGCATACACCCGGCATCGTCAATTTCGAAAGCGCTTTTTTCAATTATACGGGCAATAACCACCTTATCTTAGGCGAAGTACCGCCCCTCGATCTCGGCAACGCACATATCCTGATAGCTCCGCATGACGGAGTGATGCTGCTGAACCGTGCGGATCTGCAACCCGAGACCAAACCTGTTCGTATAGCTATCAGCGCGCTCCAACGTAGCAACGGACCCATGGAGTACGGGGTGGACACGGTGAGCCGAATCGTCCTCTCGCCGAAGGAACGCAGTCTCGGCGTGTGGTTCTCCGCTTTGGATTTCAGGAACTGTGGCGCTGTCTTATACCGCTATCGGTTCGATAAAGTAGATGCTCAGGAGGCTCCTTGGAGCGCCGCTTCGTCGGTCGCAGAAATACAACTGCCCGACCTGCACCCAGGAGAATATATCCTGGATATTTGCTCCACCAACGCCTACCAACAGTGGCAAAACAACGTGCGCCGCCTTACCATCGTCGTCCAACCGACCTTCATGGAAAGCGCTCTCGGACAGACACTCGTGCTTTTCGGAGCTTTTGCGGCGCTGCTTACTATCATCATCTCTCTATTGCACATGCGTGCCCTCAAGAAGAAACGTAAAGAAGCCTTGGAGGCCTATCTCGATGTGCAGGAACGTTTGGCTGCCTTGCAGAACAAACCGGACACAAATCAGGTACCCGTACCCGAAGTGATGGTTGCCGGCTATCTCAACAAGAACGAGCAGTTCATCCAGACGCTCACCGCTTTTATGGAAACGAACATGGGGAATACCGATATCGGCGTGGAGGAACTGATGACAGCTACGAACATG
>CADAZU010000079.1 GCA_902792535.1 uncultured Bacteroidales bacterium
CATGTTCGTAGCTGTCATCAGTTCCTCCACGCCGATATCGGTATTCCCCATGTTCGTTTCCATAAAAGCGGTGAGCGTCTGGATGAACTGCTCGTTCTTATTTAAATATCCGGTTACCATCACTTCGGGCAGGGAGACTTCCGATGGGGCTGTTTCCGCCTGTAATACCGCCAACCGCTCCTGGATCTCCAGATATGCATCCAGCGCTTCCTGCCGTTTGAGGCGAAGCGAGCGGATATGCAGCATGGTGATCGTAGTGGAAATGATAACGGAGATGAGTAGTGCCAAAAGGAGAACTTTCCCTAATGTGCTCTCCAGAAAGGTGGGACTCACAATGAGGATCAAGCGCCGATTGTTGGCCTGCCACTGCTGGTATGCATTTGTCGAGCAGATATCCAGATAATAAGTGCCGGGATCCAGATCGGGAATCTGTATCTCTGCCGTAGAAGAAGCCGTACTCCATGGCGATTCCTCCTCTCCCTCGCGGAAGAGCCTCGTGCGGTAGAGAACCGCTCCGCAATTCCGGTAATCCATCGCAGCGTACCAGATCCCTATGCTGCGTTCGTTCGGAGCAAGGGTGATGGTCCTAAGTGTGTCGGCGGCATAGTTCATCTCTCCGTTGCTGATCTGCACGGCGCTGATAGCGATACGCACCGGCATACTGTCCGGTTGCAGGCAGGCGGAGTCCAGCAATAACAGACCGTCATGTGGGGCAATCAGTAAACCTCCATTCTTCAGACGCAACGGCGGCACTTCGCCGAAAATCAACTCTTGTACCATCTCTATCGGTTCTGTCCGTAACATCGAGAGCGACCTGTTTCCCTGTAAAAGCAGGGTTTGGTTGTCCCATGGCGTCATTTCGTAGATGATGTCGCTTGCCAGTCCGTCCGCTTTGGTGATATGCTCAAAAGCGAGATTACCCCGCCGCATTTCTGCTAATCGGATACGGTTCAGACCACCGCCTTCGGTTCCGACGTATAACCATTCGTTATGTATGGCAAGACACATGACGGCATTGCTGCTCAAGGAACGCGTGTTTCCTGCTTCGCGTTGATGCAAAGTGACAGCCCCCTTGCACAGCTCCAGCAGACCGGAGGTCGTTGCTGCCAGCAGCGTACTGTCATCTGTTCGGAGTAAGCGGCGGACATACATTCCTTCTGTTCCCGACACGGGTTCAAAATCTGCCTCGTAGCCCTTCTTCCAGATGCCGAACCCGTACGTTGCCACCCACATGGTGCCATCCGGATCTTCGAGCACATCATATACGTTCCGAACCTGCGCATGGATTTTGGTATGCTGTATTTTCCCGTTCGCCGGGTGTGCTTCTATCAGCCCGCCGGGTTTTGTACCCATCCAGATGGTACCGTTTTTCTGCTCGTGAATGCAATAGACAGGTGCGCCGAAATCCTCTGTCCGTAGCACGCGCAGGGAACTATCCAGTATGACTACTTGGTGACTCAACCGGGGCGCAATCCATATTTCCCCATTGGATAGCTGCTGCATCGCGCGGATCTCCTTATTATAAATGCTTTGCGCGCGCGTCTGCGCAGGCGAAGCGATGTACAAACCGTGGTCGTCGATTAGCCAGTAGTTACCCGCTTTGTCGCGGTATTTGTATTGGATGGTTTGGAGATCCAGATTGCCTATGAGCAGGTGGCGGTCTGTTGGCAGACGGTAGTCGGGGTTATGACGAATCCTGAGACGGTCTTTCACCTCTGCCCGCTGTGCCGGAGTCAGGGTATCGAACCGGCATGTACGGGTGTCAAACAGAAATATACTGTCTTCTACCACGCAATACAGGTTGTTTTCTTCGTTCAGTTTGATGTGTCGGAATTTATCGGAAGGAGTCAGGATGCTGTCTCCTGCCTTGGTCTTGAAACAGAAGAAACGGTTTCCGTCAAAGCGGTTCAGACCATTCCAAGAGGCGATCCAAACCATACCCGACGAGTCTTGTACCACGTGCGATGTGCGCCAGTGACTCAAGCCGTTGCGGTCGTCAAAAAACTGCAATCGGTACTCTTCCGCTGATAGCACGAATGGCCACGCACAGCACAAGATATATAGGATGAAGCGTTTCATGGTCTTTTCATTTACGGCTGCAAAGATACTACTTTTTTTTTATACAACCATCATAAATAGGTGTAAAAATTGACAAGTATGTGTATTTTTTGCGTTTTTTAACGCTTTTGGTGAGTTTTTGTACGCTCATATGCGCGAATTATTGTAATTTTGCCTCGCAATTTGAAAACAGTTTAACAATTTAATAATTTTATTCACCATGAAAAAAATCTTATCGATTTTCGTAGC
>CADAZU010000080.1 GCA_902792535.1 uncultured Bacteroidales bacterium
ATGGTATGCTATTTGCTTCACATTCAGGTCGGTAGAGAGCAAAAGCCGTTTGCTTTCTTTGCACAAGATATCTTGTATCATGGCTTGTGGCGACTTGCCGATACACGCACGGCAGATCTGGTTGAGATAGGCAGATGAGATCTGCAACTGCGAAGCATACCAACTCACTTGCCGCTGTGTACCACCGTTTTCATCCAGCAGTTTCAGAAAGGCCACGTACAGTTGATTCATCCGGGACGAGACGATGGTACGAGAATCCCCGGAAGGACGCATTACCTCGTCCACCCACGATAATAATTCGTAGATGATAGACTGACCTTGCAGGAAGGCTACGCGCCGGCGGTAACGTCCTGTCTCCTCCGAATAGAGCGGCACAAGACCACGGTATGCGGTAATGAGTTTTAATTGCCGTGGCGAGAGGTGGATAATAGGATGCCGCAGGATAAAATGCAGTTTCTCAATCCAGTCGTCTTCATCGCGCAGACATGCGTACAAGATATCCTCTACCTTCTTTCCGTCCAGCGCAAAGATCACACACCGGTAGTCCGACGACTGCGAGAGGACCCGCGGCAAACGGTTGGCGGGACTGAACAAGAGGTCATTCGCATACATGGTGTAAGTTGTTCCGGCATACTCAAAAGTGATCTCGCCGGCAACGCATTGCCACATATACGACCGACCGAATGCCGAACCGTTTTCCAGCAGCAGGTCATTCAAATCACTTGTCACCACTATGTCCTTAAATCGTTTTATCTGCATATTTCTATTCCGGAGCCATGAATGAAATCCGCTTGCAAAGATACTACATTTTTACGACATATGCAAGTTTTTCCGCATAAACATCCCCAAAATCCACCCAAAGATACAATAATTTTTCGAGATAAGCAAATAAAAACGCCACGAAGGACGTTTTTGTTCTAAGGAAAAGTCAAATTTATTTCGTACCACTCAAGATACCATTTTCTTTATCTTCATTGTTGAGGCGTTGCCAACCCTCGCGGTGTTTGGTGCCGAAGTCCAGATTGACGTTGAAATTGAGCATCAGCACTTGGCGATAGTTCTGCATAACGGCGGTATTGGAAGTCGGGGCAAGGGCAGACAAGTCCTTTGTGACGGTTCTGGAACCATGCGGCGAGAACGGATTAACCATCATAATACCAAAACCAAAATGTTCCGAGTTATAATTGATACCTATATCGTGTGTCAATTCGCCGAGGGTCAGCGTTTCGCCCCATAAGTTATGCTGCGCAGTAACCACATCGGCAAAGAAGCGCCAACCTTTCAGCAGATAGAAAATGCCGCCACGCACACCGTAATTGACATGCTCGTGATTGTAGTTGTTGCCCTGACTGACCATGTATTTGACAAATGGTGTGATATTGAACATTAGTTTGTTGTCAAGCAGTTTAACTTGCACACTCGGCGAGACATTCAGTTTATGATAGCCGCGCTGGTTGTCATACATGCGGATGGCATAAGGCGACCCGTCTATAATTTCCTCAAAGGTTTCTTCCATAATAGGCTTGTGGTCGTAGCTATAGTTTGTCCAAAGGTTGAGATTGACATGCTTGGACTGCCAAGAGAGTTCCATCTCATTCGACACATACATGACAGATCTCAGGTTCGGGTTGCCTCGCCTCATTTGGTACTTGTCAATCTGTTGCGTAATATCGGACAACTGCGACAAAGAGGGTTGATAGCCGGACACATAGCCTTTGTATTTCCAGAACCAGCCTTTGCCGAAGTCGTAACTCATGGTCAGCTGCGGGCGTGCAATCCAAGTGCTTTGTTTCTGTCCGGCTTGGTTAATGAGGGTGTGCATGGCTCCGATACCTACCACGTACGAAAATTTATCTACACGGTGGCGCATTTCGGCAAACGCGTAGGTCTCAGCGGTCGTCATGGAAACCTTTGTACCTTGTACATCGTCCCTTTGTCCCTTATAGAGGTTTTTCACCCATTGTTGGTTATGCCGTGCACCTACGGTCAGCATGATATTTTCCCATTCCTTTTCATAGATAGCTTCGCCAATGAGTGACCACTTGTCTCCTCTCACGGACGAAAGTACGTTCGTTGTATCGTTAGAAGCCGAGCCCCGAAGCGGCGTTTGCAAAAATCGGCGGTCGCTGTGCGTGTTGATGTATGTACCGACTACATCAAAATACAAGTGCTGCTTGTTCGGCAGATTGTGCTGATAGTAAATGTCCAATGA
>CADAZU010000081.1:0-2227 GCA_902792535.1 uncultured Bacteroidales bacterium
GAGTGCGCCACTACCATAATCTCCTCTACGCCCAGTTCGTAAATCGCTACTATCAGACTGCGCATCGCCGAGTCAAATGGCGAGAGAATCAGTCCGCCGGCGTTCTTGATAATCTTCGCATCGCCATTCTTCAGTCCCAGAGCCGCCGGAAGCAACTCCGTAAGACGCGTGTCCATGCAGGTCAGGACAGCCAGTTTCTTGTCGGGGTACTTGTCGGTAATGAACGGCTCGTAGCCTTTCCGCTCTACAAATGAGCGGTTGTAATCAATAATCTGGTCAATCATATCAGTTCTTTTAACTTATCCATTTTATTTTAAAAGTTATATCAAATTTAATCCGGCTGCTGACCGTCATGGGCTTGCCACGCACAAGCGGTAATCCTCATGTTTGAGAACAGAGCCGTGAACGATGAGTCTTCCGGCGAGCAGGCATAGATACCGAAACGTATCTCTCCGGCTCCTGCGTGCATGTGGCATATACGCATCTGACTGAAATGCACGCCATCGGTGGAACATTCGATACAATAGTCATCCTCTCTTCGCGAGAAGCGATACCACATTGTTTTCACATCCGCGGGAATAGCGGTGGTAGCCCAATCCGAGTAACCGCCGTTGGTCACCACCGAACCGAGATGTTGGAACTGCTCGTTCTCGTACTCCACGGACGCTTTGAGCCAGTTCTCGCTGTCCAGGTACATCACAATGCCGCACTGGTCAAACCGATGATGGCTCTGCGTGAAATCGGTCTTGACAACAAACGAGAAGAACCGTTCGCTTGTCTTCATCTGCAGAACGGGAGCATTGTCGTTGCGGAAGTGGTAGTAGGTCCGTTGCCAGAGGTCGGTATGCGGTTTGGTGGTGATGGCAATCACGCCGTCTTTCATCTCCACCCTCTCCGGCTCGCGGGTCCACTGCATCTGATTATATATCTGTTCGAAAGTCATAATATCTGTTTTGCTATTACCGCACATGCCTCGGCATCGGCGAGGGCATGGTGGTGGTTTGTCATTTCGTAGCCGCAGTAGCGGGCAATGATATCCAAGTTGTGATGTCCTTGCGGCCATACTTTGCGTGAGCGGAGTAGGGTACATTGAAACTCATAATCCGGATAAGCAATTTCGTAGGCGCGAAAGACTGCCTTCAGGCAATTCTCGTCGAATGCTTTATTGTGCGCCACAAAGGGCACTTCTCCGTCCTCAATATACGGAAAGTACTCATGTATCTTCTGCTGCGCTTCTGCCCACACATCGGGGAAATCCGGTGCATCATTGGTATCGTCAAAACTCAGTCCGTTCACTTCGCTACAGCGGGCATTGTAGTAGTTCGGTATCGGTCGGATGAGCGAGTAGTAGTTATCCACTATCTCGCCGTCCTTGACGATGACCAACCCGACCGAACAGACGCTTGACTGCGCGAAGTTCGCCGTCTCAAAATCTATGGCTACAAAGTTATCCATTTAACAATTCGCACAGTTGGTCGTCCTGGATGATCTTCGGGGCACTCTTACCGGCAAGGACCAGTATTTTCTTCCCGTTGCGGTAGATATGCAACTGCCGCGAACGTACAACCGCCGTGAGCGTCGGGTCGTTCTCTATCTGCTCCCGGATGGCGCGGTACTCGCCGTCCTCCGCGAACAACTTCCGCTGCAGATGACTGCACATATTCGTAGTGTCTATAGATGCCATTTATTCAGCCTTGTAGTTAGGTGTTTGCAGCCGTTAATATTATGCGGACAGGGCATGGTTAATCTTCTTTATCTTCAAAAGGCAATGTAGGCAGAGTAAACTTGTCAAAATCCGATTCAAACAGGCGGTCCTGGATGACGCGGTATTTCTCAATTGCTCCATGTTGAGTGGTGTGTCGGAATTTCCGACATGCCATCTTCGGCAGTATGTGCAAATTTTGCACAAACTGAATAATAACCAAATCACTTATTTAGAACTGCCGAAAATTCCTCGGTAGTTGCTTTTGTTATCAGTTACCGAGAAAAACTCGGATACTGCCATTGAGTTGCGTATTTGATCTGTTATCCGTTGTGTTCGCCGTTCGCGAATTGCGAACACTTAGGTAATTGCGTATTTGTAGTTGTTTTTATATACCCCTCCATATATAAGTCAAAAAAGTGCCTAAATCTATCACCTTCGCGTTCGGAAAATATGAACTTTTTTATTTCTGCCGATCTATTCCTCTATGTTTTTATGCGGACAGGAGATTATTTGATTATCTCC
>CADAZU010000081.1:2241-2909 GCA_902792535.1 uncultured Bacteroidales bacterium
ATTATCTCCCAATGACCATTTTTGTTTGCTCCGACGCGGCGGATAAGATTTTTCTCACGCAACGAAGCAAGCAGCCGCTCGGCTTGTCGTGTAGTAATACCTAACAACCGACCTATTTTGACTGCGGAAAGCGAAGCGTCTGCACGCAGGGCATCCAATACACGTTGCTCGTTTATACCGACATATACACCGACATTTATACCGACATTGTCCGTCACTTTTCGCTGCTCACTAATTGTTTGCAAAATGCACTTGAGCATAAAGACGATAAAGTCTGTGCTGTCCCCCTTTGCGTCCGATTGGGCGATTGCTTGGTAATATTCCTGCTGATGCTTTTTTACTATTGTCTCTACCGGAAGCCAAGCAAAAAGGCCTTTCCATCGGCTCAGCAGTAGTGTCTGCCAGTAGCGTCCCATGCGACCATTACCGTCCATAAACGGATGTATAAACTCAAACTCGTAGTGGAACACACAACTGCTGATTAGTGGATGTGTCTTTGTCTCTTTCACCCATGCAAACAACTCCACCATCAATGTGGGAACTCGGTCAGCAGATGGTGCAACATGAATACACTTGTCGCCATCAAAAACGCCGACACTTCCTTTACGGTAATGCCCTGCATTATCTACCAGATCAGCCATCATCAGACTATGCGCTCGGAGCAAATC
>CADAZU010000082.1 GCA_902792535.1 uncultured Bacteroidales bacterium
ATCATCATTGACGGTATCATGATCGACCAGGGTCTGGAAGCTTTCTACATGCCCAATGACCCGACTGACGAGCGCAACGGATGTCCCTCCTCTGCCTTTGAGACAGGGCGTATGGTGGACGCTATCCCGCCCCAAGTAGAACACCCGGGTATCCGGTCGATGGGATGGATAGCAGGAAACGTGATCATCCGTAACTGCCTCATCGCTAACTGCACCTATTTCGGCATCCAGATCAATACCCGTTGCGGCGAAGTGGAGATCTACAATAACGTCATCATCTCCAACCGTTACGGCGGTGTACGCATCGCCGGAGGCGACAAGAACGGCGAAGCATCGCATATCAATTTCCACCACCCACAACACCGTGGCTTTCTCCTGGTGTCGCGACAAATATATGGAGGATATGGGGTACGGCTATGAGTTCATGACGCTCGTCAACGCGGATGTGCATCATAACCTCTTTATCGGTAATAACTACGCCGCCGTAGCACGTACGCATGTCCTTTCGGGCCCGGACCGCGTCATTGAGGCTAAGCGTGTCACCAACCTCTACGATAACTATTATTACATCAATGCCGCAGACCTGCAACTGCCGTCTGCCGGTGGAGGCAAATGGACAAACGTTCAATGTACCGATATCGAAGATATGGTGGACGAGAAGATCCTTCCGAGGGCAGAAAACAACCTGCGCATGGCGGAGAACGATGCCGCACTGGATGCGTTTGACCAGGACTATCTGACAGGCGTAGCGAACCTGAAGGTCATCTCCTCCAGCCAGAGTTTCAACCGTAACTCGGCGTCCAACCAGTTCCGCGCCGCTACAGGACAGAACATGCAAGGCTCGGAGACACGCCGCGTGTCGATGTACGGCAACCGCTATAACTTCGACAAAGCCCTCCGCCTCTTCGGTGCCAAAGCCAACTACGGCGCACAAAAACCCTGACACACATAACCCCTTGCGGGGAGAGTCGGAGAGGGGTTGCAAGCTGCTCATCGACGGAAACCTCTATATCATCCGTCCCGATGGCACCCTCTACAACGCCCAAGGCGCAAAAGTAAAATAACCTAGCAGCCTAGTCGTCTGGTCGTCTAGTACCCTAATCTTCCGACTGAGAAAATCGTCCTTCGGGGCGATTTTTCTCTTTTTATTTGCATATGTCCGATTTTTGTTGTAATTTTGTGCCAAAATTAGAAAATGCGCATAAATGCATCAATGCGAAAATGAGAAAATACGAAAATTATCTTAGGGGAAAGGACTCGCTGAATGTCACAACCGACAGCCGCAAAGTGGTACCCGGATGTATCTTCGTGGCGCTGAAGGGTGAGCATTTCGACGGCAATGACTTCGTGGAGCAGGCGCGGCAGGCGGGAGCGGAGTATATCATCTCCGGCGAGAACGCCCTCGCAGAGCTCCAGGACCTCGCCCGCGCTTGGAGACGAGAACTGGGACTGCCTGTACTCGGTATCACCGGAACCAACGGCAAGACGACGACTAAGGAACTCTGCGCCGCCGTATTAAGCACGCGGTATAACCTCTATTATACCCAAGGCAACCTCAACAACCAGCTCGGCGTGCCGCTCACCTTGCTGAGCATCACACGCGCACACGAGATGGCGATAGTCGAGATGGGTGCCTCACATCCGGGGGATATCAAGGAACTGGTGGAGATAGCCGAACCGGACTACGGACTGATCACCAACGTAGGCAAAGCACACCTGCAGGGATTCGGCTCGTTCGAAGGAGTGATGCGCACCAAAGCCGAACTGTACGACTTCCTCCTTGCGCATAACGGTACCGTCTTCCGAAACGCCGACAACCCCTATCTGGAGAAGATGTATCTGTCAGCTTGCAAGGCAAGCGGTCTGTCAGTGGAACGGTCTGTCAGTGAAACGGTCTGTCAGGCGAAGCCGGTCTTATACCATACGGGCTCTATGCCGGAAGGAACGCATCTGGTTGGCGGCTACAACGCAGAGAATATCTCCGCGGCGATAGCTGTAGGAGGCTATTTCGGTGTGAGCGAAGAGGATGCCTTAGCCGCCATACGCGCTTATATACCGTCCAACAACCGCTCACAGCTGATGCAGACAGAGCGGAACACAC
>CADAZU010000083.1:0-917 GCA_902792535.1 uncultured Bacteroidales bacterium
CGGTGTATACCTACACCGTGTCCACCGCCGGCGTGACCAACCTCAAAGCCGACCTTGCCGGCGTTATTGCGGCTCTCAAGGAGGATGACGTTTCCGATGCGGCGCTGAACGCCGTGTTCGGCGACGGATTTGCCGCGCAGCTTGACGCGGGCACGGATTATATTTCCGTTGCCTACAACGCGGCGGACAACGAGTTGCAGATCCGCGGCGCGGAAGACGTGTTCTCCTCTTGGAAAGCATATTATGAGCCGATTGCCACGATGGACCTTGTCGGTTTGTCCGCAAACGAACTCATCGCAAAGTATGAGGCCGGTCTTGCCAAGTTCAACGGCGACGGCACCGATGAAAATCCCGGCTTTGCCGCGGTTTATGAGCAGTACAAGACTCTGCTTGCGGGCAGCGACGATCACGACGCGTTCGAGGGCTATTCGGACCGGATTCAGGCGCTCCTCAAGACTTTGACCGATCAGCTGCAGAACAACCTGATCGCGAGAGTTAACCACGCTATGGACGTGACCGGCGCCGGTACGGCGGAAATCACGCTGGAGAACTTCTCCGTCATGAGCGCCGCTGTCGACCGTGTAAGGGAATATTACACCAACGTCGTCAAGAACGCGGACGAAGGGACCTATTACCTCGTTTACGAATGGCTCCATAACAAGAATAAGACCGATCTTCTCAGCGCCGCTACGCACACGGTCAATGGCACAAATTACCGCTTCGGCGACGAGAATACACGGGAAACGTCCTATTACATTATAATGAAGGGCGACTTCTCCACAAAATACGATCGGTTCGTAGAGAACGGCGGTCTGGAAGGCTTCCGTCACAGATACCATTACAACTCCAACAACGGAAAGTTTGACGGTACTGCTGTTTATAACATCGCGAACGGCAAGGTAAACGACTACGGCACC
>CADAZU010000083.1:1038-2466 GCA_902792535.1 uncultured Bacteroidales bacterium
ACTTTGTAGAATTGCTTTCCATGCTCATGAAGGGAGAGGGAGAAGACAGCGTTCGCATTCCGCTCAACCAGTTTATCAAAAAAATGCTCGGCGAAAAACTGTTCACGGATGAGATTCTGAATAAACTCGTCGGCGGCATTTTCCCGATGGCAGTTGAGGAACTGAACAAGGCGCTGGATGGTATTACAAAACAGCCTATTGATACCGGATTTTTAGGTATTAAAGTCAATCTTCATCTTAAGAAAGACTTGCGTACTGTTGCCAATGAATTGGGTGTTGCTCTTTATCCGAATCAATTAAGCAGCAAAATTACCAGTTTCTCAGATGTAAGAAATAAATTAAGTTCGGCGACAGTATGGACACAAACAGGTTTGGTTGTCGATAAGGTTTTGCAGGCATCTTGGGGAATCGATAACATCTCCATTGACAATTATCAGAAGGCAGATGGGTCTCCGGACTATGACGCGTGGTTTACTGCGAAATCAAATCTGTTTAAGACGGCTCTGACACAAATTCTAAACGCACTTTCTCCGTTGATTCCTGCGGTTATGGCGAGCACGAATTTCACACACAGCGGAATTGACAGTATTGCAGGTGCGACTACAAACATTCCCCTTGTCGGTGGTCTTGAGATCAATGCCAATCTTCAAAATATCAGGGTGGATGCTCTTTATGGCTATTCACAGATTATTGTTCCTCTTTTTGAGGATATTGGTATACCGTCGGCTTATTTAAAAACGAAGACCGAAGCGGATAGCATTACTACTGCAAATGCTGCTGTGAATGCGATTCTTGATCCCCTTCTTAAGTTTATCAACGATGATCTTGCCCAACGCCCCGTCTCTACGCTCTTTGAAATGCTGCCGAACCTGCTGTATCACCTCAGTTTCAACAGCATTGATAAGATTTTGAGCAAGGTTTCTCTGCATTTCGATGCAGATGTTAATGCACTTGGATTTGTTACCTTTGCTCTTTCAAGCGTTGCAGGTGATGTTTGTACACAGAATCTGTATTCGGATCTGCTGAAGATCAACAGCATTAACGAAAAGTTGGCGGATGCCGGCTTAGACCTCAGTAATGTAAACGGTCTGATTTCTTCCATTATTTCCATGGCAGGGCTTGAAGCACTTGATGGAGTTGAACTTCCCGCCATCAGTGTCGGTAATGTATTGTATACTGCGGAGTGCAATAAAAACGCATCAACAAAGGCATATAAATCTGGGATTCTTTCAAATTACAAACGAATCCAGTTCACCACCGATAAGGCGGATATGCTCTATACCATCCTTGCGTGGCTTGCGCAGGCCTTCCAGGATCCGGCTTTCTTCCACAAGATTATCGGCATGATCTCTAGCAGCGATCAGGAGCAGTCTGGCATTGTCAAGAAACTGCTTGACGGTCTTGAGACCGCTGCGCAGCGTGAAGGCG
>CADAZU010000084.1 GCA_902792535.1 uncultured Bacteroidales bacterium
GAGTGCGGTCATGGCTATCGCGCCGCCGATAAACATGTCGATGCCGTTCAACGACGCGTACATGATCCAGATGCCCCACCAGAACTGAATCTCGCCGAAATAGTTCGGATGGCGACCGTGTTTCCATAGACCTACGTTACATACTTGACCGGGATGGGCGGCACGGAAATCATGGCTCTGCTTGTCCGCAATCAGTTGGATTGTAGCAGATGCCAAGCAGACGATGCAGCCGAAGACACAAATGATTGTTTGTGTTGCCGTTAGCTGTTGGCTATTAGCCATTAGCTTTAATCCGGGTAGCATGGCGGCAAAGACCACCAACGTCGGCATCATGTTCAGACCGAAGAGGTTGATGACGTGGAACACCAACGGATGACGGTCACGGTACTTGGTATAACGCCAATCCTCATGACCGATACCTTTGAATGTGATAGCCCAATTGCGTGTGAGACGCCAGCCCCAATACCACGAAGCGACAAGCAGCAGGATGACCGGAATAGACCATACGCCGGTATGAAAAGCCCACAGCAGAAAAGCAATCGGCGGAAAGACGCTCCAATACGGGTCATAGACGGACACGTTCTCATAGAGCAAACCGAATGCCCATACGACAATCGTCGCCAGCACGTCTGCCAAGAATAAGCGGAGGAGAGGATTAGCGGTTAGCGGGTAAGCGGCTAACGCCTCAAACAGTAGCCATCCGGCTACGCCTGCGAGAGTGTATATAGCGGCAATGAGTGCCACACTACACCATTTGGAATAATCTCGTTTCATACTAATTTATTATCGCTTGTTCATCAGCAACCCTTTTTGCCACTTGAGCGTCGGATAGGTTTTCTTCAAATACGCTTCCGCCTCGCCGATACCGCTACTTCCGCTAGTGGCAAAAGGAATCATCGTTTTGCCTTCCAGTTGCGGCAGGTTGTTGTCGAGCCACGAGTTGATGATTCGCGGACAGATACCCCACCAGATTGGGAAACCGACATAGACTGTGTCATACGGCGTGACATCCGTACAACGCTTGATGGTCGGACGTTCCTCGGGGTCGCTCATCTCTATAGACGAACGGGACTTGTCGTTGCGCCAATCGTGCTGCTTCGCCAGCTTTTCTGCGGCGGCTTTGGTGGTACCTGTGGCGGAGAAATACGCCACGATTGTCTTTGCTTCCATTGAGCTCATACAAACGGCACACAGGAGTGCCAATAGGATTCGTTTCATTTGAGTTTTTCTTTGCATTGGTCAATATACATCGTATTGGCTGCGCGAACCCAACAGTCTTTCCATTGGGGCGCACGGAAGTATTGTTCAGCACGTTCAAACCACTCCAATGCTTCTTTCTTTGACCCGAAGGGCTTCGGGGCATAGAACAAACACGTGCCGTAATAACTGAGTACCAACGGATCGTTCGGCGCAAGTTTCGTAGCCTCCTTTGCCAGACTCATGGCTTTGAGCGGATGAATCGATATCTTCGACCGTAATTCATATACATACACCGCCGACATATACATCTCATAATGTCCGGGCGGCAGGTTCTCGCGCTGCGCCTGTACGTGTGCGCGGAAACGCGATATATAAGGAGTTGCATGCGGTTTGTCGTACTCGAGTACGTAACCGCAGTAACCGTACTCGTAGAGTAAGGTGAAAGGTGAAAGGTGAAAGGATGAGAGGGTGTCCAAGTACGCTTTCCATACGGTCATATCTTCCCGTTGGTACGCATCGAACAATTCCCTATCCGTCACTTGGGCGGATAGGGAAAAGCTGATGCATAGAGCAAGGATTACTTGCCGCGCTCGAGCAGGCCGTAGTACTGAATCGGACCCGGATAGATATAACTGGTATTCGCGTCAGCCCACTCTGCACGGTGCGATTGGAGATACTTAAACGGCGCGCCGTTGAGGTCCACGAGGGCCTTCTGGATAACGGGTTTCATCTTTCCGTTACGCTTCTCCATATTCATCATCATCGTGATAGGCACACCGCCTGCGAGCCATGCCGATGCAGGTTTGGTGAGGTTGCGCACGAGCGACATATAACCCGTCTTACCGGCTGCGATGAGGTGAGTTGCGTTGACACCAATCGAGTAGCAGTAGTCGGCATCGAAGTTCGACGGCATCGCGCAGCGTCCTTCATAACCAAAGAAGTGATTGAGGGCGGAGAACTTACCTTTGTACTCGCCATTCGCTTTGAGTTGTGCCAGACGTTTGCCTACCATCTCAATGAGCAGTTTCTCGGTCTCGATCTGGGATACCATCACATTTCCGTGCGGGTCACGGTCGAGCGTAAGCTGTTTCGCGATGCCCTTCGGCAGCGAACGGAACAACTCGCAGGAAGCCGGACTGAGTTTGGACTTCACGTATTCGCGTTTTGCATCATCGCCGTCGAGGCTCGTGAACTCTTCGTTCGCAGCCAGCATGTCGTTCAACTCCTGAATCAGCACGCGCATCGCCGGGATAAACTCGATGAGGCCTTCCGGAATAAGGATGGTACCGAAGTTAAGACCTGCGTTGGCGCGAGCTACGATAACCTTTACGATATCCTCTACGATGTCATTGAGCGTCATCTTCTTAGCCTCTACCTCCTCGGAGATCAAGCAGATATTGGGCTGAGCCTCGAGTGCGCACTCCAGCGCGATATGACTTGCGCTACGACCCATGAGACGGATGAAGTGCCAGTATTTCTTTGCGGAGTTAGCGTCGCGCTGGATGTTACCGATCAACTCGGCATAGGTCTTACAAGCGGTGTCGAAGCCAAACGACGTCTCGATCATCTCATTCTTGAGGTCGCCGTCGATGGTCTTCGGGCAACCGATAACCTGGATGCCGCATTGTTTCTGGAGGTAGTACTCAGCGAGCACGCACGCATTGGTGTTCGAGTCGTCACCACCGATGATG